>LFSF01000031.1:0-40941 GCA_001512665.1 Clostridiales bacterium DTU073
ACAATCGGAGACATAGGGGTTTATTCTTTTAATGCCAATAAAATCATAACAACCGGTGGCGGCGGGATGGTTGTTTCTCATAATCATAACATTTTAGATAAAGTAGCCTTTTTGTCTGTACAAGCCAAGACTGACCCCTTGTATTTTATTCATGATGAAATAGGCTATAATTATCGCATGACCAATATCCAAGCTGCCTTTGGTGTTGACCAGATAGACAGGCTCGAAGGTTTTATCGTAACAAAAATAAAAAACTATAAATTGTATCAAGAAGCCATAGCTAAAATAGAAGGTTTAACTTTGTTACCATTTAGAGCAGATACCAGAGCAAACCATTGGTTTTATTCTGTAATTGTAGATAAGAGAAAGTACGGGTTAGATAGAGACCAATTGCTTAGAAAGCTTAATGAGCAAAATATTCAAACCAGACCCTTATGGGGATTGATTCATAAACAAAAACCGTATCTTCATTGTCAGACATATGAGATAGAAAAGGCTTATTACTATGAAAAGAATCTGCTGAATATTCCTTGTAGCAGTAACTTAAGTAGTGAAGAAGTAGAAATCGTGATTAAGCAGTTATAAAGGTAGAATGTATTAAAGTGAGGGGAAAAATTGAAGATACTGTTTGTTACTACAATATCAAATACTATTAATGCGTTTTTAACACCTCATATTAAAATGTTGATTGAACAAGGGCATGAGGTTGATATTGCCTGTAATATAGAAAGTGAAATTAACTCTGAACTTTTATATTTTGGTTGTCGGGTTCATTGTATAGAATTTGCAAGGTCTCCCCTTAATAAAAGCAACTATAAAGCATATAAAAAAATAAAAAAACTTGTTTTATCTGAAGGGTATGAGTTAATTCATACTCATACTCCGGTCGCTTCTTTTTTAACTAGATTGGCTTGTAGAAATATTCCTGATGTATTAATTTTATATACAGCACATGGATTTCATTTTTATAAAGGGGCACCAATAAAAAATTGGATAGTCTATTATACATTAGAAAAATTAGCAGCTAGATGGACTGATGGATTGTTGACGATGAATGAGGAGGATTATAAGGCGGCAAAAAAATTAAGGTTAAGAAAAGCTAATGCTGTATATAAAGTTAATGGTGTGGGGGTAGATTTACAAAAGTTTATTCCGCAAACTCCTGAAAAGAAAAAAGAATTACGTAAAGAATATGGATTTAAAGTTGATGATTTTATTTTAATCTATGCCGCGGAACTTAATTATAATAAGCATCAAGATTTATTAATTCAGGCAATAAATGTAGTGAGAAACAGAATACCGAGGATAAAGCTTTTATTAGCCGGAAGAGGCAGTTACTCTAATCAATATCAACAACTAGTTAAGAAATTAAATTTGGAAGAAAATATACATTTTTTAGGGTATCGGAATGATATAGCAAATCTTCTGCATATAGCGGATCTCGCAGTTTCCTCATCCAGGCGAGAGGGTTTACCGGTTAATGTTATGGAAGCTATGGCAACAGGTTTACCTCTAGTGGTTACGGCGTGTAGAGGTAATAGGGATTTAGTAGAGGATGGGGTAAATGGTTATATGGTTGGAATAGATGATGTTTTAGGTTTTGCTAAAGCGGTGGAAAAATTGTATGTTTTAGAAGAGATAAGAAAGAGATTTGGAGAAAAAAGCCAAAATCTGATCAAGCAGTATTCGCTCGACCAGGTTTTGGAGGAGATGAAAGAGATTTATGATGTATATTTATGACGATATATGTAAGATAAATGGCTATATTATTTATGTAATTTATGGAGTGAATTATAATTGAGTAAAATTATGCATTTATTGTCTAGCAACTCGTACTCAGGGGCGGAAAATGTAGCTATAACTATAATCCGTAATTTGTCAAAAAAATATGAAATGGCTTATGTTTCTCCGGAGGGTCCTATAGCTAATTTATTAACTAGAGAGGGGATTAAGTATATTCCTCTTCGAGAAATGTCAATAAATCAAGTCCGTAAAGCAGTAAGATTATGGAAGCCAGATATAATACATGCACATGACTTTCAAGCTAGTATTGTAAGTACTTTTATGACTCCTCAACAATTAATTATTTCACATTTACATCATAACCCTAAGTGGTTAACAAAATTAAATATACGTTCTTTTGCATACCTAGTAGCTTCATTACGAATTGCTAGGATTTTATGTGTTTCACCTGTTGTATTGAACGAATATTTTTTTTCGAATTTAATTAAAAATAAAAGCCTAATTTTCCCGAATGCAGTGGATTGTCAGAAGATAATTCAACTGTCACAAATCGAGAATTGGACAGAATTATATGATATTGCCTTTGTAGGAAGACTTGCCGAACAAAAAGATCCTTTAAGATTTATTAATATTATTGGTAAACTATCCAAACGTGTTTCAAACATTAAAGGTGTAATTATAGGTCATGGAAAGTTATTTGAAGCCTGTAAACAGAAAATATTTGATATGGGGTTGGAACAAAATTTATTTATGCTTGGTTTTAAACAAAATCCTTTCCCAATTTTAAAAAATACCAAAGTATTGGTGATGCCTTCAAAAAGGGAAGGTTATGGGCTTGTCGCAGTAGAAGCAATGGCTTTGGGAAAGCCTGTGTTAGCTACTCCTGTTGGTGGACTAGCAAATATTGTGAATAGTGAATGTGGAGGGTTATGTGATTCTGATGATGATTTTATATATAGATTAGAAAAAATACTTAGTGATCAGGTTTATTTAAATACCTTATCAGACAATGCTTATAAAAGGGCTAGGGAACTTGGAAATATTGATAGATATATAAACGAGCTTTTTAATATTTATAATAAATTACTTTCAGATAAATAATACAACAATAAAAAGGTGTAAAATATGAAATTTTTTCTTGTTTGTAGTCTTGTGGGTTTATATTTTTGTGCATTTATTGTAGATGTATCAAGTGCTTGTGTTGCTTTCTTAGCACTGTTTATTTTATTTTTACTTTTTAATTTATCAAAGAAACAAAACTGTGGTTTTATAGCTATAATTTTGGAATTAATGTGTTATTGTATACCGATTTCGTGGCGTAACATATTTGGAGGGAGTTTTGCAACCCTGCCTATACCGTGGTTTTATATCTTAGGCGCAGTTCTCATAGTTCATTTATTCTTTAAGAAATTCTATAAAAAAAGTATAAGGGGATATGGACGGGCATTAACAAGTATAGGGTCATTAATACTTATATTTTTAGCTTTAGTTCCTTTATTAATGACAAAACACGAATTTTTCTCTGAAAGTATTGGGCAATTTATTACTTTGGGTTTTTATAATATCATTCTTTTTTTTGCTATAGTAAAAGGGCCTTTAATGGACAATTATGAAACACAAAGAGTAAGGTTAGCATATATGCTATCTGGGTTTGTAACGTCAATAGGGATAATAATACAATTTGTTTTTCATAGGTTTACCGGAGTTGCTCTAGGAAATATAGGGTACGCTTTAAATCGTGTAATATATGGTTTTATGTTCATGGATATAAGTAATGGGACACTATATCTTGTTACAACGGCTTTTATGATGCTACTATATGCAGATAAGTACAGCCGAAAAAAAATATTATTTTATATGGGAACTGTTTTTGTACTCGCGGCTGCGGCGATAACATCAGCGAGAACTGGAATTATTAGCTTTTTTTTGGTTTTTGGAATATATATTTTATTTAATAATAAAGGGCTTTTTAGTAGGATTAAAGGAATTATTACGGGAAGTATCATATTGTTAGTAACGTTCTATTTTTTTAATATTGTTCGCCCTATGGATAACGTTGTTAGTTATATGTTAAATAGTTCTGGAAGAATTCAAGGTTATATAATAGCATTTAATATATTTCTTAAAAATTTTTTTATCGGAACTGGTTTTGGTAGAAGTTATACATCACTTTTAATGGGTGGTGTTTCTATGCCTCATTTTTCTGTTTTACAATATCTTGTTCAAACAGGAATTGTTTATACAAGCATTATTTTTGGTGTTATATTATATGCGCAAATATTAGCTATTAAAAAACATTTTATAGAAGGATGGCTTTTACTTTTAACGATGGTAGGAAGTTGTTTCATTCCTGATATTTTTAGCTCGAGGTTTATTATTTTAATAATGCTTATGATTTTTCTTCAGCAAAGTGGTTGTAAAAGTAATTATTTATTGAAATGAGTAGGTGAGAATAATGACGCCAAGGATTACTGTTTTTACGTCAATGTATAATAGGGCGTATACCTTATATTTATATATGAAAGTCTTAAAAACCAGACATGTAAAGATTTTATATGTTTAATAATAGATGATGGCTCTATTGATAATACAAAAGAACTTTATAATTTTGGAGTGTTTTTATGCTGAGATATATAAAATTAGCTATAAAAAAACCGTATCTTATTAAAGATGTTATTTATAAAAAACATCTTGGAGTTATATTCTCTTGTAAAATACAAGATTATATTGATTTTTATGGAGAGGAAATGTTTAAAAAAAGTGAAGAAAATGAGTTTATATTATCGAGAAATGTAGAGCAAATATTTGATTTTTATCGCAAAATGGGACGTGATAGTGTAACAAAAGAAAAAATAAGTAAATGGTTAAAAGATGGTCATCATTGTTGGTTGGCTAAATATGACGGAGTTGTTGTTGGTGGACTTTGGATTTTTTTCGGACAAGTTAAAATGAATACATTTACGGCGAGGGTTTTATCTAAAAATAAAACAATTATGTTTAATAATAATGTTGGTTATCGGGGTTATGTAATAATAGATAAAAAGTATCGAGGGAAGGGTATATATACTTTATTTAATGATTGGATTATGAAATTTTATTTTAAGAATAGTTGTATTGATTATATAATTTTAATTACTGGTGCTTCAAATGGGGCTGTTATTAGGACAATTATGAAATCATATGGTAAATTGATTGGCATAGTAGAGATAAAAAATATCTGGTTTTAGTATACCTAAAAGCTGGGAAGCAATACTGAATAATGGAAGCATTTCTATTCCTGAGGGAATTGTATATCCGTGTATAGTTAAGCCTTTATACAGTATCGAAGGTAAAAAATCAGATATAGTTATATGTCAAAATAGATTAGAGTTACAAAATAACTTATTAAAATTGAAAAAAAATTATTATAGAGTTTTAGTACAAGAATATATATATGGTAAAGATGCGAGAATGATAGAGATAATTGGGTGTACCACCGTAAAAAATAGTGCAATAATAATACCGGCAATAATTAAAAAGATCAGAGAATATCCATTAAATGCTGGAAGTACTTCTTATGCTATGGCGGTTACGGATTCTGAATACATTGATAGGACAAAAATCCTTAATTTAATAGAAAAGACTCAGTTTTAGGGCATATTTGATATAGAATTTAAATATGCAAATGGAAAAATATATTTTATTGAGATTAACTTTAGAAATGGTGCACCAGGATATGCACTCTCGAAAATTGGTGTAAATATTCCTTATTTGTGGTATTTAGAAGCTATTGGTGTTAACATTGATAATATGCAGAAGAAAATAAATCAAGATTACTATTTTATGGTGGAAACAAGTGATATAAGGCATATGTTGAACATGGATTTAAAATTGATTACTTGGATTAAGGATTTATTTAGGACTAATGCCTTTTTATTTGTTAATTTGAGAGACATAAAACCAGTATTATTTAGATTGTTTAAAGGATAATTAATTATAAGGAGTGTAATATTGTGGGAGTAAAGTATATTTTTAGATTAGATGATATTGCGGAAAATATGAATTGGACTAATTTTTTTTTGTTAAAAGAGATATTTAGCAGTTATGGGGTAAAGCCGATTATAGGTGTTATCCCCTATAATGAAGATGTTGAGTTGTTAAATTATCCAAAATGTGAATTCAATTTTTGGGAAGAGATAAGGAATTTGCAGAAAGAAGGCTGGAGCATTGCTTTGCATGGATATAATCATAAGTATTTAACGAGTAATTCAGGTATTTTAGGTATTATTAATAAAAGTGAATTTGCAGGGTTATCATACGATATTCAAAATGAAAAAATATTAGGTGGAAAACAAAAATTTAAAGAAGAGGGCATTAATATTGATGCTTTTATGGCCCCTTTTCATTCTTTTGATGAAACAACTTTAAGAGTTCTTGTGAATAATGAGATAAAAGTGGTAACTGATGGTAGTGCATATTATCCATACTTTTATAAGGAGATTTTGTTTGTGCCTCAGCTTTTGGCCACTCCGAGAAAAATGCCATTTGGGATATATACATGGTGTTTGCATCCTAATACTATGAATATAAAGCGTATTAATATGTTTGAAAAATTTATTAAAAATAATCAAAAAGATATAATTTGTTTTTCGGAGGCTAAGAATTATGTAAAAAGTGATATAATAAATAAAATTGGGGCGAGCCTGAATAAAAGGTTATTAAAAATTATCAGAACTATTAGAGGGACAAGTGTTTGATTATAGATGATTAAACACTTTCTGGGGAAATTATAATATTTCGAGGATTAAATTAATGAAAAAAACCGCGATAATCATAATGATCATTACTATAGCATCTAAATTTCTTGGTTTTCTTCGAGAAATAACCCTATCGTATTTTTATGGAGCATCTGCAATTAGTGATGCTTATTTAATTGCGCTCACTATTCCCAGTGTTATTTTTGCCTTTATTGGTACTGGTATAAGTACAAGCTATATTCCTTTATATAGTAATATTGTGCAGGAAAAAGGTGTGCCGAGGGCTGACCTGTTTACCAATAATATTATTAATTTTGTTATCGTTATATGTACAATAGTGGTCTTTTTAGGCCTTATCTTTACCGTGCCTTTGGTGAAGATATTTGCTTCTGGTTTTACCGGAGATACTTTAGAATTAGCGGTATTCTTCACAAGAATTATGCTCTTTGGTATTTATTTTACTGGAGTAATTTATATTTTTAACGGTTATTTACAAATTAAGAATAACTATATTGTTCCGGCTTTGATTGGGTTCCCGTTTAATCTGCTCACTATTATTTCTATAGCCTTGAGCTCCAATTTTAACGTAGTTTATTTAGCAATTGGTAGTTTATTTGCTACAGCTTCGCAATTGATTTTATTAATCCCTTTTATTTATAAAAAGGGGTTTTGCTATCGCATTATCCTGGACAGACATGATGAATACATTAAAAAACTACTGCTTTTAATTATACCTATAATTTTTAGTGTTTCTGTTGGTCAAATAAATGTATTGGTTGATCGTACTTTAGCTTCACGTATTGTAGAGGGAGGTATTTCCGCTTTAAATTATGCCAATAAACTTAATTTGTTTGTGCATGGTATAATTGTAATATCTATAGTAACGGTGATGTATCCGTTGATCTCGAAAATGGCAGCAGAGAAAAACTTTGCAGGCTTGAAAAGGGCATTATCCCAAGCAATTAGTGGGATTAATTTATTGGTGATACCGGCTACCGTAGGGGCGATGATTTTTGCAGAGCCTATTGTGCGGATGTTGTTTGGAAGGGGTGCCTTTGATGAACAGGCCATTATGCTAACTTCTGTTGCTTTGTTCTTTTATGCTTTAGGAATGGTGGGTATTGGTTTAAGGGAAGTGTTATCCAGGGCTTTTTATTCCTTACGGGATACCAAGACACCGATGTATAATGCAACAATAGCTGTGACACTGAATATTGTTTTAAACATTATTTTGTCTAGGTTTATAGGGCTGGGGGGGTTAGCTTTAGCTACCAGTATTTCCGCTTTGTTTTGTACCTTTTTGTTATTTATTAGCTTGAGAAAGAAGATTGGACCTTTTGGCTTGTTGGAGATTACCCGTTCTTTCGTAAAGATAGTAGTTGCTTCTCTGGTTATGGGTTTATTGGCCAAATGGGTTTATGAGGTTTTGTTGTTATATTTAAGTGCTAATATATCTTTATTATTGGCTATAGCCATAGGAGCAGGAATATATTTTGTTCTAATATATTTTATGAAGATTAAAGAGGTTGAGGAGATTATTAGACTAGCTAAGCAGGAGTTAAAAAAGCTTACTGCATAAGTGGTGGGGGGATTGTTTTGGCTGTTTTAGTTACAGGAGGAGCAGGCTATATAGGCAGTCATACTTGTGTGGAGTTATTGACAACCGGTTATGAGGTTGTTGTAGTAGATAATTTTGCTAATAGTAAGCCGGAAGTATTAAAACGGATTAAAGAGATAACCGGTAAAACGTTAAAGTTTTACGAGGCGAATCTTTTAAACAAAGATAAGTTGGATAAGGTTTTTAGAGAAAATGACTTTGAAGCGGTGATTCATTTTGCCGGATTAAAGGCTGTGGGGGAGTCGGTAGAGTTTCCGTTGCGGTATTATCAGAATAATCTTATGGGGACGCTAATGCTGTGTGAAGTTATGCAAAAATATGGCGTAAAGAAGATTGTTTTCAGTTCTTCGGCTTCTGTTTATGGAATGCCGGAACGTATGCCTATAACCGAGGAGTTCCCTTTACAGGCGATGAACCCGTATGGAAGAACTAAATTAATGATTGAAGAAATTTTGCGGGATATTTATGCTGCAGATAAGGATTGGGGCATTGTTTTATTAAGGTACTTCAACCCCATCGGGGCACACGAGAGTGGTCGAATTGGGGAGGATCCGAAGGGGATACCCAATAATTTGATGCCCTATCTTACTCAGGTTGCTGTTGGGAAAAGAGAAAAGCTGTATATTTTTGGTAATGACTATCCTACTTCTGATGGCACAGGGGTGAGGGATTATCTGCATGTGGTTGATTTGGCAAGAGGTCATTTGCAAGCTTTAGATAAAGTTAAAGTAATGACAGGGGTAGAGGCTTATAATCTGGGGACAGGGGTAGGTTATAGTGTTCTTGAGGTGGTGCGGAGTTTTGCTAAAGCTACGGGGAAGGATATTCCTTATGTTATAACGGAGCGGAGACCGGGAGATATTGCGGAGTGTTATGCGGATCCATCCAAAGCTTTTAGGGAGTTAGGGTGGAAGGCAGAGAAAAGCTTAGAGGAGATGTGCAAAGATTCCTGGAGGTGGCAAAAAAACAATCCTCACGGGTATGAGGAGAGAGAAGTGTTAAAAGACTAGCCTAATATAGTTTTCTGGTATAAAAGATTGGGGGATGTAAAGATGGGTTGGTTGAAAAATAAAAATTTAGGACCTATTAAAATAAATTTCTCCAAAGCAGGTATTAAGGTTTCGTTCGGAGTGACAGGTTCTAAAGATAATCTTGTAATCACGGGGCGTGGTGGATTTAACTATCGGCGAGAGAAAGTGCCGGCGGTTAGACAGGATGTTGAATTGCAGGAAATAGAAACAGCAAGTATTGAGGAATTAATTGCTCATTCGTCTGATGAGCTAACACAGGAGATAAATGAGAAGCAGCAAAGAGTGGAGCTATTTGTGGTAGGACTGGGGGTTTTAGTTGTATTATTTGTGGTTGCCACATTTTATTGGGGTATTGCCGTGGGAATGTGGATTTTATTGTTGGGTTTAGGATTGATTCCGTTAAGGATTTATGACCGGAAAAATAAGGTTGTAAGGTTATCTTATGACCTTACTGGTGAAACGAAGAAGGCGTATCAATGTATGCTGGAATCTTTGTTGAGTTTACAGAATTGTAGTGAATTTTGGCGGATTGAGGCTCAAGGAGAACCTAAGGACGGAAAATATAGTGCGGAGGCTTCCGCCTTAATTAAAAAAAGTCCTTGTACAGTTGTAAAATCTGTGCCTAAATTTATAGATACTAATGTGGAAATTTTTCAAATATACTGTGATAAGTTGAGATTATGCTTTTTACCGGACAGATTGTTACTTTATGAAGGGAAGAAAGTAACGGCGATACAATATGCTGATCTTAATATAGAAGTGAGTACTGTTGAAGTAGTTATTGAGGGTAAAGTGCCTAAAGACGGAAAGCAAGTTGGTAAGGTGTGGAAATATGTTAATAAGGATGGGAGTCCTGATCGGCGGTTTGCCAATAATGAAGAATTGCCTGTTATGCTCTATGGGGTAATTAAAATTAGTAGCCCTAGTGGTTTAAATCTATATTTTAATTGTTCTAATCCCGAAGTCCCGGAGTTATTGAAAAACGGGATTAATAGAATAGGCATCTGCTCATGACAATTAATTTGCAATGCACCAATGGAGCCAATCTGTTATAATAAGATGTAAAGTTCATTATTAATTAACATTGGGGTGTTGACGGTGGTCTTGGCTTATTTGTTAGTAGATGTATGCATAGGGATTATTGCATTTTATGGGGCGTATTTCTTAAGATTTGAAGGAGATATTCCCCTCTTGATATATCTTGGTTTCACCAATTTATGGTTTTGGTATATAGCAGCTAAGGTAGGGGTGTTTTATTTTACCGGCATCTATAAACGGGTGTGGTCTTTTGCTCGGGCAGAGGATTTGCTCGCTTTGGTTAGTTCGCTGTTGATTACTGCTCTGGCGTTAGTTTCTATAAGCTATTTTTTACATATTGCGGTTCCGCGTAGTGTTTTTATTCTTACTTGGGTGTTAGATGTACTTTTGTCTTGTGGGGCAAGGGCTGTTCCTAAGCTTCTTCAAGGCAGGGGCGGAAATTTTCAAAAGCATAAAAACGGTCGCAAGGTTCTGGTGGTTGGGGCAGGAGACGCCGGTGTTCTTGTAGTAAAGGAGTTGCTGCGTCGGGATAATTCTGCGCTGCTTCCTGTAGGCTTTTTGGATGATGATGAACGTAAGGTGAAGACTACGATTATGGGATTACCTGTATTTGGCAGCAGGAAAGATCTTGTGCAGATTGTAAAGGAAAAGGGTATCCAGGAGGTTTTAATTGCGATGCCTTCGGCTGCCGGTCAGGTGATTAAGGAAATCGTGGATAACTGTCGTGAGGCGAATGTTCCGGTACGGACCTTGCCGCGGATGTATGATATTATCAACGGTGAGATTACGGTTGATTTTATTCGTGAAGTTAAGTTGGAAGACTTGTTGGGGCGGGAACCTGTTTCTTTGGATACAGAATTGGTCGAAGCTTCTATTCAGGGAAAAAGGGTTTTAGTAACGGGAGCCGGTGGTTCGATTGGTTCGGAATTGTGCCGTCAGATTTGTCGTTATAATCCTGCGGAGTTAGTTTTGTTAGGTCATGATGAAAATCCTCTTTTTGAAATTGAAATGGAATTACGAGAAAGGTTTCCAGTGGTATCTCTTAGTACGGTCGTCGCTGATATTAAGGACTTGAACAGGCTGGATGCGGTTTTCCAAGAAGTCAAACCTCAGGTAGTCTTTCATGCTGCCGCCCATAAGCATGTGCCTTTGATGGAGGAGAACCCCGGGGAAGCTTTTAAGAATAATGTTCTGGGTACACGTAATGTTGCAGAGATTACTGATAGAGTGGGAGCGGAAGCCTTTGTCTTTATCTCTACGGATAAAGCGGTTAATCCTACCAGTGTGATGGGTGCGACCAAGAGAATTGCCGAAATGATTATTCAGAATTTCAATGAGATTAGTACAACTAGGTTTACGGCGGTTCGTTTTGGTAATGTTTTAGGAAGCAGGGGAAGTGTTGTTCCTATTTTCCAGGAGCAGATTAGGCGTGGAGGACCGGTTACCGTAACAGATCCGGAAATGAGAAGGTTTTTTATGACTATTCCTGAAGCGGCGCAATTGGTTTTACAGGCAGGAGCCATGGCGCAAGGCGGAGAGATTTTCATTCTGGATATGGGTGAAGCTGTTAAGATTGTGGATATGGCCAGGGATTTGATTAGGCTTTCCGGATTTAAGCCGGATGAGGATATTAAAATAGAATATACCGGGATTCGTCCGGGTGAAAAACTGTATGAAGAATTATTGACAGAAGCGGAAGGAGTGACGGCGACAAAGCATAAACGGATTTTTGTCGCCCATAAACAGAACTTTAATTATGGCGAGCTGAAAAAACTTTATCAAAATTTGCATGAGTATCAGTATTGCATCGATCGGGAAAGTATTTTCGAGCTTTTGAGCAATTTGGAAAAAGATATTGATGTTGAGGAAACCAGCGTAAATGTATCTTAATGGCACTATTGTGGATAATTGATGATTAATAGCAAATACCCTTGCTTTTAGGCAAGGGTATTTCTTCATGAAGAAATTGATTTTGTAGAAGGAGTAGGGCAGTTTTGTTACGAATGTTATAAAAAAGCGGTGAATTGTCGGATATAAGAGTGGGGGATTTAGATGAAGAGTATACGAAAAAGATTAAGCAGAGATTCTAAGAAGATACTAATTATTGCGTCTAAAGAAGAATCAGAATATATAGTGAAAAAATTATTGTTGGATAAACATAATTATGATTCAATTAAATGTTTTAGTCATAATGTAAATGATGAAATGTATGTGTTAATAAACAATGTTGATAAGATTTATATAGGAAATAATATAAACGAAAATGATAAATCAAAGATAATTAAATACTGTTTAGAAAGAGAGAAGACTGTTTATTTAGTACCTGGATTATACGAAATAGCCCTGGTAAATTCGCAGATTTCTCAAATTAATGATATGTTAGTATTTAAAGTTGATAGTATGGGTTTGACCTTTGGACAAGCAGTTATAAAAAGGGTTTTAGATCTTGCAATATCTTTTGTAGGATTATTTATACTTTTGCCTTTTTTGTTTATCATTTCAATAATGATTAAAGTCTATGATGGAGGACCTGTATTTTATAAACAAAAAAGAGTAACTAAAGATAATAAAATATTTGATTTATATAAATTTAGAACCATGGTGGTAGATGCAGAAAAGAATGTAGGTCCGGTATTAGCTATAGAAAAAGATGCCAGGATAACTCCCATAGGCAGATTTTTAAGAACTTTTAGGATAGACGAAATTCCGCAATTATTTAATGTACTTAAAGGGGATATGAGTATAGTTGGTCCAAGACCGGAAAGACCCTTTTTTGTGCAAAAGTATAATCAGGAAGTGGAAGATTTTAAATATAGGGTTTTTGTAAAAGCGGGAATAACGGGATTAGCCCAGGTATTAGGTAAATATTCTACTGACCCTGAAAATAAGGTTAAATATGATTTGTTATATATCCGCAATTATTCGTTATTATTAGATCTAAAAATTATTTTTAACACGGTTAAAACTATTTTTAATAAAGATAGTGCCAAGGGTGTGTCTCAAAACAAAGAATTAGATGAAATAAGTTGGTATTAAAAAAATAATAGGATTAGGTATTAAAAATGGAAAAGATTTTATTTGTGGCTATTGTTGATAGTCATATCTTAAATTTTCATATTCCATATTTAAAATGGTTTAAAGAACAAGGTTATGAGGTTCATGTTGCCAGTAAAGGAGATGCGGATATTCCTTTTGTTGATATTAAGTACAATCTTCCTTTTCAGCGTTCTCCATACAAAATAATGAACTGGTATGTGTATAAACATCTTAAAAAGATTATTAATGAAAATGAGTTTAAATTAATTCATTGTCATACATCAATGGGAAGTGCCTTAACAAGATTTGCGGCGAAAAATCTACGAAATAAAGGAACAAAGGTTTTATATACTGCACATGGTTTTTATTTTTATCAGGGAGCTCCTATAAAAAATTGGTTATTATCTTATCCTATTGAAAATTGGTTATCAAAACATACTGATTGTTTAATCACAATAAATAAAGAAGATTATGAGATAGCTAGAAAAAAATTTAAAGCTAAATCAATAGAATTTGTTAAAGGTGTCGGGGTAGATTTGCAAAAATTTGTTCCGCAAACTTCTGAAAAGAAAAAAGAATTACGGAAAGGATATGGCTTCAATGAACATGATTTTATTTTAATCTATGCTGCAGAACTTAATTATAATAAGCATCAAGATTTATTAATTAAGGCAATAAATGTAGTGAGAAACAGAATACCGAGGATAAAGCTTTTATTAGCCGGAAGAGGCAGTTACTCTAATCAATATCAACAACTAGTTAAGAAATTACATTTGGAAGAAAACATACTTTTTTTAGGACAGCGGGATGATATAGCCGGTCTTATGCAGATAGCGGATCTTGCAGTTTCTTCATCCAGGCGAGAAGGTTTACCGGTTAATGTCATGGAAGCTATGGCAGTAGGTTTACCTCTCGTGGTCACAGCTTGTAGAGGTAATCAGGATTTAGTAGAGGATGGGGTTAATGGCTATGTGGTGGGAATAGATGATCTGCAAGCTTTTGCTGAGGCAATAGAAAAGTTGTATGATTCAGAAGAGATACGCAAAAGCTTTGGAGAAAAAAGCAAAAAACTGGTCGAACAGTATTCACTTAACCAGGTTTTGCCTGAGATGAAAGAGATTTATATGAGGTATTTGTAGTTTATAGTTTCTAGAGGTGTTTTTAGTGATAAAAATATTGTTTTTGAGGAACAATAAAGTTTTATTGCCGGAAGTTGATGCATATCTTGAATACTTTAAAAAAACGAGCGGATATAAAGCGTATGATTCTTCTAAATTAAGCGATGAATATGACCTCAAAGATTTTGATGTTCTCTGGGAATTTAAAGGGGTAGGCGGTATCAGACAAAAAGCAAAAGGTCAAATTCTTATACATGAGTATGCCTCACTATCTATAGGGAGATTTCCACACATTAAAAATATCATGAAGAGGGTGCTAAATCCTAAACCTGATTTAAGGATATTTCTAAACGAAAAGGTAAAAGAGGGTTTTGGTTTTAAAGATGGTATTGCCTATTGTTATAGAGATATGGGTATAGATAAAAGCTTTATTCAAACAAAGAGCAATAATAAAGAATACGATTTTGTATATGTAGGTTCTATGTCTAAGGCAAGAGAGTTTGATAAATTTCTAAAAGTATTTACTCAAAAAAACAATGGTAAGCTTTGTTTAATAGGAAATGTAAATGATTCTATTTATAAAAAATATAAAAATAATAAAGATCTTATTTTTACCGGAAAAGTTCCATATTCAGAGGTGCCGCGGATAGCGTCTAAAGCAGTATATGGAATCAATTTTGTACCGGATAAATATCCGTATAATGTGCAAACATCAACTAAATTACTGGAATATTTAGCACTTGGTCTTAAAGTAATTACTACTGATTACCAATGGGTTAAAAAGTTTGAAAATGAGCAGATGTGTTTATTTTATAAATTAGATTATTATAACTTAAATTTTGATATTGAAGACATCAATAAATTTGCATTTAAATCAAATTTTAATGCTGAAAATTACACTTGGGACAGAATTATAGAAAAATCAGGTATGATAGAAAAGCTGAATAATCTGCATTAATGTTTATGTATTATTTTGATTTGAAAGGATTAATAAAGTGAAACTTAGTATTGTTATCCCCGCTTATAATGTAGAAAACTACATAGGATACACATTAAAATCATTAATTAAGCAGACGAACAAACAATTTGAGGTCATCATTATTAATGATGGTTCTACAGATAATACTTTAAAGATAATCGAGAATATTATGTCTGAAAGTGATTTAATTAATTATAAAATAATTAATCAAGAAAATGGTGGTGTAAGTTTAGCAAGAAATCGGGGTTTAGCACATGCAATAGGCAAATATGTACTGTTTTTAGATGGCGATGATTATGTAGCAAGTGATTTTGTAGAGACAGTATTTCAGTACATTAATCAACAAGAGTATGATGTAATCTGTTGGGCCTTTGATACAGTAACTGAAGAAAAGAATGTAATTGAAAACTATTTTGAGGTCTATAGGTTACGGGGTCGAAAGATGAAGGGGATAGAAGCCCTAAAAAATATGATTAACTATAACCTGTGGATCTGTACAGCTAGTGCTGTTTACAGGAGAAAATTTTTATTAGAGTATAATTTAAAATATACAGAAGGATGTGTTTGCGGCGAAGATTTGGAATTAACTTTTAAAGCGTTAACAAGAGCTAATAATGTAATATTTATCGATAAAGTTCTTTCTTACTATGTACAAAGAAGGGGCTCAATTACTGAAAGTTATAATATCAAAAAATTTGATGCAGTTTTGGCTATGGAACGGGCATTTAATTATATCAATAAGCAGATAGATATAGAGAAAGAGGAATTAATAATACCTCATTATTTATATCATTTTAGTCTTCTAATAAAATTACTACAACAAAAAGGATATTCATATAAAAAGTGTATTAAGGTTTTAGTTTCTGATTTAGATCAAAATTATCCGGGCTTAAGACAAGAAATGCTTTCGATGATGAAGAAATATAAGGGTAAAGATTATAAATTATTATTAAAGATTAAAGCATTTTTAATTTCGCCCTTTTTTTATAATTTTTTGTTGGATGTTAAGATCAAACTAAATAAAGTTAGCTCTAAAGTTAATTTTATGGAGTGAGAAGATTGAATATTTATATCTACAATTGTCCTAATACTTTAAATTATGGTTCAATGATGATGGGAGAAAATTTTATTAATTATTATAATAAGGTTTCCAAGAAGAAGAATAAATATTTTGTAGAAACTACTGATGAAATAAATATCAAGAGATTAGTTAAAGCGACCGGTGTTGAGCAAATATATCCGGTACCTATGAAATCTCTTTTTAAAGTTGGGATTAAAAAACATGATTACTTATTGGCATTTTTTAGAAAGAAAAATATTATTTCTGATTTTATAAAAAAGATTGATCTAGTAGTGGTATTGGGGGGCGATGATTTTACCGAAGATTATGGTTGGCAAAGTCCTATCATCAATGCGATAAAATTTTATTTATTACAAAGAGAAGGTATAAAAATAATTATGTTTGGTCAAACCATGGGTCCTTATCGATTTTTTAGAAAGCCCGTAATGAAAAGGCTTTTAAAGAAAATTGATAAAATTTATCCAAGAGATCCTTTAACTTATCAATATCTTCATAGCTTAGGTTTGCAAAATATAAAAATGACCGATGATTTAGCGTTATTGCCTCTTACTCGACAGGAAGAAAAAGAAAGAACAAAAGAATACATTAGCTTTTGTCCAAGTGAATTAATATATAGATATACTCAAGAAGGCAAAAGGGAAGATTGGCTTAATTTTAATTTATTTATGATCGATAAAGTNNATTTGTGAAAATAAAGAGATGTATCCTTTTGAGGTGAGAAATTATATACAGCAATCGTTATTTACGATTGCTAGCAGGATGCATCCTGTGATTTCATCTATTCAGTGTGAAATACCGGCAATCGCCCTTTCTTATAGTACAAAATATTGGGGGATAATCGGAGAAAGGTATGATTTAGAAGATTATATTATCGATGTGAGATATTTAGATTATCAAGAGATGAAGGCCAAGTTTCTTTATTTAATAAATAAGATAGATTTAGAATATGAAGAAATACAAATTAAAATGAGAGAAAAAAATAAACTAGCAGAGGAAAATATTTTAAATACATTAAATGAAATAGCTCGTTTAGAGGTGGCCAATGAAGAAGTTAGCAATATATAAAATAGGAATTAAAAACTGTACAGCTTGTTATGCTTGTTTTAATGTATGTGAATATGAAGCTATTATCATGGAAATGACTGCTGATGGTTTTTATAAACCTAATATAATCGAAGAAAAATGTGTTGATTGTGGCATATGTGTTTTAAAATGCCCTGTGATCAATCCAGAATATTTAAACGAAACAGAAGCTCAATTTTTTATGGCTTGGAGTAAGAATAAAGAAATAAGAAGGGCCTCATCCTCCGGAGGAATGTTTTCTGAAATAGCGGAAAGTGTTCTTGCTCAAGGCGGAGAGGTTTATGGCGCTGCTTGGGACGAAAATCTTGAAGTAAAACACATTAAAGTTGCCTCAAGTGATAATTTAGCCCTATTAAGAGGGTCTAAATATTTGCAAAGTAAGGTAAATAAAAGTTATAAAACTATTAAGGATACTATTGAGAAGACAGCAAAGAAGATACTTTTTGTAGGTACGCCATGTCAAATAGCAGCTATTAAAAAAATTGTAAAGGACGATCGACTTTTAACCTGTGATTTACTATGTCATGGCATACCTTCATATATTCCCTTTAAATCCTATCTTGCCGGTATGGAGGATCAGATAAAAAAAGTTAACTTTAGGGATAAATGTACGGGTTGGACTAATTATAGCATATCTCTTATTGGGGAAAAGGGAACGTATAGTAAAGTACATACTCAAGATAGATTTTTTATGGGTTTTCTTAAAGATTATTATTTAAATGAAGCTTGTTATGATTGCCTGTTCAATCGATTACCCAGACAAGGGGATATTACATTAGGAGATTTTTGGGGCATCGATAATAAAGATGATAAGAATAATCAAGGGGTATCCGTTGTTATTGCTAATAATAAAAAAGGATATGAAGTATTAACTTCTTTAGAAAGAGACCAAAAGATTGAGTTAAAAAAGGTGGATCAGGTTTTAGCTTGCAAATCTAATCCTAGAATTTACTCAGGTGAATTAATGAGACCGGAAAAAAGAGATTATATCATAAACGATATTAAAAAATTCGGATTTACTAGTGTCGCCGAAAAAGAGATCCATATATCTAGTGATTTGGGAAGAAAATTGAAAAGAACTATAATTTATCTTATAAAGTTTTTTAAAGATAAGAAGAAAAAGAGGAATTAGTCAATAACCTTTTGTTTATGTTAGGGTAGGTAAAATCAAAGTAATCAGAAAAAATGCAGGGATTGTTAGAATTCGTGTGGAATAATTTAATATTACGGAAGATTCGCGGGAATTATGTCGAGGAGTGAGTGTATGAAAAAGCACCGTTTATATAGATTAAGCATTATTGGCTTTTTGTTGCTGATGGGCTTAGTTGGGTGTTCTGATGTTACAGAAGAAAAGGTTCATGAAGAAAAGACAATTAAACCTCGAACCGTTGAGAACGAGTTTTTTTTATTTAAAAGTACGGAAGATAATGAAAATGTGGATTTATTGCTACAAATTCCCGGGCAGGAAATTGAAAAGATAGCGACTAATGTGGACTATTTTCGTTATTTAAGAGAAAGTAATGCTTATTTACTCTGCGAAAAGAAAGAGGACTTAAAATATCAATTGGAATTGCAAACAAGTGATGGTAATAAGTATTTGATTTGCAAGGCAGCATGGCCGGAGAGTATTAAGGTTACTACCGATGAGACCAGGCTTTATTATTTACGGGAGATTGATCAAAAAGGGGTTGCTGATTTATATACATATGAACTGAGTAGAAATCATGAAAACGAAAAGGAGAAGCTAGTATCTGACATAATTAGTTACGACCTGATTCCCGGAGGGATAGTATATGTGACAGCAGAGAACAAGCTGTATATCCAAAAAGACGGACAGAAAAGCCAATTAATAGCTACCGGGGTTATTCCTACGATCAGTACAGTTCGGGAACGCGTTTTCTATCAAATCCAGGATGAATTTGCTGATTCTTCAGAGGCCGGTGGCAGGTTGTACTATTATGAGTATAATCAAGAACCTCAAGAAATAGATATTGATGTGGTTGATTATCAGGTTACAGATGACGGAGAGATGGTCTTTTATCTCAATAAGCAAGCACAACTCTTTAGCTATAGAATTAAGGATAATTCTCAAGAAATGATCGCTGATTGGTTAAACAGTTTTTTGATCGAAAAGCAGGGACGGATGCTCCTTTATAAAGATAGGGATGAGATTGTTTATTTAAAGGAGAGAGGCCAAGAAAGGCAAAGAGTTGGTTTCGGTTGCAGTGCTTGGGCGGCGTCTGAGGGTAAAATTATTTATTTATCTTATAATAAAGACTTATTAAGTTATACATATGGCAAGGGGCAAGAGGAACTAGCCATAGGAGTGAAAAATTTTGTTTTAAGCCCCTCTGGTAATAGTTTGGCCTATTATACATTGGCTAATGAATTGTTTTTTCAGGAGTTGGGGAAGAAGAAGATTAAAATAGCTGATAACATAACTGATTATTTTAAGATATATTTGGGCAATAGTTTGCTTTTCGAGCAAAACTTGCCGTATAGACCTAAAGGACAAATAAATACCGGAGAAGAAGTTGAGGGATGTATTCCTTGTCAACAACTGCAAAAAGAGGATGCTCTTAAAAAAAGTGCTGAACATGAAGAGCATGATGAGCATGATGAGTGTAAGAAACCTGTTAATTAAGGTGATTTTAGATGCGTGAGCTGTGGTGGGTGCTCTTTTCTTTTGGGTTATTTGTGTTGCTTATTGTAGGTATAACACATATTGTCAAGTATTTAATCTTTTTATACCAAAAAGCCAAAGTGTTGCAAGAAGAGGAGCCGATTTTTAGCAGGGTAAGTGATGTTAAGCTAGATAAGAAGATAGCTTATATTCAAGAAAAAACACGTGAAAAGAGGATTTATTTAGCGGGTGTTTATACGGTGCCGGAGGATATAAGGAAAGAGCTGCAGCGAGATAAATTTTCTCCGGATGCATTGCAAAGCTTGGCGGACAGTATTGTTCTGCACACCGGAGTGTTTAATTTGGTTGAGGTAAAGGTAGAAGATGCCGCACCGGGCGATGTTGCTGGGTTATACACGACTTACGGCAGAATGGTTCGGGAAGTGCATTTGTATCGTAATCATAAATATAGTGTGCAGCAGATTATTGCTATTTTAATCCATGAATGTACACATAATTTTTTATATTATCATAATCTTGAGCTTCCCTCGGAAGAAGAAAATGAAATATTGACGGATATAACCGCAGTTTATTTGGGTTTCGGTCAATTGCTTTTGGAAGGGTATAAGCCGGTAAAAGAAATTGCCGAGAAGCGTTATGTAGATTATGCTTATGGTATTAGGGTTCATAAATGGAGAATTGGGTATTTGAAAATGTCGGATCTTGTCTATGTGATTAAGGCAATTAAAAACCCTTGCTTTTAGGCAAGGGTTTTTGTTTAATCTATTTTTTCAGGTATATCTCGGCGATTTCAGCCATATTTGCTGATTGAAAACCGTACTTTTGATGTAAATAAAGATAGTAATCCAGTATTTCCTGGAGGTTTTCCATATTTTTTTCTGTATTTAAGCCAAAATTATGTGGGTGCCACCATAAATGAAAGAGTAAATGGTGTTTGGCTGCATGTTTCATTTGGGCTTTTATTCTTTGAATTTTGAGCTTTTCGCATAAACTAAATGTTTTTATATATGGTCGCAGGAATCTGCTGGAACGAAGGTTTAAGAGCTTTGGTCTGACGGCGGCTTCCTCGAGAGTATAGCAATGATAACCTGATAGATTAAAATAGGTATCTAATAACTTGAAAAGACGTCTGATGAAATTAGGATCATTACTTTTGGTTGCTTGATACAGCCAATTTTCTTCGGTGCCCCGATAGGCAAAGATCTTATTTTCAATCAACACATCCAGGTACTTTTTATTAATTTGATTTCTAGGTAAAACAAGACTTTTAATTTCAACGTTATACCGTTCGGCGGCTTTTTTGGCCGCAAGAATATCACTGGCAAAATCTTCTTTAGTTTGTCCTTTTTCTAAACAATAATAATGAGAAAAAGTATGTGAAGCAATTTCTTGATGTTTATACCGGCTAATTAATCTGATTAAGGAATCTCCATAATGATATTGATCAGTGTCTTCGTCATCGCCTAGTTGCTCAAGATAATTGTACGAAGATAGTTTTGGTTGATGATAAACCGGAATTCTTGCGGGCAACATTTCCATCGTATCGCTTTTCTTTGCACTAAAAAGTAAACCGACGATGGCCCAAGTAGCGTGAATTCCTTTTTCCGAAAAAATCTTGAGAATCTGTGGTATGGCTTTTCTGGCGCCCAGTACATTGTCCCCATATGTAGCTATAGTTTTTTTGTCTTTCATACCCCACATTAATTCCAGATCTAAAGATACAATAAAGTAGCCATGCTCCATAAATTATCTCTCCGTCCGTAAACTCTTTAAACAGGCAGTATGATTTATTCTCTATTATTCTATGGATCATATCTTGAAACCTTTTTACAACATTCTTAATAAGTCTAAAATTGTTTAAACAAAGGCTTTGCTTAGATTTGGAGATAAGTTAAAATGAATATAGATGGTTTGAGCCGTAGGAGGGGAAGAAGTGGGGGAAAAGAAGCTATTGCGCCTAGAACTTAATACACCCAACGGACGAAATAATGAGGTTGCGTTGAGTGCAATGGTTTTGTTCACCTTGCTTTGCATCCTGCTTATTCCGGCGTTTCAGGGAACTCATTATGAAGAAATTGAATTTTTCTTTATGCATTTAATCTCCGCCGCCGGTATCTATCTGCTTTTATTACTTGTGCGAGATAAAACCTTGGTTTTTTTACATACTAAATTGGATTATCTGTTATGTTCCCTTGTTGTTCTTTATTTTCTCAGTATTTTGGGGAGTGTTTATCCGAAATTAGCCTTAGAAGAAGCACTTAAATATCTTAATTATTTTTTGGTTTTTTGGTTAATGGCCCACTTGCTTAAAACCAGGGATATTAAATTAGTGATTAAAACTTTATTTTTTATCGGTGTGCTTATGGCAGCTGTGGCCTTTATGATGCTGGATGGGCAAGACTTTTTAGATGGTGAGCGGCTTGTCAGTACTTTAACGTATTCTAATGCCTTTTCTGCTTATGTAGCGGCCATGATTGTCTTAGGATATTATCTGATTCATCTTGAGGAAAAATTGCAGCCTGTTTATATTTGGGGCACTTATTTTTTAACTTTAGCTTTCATTGGCTCACAATCAAGAATTATGTGGTTAATCTTTTTCCCGGGGATTTTATTTTTTGCTTTGGGTTTTCCTGAGAAGAAGATAAAATGTTTATTTAATATTATTTTATTTACAGTTTTGGCGTTCGTCGTCTCTATGATTATTTATGATGATTATTATCTTCTTTTTTATGATTATCAGATTTATTTCAAAGTTGGGGTATTTTTGGTTGGAGCGATGATTAGTTGGGGCCTTTCTTCGTGTATGAACAACTTAACCTCTTATCATCGCTGGGTCAAAATCTTCTCTATTATACTTATTTCGTTAATACTTTTAGTCGCCATGTTCTTTATCTTTAATCTTGTTTTTTTTCAGGATGATTATCATAATATTGTTCATCGTCTTAACATTGTTCTTGATCTAAATAATACCAGTGTACAAGAAAGGGTCGATTGTTATCGAGATACCGTCAAAATTATGCAGCACAATAATTTTCTCGGTAGGGGTGGTGGCGCTTGGAAGATACAAAATCCTATGTTAAGGTCATATTATTATTGGTCGGTGGAGCCTCATTCCCATTTTTGTCAAACAGGGGTTGAAATCGGGATAATTGGTTTAGGTCTTTTTATAGGTGTTTTTGTTTTTGTGACTTTTTATCTGTTTAAAGAGAGAAAAGATGCGGAAACCTGGACTTTAGGGATAGCTTTTTTGTTCATTTATCTCCATAGTTTATTGGATTTTGATTTATCGTTTGGTTTTATGGCCTTAGTAGCGTGGATCTTGTTGGGTTTGTTCAATCATAAAGTAAAAAATGCGGGCGGAGTATGTAAAAAGCTAAAAATCTCGAAATCAGCGGGACAATGGTTTTTATTATTATATTTCTTGCTTCTGATTCCCCTAACGCTTTCTTTTTGCTTTAGCGGTACCGTCGGAGAAAAGGATGAATATGATAAAGTCAGATCTAGATTAGAGAAAGCCATTATTTTATATCCGCTTAATGCCGAAAACTATGTGTCTTTAGGTAAAGCACATTATAGGGCTTATTTTCAAACACAGGATCCGCAATACTTGGTTAAGGCTGTAGAAATGAGTAATCGGGCCCTTGAAAAAGGATATCATAATTATTTTTGGTTTGTCTCAAAAGTGAACTATTTAATGCTCCAAGGAGAATTAGAGAGTGTGCTCCGTGTTTTAGAAGAAAGTCCCTCTTATATACGGAGATTTGAGAATAATGAATATGCACAGATAGCACAAATTTATAGGCGGCTTGCGGAAAAAGCCGAGCAGCAGCAGGAAGCACATTTGGCCGGACGGGCGAATGAAGGAATTATTGTTTTATGGGAACAGGCACAAGCGGAAATGGCCACGGTTTCCCCGCAGTTTTTAAAGAGGTGGAAGGCGGAGGAAACTCTGATTCAGTTTGATCTTTTTTTAATTGAAGTTATTCGTGCTTATCTAGAATTAGGCGAACCCGAAAAAGCCAAGGAATTGCTGCCGGAGCTTTCGGCAGAAACCTTTAATGAAAACCCCTGGTTAATGGAGTTAGCCTGAAGGAATTAATCCACGGCAGGTAAACCCTATATATGGTATAATAAAAAAGTATTTAAGCGTAATTTAGAGGGGTGTGTCTGATGGAAGAGGAAACCAGTTTACGTGAATTGCTGGAGATAATTTTTGCCGGCAAATGGATAATTCTAGGGTTTACGCTAATTACGTTACTACTTACCGGTATTGTGACCTTCTTTCTGGTTGAACCTAAATATGAAGCTAAAACAGTTTTGCTTTATCATACAATTCAACAAGTTTCGGAGAATTATCGTGACACCGGTAGATTAGAGACTTTAATTGATAATTATTCCGGAGCATTGCAAATTCGCATGCAGGATTATATTTCTTTGGCTAAATCGGAGGAGGTATTAACTGGGGTTGTAAAGAGATTGGAGACGGAACTTGAGGGAATGCCTTTAGCTGTACTCGCTGATAAAATCAAAGTTTTTAATCTTCTTAATACGAATTTAATAGAAATCACGGTTAGGGATCCATCTCCACAGTTAGCTACTGCGATTGCCAATGCTTTTGCGCAAGAATTTGCAGACTTTGTTCGCGCAGAAAACAGCAAAAATTCACAGAAGATATTAACGCTTTTAGCAGAACAAAGAGAAATTGCCCGGACTGATTTTGTCAGCTGTGTTGAAGAAATGAATGAATTGCTAAAGCAACCTGATAATCCCGTTTTACGGGAACAGTTGCAGTTTAAGCTGGATATGGCCAAACAAAATTATGCTTTTTTTGAAAAGAAGTACGCAGAATTATTAGCTGCAGAAGAGATGGGACTTGCTAAGACCAGCGTAACGCCGGTCTCCCAGGCAGAACAACCTACAGTTCCTGTAGCTCCCAGGAAAGAGTTAAGTTTAGCTATAGGGGTTTGTCTGGGTATGCTCATCGGAGTATTCGTGGTAACTTTTAGAAGATATTGGGTAACCTCTGGACTGACTAATAAGCAGTTTTTGTAAATATCAAGGTTTGGTGGTTAGTCTATCATGAAGATTATGATTTTGGCCGGTGATGCTCGCACTTTGTTGTATTTTCGCGAAGAAATGATTCTGGCTATGCTGGACAAAGGCCATGAAGTAATTGCCGCCGCACCGCAGCCTATCGGGGAATGGGCAGGTAAGTTTAGTTTTCAGAGAAAAGGTTTTAAATGTCTTTCTCTACCCCAAATAGATAAGACGGGGACGAATCCCTTTAAGGATATTTTGGGTTTTTTCTCTATCATGAGGGTGCTCCAAAGAGAGAAGCCGGATAAGATCTTTACATATCAGGCCAAAACAATAATCTACGGAACTTTGGCAGCTTGGTTTTTAGGGATAGAAGAAGTTTATATATTGATGGGTGGTTTAGGTTCGATATTAAGAAACGAGAAAAAAAGTATGATCAAAAAAATTTTGCAATTACAGTATAAATTAGCTTTTAAAAAGTGTAAGAAAGTATTTTTCCAAAATGCAGATGATTATAACTTGATGTTGCAGGAAGGCTTAGTAGAAACTGAGCGAGTGCAAATGGTTAAGGGTTCCGGCGTAAATATGGATAAATTTACTTATACGCCTATTCAGGATTTCCCTGTTTTTTTGTTTGTGGGTAGGTTGATTAGAGATAAGGGTGTGTTAGAGTATATTGCCGCAGCTAAATTGGTGAAAAAAAGATACCCGGAAGCAAAGTTCCAGATTGTTGGCTATTTTGATACTAATCCCACGGCTCTTTCTCCGGAGGAATTTCACTCCTGTCTTGATGATGGGCTGATTGAGTATTTAGGAGAAGCCGCTGATGTTCGCCCCTTTTTAGCAAAATCATCAGTTTTTGTTTTACCGTCCTATCATGAAGGTATTCCCAAAAGTGTTTTAGAAGCTATGGCCATGGGCAGACCGATTATTACCACAGATGCTCCGGGATGTAAAGATACGGTCATTGATGGTGTAAACGGCTTCCTGGTACCCGTAAAGAACTCAGAAAAATTAGCGGAAAAAATGATTTGGATGATCGAAAATAAGGATAAAGCAATGAAAATGGGACAAGCAAGCGTGCGGATCTGTCAAGAAAATTTTGAAGTAAGTAAAGTAAATGAAGTGCTCTTAAAGACAATGAACTTGTGAATATTGAGCGGAGGATTTAAGATGAGAGGCGATTATCAGGAGTTAGACAGAGAGAAAGTGTATCTTATTACCGGTGTAGCCGGATTTATAGGCTTTCATTTGGCCCAAAGATTATTGGCAGAAGGTTGTAAGGTGATAGGGTTAGATAATTTAAATGCTTATTATGATCTTAATCTGAAAAAAGCCAGATTAGCCCTTATTGACAAATATGAACAATTCCAATTTATTTATGCTGATATCAAAGATAAAGAAGCTTTGTTTAAAGTGTTTCAGGAGAATAAAATTGATATTGTGATAAATTTAGCGGCTCAGGCAGGAGTAAGGGATAGTCTCACTAATCCGGAGATCTATGTGCAATCTAATATAGTCGGTTTTTTGAATATACTGGAAGGGTGCCGCTATGGTCAGGTAGAGCATTTAGTTTATGCATCCTCTAGTGCTGTCTATGGCTTAAATGAACAATTGCCTTTTTCGGTTCATGATCATGCGGATCGTCCTGTGAGTTTATATGCGGCAACGAAAAGAGCGAATGAATTAATGGCTCATACATATAGTCATTTATATGGCTTACCCACAACCGGGCTAAGATTTTTTACAGTTTACGGGCCTTGGGGCAGACCGGATATGGCCTTATTTTTATTTACCGAGGCGATTTTACACGATCAGCCGATTAAGGTTTTTAATCATGGCCAAATGAAAAGAGATTTTACCTATATAGATGATATTGTAGAAAGTACCGTAAGAGTACTGAATAATGCTCCGCAAAAAGAGAATAATCCACCCTTTAAAATATACAATATCGGCAATAACCAGCCGGTAGATTTAATGGAGTTCATCGCAATATTAGAAAACAAACTGGGGAAAAAGGCGAAAAAAGAATTTCTCCCTTTACAGCCCGGAGACGTGGTGGCCACTTATGCGGATGTAGATGATTTGCAAAGAGATTTTGGTTTTAGTCCGCAGACAGCTCTTGCTGAGGGAATCGAGAAATTTATTGCTTGGTATAAGGAATTTTATTGTATTTGACCACCAAGATGAGCAGCCGGCTGTTTTTCAGAGGTAGTACAGGAGGTACTATGAGGGATGTTAATTTCGAAAAATAGAGATGAGCTCGGGGATTTATTATTTGCCATAGGTTTGATTCTTACTACCATGACCGGGTTAAGGATGGTCAATTTACCTATAGGTATAGGTGAAATTCTGCTGGTTGTTTGGATCTTGCGGCAATGGTTTCAGATGTTGGTGACCGGTGAAGTTGCATTTGACAGAGTCAATACAAAAATATTATTATTTGGGTTGTTGCTTTGTATTTTCATGGGTTTTGGGCTGTTAGTGAGTGCAATTACGGGTAGAATTTCTTTGCAGGATTCTCTCTATGATTTTTTCGCTTATAGTTTTGCGTTTTTATTGGGTCTAACTGTATTGTTAAGAGCTCGACAAGACTCTATAGTGAATAAAATCAAATATATAGTTGTCGTAGGGACGGTCGTATTTACCTTTTTATTAATATGGTGGAAAATGATTTCTCCATATTTTCTTGGCTTAGGCTTAGTATTTGAAGATTTACGTTTTACCGGAGGGGCAGTAAATCCTAATCAGTTAGCTTTGTTTTTTGTCCCCATACCGGCACTTGCTTTATTTCTTTGGCAATATAAAAGAGATTTTTTGAAAAAAATAATTTTCTTAATTATTTTCGGGGCGAGTATATGGGTTGGTTTAAGTACCGGCAGTAAAGCATTATTGGTGGCTTATATTTTCATGTTGTCAATTTTTCCGGTATTAATTGTTTATCAAAGAACACAATTCTCGACTAGGGTATTAGTTGTAGCTATTTTTCTAATTCTTTTATGCTTAGTTATCATATTAAATTTCACAGTAGTCGAAAACAGCTTTGCCGGTTTAATTGCTTGGTTTCATCACTTGGACGAGGATGGCAGCAGAGCTATTCTCTGGATACATGGGCTAAAAACAGCTTTAGAATCACCTCTGGTAGGTTATGGGCCGGGAACTGTAATTAACTTTCCCCCGGACTTTTGTGTAGATGGGCAAAATACTATAGATGCTCACAATTCTTTTATAGATTTATTGATGCAAGCCGGTTTTTTAGGCTTAATCTTATATCTGGTCTTTTTAAAGGAGAGTCTCGTTCTTAAAAATAATATTTATCTGACCATTGCTTTTTTAAGTTTGTTGGTGTTTAGTCTTTCCCACTTTGTTTTAAGACAACCCATTTTTTGGATGTATTTAATTATGATTTATTCCTTAAATAAGGCGAAGTAATAATTACTCTGCTTGAAAGTTGCTCATTAAGGAAGGTTATAAAATGAATTTATATGAAGAAATAGTAAAGAAAAAAGAAAAGATAGCTGTTATTGGCTTAGGATATGTAGGGCTGCCTTTAGCAGTTGCTTTTGCTAAAAAAGCAAAGGTTATTGGCTTTGATTTAAACAGCAAGAAAATCGAATTATACAAAGCAGGAATTGATCCTACGCATGAGGTGGGAGATGAAGCCATTAAAGATACTACTGTAGAGTTCACTGCCGATGAAGCTAGACTTAAAGAAGCCAAATTTCATATTGTGGCTGTGCCTACTCCGATAAATCTGGATAAAACTCCTGACTTGGCTTCTGTAGAAGAAGCCAGTAGAATAATCGGACGGAATCTTGCTTCAGGGTCGATTGTCGTTTATGAATCTACTGTTTATCCGGGTGTTACCGAGGATATTTGTACGCCTATCTTAGAGGAAGAATCAGGATTAAAGTGTGGTACTGCTTTTAAAATTGGCTATTCCCCGGAAAGAATCAATCCCGGTGATAAGGTACATACTCTTGAAAAAATTACGAAAATCGTTGCGGGTATGGATGAAGAAACTTTGGAGGAAATTGCTAAAGTTTATGAACTAATCATTGAGGCCGGAGTATATAAAGCAAGTTCAATTAAGGTTGCAGAGGCAGCTAAAGTTGCGGAGAATAGTCAAAGGGATCTTAATATTGCTTTTATGAATGAACTGGCTATGGTTTTTGACCAAATGGGGATTGATACAAAAGAGGTAATTATGGCCATGAATACTAAATGGAATGCCCTTAACTTTTATCCCGGGCTTGTGGGCGGACATTGCGTTGGTGTTGATCCTTATTATTTTATTAATGAAGCGGAAAAAATAGGTTATCATAGTCAGCTTATTTTAACCGGTAGAAAGATTAATGACGGAATGGGTAAATTTATTGCGGACAAAGTTATTAAAACATTGGTTCTGGCTAATAAGGTAGTAAAACAAGCTAAAGTGGTTATTTTAGGGCTTACCTTTAAGGAAAATTGTTCGGATATAAGAAATTCAAAAGTAATCGATATGATTAAGCGTTTAAGAGAGTATGGTCTTGACCCTATAGTTGTAGATCCGGTGGCTGATAGTGAAGAAGCTAAGGACGAGTATGGCCTTGACCTTGTTGATCTCAAAGCAATAAAAGATGTAGATTGTTTAGTCTTTGCAGTTGCTCATGATGTCTTTAAACAGATGAGTTTGGCAGAAATAGACAGTTTATTTAGGGAAGTTGATTATCAAGAAAGAATAATTATTGATGTAAAAAGCATCTTAGATAAGACGACATTTGAAAAAAAAGGTTATTGTTTTTGGCGATTATAATGTGGGGTGGTGTTTTGAAGAAAAAAGTTTTAGCGGTAATTTTATGTTTGGCCATAGTGTTTCAAGTGGTGCAGCCGGTATCGTTGTGGGCAGAGGCAATAGCTGATACATCGGTAGATAAGGTATTGCCGGGAGACAAGGTATATGATGTGATCGTTGTGGGCGGGGAGCCGGAAGGTATTGCGGCGGCAGTTTCGGCTGCACGCAACGGGCTGGAGACTCTTTTGCTGGAAGAAGGAGCGGCTCTGGGTGGACTAATGACTTTGGGCGGCTTGAACTTTTTAGATATGAATTATGGTCCGGAGAAGGAATTATTGACGCGAGGAATCTTTGCCGAGTTTTATGAGGAAATGGGCAATGCCTTTGACCTGAACGAAGCGAAGCAATATTTTTTGGCATTGGTTCAAAAGGAAGAGAAGATTGATTTAAAGCTGGAGACGGCTTTCCTCGCTCCTGTGATGCAGGGGCAGACCATCGTCGGAGTAAGGGTAAAGGAAAAAGGGAAAATCCAAGAATACTATGGGGCACGCCTTATTGATGCAACCGTAGATGCGGATGTAGCTGCAGCCGCCGGTGTACCCTATACGATAGGGGCAGAAGATTACGGACGAAAAGGGGAATTGATGGGGGTTACTTTGGTTTTTCGGGTGAAGAAGGTCAATTGGCCCTTAGTTTTCTTTTATAATAATTTGATGAGATTGCTCAGCAAGCTTAAAAGTGGCTGGGGTGATCCCTATGCCGGAGCATCGTGGAAGTTGGCTTGGGGATACGGAGAACAGGCCTTGGAATATCAGCCCCATGATCCGGAAATGCGTTTTCGCGGACCTAATTTGGCGCGGCAAAAGGACGGAACGGTTCTAGTTAATGCCTTACTTATTTTTGGGGTAAACAGCCTTGATCCCACTTCTAAGGAGGAGGCGATCGAACGGGGGAAGGCGGAGATTCCGCATATTTTGGAGTTTATGCGGGAGCGGTTTGTGGGCTTCGGTAAGGTGGAGTTGGTAGATACGGCGGAACGGCTTTATGTCAGGGAGACTCGCCATATTCAAGGGGAATATCGCTTAACCATTACGGATGTTTTGGAAAATCGCGACCACTGGGATAGAATTGCCCATGGCAGTTATCCGGTGGATATCCAGCCTACTGCACCTGACAATTTAGGTAATGTCATCGGCAAACCGGCGATTTACAGTATTCCCTTTCGCTGTCTTGTCCCTCTGCAGGTAGAGAATTTACTGGTAGTGGGACGGAGTGCGTCATATGATTCTTTGCCTCATGGCAGTGCCCGGGTTATCCCGGTAGGCATGGCGACCGGGGAGGCGGCCGGCGTTGCTGCAGCCTATTCTCTGGAAAAGAACATGGGTTTTCGGGAGTTGAGTAAGGATGAAACCGGTATTAAAGCGGTTCAGGAACGGTTGATTGCCCAGGGAGCATACCTTAAAGAGTACACCCCACCCAAACCTGCGGTGATGGACCATTGGGCTTATCCGGGACTGCGGGTAATGCGAGAATTAGGTTTAGCTGCCGGGGGTTATAGTAATGATTATAAACTGGACAAACCGATTAATTATTGGGATGCTAATTATCTCTTTAGTCAGGTAAGTCCGGAGAAAGAAGCCTTTAGCTTTCCGGAAAACATTACGCGTGGACATTTATTGACGGCAGTGGTAAAGTCTTTAAAGGGGCAAGAACTGTCTCCCGCAGAGGCTTATGCTTATCTGGTGGAAGAGGAGTTGCTTCCCAAGGAAGCGCAGCGGCATTTCGCGGCTTTTGAGGAGAAACCAACTTTCGGGGAGTTATATACCTTAGGAGCACTTCTTTACGGGCATAATTCTACGCAGTAAGCATAAAGGAGTAAGCTTCAAGAATTATGCATAAAATAGAGATAGAATTTTCTTTTAAAATTAAGGGCAGGGTAATTTGTGAGATATAGCGAATTATAATAGAAATCTACGAATAATCCCGAATGAAGGGAGGACTATACATTGATACGAGATAGAAAGAAAAAGCCTAAAGATCCGAAGCATGTGGAACAAATAAAGCAAATGACGCGTCCGGACAGATCCAAGGTAGAGCTGTGGCAAGTAATTCTGGGATTAGTAATTGGCTTATTGATTTTTGCTGCCTTGATCTTTTATTACTGGGGGGGTAATCGGATTACCCCGGGACCGATTATTAATGGGCAGGAAGGATATCATGTGATTGTGGTGGGTGGAGAGCCGGAGGGAATTGCCGCTGCTCTTTCCGCTGCCCGTAACGGTCTAAAAACTTTACTCATTGAAGATGATTATGCTCTTGGTGGCTTAATGACTTTAGGGCAGTTAAATTTTCTGGATATGAACCATGGTCCGCAAGGAGAGTTGTTGACCAGAGGGATTTTTGAAGAGTTTTATCGGGATTTAGGTAATGCTTTTGATATTGAAGAGGCTAAGGAGTATTTTTTTAATAAAGTGAAGAAAGAGAAGAATATTACTCTTCTTTTAAATACAGAGGTAATCGAACCGCTGATGGCAGGGAAGACAATTACCGGGGTCAGAGTTAAAGAAAAGGCTGTAGCAGATCAAGCTGGTAAAGCCGGTGCAGTAAAGGCCGCAGGTAATGCCGCAGGGAATAAAGCAGGGACGGAAACTGACGAAGGGGAGAAAATCGTTGATTACTGGGGGTTAAGGGTAATCGATGCGACAACTGATGCGGATCTTGCGGCTCAGGCAGGAGTCCCTTATACTATCGGTGGAGAGGATTATGGGGAAAAAGGTCTTTTGATGGGTGTAACTTTGGTCTTTGAGGTTTCCGGTGTCAATTGGGAGCGGGTGATTCAATATCTGAAGCATGAGGATAATGATCCCCATACCGGAGCTGATCAGGTGGCCGCTTGGGGTTATGGTAAGGAGGCGGAAGGTTATGTTCCGCAAGACCCGCAGATGCGGTTTCGCGGACCTAACTTAGCCAGACAGAAAAATGGGAATGTCTTAATTAATGCATTGCTTATTTTTGGCGTAGATAGTTTGGATCCCGCCTCAAAGGCAGAGGGTATTGCCCGAGGGAAAAAGGAAATACCGCACATTGTTGAATATATGCGAGAAAATTTCGTCGGTTTTGAGAAGGCCCAGTTTGTTTCTACGGCGGAGCAGTTGTATGTACGTGAGACTCGTCATATTCAAGGGGAATATCGCTTGACCATCACCGATGTTTTGGAAAACCGCGACCAGTGGGATAAAATAGGTTATGGTAGTTATCCGGTGGATGTACAGCCAACCAGCCCGTCTAATTCCGGGAATGTGATTGGCAAACCGGCAATTTATGCTATTCCTTTCCGTTGTCTGGTACCTTTGGAAGTAGAGAATTTGTTGGTAGTAGGTCGGAGCGCTTCTTATGACTCTTTACCTCATGGTAGTGCCCGCGTTTTACCGGTAGGGATGGTCACAGGAGAAGCGGCAGGTGTGGCCTGTGTTTACTCCATTAATGAAAATCTTTCTTTCCGGGAAATGACGGTCTCTCTTACTGCGATCAAATGGGTACAGGAAAAACTGGTGGCCCAGGGTGCTTATTTGGAGGATTATATTCCTCCCCGTCCGTTAGTAATGGATCATTGGGCCTATCCGGGGGTAAAGGTTACCAGAGAATTAGGCTTAATCGAAGGTGGTTATGAAAATAATTATGGTTTGGAACGGAAGATTAATAAGTGGAATTTGGAAAATAAATTAAACAAAGTATTGCGCGTTGCTCATGAACGGAATCCCCAGGTCAAGCTGAGACGGGTGGAAGTTCCGCTGACGGTACGGGAAAAAGAAATGGTTATTGCTGTTGCTCAAGGGCTGACAGGAGAAAAATTACCTTTTGCAGAAGCGCGTAACCTCTTAGAAGAGAAGGGGATTTTGACGGAAGAGTTGACAGAACGGATTACGGATTGGGAAGCTACGCCTAATTTTGCGGAGATGTTGGTATTACTGGCAAATTTATATCAATATTTAATGACTTGCTAGCTTGAAAATTTCCATATAAAGATGGATAATTGATGAGTTATTGTTATTGATTCTAGTCTGGTCTGCGTGGAGGCGAGAGGTAAGATTATGTTGATTAAGCAAAAATATCTCAGGTGGATAGGAATAGCTTGTATTATTTTAGGTTTGGCAGTTTCTTTGTTTCTTGGTGTTTATAGATGGCAAGCGGAAAAAGATTATCAAGCGGTAGAAATATTAGTTGATTATGAGCAATTAAAGACTCTTTCTAAGGCTCAGCAGCTTTCCTTGCAAAGTGTGGCGGCACAATTTCGTGAAGCCGGGGCTACAGGTGTAGTGGTAAGGGAACGGACTTTTGGTGACTTAAAGACCGGGGGAGATTTGTTTGTTTTGATGGGGTCAGAGCTGGCTTTTCAGCAGAGCTTAAACCAACAGTTTTTCCCTGAACTGCTTCCGGAAAAGGAAAAAATCTATTTCTTTCTGCAGGGGAAAGAGTTATTTACAGAAATATATCAAAATCTACAGATGAAAATAGAGGAAGTAGAAGCTGTCCAATCCGGCTCTTGGCAGATCATTTCTATACCTTTACAGGTCGATGATTGGGAGAATTTAGGTGTGGGCTTTTCACGGCAGGAGCTGCAGGAAATAAACACCGGTGGTCTAACGATAGTACCCCGCATCAGGAGTTGGGAGAAAGCGACACAAGCTTCTTTGGATGCCATGTTGGCTGCTTTGCAGGATTTGCCCGGTGTCTCGATGATCACTTTTAATGATGAGGCTATCCCGGGTGATGCCGGTTATCTTGCTCAAAAGCTGCAGCCTTTGCAAGTGCCGGTAGGAACGTTTGAATTCTATAATCAGCGGGGGCTTACTAATCTGGCGTTTCTTTTGGAAAAAAACGTAGTACGCATCCATTGTATTAATGAAAACGAGATGAAAAGCAGTAATGAAACTGAAGCACTGGAAAGATACAAGTTGGCAGTGAAGGAACGTAACATCAGGGCACTTTATGTGCGTCTTTTTGGCATGGAGAATCCTCAAGCTGCATGGGAGCAGGGGCTGAGCTTTATCGGTAGGATTGCGGCAAATCTGCAAGCCCAAGGAATGACCATCGGTCCGGTAAAAAGTTTGGCCAGTTTACCCTATTCGCGTATTTTAATATTCTTTGTGGGAGTGGGGGTAATTGGCGGCGGGATCCTCTTTTTGAACTTCTTCCTAGCTCCTCACTGGACCGGGTTGTTAGGTTTAGCCGGTTTACTCGGTTGGGGTGGACTGCTGTATCTGGAGCCGATGTTGGCGCGTAAAGGTTTTGCTTTGTTGGCGGTGATTATTTTTCCGCTTTTGGCAGCTATGACCATGGTGCAAAAGCAGGAAAGAACAATTCCCCGGGCGGTGGGTGCTCTTTTAGTGATGTCGGGCATCAGTCTGGTGGGGGCGTTTTTAATGACCGGACTATTGGCTGATAAATCCTTTATGTTGAAACTGGATCAATTTAGCGGTGTAAAAATAGCTCATCTATTGCCTTTGTTGATTCTTCCTGTCTATTTCTTTTTTAAACATACGGAACAAAAGCCGCTGCTAGCAGTCGGTAATGTTTTAAAAGCCCCTGTTTTAGTGTGGCAAGTCATCGCCGGTGTGGTTTTGTTGGCGGTTGTGGCTGTTTATTTACTGCGCACCGGTAATGGTGCACCGGAATTGGTTAGCACTGTGGAGCTAAAATTTAGAGAGCTGTTAAATACTTTGCTAATGGTGAGACCGCGGACTAAGGAGTTTATGATTGGACATCCTTTAATGCTTTTAGTATTGTATTACGGTTATTGTCATCAAAAATTACCCGTGCTTTTATTAGGATTAATAGGGCAAATCTCCTTGGTTAATACCTATGCTCATCTGCATACGCCTTTGGCGATTTCCTTCCTCCGCTCTTTTCATGGGCTCTGGTTGGGAATTTTATTGGGGATAGCTTTATTGCTTGTGGTACGGTTTGCTGTTGGCAGGGTCAAGAGGAGGCTTGTTGATGGCTAAAATAGTCCTTTCGGGATATTTCGGGTTTAATAATGCCGGTGATGAGGCCATTCTTTACGCCATGTTAAAGACCCTCAAAAAAATCGAGCCTGAACTCGAAATTACTGTATTGACCCATGATCCGGAAAAGACTCTAAAGCAATATGCGGGAATGGGAATAAAAGTCGCTAACCGGTGGAAGATTTTTGAGGTGATTCCTGCTTTATTCCGCTGTGATCTTTTGCTGAGCGGAGGAGGCTCACTTTTTCAAGATGTTAGCAGTAGTAACAGTCCTTTGTATTATTTAGGTATAATCTTTTTGGCAAGGCTTTTTGATAAGCCGGTGATGCTTTATGCCCAAGGGATAGGTCCGCTGAAGAAAAAGAGAAACAGACGGCTGGCTTCTTGGATTTTAAATATGGTGAATAAAATCACCGTGAGGGATCAGGAGTCGAAAGAAGATTTAATTGAGTTGGGAATTCAGCAAGAGATTATCGTTACCGCTGATGCAGTATTGGCTTTGCAAAAGCAGGAAATTGAGGAAAAGCCCGGACAGGAGATTTTAAAAAGGTATGAGATTAAGCGGGAAGAGGGCGAAAAGCTGTTAGGGGTATATCTACGCCCCTGGGAGAAAAATGAATATTTACTGCCGTTGGTGGAAGCTTTAAATGCGATGATGGAAAAGAATTGGAAAATTGTTTTTGTGCCCATGCATTTCCCCGGGGATATTCCTGTGGCTAAAGAAGCTGTGCATCTCTTAAATAATCATCAGGGTGTTATTCTCCGAGAGACCTATTCTCCTGAGGAAATGATCTCGATTACAAAAAATTTTGATTTAGTGGTGGGCATGAGACTTCACTCTTTAATTATGGCGGTGGTTGCTGGTGTCCCCATGGTGGGACTTTCTTACGATCCTAAAGTTGACCGCTTTTTAAGACAGGCGGGACAGGTGGCCTTACTATCGGTTAATAATCTTAATGCCCAAAATTTAGTGGAAATGTTAACCTGGGCTGACAGCCAACGTGAGGAGATTATTAAGGAACTGGATTTAAGAATACCGTCCATGTATCAGAAAGCTTGGCAGACCGCAAGAATCGCTGTAAGTATGCTGGAAAATCCCGATAGTGGAGGAGAAAAAGGTGAGTCGTAGTATAACACAGGCCGCTCTGGTGATTATGATCATTAATATTATGAGCCGGCTGTTGGGATTTGGTCGTGAGGCGGTTATTGCCAATGAGTTTGGGGCTACTTATCTTACCGATGCGTATTTATTGGCCTATACTCTGCCCTATTTTTTACAAGCTGTTTTAGGGATGGCTTTAGTTTCTTCCATTGTGCCGGTAGTGACGAAACATCTGGTGCAGGGAGAGCAGGAGGAAGCTTGGCGCATTGCCAGTATTACGCTGAATTGGACAGCCCTGTTTATGCTTGTTTTTACAGCTTGCGGCATGCTGGGTGCCGAATTACTGGTAAAGGTGACAGCTCCCGGTTTTGATGAGGTGACGGCCGGGTTGGCTACTCAGCTAACCATGATTATGTTTCCTTCGGTTATTTTTATGGGAGTGGCTCAGCTCATTACCGGGATTTTAAATGCACGAAAGTCTTTTGCGGTCGCAGCTTTTGCTCCGGCCTTTTCTAGTATCATTATTATTTTGGCGGTAATATTTTTCGGCAGATACGGGATTCAATATTTAGCTTGGGGTACGCTGTTTAGTTTTGTGGGAGCACTGCTCATTCAGTTGCCGGTACTTAAAAAAGTAGGGTTTAGGTATTATTGGGCGTGGGATATACGCCATCCTGAAGTAAAAGTGCTGTTTTATAATCTCTTGCCCATCTTTATTGGAACTGCTGTTAACCAAATCTATTTAATGATTAATCGCTTTTTTGCTTCGGGTTTGGCCGAAGGCAGTATTTCGGCGCTTAATTATGCCAGTAAGCTGATGAATTTGCCGATGGGAATTTTTGCTTTAGCAATTTCTACGGTAATTTTTCCTACTTTATCGGAACAATCCTTTCAGGGAAATCGTCTAGAATTAGGAAAGACCTTAACGCGAGGAATAAAATTGGTCTTGTTGATTACGCTGCCGGCAGCCGCCGGGTTAATGGCTTTGAAAACCCCGATTGTCAAGCTGCTTTTTGAGCGAGGTGTATTTGATGCCGTAGCTACACAGATGACGGCAGATGCTCTTTTCTATTTTTGCGTAGGAATGTTCGCCATGGCCATGATTATGGTGATTACCCGTGCGTATTATGCCTTAGGTGATGTGCGTACACCTCTTTATTTAGGGTTATTATCGATTTTGGTCAATGTAGTAGTCAGTATGGCTTTAATGCCTGTTTTGGCCCATAGTGGGTTGGCTTTGGCCAACTCGCTGGCTGCTGTATTTAATGCTTTAGCGATGTATGTGCTTTTGAAAAGACATTTGCCTCGCCTATATATCTGGGATTTGGGTCGTTCGGTAGTGAAGTCTTTAAGCGGGTCACTTTTGACGGCGGTCACTGCTGGGTTTCTGTACAATTTACTCAGCACTACTCTTTTCCCTGGTGTAGGATTAGAAGTATTGCTGATTAAGGTAGTGTTAAGTGTGGCGGCCGGTGTGCTTGTTTATGCCCTTTCTTTACTGCTTTTACGTGAGGAAGAAACATTTATTTTTTTACACAAAGTGGGAGAAGGGATAAAACAAAGGATGTCGAAATAATATTTTTATTGTAGTTTAGTTTCTTGGTTTTATTGGATTAAAGGGGGAAAAAATGCTGGATATAGTTGCCATTAAAGAAATTTTACCGCATCGATATCCTTTTCTTTTGGTAGATAGGATTATTGAAATGGAAGAAGATCAAAGAATTGTGGGTTTGAAAAATGTGACGGGTAATGAGGAGTTTTTCCAAGGGCATTTCCCGGAAAAACCGGTGATGCCCGGAGTTTTACTGGTGGAAGCTTTGGCCCAAACCGGTGCAGTGTTGGTGCTTTCCAAACCGGAAAACAAAGGAAAGATTGCTTATTTTGCCCGTATTGATAATTGCAGATTCAGACGTCAGGTTGTGCCCGGAGATCAGCTCAGACTGGAAATTGACGTGGTGAAAATGCGGGGAACAATTGGGAAATGTCAGGCTCGGGCTTTGGTTGACGGTGAAGTGGCTTGTGAAGCGGAGTTAACGTTTGCTTTAGATGGTAAATAATAGACAAATATTGTCGAACATGATATAATAACAAAACTGTAGAAGATTGATAACTTTCATTTTTGCGTAGGCAAAGAGAGGAGCAGTTAAGGGGGAGGCTGAATCAGTGGACATAAGTTTAATTGGCTCATTGACAATGGCGTTTATTTTGGTTTTTTTAGGGACTCCTCTTGTAAAAAGGATAGCGTTTAAAATTAAGGCTCTGGACCAACCAACTGAACGGAAGGTTCATAGTGCGCCTATGCCTCGACTGGGTGGTTTGGCTATTTGTTTGGGCTTTTGGGTGACTGTTTTATTGACTACTGAGATGACCGGAGAGCTTTATGGTCTCCTGGCCGGAGGGCTATTGATCACCTTAGTGGGGATTATTGACGATGTAAGAGGGGTTACGGCGAAGCAGAAATTAGCAGTACAGATTATCGCAGCCTGTGTAGTTATGTTTGCCGGGGTTCATATAGAGTTTATTACCCACCCATTGGAAAATGTTGTTTCTTTGGGTATTTGGAGTTATCCTTTGACGTTGTTATGGATTATTGGTATTACTAATGCGGTTAATCTTATTGACGGCTTGGATGGGCTAGCTGCCGGTGTATCGGCGATAGCAGCGGTAACTCTGGGGATAATTGCCTATATGGAAACTTCTTCTCAAGCGGCGGCACTGGCTTTTATTCTGGCGGCCAGTATCTTTGGCTTTTTGAAGTACAATTTCCATCCGGCGCAAATTTTCATGGGAGATACAGGTTCACTGTTTTTAGGTTTTAATTTGTCAGTTTTGGCGATTATTGGCTTGACGAAAAGTGCGACGGTTATTTCCTTGTTTTTACCTGTAGTTATTTTGGGGATACCGATTGTTGATACTTTATTTGCTATTGTCCGGCGCTATTTTGGAGGCAAACCCATCTTTAGTGCAGATAAGGGGCATCTCCATCATCGTTTGCTGAGATTAGGCTTGTCTCATCGAGGAACCGTCTTGGCGATGTATGCAGTAAGTACGTTTTTAAGCCTTTCGGCAATAGTGATGTCGTTAGTTACTACTGCCCAGGGTATGCTGATTATGGTAGCTTTGATTTTGAGTTTTTATCTCGGAGCTGAGAAGTTGGGCGTACTGGGGCAAGGATACAAGCAGAGGAGGACAAGCGGACAGCAGAGTCAGCTTACAGACGAGAAGGCTTATCAACATATATCTAAATAAATTTGCCTACTTATCAAAATAAAACTTAAGAAATAGATTAGAAAGATTAAGAAGATAAGGTATAAGGAAAAAGTTTGAAAGAGGTGTAGCGATGAGACTGCGTGGAATTATTCTTATTGGGGCTGTTATTTCGATCATAGTGGGGTTTACCTTAGGGAGGGCAGTTATTGCCGATTCTCCTGAACCGGGGTCTGAACAGGATCCTTTAGTGACGCAAAGTTATGCGGATAAGAAGATTCAAGAGAGAGTTACTGATTTAGAAAAAGTAGTAGCTGAACTCACGGTACAAGCTGCGGCTTTGCAAGACACAGTTAACGATTTACAAAATAGAATCAAAAATACGCAGCCAACATCCACCACTACGACAAAACCAACGAATAATAACAATAACAATAATAATGAACAAGATAAAGAACCTACAAAAACGGAGGGACCAAAACAGCCGGCTGATAACAGCGTGGTAGGAAAGTCTATGGTGATTAATACGCAGAATTATGTAAATTTGCGTAGTGCTCCGACAGAAGAAGCTAATATTTTAAAGAGAGTAACCAAGGAAGAGACTATGGTTGTTCAGAAGGTTGAGAATCAATGGTATAATGTAAAATTAGATGATGGGACGATAGGTTGGGTAGCTAGTTGGGTCGTGAAGCCTAAATAAAATATGGCA
>LFSF01000031.1:41064-50890 GCA_001512665.1 Clostridiales bacterium DTU073
GCCACATCGTCCTCCCCCCTGCCACATTTACAGCAATGGAGAGAAGAGACGGGCTACTGATTCGATAAAGTGGTGTCGGAGCGGTCGTTTCCGGAATTCTTCGAGGGTAAGTCTTTGGGAATGTTTAAGGTCATTGAAGAACTCTTCGTTTAGCCGAAGAGCTGTTTCTTTATCGTAGATGTAAGCATTGACTTCAAAGTTCAGGTTAAAACTGCGTTGGTCCATGTTGGCCGAGCCGATAGAAGAGACGATTTCGTCAACGGTGAGGACTTTCGCATGGATAAAGCCATTATGGTAAAAGTAGACCTCTGCTCCTGCTTCCAGTAATTCTTCCAAGTAGGACATGGCTGCCCAATAGACTATTCTATGGTCTGGTACTGCGGGAAGTAGCAGTTTGACATCTACACCGCTCAGAGCAGCGGTTTTTAAAGCGGTCAGGATGCTTTCATTCGGAATAAAGTATGGCGAAGTAATGTATACTGATTTTTCTGCAGTAGCAATTGTATAATAATATACTTGCATGATTGCTTCCCATTGGCTGTCAGGTCCACTTGCGGTAATTTGCACGATGTGGTTGCCTTGCACTTTCTCCATGGGGAAAAGTTCGGGAATATTCAGGTCTAAGGTTTGCTGTGTCACAAATTGCCAGTCTTGCAGAAAGATTTTTTGCAGGAAGCAAACGGCAGATCCTTTTAAGCGGACGTGTGTATCCCGCCAGTAGCCGATAGAGGGGTTTTTCCCTAAATATTCATCACCGATGTTTGCTCCACCCACAAAACCTATTTTTCCGTCAACAACTAAAATTTTACGGTGGTTACGGTAGTTGATTTTCCGATGTAGTAAAGGCAGTTTAACCGGTAAAAAAGCCGCAACATTAACTCCGGCGGAACGGAGCTTATTCAAATATGCCCGTCCTAACGAACGTGAACCAATACCGTCATAAATCAGGCGCACAGTGACTCCGGCCCTGGCTTTAGCACATAAAAGGTCCGCAATTGTTTGTCCGATATGGTCATTTCTCAGGATGTATGTCTCTAAATGAATATGATGTTTTGCTTCTTTGATCGCTTGAATAAAGTTGGGGAAAATCTCTTTTCCGTCGGTAAGGATTTTTATTTCATTATTAATAGTAGGCGGGAAATCGGCATTATTATAGATAAGACTAATTAAGCGCGATTTTTCTTGAGCTTCCTTATTGCGAGCGATAAAATCATGTGTTTCTTGCCAGAAGGAAGGGTCAAAAGGGAGAATTCGATTTTTGAGTAGTCTTTTTTTATTGGAGATTCTCCGTTTGCGCGGATGTCTGCCGAAGATAAGGTAAAGAACAAAACCGACCACAGGTAAAAATACCAGAACAAGTAACCAGGCTAATGTTTTGGCAGGGTCACGTCTTTCTAAGAGAATAAGTAATCCGGCGAAAAAAACCATGGAGCTAAAAATAAAATAAATAATATTACCTGTATTTAAAAATGATTTTACCGGAAAAAGTCCAAGGTTAAACAAATCAAGATAAATAATGCTTACGAAAAAATAAACTATTGAGAATAAAAGCATCATTATTAGGAATAAAATAAAATCTCTTTTTTTCATAATTTACCTCGCCTTAGACATATTACTTAGATAATTATTCGTAGTATAGATCATATATTTTGGAGTGTTTATCATTATAATAATTATAGTTTATATAATATTGCAATAGCTAATTTATTATGCTCAAACAGTTTGAGTGGTTCTTATTGACAAGAATAATAAGTATTCATAGAATTAAAGTTAGTAAATATAGGTTAGAAAGTAATTAAATTAAGAATTTAAGGGACAGATTAGGGGAGGAAAGAGGATGACAAAAAAGAGGAGAGTACTGGTCAGCATTTTCGCCGTTTTACTGTGTTTGGCTTTGGCAGGTTGTGGTAATGAGGGAACGGAGCAAACTAAGGTTGGCTCCGAGCTTACAAAGATTCCGGTTACAGTACAGGCTGTACATAAAGATACATTAGAAAAAACAATTCCTCTGGGTGGGTTATTACAAGCGCAAGAGGAAGTTTTTATTGTCGCGAAGAATCCTGCTTTTAAGATTACGGATATCCTTGTAGAAGTAGGGGATTATGTAGCTATAGGCACACCGTTGGTGGCATTTGATTCCCGGGAACTTGATTTACAGTTGGAACAGGCTCAGTTGGCTTATCAACGTAATTTGGAACTTTTTGAGATCGGAGCGGTTTCGAAGTATCAATTAGAGCAAACAGAGAATGCGGTAAAGAATTTAGAATTGCAAAAAGAAAACTGTTTATTGTTGAGCACTATTAATGGTGTAGTCGCTTCTGTTAACGCCGTGAAAGGACAATTAGCCGGCAGTACTCCTCTGGTATCGATAGTAGATATAGATCATTTGGAATTGCCGATTCAGGTCGGTGAGACTTATATTAGTAAGCTGAAAAAAGGCACACGGATGGAGGTTCATGTGCCGGCGGTAGAAGAAGAAACGTTTTCCGGTGTAATTACTTTGATTCCTCCGCAGATCAACCCTCAAACTAAAGCATATCCGGTAACTATAACTCTTTCTAATGAAAAAGGGTTACTTAAAGACGGTATGTATGGTGAGGTGCGTCTGGTTATTGAGCGGAAAGAGGATATTTTGGTCATTCCTCGTTATGCAGTGGTAGATTTGGAGGAAAAGCAGGTTGTTTATGTAGTGGAAAATGAACAAGCCAAAATGCGTGTAGTAGAATTAGGACTGACTTTGGGCGACCAGGTGGAAGTAGTGAAGGGTCTCCATGAAGGGGAAATGCTGGTTGTGGAAGGACAGTATGCCCTTAAAGACGGCAGCCCGGTCATTTCTATGACGAGGGGTGAAAATAAATGAAGCTTACGGATCTGTCTGTTAGACGTCCGGTAACGATAGCCATGATTTTTCTCATGGTTATTTTACTGGGTGTAGTTTCGCTGAATAAATTAAATCCTGATTTGTTTCCGGAGCTGGATTTGCCCATGGCGTTAGTTATGACTTCGTATCAGAATGTGGGTCCGGAGGAAATTGAGAATTTGATTACTCGACCTTTGGAAGGCACCATTGGGACAGTAAACGGTCTTAAGAATATACAATCGCTTTCCCAACAGGGCAGCTCCTTGATTTTTGTGGAGTTTGCCTGGGGTACAGATATGAATTTTGCTGTTACTCAGATGAGGGATAAAATAGAGCTAATTTCCACCTACTTCCCTTCAGAAGCGGATAAGCCCATGATTATTAAAATGGACCCCAATATGATGCCTTTAATGGTGATGGGCATTAGCGGTGATAGTGATCTGGCCACTTTGGATAAAATAGCCACTGATGTTATTCAGCCCGGTTTGGAAAAAGTTGAGGGGGTAGCTTCGGTCTCCATTTCCGGAGGGGTAAAACGGGAAATTCGCATTTCTGCTATTCCTCAGCGTCTGCAGGCCTATGGAGTTTCTTTAGAGCAGATTATCAACCAGTTACGCTTGGAAAACAGAAATGCGTCGGTGGGGTCCATTGAAGAAGGACTGAAGGAGCAAATGCTGCGTGTTGTCGGAGAATTCAGCAGTGTGCAGGATATTGAGGACATGCAGATTCCTTTAACTACCGGAGGCTATGTGCGTTTAGCTGAACTTGCCCGTGTTGAAGACACTGTGAAAGATAATAACCAATTTGTTTATATGAATGGCGAACCTTGTATTCAGGTAGCTATTCAGAAGCAAACGGATGCCAATACGGTTAGGGTTTCAGAGGGAGTTAAAGAAGCATTAGCCAAGTTACAACAAGATTTACCCCAAAACTTAAAGGTAAATGTGGCTATGGATCAGGCAGATTATATTCGTCTTTCCTTAGATCAGGTTAAAAGTAATGCGCTAAGCGGTGCAGCCTTAGCTATCTTAATTCTTTTTCTGTTCTTAAGGAATATTAGAAGTACTTTAATTATCGGAACGGCTATTCCTATTTCCATTTTAGCCACGTTTACGTTGCTTTATTTGGGCGGTTTAACGCTAAACATCATCACTTTGGGCGGTTTAGCTTTGGGCGTAGGGATGATGGTAGATAACGCTATTGTTGTTTTGGAAAACATTTATCGTTATCGTCAGGAAGGCCATTCTAGGAGCGAAGCGGCGAAAAAAGCTACAGATGAAATTGGTTTAGCGGTAACGGCTTCTACGCTGACGACGATTGTGGTTTTTGTGCCGATTGTTTATGTGGAAGGGTTGGCTTCCCAGGTTTTCCGCCCGATGGCTTTAACGGTAGCTTTTGCTTTGTTGGCTTCTCTCTTTGTGGCTATAACTTTAGTGCCGATGCTATCTTCGAAAATTCTTAAAGTAGAATCTAGAGAAGCTAAGAGAGGCTTCTTCTCGAAGATTTTTCAAGGATGGAGTCGATTATTGGTTGGCTTAGATCAACTTTATCGTCGCGTTTTGGCTTGGGCGATTAGACATCGTAAGACGGTTGTAGTTTCTACCTTGCTTCTTTTTATTGTCAGTATTGCGGTAATTCCTTTTGTGGGGATGGAGTTTATGCCCAAGCAGGATACCGGTCAATATTCAGTTAATATTACCCTACCTAACGGCACAGCGGTACAGGAAACTGAACGTGTTACCAAATTAGTGCAGAAGTATATCGAAGAACTACCTGAGCATGAATGGGCTATTTATGCTATCGGAGTAAGTGGGGACATGATCTCTACGGGTGGTACTACGGAAAAAGCTACGATTAGTGGTAAGCTAAAGGATAAAAGTGAGCGAGTGCGTCATATCGATCAGGTTATGGATGAGTTAAGGGTAAAATGTGCCGGCATTCCAGGTGCGGAGATTGAAATAGCGTCAATGGATGTGATGACCACGGGACAGCAGTCCATTAGTATAGGTTTATCTGGTGATAATTTAGAGGTATTAAAAATATTCGCGGAGACTGTAGCGGAAAGAGTCAGAAGTATTGAAGGTACACGTGAAGTAACCACGAGTTTTGAAGAAGGTCGTCCCGAAATTCACTTAAAATTACAGCGGGAAAAAGCCGAACAATACGGGATTTCTACTACACAGTTATCCTCTCTTTTAGCTACGGCGATTAGTGGTACCACAGCAACACAATATCATGAGGGGGGAGAGGAAATTGATGTTCGTGTAGTAATAGATCAAGAGTATAGTAAGAATATCAATAATTTGGAGTCTTTGATGGTTGCTTCTCCTACCGGGGCGTTAGTTCCTTTGCGGGATGTAGCGGTAATAGAAACAGTGAAGGGACCGACACAGATTATTAGAGATAATCAGAGCAGGTGGGTTTCGGTCACCGGGGAGATCTCCGGACGGCCACTAAATGTGGTCATGCAGGATATTCAAACAGTACTAAGTGATTTACCCATTCCTGCCGGAGTACAGTTAGAATTTGGCGGAGCAAATAAAGAAATGATTGAAGCTTTTCAGGATTTAAGCCTAGCTTTAATTTTAGCGATTATTCTCGTTTATATGGTTTTGGCTTCACAGTTTGAAGGCTTGCTTTATCCTTTTATCATTATGTTTTCTATTCCTCCCACCTTGATAGGTGTAGTCTTTTCTCTGTTATTCACCGGCAGGACGTTAAATATTACATCTTTTATCGGAATTATTATGTTAGCGGGTATTGTGGTGAATAACGCCATTGTTTTGGTTGATTATATTAATACTTTGCGCAGGCGTGACGGGATGCTCAGAGAGGAAGCTATTCTTAAGGCCGGCCCCACTCGGTTAAGACCTATCCTGATGACCTCTCTTACTACTATTTTAGCGTTAATTCCGCTCTGCTTGGGCATTGGGGAAGGAGCAGAGCTATCGGCACCGATGGCCACTGTTGTTGCCGGAGGGTTGGCTTTTTCCACTTTGATTACTTTGGTCTTGGTCCCTTGCATGTATATCATTATGGATAATTTTAGTCTGAAAGTGAAAAGACTCTTTTTTGGTAAACCAAAATCTTCAATGAGTGAAAGTATCAAGTAAAGAGTAATAAAAGTTGTATGGTGAAAATATTTGATAAGATTATGTTTCACCTGTTGAACTTAACAAATTGTTAGTATATAATTTTTTACGTATATAAGTTAGAGAAAGAATTTTCTCTCACAGGAGAAAGTTTTCTCACTCATTGAAATCTGCATGGAGGGGACTTTAAGTGGAAAATGTGAAAAGAGTGAAAATTACGGATACAACTTGGCGGGATGGCCATCAATCTTTGCTTGCCACAAGAATGAAAACAGAAGATATGTTGCCTATCGCGGAGAAAATGGATGAGATTGGGTTTTACTCTATGGAGGTGTGGGGGGGAGCTACTTTTGACACCTGCATGAGATTTTTAAATGAAGACCCATGGGAGAGGCTGGATAAGATTAAGCAAGTTTTAAAGAAGACGAAAACACAGATGCTTTTACGTGGTCAGAATTTGGTTGGGTACAAGCATTATGCTGATGATGTTGTAGAGGAATTTGTAAAAAAAGCTGTCGCACATGGGATGGATATTTTCCGGATCTTTGATGCACTTAATGACCCGCGCAATCTTAGGAAGGCGATGGAGGTTGCGAAAAAGGAAGGGGCTCATGTCCAGGCGGCGATTTCTTATACGATAAGTCCGGTTCATGATTTGAATTATTTCATGAATTTGGTGGGGCAATTAGTGGATATGGGAGCTGATTCAATTTGTATTAAAGATATGGCGGGTATTTTAAAGCCTTATCCTGCTTTTGAACTGGTTAGTGAATTAAAGAAGAAATATTCTTTACCTATACATATGCATACTCACTATACCAGCGGAATGGCCTCCATGATGTATTTGAAAGCTATTGAGGCGGGAGCGGAAATGATCGATACGGCGATTTCCTCATTAGCGATGGGGACATCACAACCGGCAACGGAGGCAATGATTGCAGCTCTTGCGGACACACCGTATGATACAGGTCTAAACTTGGAAGCACTTACGGAAGTTGCGGAATATTTTAAAGAGGTTCGTAAGAAATATCAGAGCTTTGATGTTTATAAGGCGGGTGTTGACACCAATGTCTTGTTGTATCAGGTGCCGGGAGGAATGCTTTCTAATTTTATTTCTCAACTTCAGCAACAGAATGCCTTGGATAAGATTCCGGATGTTTTAGAAGAAATACCTAAAGTTCGGGAAGATTTAGGTTTCCCGCCCCTGGTTACTCCGACCAGTCAGATTGTAGGTACTCAGGCTGTTTTAAATGTTTTGATGGGGCGTTATAAAATGGTGACTAATGAGGTCAAGAATTATTTACGCGGTCTTTATGGAGCAACACCTGCTCCGATTAATGAAGAAGTGCGTAAACAGATTATCGGGGAAGAAAAACCGATTACCGGACGCCCGGCTGATACTATTGAGCCACAGATGGAACAGGCTCGCAAAGAGATTGGGATTTATTTGCAGAAAGAAGAGGATGCCCTTTCATATGCTATTTTCCCGCAGGTAGCGAAGAAGTTTTTAGAGGAACGCTATGCAGCTAAATGTAATGTTGATTTTGCTTTAGCGCAGGGGAATGAAGCAGAAATGGGGGCGAAGGTGTATCCATTATAAGGACGAAAAAGTACTGTGCCGCTTTACGTTTCGTGCTAACATTTTAAACAGACTAAACACTTGACGCAAAAGAAAGCAGACCACCCTCGATATACATCCTTGTATTGCGAGGGTTGAAGTTAACATCGTGTTAACTTCTCTGCTTTCTTTATTGCGTCTGCGTGAAGTCTGTTTTGCAAAATAGCGCAAAGAAACGAAAAACGGCACAGTACTTTTTCTTAATAGTTAATTTTCTACCAGGTACTTAATCTACCAGGTACTTAATGTAAAAGAAAGCAGACCACCCTCGATATTTAGTTGGGGACATTCCGCGGCAAGGATGGCGAAATAACCAGCGGTGTGTCCCCTGACCTTTTATATTGCGAGGGTTGAAGTTAACATAAAGGAAGTTTTTGGTTTTTGCAGGAAAATTTTTATTTGTACCGAATATTTAATATTAAACGAAATTTATAGGACAAAAGGGCGAAAAATGATGTCGCATTATTTTGGTTTAGAAAAGGTAACATCTGAGACTGTAGCAATTATGGAAATGAGTAAAAAGAGGATGCAGTATCTTGAGGAAAGTGCTAAGCTGGGAAAAGAGCGTTTGCAAAGGGAGCTAAAAGAAATTGAAAAGGAGTTGTTGACTACAAAAGAACTGATAAAGCACTTTGAACAATTAGAAAATGAGGCCCGATTTCGGTTGTTAGAGGTGAGCAAGGAATCTGCTAATTATTCACAGCAGGCAATAAATCAAGCTTATGAGCGAGCTAAGGAAATACTTTTGGAATTAGGTTCGCTAAGGGAAAGGGAGAGGCAATTAAACTTAAGGTATGATGAATTAGAGTGCAGTTTAAAGGATACCAATGAACATTTAATGGCGGTATTACAAAGACGTTATTTAGCTTCGGAGATTATTCATGCTCAGGAAGAAGAGAGAAGGAGAGTAGCCAGAGAAATCCATGACGGACCTGCTCAATCAATGGCTAATTTGATTTTAAGGGCAGAGGTATGTGAAAAGCTTTTAGATTTGGACCTAGATGCGGTACGGAAAGAACTGAGTGAGTTTAAGGTCTTAGTGCATAAAAGTTTACAAGAGGTACGTCGGATTATTTTTGATCTTCGTCCCATGGCGCTGGACGATTTAGGATTGATTCCGGCACTCAATCGTTATTTAGAAACTTTAAGGAAGAAATATAATATTACGATAAGTATGGAGATTTTATCTTCCGGAGAACAGCAGCGTTTGTCTCCGTCCATTGAGGTAGCAATATATCGCGTAATTCAGGAAGCCTTGCAGAATACCATAAAACACGCAGAGGCGAACTGTGTCAAAGTTTATGTTGACTATGCTCCGCAGTGCCTGGTGGTTAGAATTATTGATGACGGGAAAGGGTTCCCTGCTGAGGAATACTTGCAAAATCCGCACATAGACAGTTATGGACTGTTAGGGATGAAAGAACGTGTGGAAATTTTAGATGGTCAGTTGTCAATTAATTCTCAACCGGGGGAGGGCACAGAAATTATGGTCATCTTGCCTTTAGCGTATTAATGGAGTGATGAAAATGGAAAAAACCGATATTAGTGTGGTAATTATTGATGATCATCCTTTAGTTAGAGAAGGCTTAAGAAAAATTCTGGAATTAGAACCGGGAATAAAGGTAATAGATGAAGCCGGTGATGGGCAGGGAGCTATCAATATCGCTCGCAAATTTAAACCGGATGTTATTTTGATGGATATAAATATGCCGGGCACCAATGGGGTGGAGGCTACCCGCATCATTAAGCGAGAGTTTCCTAATATGGGGATTATTGCTTTGACTATTCACGAAGATGAAGAATACGTTTTGGAACTGGTAAGAGCCGGAGTTTCCGGTTATGTTTTGAAAGATATTGCCCCGGCAAAACTTGTGGAAACGATCAGAACTGTAGCTGCCGGTAATTCTGTAATTGATCCTACTATTACTCGCACGCTGTTTTCAGAGTTGAACCGTTTGACCAGACGTCGTCATGCTCAAGAGGAATGGGAAAGTCTAACGGAGCGAGAAATGGATATCCTTAAATTAATCACACAGGGTAAAAGCAATAAAGAGATTGCCGTGGATTTGTGTATTAGCGAAAAAACAGTGAAGAATCACATTACTAATGTTTTCCGCAAGTTAAAAGTTGATGACCGTACACAAGCGGTATTGTTTGCTATTAAAAATCGTCTTATCGAAATATAGTCCCTAGGACTAAAGTAATACCTTTCTAGGACCAACTCAAAAAATAATTTAGGACTAATTGATTAAAAAA
>LFSF01000031.1:50917-91746 GCA_001512665.1 Clostridiales bacterium DTU073
CATAAATTTAATGAAAATTAAACGAGGAGGGATTTACAATGTTAACAGCTTTAAAACGTTTGGTAAAAGAAGAACAAGGACAAGGGATGGCAGAATACGGACTTATTTTAGCTTTAGTAGCTGTAGTAGTTATCGGTGCTTTAGTGTTCTTGGGCCCGGCTATTGCCGAAAAGTTTAGAGGTGTAACCGAAACACTAGAAAAAACACCGGAAGATTTAATGAAGGAAGCCGGAGGTGGAGAGTAAGCTAGCTTCTTACTCTAGCCACTGCAGGGAGGCTGAGCCCTACTTATCTTTAAGTAGGGCTTATTTTCCCTTCAGCGGTGTTACCGATGCGGGCGAGCATTAAACGGAGATCGAGCTGAAAATTAAGGTAATTCAGCTTTTATATATTTTTATATATAGATAATTTTTAAATGGTGTTAAAGGGGGGATTCTGATGAGAGCATTGGAGATGATTAATTCCACATGGTTTATGGAGCTGCTCTTATTAGGTATCCTTATTATTTGTTGTTATACAGATCTTAAAGAACGTAAGATTTTAAATACTGTTGTCTTACCGGCTATGGTAGTTGCTTTGTTTCTGCAATTCATCCAAAAAGGAGGCACAGGAATACTTAGTTGGGCGTTAGGAACTTTAGCAGGAATAGCCTTGTTGTTTATCCCTTTTGCCTTGGGAGGAATAGGTGCCGGTGATGTTAAGCTTTTGGGTGTAATCGGGTCTTTTAAAGGTGCCGCTTTTGCCTTTAAAGTGTTTCTGATAGCGGCGATCATAGGTGGGATTATTTCCTTTATTTTATTATTGAAGGAAAAACGGTTACGTCAATCATTAGTGAATATTGGTATGGCCTTGAAGGTTTTTCTGCTTTCGTGTTTTCGAATTTTTAATCTAAATAAGCTTGATCAAGAAAATGTTGTAGCTATTCCATACGGGATCGCGATTGCGTTAGGCGCAATCGTTTGTCTGGCAGGTGGTTGGTTATGTTGAGGAAGATAATTAAACGGAAAAAAGGACAAGGATTAGTGGAAATGGCGATAGTTCTTCCGCTACTGTTATTAATCCTTTTTGGGATTATAGAGTTTGGACGGGTGATGGGTGCCGGAATTATGGTGACCCATGTAGCCAGAGATGGTGCCCGTTATGGTGTGGTAGGTGCTACGGATAGTGAAATAATCAACAGAATTCAGACGAAATCCGGAGCTGTTCTTTATGACCCTAACGATCCCTCAAAACTAACCATAGACATTATCAGAACAGGGCCGGCGAGAGGCGGAGATATTGAGGTTAAGGTTTCTTATGCAGTGGATTTATATATTCCCTTAATTTCCAGTATTACGGGAAACCCAATTATAGTGCACGGTAGCTCTGTAATGAGGGTGGAATAAAGAAAAAGGGGGTTGACCGCCATGTTTCTCTGTGTAATTAGACAAAAACTTAGCGAGAAAAGCGGAGCGGTTGTTGTTCTGGTTGTATTTGCCCTTACGGCCTTGTTAGGGGCAACCGCCTTAGTAATAGATGCAGGTATGGTTTATCATCGAAATGTACAGCTATCTAATGCGGTGGATGCAGCTGCCCTTGCCGCGATTCAAGCACTTCCCGGTGCTCCTGCTTTGGCGCAGTCCTTGGCTGAGTGTTATGCCCTCAAAAATGGTGTTTCTGCTGATAATTTAAATATTGAAATATCCGAAGATAACCATGAGATTAAGGTTGAAGCGAAAAGTACAGTAAACCATTTATTTGCTCAAATTTTAGGTATAAACTCCACAGATGTGGTGAAAAGTGCAGGTGCTAAAATAGGAAATTTATCGGCTGTATCGGGTGCTGTCCCCTTTAGTATTGAAGCACAGGAACTTATTTATAACGAGGAATATGTTTTGAAATCTGGTTCGGGAGGAGGTAAAGGTGGGGGAGGACAGCATACCGGTTGGTTTGGCGCCTTACGGCTGGGAGGCAACGGTGCTAGTAATTATGAAAAGAATATTAAGAACGGTTATCAAAAGGAGATTGCTATTGGGGACCTTTTGGAAGTAGAAAATGGAAATATGTCCGGTCCGACTACGCGTGGGGTAAACTATCGCATTGCTCAATGCCAACATACTCCGGCTTGTACTAGTGCCAGCTATGTGGAGACGTGTCCACGTTTGGTGACGATTCCTGTTGTTGAACCCTGTGGTAAAAAAACGGTTAAAGTAAAAGGCTTTGCCAAATTCTTTTTAGAACGGGTAGACGGACAGGGCAATCAAAATAACGTTTGGGGGACCTTCGTACAGTTACATACGATTGGCGAAATGACCGAAGACGAAGAAGCGGATTATGGCATCTATGTTTCACGTTTAAGTTATTAATCTGGAGGTGAAATTTTTGAAGAATAAATGGATCTATATTTTGGCTATATTTTTTGGTTTGCTCACAACCTATTTTATTTATGAGTTTTTAATCACGGTAGAAAAAAAGGTGACACATGATTTGACGGAGGAAGTTGTTGTTTTGGCCCATGATATAACACCGAAGACACTACTGACCAGAGACATGCTCACCAAAAAGCATTTACCCGCTGAATATATTCATCCGGATGCGATCAGAACTTTAGATGATGCTTTAGGTTGTATCAGTTTGACTCCTTTTGTTGAAGGTGAACAGCTTTTGAAGAGTAAGATTGCCGCTAAAGGAGATGTAAAAAACGGACTTGCATATCTTATCCCGGTGGGGGAAAGAGCGATGACGATTGCGGTGGATGATGTAAGCGGTGTGGCCGGATTGCTAAAGCCCGGGGACCGAGTTGATGTAGCTTCGGTGATGGGACTACCGGATTCATCAGATGTAGAAACGATGTCTTCATTAATTGTGCTGCAGGATATTGTGGTTTTGGCTGTAGGGAAAAACATTAGTGAAAACAGTAGTAAAAATACAGAGAACAGTAGTAAAACAGTTACTTTGGCAGTAACTGTAGAAGAAGCACAACGCTTGCTTTTGGCAAATCAAAAGGGAATTATTCGGCTCTTGTTACGTTCGCCTGTGGACAATAGTATTGTTAAGACTAATCCGTTTGAAGCACAAGACTTTGTTCAATAGGAGGATGAACGATGGAATTAATTCGTGTTTTAATTGTAGATGATAACGATGACACCAGAAGAAATATCTGTCAGATGCTTTCATTTGATGAACAGATTGTTGTTGTTGGCGAAGCAAATGACGGGGTAGAAGCTGTGCAAAAGGCTCAGGATCTACAGCCGAATGTAGTGTTAATGGATATCAATTTGCCCGGCTTAGATGGTTTTAGTGCCACCGAAAAAATTACTACGGATGTACCAGGAACGGCGGTAGTTGTCACTAGTGCGCAAGGTGAAAAAGAATATTTACGCAAGGCCATGATGGTAGGTGCGCGCGATTTTTTAGTAAAACCATTGCGTAAAGAAGATTTAATTAATACGATTAAGAATGTTTTTAAGATAGAAAATAAGAGAACCGGACAAAATGATATCAAAAAGATGCCGCGAAAAAGTGAGGTAATTACAGTTTTCGGTACAAAAGGCGGGGTAGGAAAGACTACTATTGCTGTTAATCTGGCTGTTTATTTAGCGAAATGCAAGCAGAAGGTGGTTCTTTTAGATTTTGATTTACAATTTGGCGACATCTCCATTTTTTTAAATCTTTATCCTCGGCGTACTATTTCTGAATTGACGCAAGAAGGAGACGCTTGGGATATGGAGCTTTTAGAAAGTTATTTGCTCCCTCATATATCAGGAGTAAAAGCTCTTCCTGCTCCATCTCGACCTGAGTATGCGGAATTGGTTATGTCAGGTCATATCGAGGAGATTATTAACCTACTTAAAGACCATTATGATTATATTGTGATTGATACTTCTCCTTTCTTTAATGATACTAACCTGACTGCTTTGGATTTGTCGACCCAGATTTTATTGGTGTTGGCCATGGATTTAGCTACCATCAAGAATGTTAAATTAAGTCTGGAATTATTAGAATCATTACAGCATTTAAATAAAACAAAATTGATTCTTAACCGGGCTTCGGATGATATGGGGATTACCATTGCTGATGCTGAAGAGACCTTGAATTTTCTGGTAGCCGGACATATTCCCAGTGAAGGGAAAATTGTGGTACCGGCACTTAATGAAGGGATTCCTTTTGTTTTATCGCATCCTACGGCTAAAGTTAGTAAAGCGATACAAGAGGTTGGCAATTTAGTGCTTAAAGATAACGGTTATCAGGAAGATTTACGGATTAAACAAAATAAAAACTTCTTCACTCGTTTGTTTAACAGAGGTGATTAAAGGTGTCTTTATTAAAGCGCTTAGAAAAGGAAAGAGAAGGGCAGTTAAAAGTTGAGGCAGAAAATCTGCCGCCGTCAGCAAAACAACAGAACGTCCAAGATCCGTATCGTGCTTTAAAAATAAAGGTACATCAAGAAGTAATTGAATTATTAGACCTTGAATTGAAGAATAAAAAAGACAAGTTTGCTGTTTTAAAGGGCGAAGATTATGTGCAAAGGGTAGAAGAATTAGTTAATGTGATTGTAGAAAGGGAGGCAGGCAGTCTTCTTCGTGCGGAACGGCAAAAAATCACGATGGAAATTATGGATGAAGTAGTGGGTTTTGGACCGATTGAGCCTTTAATCAGGAATCCGGAAATTTCGGAAATTATGGTTAATGGTCCAAACCAGGTTTTTGTGGAACGTCGGGGTAAATTAGAAAAAACCGATGTAGTTTTCCGTGATGAGAAGCATGTTTTGCATATTATTGATAAAATTGTTTCTCCCTTAGGACGGCGTATTGATGAATCGATGCCGATGGTGGATGCACGGCTTCCTGATGGTTCCAGAGTAAATGCGATTATTCCCCCTTTATCCTTGGTGGGGCCGGTGATTACCATTAGAAAATTTTCCAAGGATCCGTTAACTATTCATGATTTAATAAGATTTGGTACTTTAACCCCGCAAATGGCTACTTTTTTAGAAGCTTGTGTCAAAGGTCGTTTGAATATTATTATTTCCGGGGGTACGGGTAGTGGTAAAACCAGTACTCTTAATGTGCTTTCTTCTTTTATTCCGGAAACGGAAAGGATTGTAACTATTGAAGACGCTGCGGAATTACAATTGCGTCAGGAACATGTGATTACTTTGGAGAGTAGACCGCCTAATATTGAAGGGAAGGGTGCTATTACGATTAGAGATTTGGTGCGCAATGCTTTGCGGATGCGTCCGGAAAGAATAATTGTGGGAGAGGTTCGTTCCGGAGAGGCATTGGATATGCTGCAAGCTATGAATACCGGTCATGATGGTTCTCTTACTACCGGACATGCCAACTCACCTCGCGATATTCTTTCACGTTTGGAAACTATGGTGATGATGGCGGGGATGGAATTACCTGTGCGAGCTATTCGGGAACAAATGGCTTCGGCTTTTGACCTGATTGTCCAGCAAAACCGTTTTAAAGATGGTAGTCGTAAAATAACTCATCTTACGGAAGTTGTAGGGATGGAAGGTGACGTAATTACCTTGCAGGATATTTTTGTGTATAAGACAGAAGGTTTGGATAAGTATAACAGGGTAAGAGGTACTTTTAAAGCAACAGGGATTAAACCGCGGTTCATGGAAAAATTGGCTGCAGCGGGTATTGGTGTTCCGGATGATATTTTTATTTAGGAGGGGGTGGCATGAATATTTTTCTGATTTGTGCGTGCTGTTTTCTTACGGCTTTTTGCCTTTTTCTGGCTTTTACAGGTTCTTTTGTGCAGGACCAAAAGAAAGTTCAGTCAAGGATGCAGAGTTTAAAAAATGTTTCCAAACAGAAAGATAACCAGGCCAGAGAAAGTGGCCAAATTTTTCGCGGTGCAGAAAAAATTATCAATTTGTTCGGAAAAATTTTAGAAAGTCGTGGGATTATTAAACCTCTTGAAGAAAAGATGCTGAAAGCCAGTCTCCCCTTACGCGGGGAAGAATATTTAACTTTGTGGCTATTAAGTACAGTTGTCCCCGGTTTTTTACTTTTTCTAGTGACTAGAAATTTTATTTTAGGCTTAGTTCTATGTATTGTTGGATTTTTTGTTCCTCCTTTTTTAGTGAAGAGGGCCGAACAACAGAAAGTGAAGAAGTTTAATCAACAGTTGGTTGATGCTCTGTCTATTATTTCTAATTCTCTGCGTGCGGGATACAGTTTTATGCAGGCCATAGAATTGGTTAGTAAGGAGATGCCTGACCCGATCCGTAAAGAGTTTAGACGGACTTTTCGGGAAATAAGCTTAGGTACACCTCTGGAGGAGGCGTTAAATAAATTAGGGCAACGGGTAGAAAGTGATGATTTGGAGTTAATTATTACTGCAGTTTTAATTCAGCGACAGATTGGTGGCAATTTAGCTGAAATTATGGATAATATTTCGGATACGATTAGAGATAGAATTCGGATTAAAGGAGAAATCAAGGCATTAACGGCACAAGGAAGGCTTTCCGGGATTGTAATCGGTTTTATTCCACTTTTTTTAATTGGGATAATGTTATTGTTAAATCCGGAGTATTTATTGCCTTTGTTTAAGTCTTCTTTGGGTTTATTAATGCTTAGTATTGGAATTATTGGGGAAATCATCGGAGTAATCATTATTAAGAAGATTGTTTCTATTGATTATTGATTATTAGTGAGGGAAATTTATTAGTGAGGAGAATAAAATGATGGCGAAAGTGCTTTTTTCCACATTTATTTTTTCTATACTGTTGGCGATTGCTTTTATCAACAGTCAGTTTCGTGCCAAAAATATTCTCTTAAAACGGCTACAAAAGGTAGTTATGAGTCAGGCTGCACAAAAAAAGCTGGAAGAGGACGAGCTTAGTAAACCGTTTTCCGAAAGAGTGATTAGGCCTCTGCTGATTAGGATTTCCCAAATTATAGTAAAACTTATCCCGATGAAAAGTCGTGAAAAATTACAGCGTGAATTACAGTATGCCGGTAATCCTTGGAATTTGAAACCTCAGGAATTTCAAGCACTGCAGTATGGGGTAATTATCCTCTTGTTTTTAGGTGGGTGGTTTTTAGCTTTGTTGGCGGGGAAACCGGCTTTTGTGCAGCTTTTTCTGGCACTAACCGGTGGAATTTTGGGCGCTTTAACCGGAAAATTTTATTTAAGTTCTTTGATCAGCCGCAGACAGGCAGCCATTCAAAAGGAACTTCCCGAGGTTTTGGATTTGCTTACGGTGAGTGTTGATGCCGGTTTAGGTTTTGATTCGGCGTTAATGCGTGTGGTGGAAAAGTCTTCAGGTGAGTTAAGTAATGAACTGCGTAAAACCTTACAAGAAATACAAATGGGTAAAACGAGACGGGAAGCTTTGAGGGATTTAGGTCAACGCACAGGAGTAGAAGACTTATTGACTTTTGTTGGCTCGATGATCCAGGCAGATCAATTGGGTGTTTCTATTAGTAAGGTCATCCGGACTCAGGCTGACCAGATGCGTTTAAAAAGACGGCAACGTATTGAAGAAAAAGCTATGAAGGCTCCGGTTAAAATGCTGATTCCCTTAGTTCTGTTTATTTTCCCCAGTATTTTTATTGTTTTATTAGGTCCGGCTATTCTGCAGATGATTAAGGCTTTTACAGGGGGAGGGATGTAAACTGTTGGTAACTGTGAAGAAAGATGAAGAAATAATTGGCAACCGTATTAAGGTTGCTAATACTTTTTTTACCCGTTTAGTTGGTTTGTTAGGGAAAAAAACGTTACAGGAAGGGGAAGGGTTATTATTAATTCCTTGTCGGCAAATTCATACTTATTTGATGTCTATGCCATTGGACGTGCTATTTCTCAATAAAAAAGGAGAGATTCTAGACCTTTATCCGGAAATGGCTCCGGGGCGTTTGTCGTCTTTGGTGAAAGAAGGTTATCAAGTTCTGGAATTGCCGTCAGGTACAATTAGATTAAAAAAATTAAAAAAAGGCGATTGTTTGGAAATAATTTGGGAATACTACTAACAACAACCTAAATTTTACCAAATAGGAGGAATTTAAATGGAAATGCAGTTGTTGTTAGAAAAGACCAGAGTATTACACCAATTATTGCAGAAGTCGGCGGGACAAATGCTGGACTATAACACCATAGCGCTGGAGATATCCCGTTTGTTGGATGCCAGTGTGTATATCGCCGACAAAAGAGGAAATTTACTAGGGAAAGGAGAGTTAATCAGTATTCGTGGTGGATTATTTCCGGAAGAAGAGCTGATGAAAGGTCAGTTTTCGGAAAACAGTCGTCAATGGTTCTTTGGCTTTGCCCATACGGAAGTGAATGTTGTTCCTAAAGGTACGAATTATTATTGCATTTTGACACCCGTGATGGGCGGTGGCGAAAGAATGGGAACAATTATTTATGCCCGGGAAGAGAAACCTTTCAGCCCTGCGGAAACAATCTTAGCAGAATATGGAGCTAATGTAACCGGAACACAGATTTTAAGAAAGGTCAACCAGCGGATGGAAAATGAAGTCCGTAAGAAAACTGTTGTGCAGTTAGCTTTAGAGGTACTCTCTTATTCGGAATTAGAAGCGGTAAAGTATATTTTTAATGAAATCGAAGGTTCAGAGGGTTTCCTTGTGGCCAGTAAATTAGCGGAAGAATACAAGCTGACACGTTCAGTAATTGTCAATGCTTTGCGAAAGCTGGAAAGTGCGGGTGTAATTGATGCACGTTCTTTAGGGATGAAAGGAACATATATCAAGGTCTTAAATGATTATCTGTATGAACAGTTAGCGCAGATTTAATTTCGTTCATCTCTTTTGAATAAGAGGGCTTTAACAAAGTTTTGTAGTATATAAATTTGCTTTATTCGAAAAACAGTATTTGATAAAAGCAACTAGAGTTCAGATGGAGTTTTACTCCAGCTGAACTCTAGTTGCTTTTATTCAGGAGCTTATACCGCATATCTATCTGGGAGTGTTAGTAAAGTTGTTGAGATAAATTAGTGTAGCATTTTGGGATTGTGTCGATATTGGTCGATATCGATAGTTAAAAAGATTAGAAAAAAGGGAAAAGGCATAATAAGTCGAATATTAATAACTAGTAGTTGGTAGAGACTGGAGATGTTAAGCGCAAGATGAAAGGGCAAGCTTGGTGGAATGCTATTTTAAATATATTTTTTCCGGAAAACGGAATTTGTCTTTTTTGTTTACAAAAAGAGAAGAGTGCTGAATACATGGGGATATGCACTGAGTGTGCTGATAAGATTTTGGAGATTAGTGAAAATGAAAAAGTGTGTCCGACTTGTGGCTATTTTACAGGTGGACAGGAATGCCCAAATTGTCGGAACTTGCAATTTGGAACTTTCGCAGTGGGTTCTGTAGTTCCGTATGAAGGAATGTTTAGAGAATTAATTCATGATTTGAAATATAACGGTAGGGAAGAATTAGCTCGTCCTCTGGGATATTTAATGGCACGACGCGTGAAGAGACTAGGGATGGCCAGAAATATACGGGCAGTAGTTCCTGTACCTTTATATTACAGTAGGGAAGAAGAACGTGGTTTTAACCAGAGTTTACTGCTTGCTAAAGCTATAGCTGAGGATTTAGGGAAGCCTTTATGGTCTGAGGCGTTGTCGAGAGAACATTTCCATCAGCCCCAAATGCTCTTAACCAGGGAAGAACGCTTGAAGAATATTATGGGTGCATTTAAGTATTCATCTGATCAGCAATTATCCGGAAAGGCCATTTTGTTAGTAGATGATATTATTACCACAGGTGCTACATTACGTGCCTGTGCAGATGTTTTACGACAGGCTGGTGCAGAACAAGTATATGGGATTACTTGGGCTGGGGGATATAATGTTAAGCTGTTAGAGCGGATTGCCGGCAGTTGGTTTTATCGGGAAAGGATTAAAGAGAAAAAATAAAGCGATGAAATATTATTCTTGATGAGGTGAGAATTTTATGAGTATAAAAAACTGTCCGGAATGCGGTAAAATCTTTAATTTTGTCAGGACAAACCTTTGCCCGGAATGTCAGGAAAAAGAAGAACAAATTTTTCGTGTTATTCGCAATTATATTTCTCAACATCCAGGTGTTTCGGTTATTGATGTAAGTAGGGAAACGGGTATAAGTGAAGATAAGGTGTTGCGCTTTCTAAGACAAGGCCGTCTTTCGATTAGCGGAGAAAAACATATAAAACTTGAATGTGAGCTTTGTGGAAGGTTTGTTTCCGGAGGACGCTATTGTCCGGCTTGTCAGAAAAAGTTGACCGCCGGTCTGAAAAAAATTGTTGAGGAAGAAAATAGAAAGGCTTTAGAAAAGAGACGAGCTGACAATAGTGAAGGATCGTCTAAGGGTATCCAGATGCATACTGCAAACCTTTGGCAAAATAAGAGGAAGAATAAGTAGAAATGGATAAAAATACGGAGAAAACAGAAGCAAATGGGAGCTAAAGCTTAAATTTGGCAAAATATTGCTATTAACAAAAGAAGATATTTGCTCGAAATAGAAAGTAGAGCGATTGTTATGTTTTTTTAGATTGAGGTGATCAAGGATGCGGATTATCAATCAACCTATGCCGGGAGTTACCAAAGCTTATAACCAACATAATAAGGAAAATGGTATCGCTAAAACGGAAAGAAATAACCAACAGGATAAAATAAATATTTCTCATGAAGCACAGTTTTTTAATATTGCTAAAGCCGCTTTAAAACAGCTTCCTGAGGTTGATGAGCGTAAATTGGAAGAATTAAAGCAGTCGATTAATAATGGAACTTATGAAATAAAGAACCAAGAACTGATAGAGAAGATTTTGGAGGAAAGTTTTTTTAAACATCGTTTTTAAAGAGGTGTGATTATGAAATCCACATGTCAGGAATTAATCGAGATTCTTAGCGCACAAATGGAGATTTATCATCAGTTATTGGAATTAGCGGCTCAAAAGCGCGAACATCTGATTAAGGGGAGAATTGACGAACTTAATGAGGTGACTAAGCAGGAGGAGTTGCATATTTTGCAGCTTGGCAAGTTAGAGGAAAAGCGGGAAAATTGTTTTTTGCAACTAGCGGATTTAGGAGGATTTGACCAGAACTGCTCTTTACAAGAGGTGCTACCCCAATTGCCTGAAGAGGAGCAGAATAAACTGGGACAAATTCAGGAAAGCTTTGCCGGGATTATTAAAAAGTTGGCAGATTTGAATCAAGAAAATACCAGTTTAATTCAACAATCATTACGCTTTATTAATTTTACGGTTGATGTTCTGAACCAGCAGTCAAAGCCGCTTTATAATGCGGAAAAAGAGGTAAAAATAAAGCAGTTGAATAATCTTCTCGATAAGAAAGTTTGATTGCTGGCTTTATATAAACTTGATATATAAATGTTTGATTAATTTAGGGGTGATTTTATGCGCTCTACTTTTTCTGGTTTATATACGGGTTATAGTGGTCTAGCCGCACAACAAAGAGCCTTAGATGTTACGGGGCATAATGTGGCGAATGCTAATACACAGGGTTATACGAGACAAGATGTGATCATGCAGGCTGCTCAAGCTATGAAAACCGTAGACGGTTATGTGGGAACCGGTGTTAATATTGCTGAGCTTAGGCGGGTAAAGGATCAGTTTATTGATATCCAGATGCGTACGGAAAATAAGGCTTTGGGCGAATGGGAAGTAAAAGCGGATATCTTAAGTAAATTAGAAGTGATTTTTAATGAACCTTCAGAAACGAGTTTACGTTCCGTTTTGGATCAATTCTGGGAATCATGGCAGACCCTTTCTAAAAATCCTGAAGGTGTAGCAGCGCGCACAACAGTGATGCAAAGGGGTGTTAGTTTAACTAATACTTTTAATCATTTAGCAGCGCAATTTTTTGATTTACAGGTAGATATCAATAAGAGTATAGAAACTAAAGTAAGTGAAATCAATTCTATTGCTTATCAACTCCGTGATATTAATGCCCAGATTATTAAAGCGGAAGCCGCGGGTCATAAAGCTAATGATTTGCGCGACAGGAGAGAACTCCTTTTAGAAGGACTTGCCAAGTTAGTAAATATAGATGTAGTGGAGGATGAATTAGGGGCAGTTAATGTGACCATTGGGGGCAGATTTTTAGTTGCCCGGACTAATGTTTCTCTAATGCGTTTTGTCGATAATACTGCGGATCCTATGAAAGCAAAGATAGAATGGTATGATGCCTATTCTCATGTTTCCCAGGGTGATGTAAATATAAACGGTGGGGAAATAAAGGGATATTTGGATATGCGCGATCAGGTTATCACCAATTATCATGGCAAGTTATCTGAATTAGCCCAAAGGATTGCAGAGGAAGTAAATGCCTTGCATCAAGTGGGTTATGGGTTAGATGGGACTACAGGTCTTGATTTTTTTGTCATGGATGATGCGGGCCCGGATTTTACCGCAAAAAACATTCGGGTGAACCAAGCTATTATTGATAATCTGAATCTTATTGCGGCGGCTGGGGAGAAAAACCCGGATCCATTAGCCGATCCTCCGGTGTTTCAAGGTGACGGGAGTAATGCTTTGCTTCTGGCTCAACTAAAAAACAAGCTGACGATGTCTGTAGGTACAGCAAGTTTTGATGATTTTTACCGTTCTACTTTGAGTCAACTAGGTATCGAAGGACAAGAGGCTTCGCAGATGGTAGATAATAGGAATTCTTTGATTGAGCAATTGGTTAACCGGCGAGCGGCAGTTTCCGGTGTTTCTTTAGATGAAGAAATGACAAATATGATTAGATTTCAGCACGCTTATTCTGCTTCAGCCCGGGTAATCAATATTATGGATGAAATGTTAGATCTTATTGTCAATAGGCTCGGTTTAATTGGACGTTAGGAGGTGTCTGAACAGTGCGAATCACCAATAGTGTCTTAACAAACAATTTAAAAAACAATTTATCCAGAAATATTCGGATATTGGAAAGGATTCAGACGCAGTTAAGCACGGGTAGGCGGATCAACAAACCATCGGAAAATCCTACCGGGATTGTTGAAAGCTTACGGCTGTCCACACGACTCAGGGAAAACGCTATGTTTCAACAGAACGTTGAAGATGCTAAAAGTTGGCTGACTACTACTGATGAGGCCTTGGCTAGTTTAACAACGGCCTTGCAAAGAGTTTATGAGTTGACAGTAGAAGGAGCCAATGGCACGTTTGATACCGAAGAACGTGAAGCCATTTGTGCTGAGGTAAAAGAAATTATCAACGAGATTGGAGTAATTGCCAATACTACCCATGGTGACCGTTATATCTTCGGTGGGACGAATACGATGCAAAAACCTTATGATGCAGGGGTCTGGCAGCACAATACGAAATTTATTAATTATGAAATCGGAGTCGGGGTAGAGATTCCCATTAATTTAACGGCACAAGAGGTGTTTGTTGATTCCGGGGTCTTTACCGCTTTACAAAATATCGTTACATATTTAGAAAATAATGATACTCAGGCTTTAAGTGAAAATGCGATAGGTCCATTACAGGATTCCATCGATCAAGTTCTCGCCTGTAGATCTAAAGTTGGAGCTAGTGTGAATCGTTTGGAGATGACCAAAGCCCGTTTGGAAGAGCAGGAAATAAACTTTAGCAATTTGCAGGCTGAAGTAGACGGGGTTGATCCGGCCTGGGTCATAATGCAGTTGAAGGAACAGGAAAATGTTTATCGTGCCTCTTTGTCTGTGGGTGCACGGGTAATAATGCCGACGCTGGTTGATTTTCTACGTTAAAGAATGTGGCAGGATGTGGTAAGGTGGCAGGGGGCGTTCAGGTGGCATGGGGACGTTTCATCTGCCACATTTTCAAATTTTAAGTTGTTTTAAAAAATGTGGCAGATGAAACGTCCCCATGCCACCTGAACGCCGGAGAAACGTCGCTCCCTGCCAGCTTGAACCCCCCATCTTTTATAAGTGGGGGAGGTTCACAAGGAGGTGAGGGCGGATGTCACTGCAAATCCGTACAACTCCATTTATCTTGGGAATGCGTAGTGTTCCGGGGGCCCTAGAGATAAGGCAACCCCGGGGAGAATTTAAAATGAAGCAGCAAAAGATTAAAATGGTGGTGGAACAGGAGCTACCTAAAGTTTTAATTGATCAATCCCGTTGCTTTGCCGAATGTGGTATTAAAAATCCTGAGGAAATGACAAGGGATAGTGCTAATTTAGCACGTCAACGAGCCTTGGAATATACCGGTCGGATGGCTGAGGAGGGGGACCGTTTAGCTCGCATTGAGCAAAGTGGACCGAAGGGTTCAATTATTGGCGAACTTGCTTTGGAAAGAATAGAATTGGCCAATAGCGCTGAAAGGAATATTGCTTTCATTCCGCAAAGTCGGCCGGAGTTTGAGGTAACGGGCAGTTTGAGTATTGATTGGCAAATTGAGAAAGGTTTTATTGAATACATACCACGTTATCCGCAAATCAGCTATCGGCCAAGTCAATTAGAGATATATGTACAGCAATATGGGAAAATAGAATTTCATTATCTTGATGAAAAAGCTTGAGAAATAATAAAAAAAGAAAAGTTAATCAGCAAGAAAGGGATGTTGGGTAATGCAAATTGAAACTAAAAATTTTGGGGCAATAGAAGTTCAGGAGGATCAAGTGCTTACCTTTGCTCAGGGACTGTATGCTTTTGAAGAAAAAAAGCGTTATGTTCTGTTAGAAAATGAAGATCCGGAGAACCCTTTGTGGTGGTTGCAATCACTTGATGACCCGAATTTAGTTTTTGTTTTAATTAATCCTTTTCTCTTTAAACCGGACTATGAGTTTGATTTGTCTGATGAAGATGTAGAAGAGCTTGGTATACAAAAACTCGAAGAAGTAGTTGTTTTTAGTCTTGTCGTCATCCCTGATGATATAAAAAAAATGACGGCGAATCTGCTCGCTCCGTTAATTATCAATGCCACTACTAAAAAAGGTAAACAAATTGTTTTATTGAATAAGAATTATTCTACGAAGCATTTGATTTTGGAGGAGTTGCAGAAAATCAAAAAAGGCGAAAAGCAGAAGTCAATAAAGGAGGGGAGCAGTTATGTTAGTTCTGACCAGAAAAAAGAATGAAAGTATTATGGTGGGTGATGATATCGAAATCGTACTTTTGGAGATAAATGCTAACCAAGTGCGTATAGGTGTGAGAGCTCCCAAAGAATACGCTGTTTTTCGTAAAGAAATCTTTCTGGAAATTCAGGAGGAGAATATTAAAGCTGCTCAACAAGCCCAGTTGATAAATAATCTAGCTGCTGAAGTGAAAGAGCTTTTCCAGGCACAGGATTAAAGTAGAGATAGGGTATGAAGGATTATAGTTATTTAAATTATTTATGAAAAAGGCTAAACTTTTTGTAATTGCTTTCCGATATAGTTAGTGGAAGAAATAAATTATATAAGAGCTCTATATAATTAATATTTTTTCTTCAAGGATGAAGAAAAAAATAAAAATTCAAGGAGGAGAGAAAAATGAGGATTAACCACAACATCGCGGCGTTAAATACATATCGTCAATTGACGATTAATAACGCCAGTGGCTCCAAGGCGATTGAAAAATTGTCTTCGGGCTTAAGGATCAACAGAGCTGGTGATGATGCGGCAGGTTTGGCGATCAGTGAAAAGATGAGAGGGCAGATCCGTGGGTTGGAGATGGCTTCCAAGAACGCGCAAGACGGTGTTTCCTTGATTCAGACGGCAGAAGGTGCCCTCAATGAAACACACAGTATTTTACAGAGAATGAGGGAACTGGCTGTGCAGGCAGCTAACGACACCAATGATGATACAGACCGTCAACAATTACAGGAAGAAGTCAATGCTTTAATTGATGAAATCGATCGAATCGCTAACGCTACGGAATTCAACAACATGACCTTGCTTAATGGGGATTTGGCCATAAAACTAACGGGTAGTTTTACTAATGTATCGTATCTTGAACCTATCGAAATTGAGGACCTTGGCACTTTTACAGATGGTGCAACAGTTTCTGTAACGCAAGCAACAACTATTACTGAAGGTGCATTTGACAGTATAAAATTTACAGTACAGGTAGGCACAGAGACAGCAAATATCACTTTTTCGAAAGATGATTTGACTAATGGCAAAATCACCGGAGAAGTAAAGATAGGTGAGGCTAAATTTGTATTGACTGTAAAGGATGCGACTGGTTTACTCGCCTTGACTTCAGCTCCTTCTGGTGAAGGCACAGATAATTTTACTATTGATGACAACTCCCTGATCTTCCATATTGGGGCTAATCAAGGCCAGAATCTGAAAATGGCCATTAATGATTTGACCGCCAAGGCTCTAAAGGTTGATTCAATAGACATTACTACTCAGGCTAATGCGGATGCTGCCATTGCTACAATCCAAGCTGCCATTGATGAAGTCTCCTTACAACGTTCCAAACTGGGTGCCGCCCAGAACCGTCTCGAACATACCATCGCTAACTTGGGTACAGCGGCGGAGAACTTGACGGCGGCAGAATCCCGGATTCGTGATGTGGATATGGCTAAAGAAATCATGGAATTCACCAAGACTGCTATTCTTACTCAGGCTGCTCAGGCTATGTTGGCTCAGGCCAACTTACAGCCCCAGGGAGTGTTACAGTTACTGCAATAAAATTCAAGTTATTCAGATAAATCCGTTTCACCATAAAGGCACGAATAATGGCAGGACCCCTATTAATTCGACCTTTATTTGAAGACCCTTTCTTCAAGGAGGAAGAAAAAATAAGAATTCAAGGAGGAGAGAAAAATGAGAATTAACCACAACATCGCGGCGTTAAACACGTATCGTCAGTTGACGATCAACAACGCTAATGGCTCTAAGGCCATTGAAAAATTGTCATCGGGCTTAAGAATTAACAGAGCCGGTGACGATGCGGCCGGCTTGGCCATCAGTGAAAAGATGAGAGGCCAGATCCGTGGGTTGGAAATGGCTTCGAAAAACGCGCAAGATGGTGTTTCCTTGATTCAGACCGCAGAAGGTGCTCTTAATGAGACACATAGTATCCTGCAAAGGATGAGAGAACTGGCGGTGCAGGCAGCTAACGACACCAATAATACCACGGACCGTCAACAATTACAGGAAGAAGTCAATGCTTTAATTGAGGAAATTGATCGAATTGGTAACGCAACGGAATTCAACAACATGAAATTACTTAATGGGGAATCGGGGGCTAAAAAACTAACGGGTAGTATTGTAAATGCCGCGAATCTTCAATCTATTACACCTAAAGATTTGAGTACTTTCAATTTAGATAATGGTACTAACGTTAGTGTGAAGCAAGAAACAACTTTTACAAAAGATAGCGATGATAAATGGGATTTTACTAGCATAACTTTTACAGTAACTGTTGGTGCAACTAGTCAAGCAGTATCTTTTAGTGAATCAGATTTATCGAGTGGCACAACTACCAAAGACGTAGCGGTAGATGGTACTACATTTGAGGTGAGTGTAAAGGATGCGAGTGCTTTATTAGCACTGACTGATCAAGATTCGGATATTGGAGCAGAATCAGCCGCAGATACCTTCACTGTTACAAGTAGCTCCTTGACCTTCCATATTGGGGCTAATAATGCTCAGAATCTGAAAATGTCCATTAATGACATGAGAGCAGAAGCTTTAGGCGTTAATACGGTAGACATAACTACTCAGACTGGTGCAGATGCTGCCATTACTACAATTCAAAACGCTATTGATACTGTCTCTACACAGCGTTCCAAGCTGGGTGCTGCGCAGAACCGTCTGGAGCACACCATCGCTAACCTGGGTACGGCCGCTGAGAACCTGAGTGCGGCAGAATCCCGGATCCGTGATGTGGACATGGCCAAAGAGATTATGGAATTCACCAAGACTTCCATACTTACTCAGGCTGCTCAGGCGATGTTGGCTCAGGCTAACCAACAACCGCAAGGTGTGTTGCAGTTACTCCGGTAGAAATGTAATTCTGGTGTTACATGTGGCAGGGGGACGTTTCACTTGCCACATTACAGGGGACTTTCTGCATAATAAGATGGGGGCATTCGGCTATATGCCGTGTGCCCTCATTTCTATGTGTGTCTCTAGACCTTTTGTAATGTGGCAAGTGAAACGTCCCCCTGCCACATTTGAGTCGGGGTGTAGTAAATTTCCCGATTCATTTTTTATTTTATTAATTTAGAGAAAGTTTTGGCAGGTTTTAGGGAATAAATGGCGAAAAATAACATATTAAGAGTAAATAAGGCTAAATTATTTTCCGTTTTTGTTCGATATAGATAATAGAGAATAATGTGCGGAAAGTGGGGGAAAAAAATGCGTGTCGAAAATAGCGTTGCTACGACTAATGTAGTAAATACTCCGACAAAAGAGCAATCTTTAGTGACTAAAAAGGAACAACTACCTACCCCGACAGAACAAAGAGCTGATTCTCTTTCTCACCAAGATAGAATTGAGGCAAGGCGAGAACAAGAGATTTCAGAAGAAGAAGTAATTGAAGCAATAGAAAAGGCCAATGTAAAATTTCAATTTTATAATACGCATCTGGAGTTTTCAATTCATGAAAAAACGAAAGAGATTATGGTCAAAGTTTATCGGGATGATGAGGTTATTCGTGAAATACCTCCGGAAAAAATCCTGGATATGGTTGCTCATATGTTAGAACTAGCCGGTTTACTCGTTGATGAAACTGTTTAAAGAAATGTTAAAGGAATACTTTTACTAATTAATAGCTCTTTTAAAAGTAGAGAGGTGATAGTGATGAGTAGTCTGCGTATAGGTGGTCTGGCCTCGGGCATGGATATTGATCAGCTTGTTGCGGATATGATGAAGGCCGAGCGAAAAAGAGTAGATGTGGTGGAGCAAAACAAAACCCTATTGCAGTGGCGTCAGGAAAGTTATCAGAATTTGAACAGGCTGGTAGCGAATTTTATTCTTGATTCCAAAAAGAGTTTGGGTTTATCGCAAACTACTACTTCAGGGACTTTGTTTAATACCAGTGTTAATAGTCTGGATTGGGTGAAAACCGCTTCAGTAAGTAACAGCTCTATCGCCAATGTTAAGGCTTATTCCGGAGCCGTGCAAGGTACATATGATTTAAAGGTGATTCGACTGGCTAGTAATTGGTCCGCTGCCAGCAGTGAGACTATCTCCGTAGGTGAGCGTATAGATAATTTGGTGGAGCAGTTTGGATTATCAGCTGATGATACACTTGATTTTACGATTACTACAGATCAAGGTTCTGTAAATATTAATAAGACTAATTTAGAATTTGTTTCCATACATGATATCGTTAATGAAATCAACCAGGCTGATATTGGAGTCAAGGCTGTTTATGATTATAATTTGGATCGCTTTTTCCTACAGACAATTCAGACAGGGGCTAATAGTACCATTTCGATTATTGATAACAGCACCCTTACCAGTGGCGGCAAATTTATTACCGGCAGCGAAAATAAATTAAAACTACAATATGTGGATGCAGAGGGTGTTTCTCAGGACTTGCTTGATAACACGACTTATGCCGGGGAGGACGCGCTCATTGATTTTGGTGCAGCGAAAGGGATAACCCAAAGTACCAATACAGTTTTAGTTAATAATTTGACGATAACCTTGAAGGAAACAGGGACAACTACGATTAAGGTAGATACTAATGTTAGCGGGATTTATGAAAAGGTTACAGCTTTTGTGGAGCAATATAATGAGATGATCGATAAGCTCAATGCGGAATTAAGTGCCAAACGCTATAGCGATTATAAGCCCCTAACAGATGAGCAACGGGAAGAGATGAGCGAGAAGCAGATTGAAATGTGGGAAGAAAAAGCGAAGAGTGGGTTGCTGAAGAATGATATGTTATTAGAAAAAATGTTGCGCTCCATGCGTGAAGGATTATATGAAGCAGTAGCTGGTGTAACCGGAAAATATAATCATTTAACTAATATAGGAATAAGTACTGAGGGTTATGCCAGTGGTTCGCGGGGTGGTAAATTAGTTATCGATTCTGTGAAACTAACGCAGGCGATTGAAAAAGATGCTGATAGTGTCATGGAACTTTTATTTAAAACACCGGATCGTAGTTTAGCGTTGAAGTCTGAAAGCCAATTGACGGCAGAGGAGCTTAAGGAGAAGAGAAGTCAGAGTGGCTTGATAACTCGTTTATATGATAATGCAATCGCCGCGATGAAGGATGTGATTAATCGGGCAGGAACCGGTAATGATACGGAACTATATCGTAATGTCAGTTCTACAATGCTGATTGATTTTGTCTCAGATTATGGCAGTATCAGTAATATAGAACGTGATATTAAGCGCCTTAATAACCGTATAGATACACTTAATCAATATCTGATGAAGAGAGAGACCCAGTATTGGAATCAGTTTATGGCGATGGAAAAAGCGCTTAATCAAATGAATCAGCAGAGTGCCTGGTTGGCTCAACAGTTTGGAGGAGGCGGCTTTTAAAGTTAAAGGCTGTTTTAGAAGTTAGAGGTTGTTTTAGAAGTTAAAATAAATTAAAGAAAAAGAATTTCAGTTTAATTTCAGTTTAAAAAGAGAAAGGTGTTGAGAAAAATTGACGATGTCTAATCCATATCAATTTCAGCAATACCAACAACAACAGGTGTTTACTGCACCACCCGATAAGCTTTTATTAATGCTTTTTGATGGGGCGATTCGTTTTTGTAAGTTAGCCAAAAAGGCGTTAGCGAATAATAATATTGAAGAGAGTCATCGTTATTTAACAAAGGCCGAGGATATCCTGGTAGAATTAATGACTTCTTTAAATATGGATTATGAATTTTCTTCCAATCTTTATTCTTTATATGATTATTTATATAGACAATTAGTAGAAGCTAATTTGAAAAAAGATGAGGCACCGCTAGATGAAGTTTTGGAATTTTTAACAGAACTCCGGCAGACATGGGCTGAGGTAGCGGCAAAAGCCAGGGAATCCAGAAAAATTGTCGTAGGTGGTGGGGGTCTTGAAGGGTAATATTTTAAACCTTGTGTTTAAACGTATGGCAGAAGGTTATGAAGAACAGGTGCCTTCTTATGAAAAAATGTTGGAATTGGCTAAAGAACAGCAGGCTGTTTTAGCACAGGAAGAGGTAGACATAGATAAGCTTTTAAAGTTAATAGATCAACGCCAGGAGCTTATTGTTCTCTTAAGTAAGATGAATGAAGGGCTTGCTTCTCTTAAAGAAGAAATAAAAGAAGCTTTAGAAATTGATGAATTTAACATGAGTAAAATTAAAAATGAGTTATCCGGACCGGGCGTAGAAGCATTATCTGCCGCCTTAGACAAATTAGGCCGAATCCTCACAGCAATTAAAGAGTTTGACCAGGAAAATGAGAAGGCTTTACGGCAAAAAATGCAACAAACTCAAGAACAGTTGCAAATTCTGCAAAATCAAAAGAAAGTCGATAAAGCATATCAATCGGACCCTATTGTTGATGAAGGTGTTTTTATAGATTATTCTAAGTAAGGATTAAATCTTTAAGATTTGGTCCTTTTTTTTGTGGTCAACTTTTTAAATTTAATTGTCATTAAAAAAATTTAAAAAGTGGTGTTTTTCTCTAAAGAAGACATTTATTTTTTTGTCAAGAGAAATAACAGAAAATATTAGTAAAAAAACTTTTTTGGTATAAAAATATCCACATGAATATATGCTTAGATGTGAGTTGTTAACAGAGTTACTCACATTATCCACAGATTTTTGCGGAAAAAAAGGATGGTTTTTTTACGTAAATTGTTCGTGAAGAGGAAAAATTTTGTACTTCTGGTATGGACGAGTTGTATAATAATTTATATTTTTGTAGTTTGACTGCCTATTGCTTAAATATTTGTGTGCATGTATAATATTTTTATTAGTAAATATTAATAAATATACAAGAGATGTTTAGGGAGGTAATGGAATGAACAGAAGAAGTAAGCTGGGGCAGATAGCTTTAGCGGTATTATTGGTGTTGGGTTTAATGTTGACAGTGGTTGCTTGTGGCAACAGTGAACAAAGTAACAACGAGGGAAATGAAGCGGAGAAGCCTGTTGTTTATAAGGTGGGTACCGAACCAACTTTTGCTCCTTTTGAGTACAAGGATATAGAAACAGATGAAATTACCGGCTTTGATATTGATTTGATTAAAGCAATTGCTGAAGTAAGTGGTTTTGAAGTTGAGATTCAGGGTATGGGCTTTGACGCTCTGATTCCGGCTTTACAAGGCGGGACTATTGATATTGTTGCTTCCGGAATGACCATTGATGAGGAGAGAAGCAAGCAGGTTGATTTTACTGCACCTTATGTTAATTCCGGATTGGCTTTGGCTGTAGCTGTTAATAATGAAGAAATTAATTCTGTAGAAGATTTACAGGGGAAAACGGTGGCCGTACAAATTGGAACAACAGGTGCTAAGAAAGCGAATGCCTTAAAAGATGAAGGTATTGTTAAAAAGGTGCTTACTTATGATACTATCGATGTTTTGATGGCTGAATTAACAAAAGGGACAGCCGATGCTGTGATTAATGACTTGCCGGTAACTCAGGAATTTATTAATAAAGGTCATCATGAGATTAAAATTGTGGGTGAACCTTTAGATAGTGAACAGTATGGTTTCGCTGTAGCTAAAGGGAAAACCGAGTTGCTGGAAAAGCTTAATTCCGGTTTACAGACTGTGATGGAAAACGGTACCTATGCTGAGCTCTTAGAAAAATACAATCTTCCTGAAAATGCTTGGCCTAAGTAATTTTGCTTTAGCTAATTATTTCAGGCAGTTGGGCAGGGATTAGGTTTTAAGTGAAGAATAATTAACGGCGTAACGTCTTTAGTTACGCCGTAATTATGTTTTTTGGCGGCAATATTTCTGGAATAGTGGGGTGATGCGTTATCATTGATTTTCAGGAAATGTTCATCAAAGCTCTGCCATATCTGTTTACGGGAGCTGTTTATACGATTTGGATAACGGCTATCGCGGTATCTTTGGGGGTAATTATTGGGGTATTTATGGGTATGGCCCGTATCTCCGGTAATATTATTTTAAGAGGTTTTGCTAGAGTTTATATCGATTGTATTCGCGGTACTCCTTTATTAGTACAGATTTTGATTATTTATATAGGTTTACCTAATCTTTTGCATATCTTAACCGGGAACCAGATGCCGATTAATGTCTATGTGGCGGGAATTGCCGCTTGTGGACTTAACTCCGGGGCTTATGTGGCGGAAATAGTCAGAGCCGGAATTCAATCAATTGCACGTGGTCAGACGGAAGCAGCCCGTTCTTTAGGTATGACGCAGGCTCAGACAATGCGTTATATTATTTTACCGCAAGCGATAAAAAGGGTAATTCCTCCTTTAGGCAATGAATTTATTGCGATGTTGAAAGATACTTCTTTGTTATCGGTAATTGGGGTAGAAGAGCTTACGCGCAAAGGACAATTGTTTATTGCAGTTACCTATGCTCCTTTCCCGGTCTACCTTGGTATATTATTGATATATTTAGCGATGACCTTAAGTATTTCCCAATTGGTAGCTTATGCAGAAAGGAGGCTGGCTGTTAGTGATCGAAGTAACTGATTTATATAAATCCTTTGGTAAGCTACAGGTATTGCGAGGGATTACTACGAGGATTGAAGAAAAAGAAGTTGTGGTAGTTATCGGTCCGTCCGGTTCCGGGAAAAGTACATTTTTGCGTTGTTTGAACCTTTTGGAAGTGCCTACTTCGGGGGAAATAGTAATCAATAACGTTTCGGTAACCGACCCGCAAACGGATATTAACAAATTGCGTGCTGAGGTGGGCATGGTTTTTCAACATTTTAATCTTTTTCCGCATAAAACGGTTTTAGAGAATATTACTCTGGCGCCGCAGAAAGTAAGAGGTTTGTCCCGTGCGGAAGCAGAGGAAAGAGCTTATGGTTTGCTGGAAAAAATCGGTTTAGCTGAAAAAGCTCAAGTCTATCCTGATTCACTTTCGGGCGGTCAGCAGCAAAGGGTGGCCATTGCCCGTGCATTGGCGATGCAACCGCGGGTGATGCTATTTGATGAACCGACTTCGGCTTTAGATCCTGAGATGGTAGGAGAGGTTTTAGCGGTGATGAAGGATTTGCCCAAGGAAGGGATCACCATGGTAGTGGTAACCCATGAAATGGGTTTTGCCAGGGAAGTGGGGGATAGGGTTTTATTTATGGATGAAGGACAGATTATCGAGGAAGGTAGTCCGGAAAATATTTTTCAAAATGCACAGCATGATCGAACGAAAACATTCCTCAGTAAAATATTGTGAGCCATTTGTGGCAGGGGAACGTTGTGGCAGGGCGACGGTTGTGGCAGGGGGACGTTTCGTCTGCCACATTTTAGTAGTTGGGTCACGTTTTAGCCAAATGTAACCTCCAGACTCCGTATGACTGAAAGGAATCGAGCTCACTCATCCTTGGGTTCGGGCTATGCATGACTATGTGGGGCTCCCCATCCCCACTTTGGGTAGCTGCCCTCACCGCTGCGTCTTCCCTCGCTCTTTTGAATAATGGTCATAAAGTCGTTCTGGAGGTAACATTTTGCAGGAACGTTTCTCTTATAAATTTAGAGTGGATTTTTGTTAGAATGTGGCAAAGGAAACGTCCCCCTGCCACGATGCCCCCCTCGTCACATAAATCTGGATATTATAAAACATTTGTTTATATAGCTTGCTTTTGTTTGACTTCGCCAGAAAGTGGTGTTACAATAATCTGAGCGGGATTATTTCTGCTCAGATACATTTTTAGGAGGAATGTTTTTAATGCAAGGAAAAGTAAAATGGTTCAACAAAGAAAAAGGCTACGGGTTTATCGAAAGGGAAGACGGGAATGACGTATTTGTACACTTCTCTGCAATTCAGGAGGAAGGCTTTAAAACACTCTATGAAGGCGATGTTGTAGAGTTTGAAATTGTTGAAGGCCCGAAGGGTCTGCAAGCTGCCAATGTTTGCAAGGCTTAAAAAGAATAACAGAGAGAAATTCCCCGGTATTAAATACCGGGGTTTTTGTTTTCTATATTTCCTGCAGGATTTTATTAAAAGGGGGTAGAATAATTACTAGACAAATATTAAGTATAGATCTTAAAGATAGAGAGGAGGAAGGAAATGAAGATTCAATTTAGAGGTAAAAATATTCAAGTGACTAATGCCTTAAAGGAGCATTTGGAGAAGAAAATAGGTAAGTTAGATAAGTATTTTGATAATCCTCCAGAAGCTACTGTTACCTTGTCGGTTGAGAAGGATCGTCACCGTGTGGAAGTAACAATTCCTTTGAATGGTTTTATCTTAAGAGGCGAAGAAGAATCATTTGATATGTATTCTTCTGTGGATCAAGTCCTAGATAAGTTAGAAAAACAGATGGAAAAGTATAAGACACGCTTAAGCAGACAAAACAAAGGTCTTAGCATTAAAGATATAGCAGCAAATTCTGTAGAGAAAACATGGGAAGAAGATGAGGGACCGCGTTTGGTACGTACCAAGCGATTTGCCATGAAGCCCATGTCGGTTGAAGAAGCGATTATGCAGATGAATCTTCTCGGACACAGCTTTTTCGTTTTTACTAATGCGGATACAGAAGAGGTAAATGTGGTTTATCGTCGTAATGATGGTAATTATGGAGTGATTGAAAGGGAAGTATAAAACTTCCAAATAATGTAAAATAGCTGCAAATTACATAAAAAACAAGGTAAATAGAAGACGGGAGTCAGTTCTCCCGTCTTTTAACATTTGACAAAGAAATAGCAAGAGGATAAACTGAAAAACGATTAAGAAAAAGTGCCTAATGTGTTTTTAGACTTAACTAAGCGGGGGTTTAAATAGATGACAGGAAGGAAGTTATATCTATATATTTTAAAGTTTATCCTGTTACCACTTGCTTTGTTGTTCATTACGGAATTAGTACAACGGGGCAGTATTTCTTCTGTATTAGAATGGCCATTTCTTCAGCCGGCGGAATTTTTCGTCAGCTATTTGCTGGTGTGGAGTTTCTTGGTTATTTTACTGGCTTTAACTAACCGTATTAAGCTCTCCTTTTTTGTTTTATTAGCTATTTCTTTGCTCTTTGCTTTGATTAGCAATACGAAACAGAAATTTTTGGGGGAGCCGTTATTGCCGTGGGATTTTGTTTTAGGGAAAGAAACTACAAATATTATTTATTATTTTTCCGATTTTATTAATTTTAAGTTGATCGTTTTTTTTGTGGGGCTTGTTGTGTTGGGCGTGGTCTTATTTCGCTATGTGCCTTCTGAGCAAAAACTTAGTGGTCATAGTATGAAATTTAGAGTGCTTTTGTTTATCCTTGCAGTGGTCATGATTAGTTCCGTATATGCCAACAAACCGCTTCCGCTTAAGCAAGCTTTAGATCTTAAATGTATTACTTGGGATCAAAAATTGAATAACTCGATGAATGGTTTGTATTTAGCTTTTTTGAGTAATATACAATGGCTTTCTATTGAGCAGCCGTCTAATTATTGGGAGGAGAGCATTACCGCTCTTGTTGAAAAATATGGGTCTATAGACAGTGTCCCGGCAGATGGTTCTTCGGTCGATAAACCAAATACGGTTAAACCTAATATCATTATGATTATGAATGAAGCTTTTTGGGATCCTACGCTTTTACCGGGGGTAACCTTTAATCAAGATCCTTTGCCTTTTGTTCGTTCTTTACAGAAGAAAAATGCTGTGGGTTCGCTGTTAGTCCCGGTATATGGAGGCGCTACGGTTAATACTGAATTCGAGGCTCTTACAGGACATTCGACGAGTTTTCTGCCGGGAGGGTCAGTTGCCTATTCTCAGCATGTTCGTAGACCACTGGAATCTTTAGCCAGCATTTTAGCTAATCAGGGTTATACATCAACAGCAATTCATTCTTATCATAATTGGTTTTATCGGAGAGATGAGGTTTATCATCATTTAGGTTTTCACAAATTTATCAGTAGTGAATTCTTTGTTGAGCCTGAGTTAAAACGTTATTATATTAGTGACCAAGAGGTTTCTCGATTGATTATTGAGGAGTCGCAAAAAGCAGAGCAAGAAAACAAACCCCTCTTTGTTTTTGCGGTAACGATGCAGAATCATGGACCTTATGTTGTAGGTTATGAGCAGGAACAGATTAAGGTTGAAGGTGACATCTCTGCTGAGGCGAAAAGGATTTTGGAGATTTATGCGCAAGGTGTGGCTGATTCTGATCAATCCTTACAGATGCTGGTAGAGTATTTTGCTCAAAGTGACAGACCGACGATTATTGTGTTTTTCGGTGACCATTTGCCGGCTTTAGGTGAGGATTATCAAGTTTATCGGGAGACCGGTTATTTTGATGGTGATTTAAGTAGCTATGAGAAATATAAAAAGATGCATACTGTTCCGTTGGTGATTTGGAGTAATTATTTGCCGGATCTGGGGAAAGATTTAAAACTTACCACTCCCTTTATTACACCTTATCTTTTACATCAAACAGGATTGCAAGGTTCTTTTTATACTGATTATTTATATGCTTTATCGCAAAGCTTCCCCGAATTGCCCAGCCGTTCATATTATTGGCATGCAGGGATAGATAGCAGTCTTTTAGAGGATTATCAATTATTACAGTATGATCTTCTTTTTGGAAAGAGTTATCTTTATCAGGGAAAAATGCCGTCGATTAAGCAGGAGGGGTATTTTTTAGGTAAGGAAAAAATGGAGTTAAAATCTGCCTATGTACGAGAAGGAGACAAGGGGGAATCCTCACCATGGATTCTGGAAGCAAGCGGCAAGAATTTTACCCCTGCCAGTCAAATCTATGTAAATGATAAACCCCTGGAAACCAAGTTTGAGGATGAAAATCGTTTGACGGCAGTTGTCTCGGAAAAGGTTGTTAATCAGCCGAACGAAATAACTGTGCAAGTAAAGCTCGTCGATTCTTTGAACGTTATCATTGCTGAGACTAATTGCACAATATTAAAGAAGATGTTAAAATGAGAAGATGAGAAAGTTTTGCCATTTATTTGAAGGTTTTAGAAAGCAGGTGTTGGCAGATGGCATGGGAGTTTTTGAAAAACCTTTTAGATATAAATGCTAAAGAAATAAAGCGTTTAAGTAAAAAGGTAGAGGAGATTAATGCTTTAGAGCCGGAGATTAAGGCTTTAAGTGATCAGCAGTTAAAAGCTAAAACTCTAGAGTTTAAAGAACGGTTGGCTGCGGGGGAAACAGTTGATGATTTGCTCTGTGAGGCTTTTGCGGTGGTACGTGAGGCTTCCAGACGTGTTTTAGGCTTGCGCCATTTTGATGTACAGTTGATCGGTGGTATGGTTCTCCACAAGGGGAATATTGCGGAGATGAAAACCGGTGAAGGGAAGACTTTGGTGGCCACTTTACCGGCTTATCTTAATGCGCTTTCGGGTAAAGGTGTGCATATTGTTACGGTCAATGATTATTTGGCTAAACGTGATAGTGAATGGATGGGCCAAATTTATAAATTTTTGGGTTTATCCGTAGGTTTAATCGTGCATGGCTTAGATTTTGCCGCAAGGAAAGCGGCATATGCTGCAGACATAACCTATGGTACGAATAATGAATTCGGTTTTGACTATTTGCGTGATAATATGGTTTCCCATCCAGAACATCTGGTGCAGAGAGAACTTCATTATGCGATTGTAGACGAAGTTGACAGTATTTTGATTGATGAAGCACGTACTCCGTTAATTATTTCGGGAGCAGGTGATAAGCCGAAAGATTTGTATCGGCAAGTTGCGCAGATTATTCCGCGTTTAAAAAGAGAAGTAGATTATAATGTTGACGAAAAGGCCAAGTCTGTTACATTGACCGAACAAGGTATTGATAAGGTTGAACAAATGCTGGGAATTGAAAACCTTTATGATCCGGAGAATATTGAGATGAGTCATCATGTTAATCAGGCGCTCCATGCTCATGCCTTGATGAAGCGGGACGTGGATTATGTGGTGAAAGACGGACAGATTATTATTGTAGATGAATTTACCGGACGCTTGATGTATGGTCGTCGGTACAGTGAGGGGCTGCATCAGATGATTGAGGCGAAGGAAGGAGTTACCATTGAGAAAGAATCTCAGACTTTAGCAACGATAACCTTCCAGAATTATTTCCGGATGTATGAGAAATTGTCAGGAATGACAGGTACAGCGGTAACCGAAGAAGAGGAATTCAGAAAGATTTATAAATTGGATGTGACGGTTATTCCCACGAATAAGCCTTTAATTCGTGTGGACTTGCCGGATATGATTTACAGGACACAAAAGGGTAAATTTAATGCGGTCGTTGAGCAAATTGCTCAACGGCATGAAAAAGGGCAGCCTGTTTTAGTAGGTACCATCTCAATAGAAAACTCCGAATTATTGAGCAAGCTCTTGCGGCAAAGGGGTATTCCCCATCAAGTTTTAAATGCGAAGTATCATGATTTGGAAGCGCAAATTGTTGCTCAGGCAGGAAGAAAAGGTGCAGTGACTGTCTCCACAAACATGGCCGGTCGTGGTACGGACATTATTCTGGGGGGCAACCCTGCTTTTATGGCGCGGCAAGAGATGTTGAAGCGGGGTTATGCTTCGGCTTTGATTGAAGAGGCCGCCAGTATTAGTCAGGTTGATGACGAAGAGGTTTTGCAAGCAAGAGAAGTCTATAATCAACTTTTAGAAGAAAAAAAGAAGGAAACAGAACAGGAGCATAATGAGGTTGTAGCTCTGGGTGGTTTGCATATTATTGGCACGGAGCGGCATGAGAGTCGCCGTATTGATAATCAGCTCAGAGGTCGTGCGGGACGTCAGGGCGACCCGGGCTCCAGTCAGTTTTTCATTTCTTTGGAAGATGATTTGATGCGCCTATTTGGGGCCGAGAATATTATGGGCTTAATGGATAAACTAGGCATGGATGACAGTATGCCGATAGAGAATAATATGATTACCAGGGCGATTGAAAATGCGCAGCGCAGAGTAGAATCCCGCAACTTTGATATTCGGAAAAATGTACTTGAATATGATGATGTAATGAACATGCAGAGAGAAGTGATTTATCAGCAACGCCGTAGTGTGCTGATGGGAGAAGACTTGAAGGAAAATATCTCTGAAATGATTAAGCGGGTGGTAACAAGAACAATAGATGCTTATACGGGAGGTAGTATTTATCCGGAGGAATGGGATTTAAAAAGTCTTGTGGAGCAAGCACAGCGACTTTTCTTACCTAAATTTAAGCTTAATCCGGAAGAACTGGCTAAAATGAGCGAAGAGGAGGTTCGTGACCTTCTTTTGGAAAAAGCATATGCCGGTTATGAGGAGAGAGAAAAAGAGCTTGGTCCGGAGAATATGCGCGAATTGGAGCGCCTGGTCACATTACGTGTTGTTGATGAAAAATGGATGGGGCACCTTGATGCTATGGATCAGTTACGACAGGGCATTGGGCTCAGAGCATATGGGCAGAGAGATCCATTGGTGGAGTATAAATATGAAGCTTATGATATGTTCAATATGATGGTGGAGGAAATTCAGGAAGATATTGTCAGATATATTTATCATGTATCGGTAATGGAAAGACCAAAAGAGCGTCAGGATTTGGTAGAAAACCGTGCAGAGGGGGGCGAGGTTAAAAAACAGCCCAGACGAGTGGAGAAAGTAGGTAGAAATGACCTTTGTCCTTGTGGCAGTGGGAAAAAATATAAAAAATGTTGTGGTAAAGATTAGGGGGAAGAGAATGATTGTAGATTTGAATCGAGATTGGGAGCGGGAATTGAAGGGGCTTAAGGATAGATGTATTGAATTAGGGAGGTCTCTTTGACGTCGCTGCTCAAGAAGAAAAGATTAAGGAACTGGAAGAAAAAATGTCTGCTCCCGGTTTTTGGGATGACCCACAAGAGGCGCAAAAGGTAGCGCAGAGGGTGACGGTTTTAAAAAACAAGCTGCAGGATTATATTAAACTACAAAAGAATTTAGAGGATGTAGAGGTACTTTATGAGCTTGGTCAGGCGGAAGAGGAATATTTAGTTGAAGCAGAGCAAGCTTTAAAGCAAGTAGTTAAAGACCTTGAGGAAATGGAGTTACAGCTTCTTTTTCAAGACAAATATGATCATAATAATGCGATTTTATCTTTACATGCAGGCGCCGGGGGTACGGAGTCTCAGGATTGGACAATGATGCTGATGCGTATGTACACCAGATGGGCTGAGCAAAAGGGGTTTGGCTTAGAAACCCTGGATTTTCTTGCCGGTGAAGAAGCCGGAGTGAAAAGTGCTACTCTACTGATTAAAGGAGATAATGCTTATGGGATGTTGAAGGCTGAAAAAGGGGTACATCGTTTGGTGCGAATTTCCCCCTTTGATGCTTCGGGACGTCGGCATACTTCTTTTTCGGCGGTAGATGTTCTTCCGGAAGTGAGTGATGATGATTCGGAAGGAATTGTTCTCAACTGGGACGAAATAAAGGTTGATACCTACCGTTCTAGTGGCGCAGGTGGACAACATGTCAATAAAACTGATTCTGCGGTAAGAATGACGCACCGACCCACGGGAATTGTAGTGCAGTGTCAGAACGAACGGTCGCAGATTGCCAATAGACTTTCCTGTGAAAAAATCCTTAAAGCTAAGCTTTTGGAGTTGAAACGACAGGAACAGGAAAAAGAGCTGGCAGATTTGCGAGGTGACCAGCAGGAAATTGGTTGGGGAAGTCAGATTCGGTCATATGTGTTTCATCCGTATAGTATGGTCAAAGATCATCGAACAGATGTGGAAATAGGTAATGTAAACAGTGTCATGGATGGAGAAATAGATCCTTTTATTGACGCTTATTTACGTATGCTGGCTGCTCAAAGGCAGTGTGAAAAATAGATCAAGGCTAATACACGTAATTGAATATCAGGAAAATGGTGAGAAACGTTAGGAGGAAAATTATAGATGGAAAAAACAATTGATCAACACAAATTGGAGGAACAGGCAAAACAATTACGACGGGATATTGTGACGATGTTAGCCGAGGCCGGGTCCGGACATCCCGGTGGCTCTCTTTCAGCTACGGAAATTGTGACCTATCTCTACTTTGAGGAAATGCAGGTTGATCCGCAAAATCCTTCCTGGTCAGACAGAGATCGTTTCGTTTTGAGTAAAGGTCATGCAGCCCCTGTATTATATGCAGCTTTAGCCGGTAGGGGGTTCTTTCCGCGGGAGCAACTTTTACAGGTAAGAAAAATCAATGCTCCTTTACAAGGCCATCCGGATATGAATAAGGTGCCCGGTGTGGATATGTCTACCGGTTCGCTGGGACAAGGTATTTCTACGGCTGTGGGCATGGCGTTAGCCGGGAAATTGGACAAGAAAGATTATCGTGTTTTTGTCCTTTTGGGTGATGGTGAAGTAGAAGAGGGACAAGTTTGGGAAGCGGCGATGGCTGCAGCCCATTATAAGTTGGATAATATGATTGTTTTTTTAGATCATAATGGCTTACAGATTGACGGACCTATTACTGAAGTTATGTCACCGGAGCCGCTGGAGGATAAATTTAGAGCCTTTGGTTGGCATGTGCAGAGGATTGACGGTCATTCCTTTAGTGAAATTGCGGTGGCTATAGAAACGGCTAAAAAGGTTGTAGATAAACCGGCTATAATTATCGCCGATACGGTCAAAGGAAAAGGTGTTTCTTTTATGGAAAATCAATTGGATTGGCATGGTAATGCTCCTACCCGGGAACAGTCAGAAAAAGCTTTAGCGGAGCTTTGTTAGGAGAGGGGATGATGATTATGGAAAAGATGGCAACACGGGAAGGTTACGGCAAGGCTTTGGCTAAATTAGGTGCTGAATATCCTGATATAGTAGTATTGGATGCTGATTTAGCTAAGTCTACAAAGTCTTATGAGTTTTGTAAGCATTATCCGGAACGGTTTTTTAATATGGGTATCGCTGAGCAAAATCTAATGGGTACGGCGGCGGGTTTAGCGGCTTCCGGTAAAATTGTCTTTGCCAGTACTTTTGCGATTTTTGCTACAGGACGAGCCTTTGAACAGATTCGCAATTCTATTGCTTACCCCAATCTAAATGTGAAGATTGCTGCCAGTCATGCCGGTTTAACGGTAGGGGGAGACGGTGCTACACATCAGGCGATAGTTGATATATCGATTATGCGTTCTTTGCCTAATATGACAGTAATCGCTCCGGCAGACGGGATAGAAGCTGAGAAAGCAGTTATGGCTGCTGTTCAATATGAAGGGCCGGTATATATTCGCTTAGGACGTTCGGCAGTACCGGTGATTTATGGTGAGGAGCATGAGTTTAAGATTGGCAAAGCTTCTCAACTTCGCGATGGACAAGATGTTACTATTTTCGCCTGTGGGATTATGGTTAAGGAAAGCTTGCAGGCTGCTGAGGAATTAGCCGGTGAAGGGATTTCGGTGCGTGTAATCAACATGGCGACAATAAAACCGCTGGATGAAGAGGCGATTATCCGAGCAGCTAAGGAAACGGGAGCTATTGTGACTGCGGAAGAGCATAGTATTATTGGCGGTTTGGGCAGTGCGGTAGCTGAAGTTTTGGTAGAAAATGCACCGGTACCTTTGGTGCGAGTTGGAGTTAAAGATACCTTCGGTGAGTCCGGTGAACCTGATGAATTATTGGAGAAGTATGGGCTTACGGTAAAAGAAATTAAGGAAGCAGTTTATAAGGTGATAAAGAAAAAATAGAATGGAAAGACACTGTGTGTGGCATGGGGACGTTTCTCCTGCCACATTCTCAAATTCTAAGTTTGTTTCATAAAAATGTGGCAGGAGAAACGTCCCCATGCCACGTCCCCCTGCCACATCGTCTTTTCCGCGAAGGAGAAGGTGTGTTTCTGCAGGGAGGTAAATTTTTGCAGGGGGAGAATCTACTGTGATTTTGCAGGGATTCTTTTTTTATTGTCGAAATAAAAGTATGTTGTGGAGAATTGGAACTTTTTTTGTATATTAAAGTCTAGAAAAGTATGGCAGTTGGGGTGGTAGAATGATTCAGATTTTTAATGTTTCTAAAACATATAAAGGTGAAGTTACAGTACAAGCCCTGAAAAATATCAGTTTACATATAAAAAGAGGAGAATTCGTTTTTTTAGTAGGTCCCAGTGGAGCAGGCAAGTCTACTCTGACACGGTTATTAATTAGGGAAGAGCTGCCTACAGAAGGACAAATTATGGTTAACGGAAAAAGCCTTTTGAGATTAAGAAAAAGAGAAATCCCTTATTATCGCCGAAAAATCGGCTTTATTTTTCAGGATTTCCGTTTATTGATGGATAGAACTGTTTATGAAAATGTAGCCTTTGCGATGGAAGCAATGGAGTTTCCCCGGAACGAGGTCAAGGAAAAAGTGCCGGCTGTTTTGGAAATGGTGGGTTTACAAGATAAAATTAATGCTTATCCTCATCAGCTTTCCGGTGGTCAGCAGCAGCGAATCTGTATAGCCCGGGCTATTGTGAATAATCCTCTGATGATTATTGCTGATGAACCTACTGGAAATTTAGACCCGGATACTTCTTGGGAAGTAATGAATATTTTACAGGCGATTAATAAAAGGGGTACTACGGTAATTGTGGCTACACATGACCGAGAAAGTGTTAACAGATTACAGAAACGTGTTATAGCCCTTGCTAATGGTCGCATTGTTCGCGACGAGGAAAGGGGCGGATATTAATTGAGACTCAGTAGTTTGGAGTATGCGTTTAGAGATGCTTTTCGTTCTATGAAAAGAAATAAAGTAATGTGTCTGGCAGCTATAGCTACGGTAGCAGTGTCTTTGCTTATTTTAGGTTGTGCTTGGTTATTGGTTCTGAATTCAGAGCATATGGCGAGTGTGATGGAATCTGAGTTGGAGATTAATGCTTATCTTCGCTCGGAAATAACTAGGGAAGATGCGCTTAATTTAAAACGAAAATTTGAAGCTATTGGTGGGGTTGCGCAGGTTACTTTTATTTCTAAGGAGGAAGGGCTGAAAAATTTACAGGAACGTTTTGATGAAGACACCAATATTTTAGAGGCTTTAGGGGGAAACAATCCACTTCCGGATATGTATCGTGTTAAGGCAAAGATAGCGGATGATGTTCCGCGGATTGCTATGGAGGTTGAAAAAATCCCTGAGGTAGAGAATGTTCGTTATGGTCAGGGCGTAGTGGAAAAATTGCTTGCTCTAACTAATTGGCTGAGGACAGTGGGCGTTGTTGTTGTCTTGGTAATTGGTTTGGCAGCGGTATTTTTAATTGCAACTAGTATTAGGCTTACAGTTTTTGCGCGGCGGCGGGAGATTGGCATAATGAAATTAGTGGGTGCCACTGATTGGTATATTCGTTGGCCCTTTTTTCTGGAAGGGTTGATTGTTGGTTTTGTAGGGGCAGTATTAGCTGTACTTTCTTTACACTTCTTTTATTCCAGACTTGTCCACAATGTTATCTTGACCGTAAACTTTTTACCAATCTTAAATGATCTAAGTATTATTGTTCATGTTTATAAATGGCTTCTTTTTATCGGAACTTTTTTAGGTGCTGTAGGTAGTGCTATTAGTCTGCGACGCTTTTTGAAAGTATAAGGAAAAGAAGAAGGGTTAAGCAGGGAAAGGGGGTGCGCTTGGTGAAAAAATATGGCCACTGTAATTTTTTGATTTGGGGAGCGGCAGTTTTGTTGATTCTTTTAGCACAGCCTCTTTTGGCTACGTCAGATGCAGAGATAGATAAAAAGATGGAAGAATTGCAAGAAATTAACGAAGCTATTGAGAAGTTTGAAAAGTTGTATGAACAAAAGCAAAAAGAAGAGCGTCAGGTTTTGGGACAGATTCGGCAATTGGAAAATGAGCTTAATGTTTTAGATCAAGATGTGCAAAACCTTTCAGTCCAAATAGAGCAGGTAGAAAAGCTATTGGAGAAAGCTAAGAAGGATGTGGAAAAAACTGTTGCTTTAATAGATGAAAGGACAGGGTATTTTAACAATCGGTTGAAGGAGATTTATCAACAAGGTCAGATTAGTTTTTTAAGTGTGGTTTTGGACGCAACTAGTTTTACGGATTTTCTGACTAGGTTTGATTTTATGCTCAAAATTGCTGAGAATGATGTGCAGAAGCTTAAGGAATTAGAACAGCTAAGAAAGAGTTTCCTAGAAAAGGAAGCTGACCTCCAGGAGAAGTCCTATCGTTTTAAAAATCTCCGATCGCAAAAGGAAAATAAGCAGCGCCAAATGGAGTTGCAGTCCCGGCAAAAAGATAATTTGTTAAGGTCTATTCAGCAACAAAAAGATGAATATGAACGTTCCATAAAGGAATTGGATGAAGTTCGGAAGAGTTTAGATAGATTTATCAGGGAATGGCAGGCAAAACATCAGGTAGCATATATGGGTTCAGGAAAAATGGGCTGGCCTTTACCCGGATTTAGCAGGATTTCTTCTCCTTTTGGACCGAGAGTTCATCCGATTTTTAAAACCAAAAGCTTTCATGCAGCGATAGATATACCAGCTCCCACAGGGACAAATGTTTTGGCTTCGGAAAACGGCAAGGTTATTTTTGTAGGAAATAATGGGGGTTACGGGCAGGCTATTATTCTTGATCATGGTGGGGGCATTTCCACGCAGTATTCTCACTTGAGTGCCTATTTAGTTAAAGTAGGTGATTTTGTCTTGAAAGGTGATCCTATCGGCAAAGTTGGTAGTACCGGGTGGAGTACAGGACCACACCTTGACTTTATTATTCGTGTTAACGGGGAACCTCAAAATCCACTGAATTATGTTACGCCTAAATAATTATGAGTAGAGGTAGCGGTGGCGGGTGGCATGGGGAAATGTGGCAGGAGAAACGTCCCCATGCCACCCTTCCTCATGCTTAAGAAACAAAAAAGCAAGGGAAAGTTTTAAAGTTAATGAAAAATTATCCCTTGCTTTTTTTCTTGTATTCTCATGATTATTATTATAATATGGGAATACATATAAATGTAGATGATGCCATACGATTTTCGACTAGTAGAGGTGAAAGAGCTTGTTTGTAAAAAATAAAACCCTAAGAAATATATTTATTGTTTTAACCATTTTCAGCTTTTTGATTACAGGAATGGTGGGGATATTATTTGCAACAAATTATCAAAATATCGGTAAATTATTGCAGGTAATGGCAATCATTAAAACTCAATACCTAGAGGATGTTCCTATAAAGCAGCTTATGGCAGGTGCTGTCCGCGGTATGGTAGATTCCTTGAATGACCCTTATTCGGTATATATGGATCAAGAAGAATTTCAGGAATTTCGTCAGCACATTGAAGGTTCTATCGGAGGGATCGGTATATTTGTTAGTGTTCAGGAGGATAAATTTGTCGTGTACTCGGTAATCGAGGGTACTCCAGCCAGTAGAGCCGGGCTGAAAAAAGGAGATATCATTTATAAGGTAAATAATGTCTTAGCGAGTGAAATGGATGTTGATGAAACAGTAGCGAAAATGCGCGGAGAGCCCGGGACAACGGTGAAGGTAAGTGTAGTTAGAGAAGGTAGTATTAAAGATTTTACGGTAGTTCGGGATGTAATTGATATTCCCACCGTGGAAAGCGAAGTACTTTCGGATAAAATTGGTTATCTGCGACTTAATCTTTTCGCCAGTAATTCTGATGAAGCTTTAGTGGAACACCTGGACAAATTAAAGCAGGAAAAAATAGAAGGACTGATTCTGGATTTGCGGGATAACCCGGGAGGCGACTTGGAATCAGCAATCAATATCTCACGATTTTTTTTACCTGAGGGTCCGGTAGTTTATATTGTGGATAATAAAGGACGCATGAAAAGTATGGATAATAATCAGCCAGAAGAATTAGGGATTCCTTTAGTTGTGTTAATTAACGAGGGAAGTGCCAGTGCCTCTGAAGTTTTGGCCGGAGCAATTAAAGATACTAATTCGGGAATTTTGATTGGAGAAAAAACTTATGGTAAAGCTTTAGTGCAGGTGCTTATTCAGATGAGAGGCAAAGATGCTTTGAAATTGACTACTGCAAAATATTTAACCCCGAATAAAAATGATATTCAGGCGAAAGGAATAGAACCGGACATTAAAGTAAGTCTTACAGCGGAAGATAAAGAGGATACACAATTAAAGAAAGCCTTGGACGTTTTAGAGAAACAACTCAGGTCGCAATGATTAAGCTGTTTAATATTAATACTCATTTTGGGGGAGAAGGAGAAAATGTTTCCGATCTCAGAGTTTTTACCTTTGGTCTTAAAAAGTTTTTTATCTGCTTTTGGAAATATTATTTTTTGGATTCCCTTTTTTATTGTAGCGTTATTATATAAAAAAATGACAAAAGCGACCCGTTATTTATTCGCGACGCCGGGGGAATCCCCCTGGCGTCTTACGCTTATGACGAGCTTTTTTGGTATTGTAGGTGGTTTTTTTGGTAGTTGCTTATTAATTTTTATAGGTATTTCAGTTCACGAAATCGGAGGATTTTATTTACTTTTTACAGCGTTGCTTCTTATGCTTATTCAGCAGCGTTTTTTGTGTTTTGCTTATGCCGGCGGAGTTCTTTCTTTATGTTACTTGCTTTTTGGTTTTCCGATAATTAGTGTGCCTCACGTGATGGCTTTAGTTGCTGTATTGCACTTATTGGAGGCTCTGCTTATTTATTTAACGGGAAGTATTTATGCTCTCCCTATCTATGTGGCCACGAAAGAAGGTAGAGTTGTCGGCGGTTATAATTTGCAAAAGTTTTGGCCGATGCCCTTGGTGTTACTTTTCGCCGGTGTTTATCCGGATCCACAAATTATCAAAGGTGTTGTAAGTATGCCTGATTGGTGGCCGCTGCTTAAACCGGGGCTCTCTGCTCTGGAAGGGGAGATCGTTTATAGTCTTATAGCTATACCTGCTATTTTGGGTTATGGGGATATTGCTCTTTCTGCAACTCCTCGTGAAAAGACCCGTATTGCTGCATGGGAGCTTGCCGGTTATAGCGTGCTTTTACTCTTTTTAGCAATAGGGGCCGGTTATTATCCTTTTTTGGCTTATCCGGCAGCGCTTTTTGGTCCATTAGGACACGAGTTTGTTATTTATTTGGGACAGAAGCGTGAAGCGTGTAGAGAACCGATCTTTGTCCTATCGGCAAATGGAGTAAAGTTGCTTTATGTGCAGAGAAAGAGTCCTTTAGCTAAAGTTGGCGTTAAGGCGGGAGATATTCTTTTGACGATAAATGGGGTAGCGGTTCATGAGAATAATGAAATAAAAGCAATAATGGAGGGGCTTCCGGAGGGGCTGAGGAAGGTAGAGTTGGAATATCTTGCGGTTGCTACGGGAAAGCAGCATAAGGTTTTGGTGGAGTTAGATGATGTAGTGAATTCCCGTGGCTATATTCCGGTACCCAGTTGGCATACCAGTGCCTATCTGCAGGTTGCCACTTCAGTCAGTTTGCTCAAAAAATGGTGGAGAAAATTGCGTCAAAAATTGAAAAAGTAGAATAATTAGGTTTTACATTTATTGGTTATTGTGGTAAAATATTATTTATTCTTTGTAAACTTTACATAATTGTATTTAGGGGGAAGTTGGTAATGATAAAGAAGAATGCTTTAGTACAAAAATTTAAAGAGTGGTTAAATAAGCAATTACCGACCTTAAAAGAACAAGAAGTATTATTTAAAAATGTTTTCAGTTTGGTGGAAAAGAAGGAAACGGACAAATTTGTTAAGAAAGCACTTCACGTGGTTTGGGGGAAAGATCATGAGAAATAGACAATTATTTCGGGGTTTATATAAAATCGTAAAAGTTAATGTAAGTGATCCAAATATGCAAGAAATAATGAACGATAAAGTGAATGATTTAGTTAAGGGTACCTCTACGCAAAATCCAACGGTTAAAGCAAAGTTGTTAGCGAAATATGGAGTTAAGGATTTAGATGAAGCAATGGTAAAAATAGTTGGAGAAATAAATTATCTTTATAATCCGTACAGTACACCTGAAGAAAAGTGGATTGATTTACAGGCAAATTATTTAGAATATAGTTTTAACAATTGTAAGGTGAGAGAAATATTAAATACTATGGAGAAAATCTCTAGATTTGAAGGTTTTAATACAGAGAAATTATGTCATCTTGATGATAAATTGCTAAAAAAACAACAGCAACTTGGTGAAGCTGTGGACAAGTATAGAATAGATGTGTTTAATCTGGGTCATAAAGTTTTTAATGTAGGTCAGAGAGAAAGGCTGCAAACGAATTTTGAGGAAAGATGGCATCATCTTAAAGGTTTATTAGATGATAAACAAAAAGAATTAGAAAAAATTGAGGAATTATTGTGTCGGATAAATGAAGTTGATCGTGAGATCAGATTCCGTAAGGGCATGGCTTTAAGGCTAAATTTTAGGGAGCAAAAGGAATTTGAAAAGAGTAGAAAAGGTAGTTGGCGGAGTCTTGATTATAGGCAAGACAGATTTTAATTATTCGATTTATTATGGAGGGGAGCAGTAGTGAGGTTGTTAAGAAGCAAGTTAGAGCATATAAAAACATATCTGCAGGTAAGCAGAGGCAATAACCGATTATTTAAAGACCTTTTTAAAATTGTGGTTGCTTATGAAGCTAATCAACAAAAACAGGAGGAGCTAATCAGGGAAATAAAAGATTTAATGAAATTAGTGCAATTGGATTCTATAGAAAAGTTAGAACCGTCCTCAAATAATGCGCAAATAAGAGCACATTTATTAAAAAAATATAATGCCAAAAATGCCGGTGAAGCCTTAGCAAAAGTTATCCCTTTTATTAATAATCAATATAATCCCTGTATAACTCCGGGTGAAATGCAGCTTGATTTGCAATCTTGTTTTTTAGCGTATTGTCATAATAATCAAAACGTTATAGAGAAGTTGCGTTCTTTGGAAGCAAACTCAAAGATTCAAGGTCATGAAACACAGCATATAGAACAACTTTATGAGAGATTGCATAAGGAAGAAATTGAGTTGAGGGAG
>LFSF01000031.1:91806-126330 GCA_001512665.1 Clostridiales bacterium DTU073
AGATGATTTGTTAAATAAGATTGAAGAGATTGATAAATATGCATTTAATAACGGATTAAAGGAGTATCCTGACAATAAGCCGTTGGTTCATAGTTCAGGTCAAAAAGAAATTACGTCTATATCTAACGGACTTTCTCGTTCAGAACGTGATTATTTGAGTGCAAGGTAATTTTGTTTTAAAAAACGCTCTAGAATGTATTGTCCCCTAAACTTGGACCGAAAATCTAAAGTTAGGGGGGCAGTACAGAAGGAGCGTTTTTTTAGTTTTACTGGTATGTTATAATATTTTAGTATAAGTATAACCAGAGACAGGATGTGGAGTGACAGCATGGATAACAGGTTTAAATTGGTTTCAGACTATCAACCTAGGGGCGATCAACCGGAGGCAATTAATACCTTAGTAAAAAATCTGCAACAGGGAATGAAACATCAGGTATTATTAGGCGCGACAGGTACCGGAAAAACCTTTACCATGGCTCATGTGATTCAAAAGGTACAGAAACCCACTCTGGTGATTGCGCACAATAAGACTTTGGCGGCGCAATTGTGTAGTGAGTTCAAGGAATTTTTTCCTGATAATGCGGTGGAATATTTTGTTAGTTATTATGATTATTACCAGCCCGAGGCTTATGTGCCGCATACGGATACCTATATTGAAAAAGATGCCTCGATAAATGAGGAAATAGAAAAATTACGGCATTCTGCGACGGCTGCATTATTTGAACGGCGCGATGTAATTGTGGTAGCCAGTGTTTCTTGTATTTATGGACTGGGTTCACCGGAAGAATATAGGGATCAGACTCTTTCCTTACGTTTAGGGCAGAATATTGATCGTGACTTTATTTTGCGGCGGTTGACAGAGATTCAGTATGACCGTAATGACCTTAATTTTATGCGTGGTACGTTTAGAGTGCGGGGGGATGTAGTGGAGATATTCCCAGCTTCATATGGGGAAAAAGCGGTCCGCGTAGAATTGTTCGGTGATGAAATTGAACGGATTGTGGAAGTGGATACAATAACCGGTGAGATTCTGGCTCAGCTTCGTCATGTCAGCATTTTCCCGGCTAATCATTATGTTACGGGTAAAGAAAAGATGCAGCGGGCTTTGGTCACCATTGAGCAGGAGTTGGAAGAACAACTGGCCATTTTCCGTCAGCGTGGTAAGTTACTGGAAGCACAACGCCTGGAACAGAGGACTCGTTTTGACTTGGAGATGATGAGAGAGGTGGGTTTTTGTTCGGGGATTGAGAATTATTCCCGTCATCTGACCGGCAGAAGACCGGGTGAGCCCCCTTATACTCTGCTGGATTTTTTCCCGTCAGATTATTTGTTAATGATTGACGAATCTCATGTTACTATTCCTCAGCTTGGCGCCATGTATGAAGGGGATAGATCCCGTAAGGAAACATTGGTGGAGCACGGTTTTCGGTTGCCTTCGGCTTTGGATAACCGTCCTTTGAAGTTTGCGGAGTTTACAGAAAAGCTCAATCAGGTTATCTATGTTTCGGCAACGCCGCGACCGTATGAGCAGCAATTGAGCGGCGCCATAGTCGAGCAGATTAACCGGCCTACCGGTTTGCTGGATCCGGAGATTATTGTTCGGCCAACTAAGGGACAGATGGATAATCTTTTAGAAGAGATTAAGATCCGGGAAGAGAGAAAGGAACGGGTTTTGATTACTACCTTGACGAAGAAAATGGCAGAGGCATTAACGGATTATCTGCGCGAAATGGGGATAAAGGTTCGTTATCTTCATTCTGAGGTAAAGACTTTAGAGCGGATGCAGATAATCAGGGATTTACGCTTAGGTGTCTTTGATGTCTTGGTTGGGATAAACCTGTTGCGTGAAGGATTAGACCTTCCGGAGGTTTCCTTGGTGGCGATTCTTGATGCCGACAAAGAAGGATTTTTGCGCTCAGAGCGTTCTCTCATTCAGACTATCGGTCGGGCTGCACGTAATGTGCGTGGGCAAGTTATCATGTATGCAGATGTGGTTACTGATTCCATGCGGTTGGCGATTGAGGAGACCGAACGACGCCGCAGAATTCAGAGTGAATTCAATCGAAAACATGGGATTGTTCCGCAGACAGTACAAAAAGAGGTGCGGGATGTAATTGAGGTTACTTTGGCTGCTGAGGAGCAGACCGAGTATCAGGTTGATGTTTCTGCAATGCCGCAGAAGGAACTACGTAAGCTGATTGCCCGCCTGGAGAAGGAAATGAAGGGGGCAGCTAAGGAGTTGGCTTTTGAGCGGGCTGCGGAATTGCGTGATATAATTATTGAATTGAAGACTCAGTTAAGGTAGGTAGCAGAAATGTTAAAAGATAAAATTATTATTAAAGGTGCTCGTTCTCATAATTTAAAAAATATTGATGTAGAGATTCCTCGAGATAAGCTGGTAGTGATTACCGGTTTAAGCGGTTCCGGTAAATCTTCTTTAGCTTTTGATACGATTTATGCTGAAGGACAACGGCGTTATGTAGAGTCTTTGTCTGCCTATGCTCGCCAATTTTTAGGACAAATGGATAAGCCGGATGTGGATTATATTGAGGGGCTCTCCCCGGCAATTTCTATTGATCAGAAGACAACTAGCAATAACCCTCGTTCTACGGTGGGAACGGTAACGGAGATTTACGATTATCTGCGCTTACTCTTTGCCCGAATCGGCAAGGTACACTGTTATAAGTGCGGACAGGCCATCAGCCAGCAAACGGTAGAACAGATGGTGGATCGTATAATGACCTATCCGGAGGGGACTCGTTTGCAGATTTTGGCTCCTTTAGTCAGGGGGAGAAAAGGTGAGTACCAAAAGTTGCTTGAGAATATCCGTAAGGAAGGTTATGTGCGAGTCAGAGTTGACGGAGAGGTTCGCGAGGTTAATGAGGAAATTCAACTAGATAAGAATAAGAAACATACCATTGAAGTGGTGGTTGACCGCATTATTATTCGACCTCAAGTGGAGCAACGCTTGGCTGATTCTTTAGAAACGGCGATTAATCTTACCGGCGGTATCGTTACTGTGGATATAATCGGGCAGGAGGAGATAATCTTCAGCCAAAATTTTGCCTGTGTGGATTGCGGAATCAGTTTTGAAGAGATTGCCCCGCGGATGTTTTCTTTTAATAATCCTTATGGGGCCTGTCCCGAGTGCACCGGTTTGGGATTTAAGACACAGGTAGATCCGGAATTAGTAATCCCGGATCCTACTATGACTTTGGCTGAGGGAGCGATAGCACCTTGGAATAAACGCACATTTACATGGTATGCAGGGCTGTTAAATGCAGTAACCCAACAGTTTAATATTCCTCAGGATGTCCCTTTTAAGGACTTAAGTAAAGAAGAACAGCAACTTTTGTTGTATGGTGCCGGACGCCAGAAGATTAAAGTTAGTTATCAAAATAACAGTGGTCAATTAAGGACTTTTGAGACCTATTATGAAGGGGTTATTCCTAATTTAGAGCGGCGTTATCGTGAAACCCAGTCGGAACATGCTAAAAGCATGCTTGAATCCTATATGAGCAGTGTTCCCTGTTTTCGTTGTCACGGAACCAGACTGAAAGAGGAGAGCTTAGCGGTTACCGTTGGTGGCAAAAACATTTGGGAAGTTACTTGTTTTTCCGTGGGGCAGGCTTTACAGTTTTTTAATGAACTTCAATTAACGGAAAGGGAAACATTGATTGCTCGTCAGATTTTAAAGGAAATCCGTAGCCGTCTGGGGTTTTTAGTGAATGTAGGCTTAGATTATATGACCCTAAACCGTGCTGCCGGTACTTTATCGGGTGGAGAAGCGCAGCGCATCAGGTTGGCAACTCAAATCGGCTCTAGTTTGGTAGGTGTTTTATATATTTTGGATGAGCCTTCCATCGGGCTGCATCAGCGTGATAATCAACGTTTGATTGAAACGCTTAAGTCTTTGAGGGATATAGGCAATACGGTTATTGTAGTAGAGCATGACGAGGAAACTATGTATGCGGCAGATCAGATTATTGATATTGGTCCGGGGGCCGGTGTACATGGGGGAGAGATTGTGGCCCAGGGTACCGTGGAGGAGATTAAGCAAGTAAAGGGTTCGGTGACCGCAGATTATTTGAGTGGGCGCAAACACATTCCCCTGCCCTTAATCCGGCGGCAACCTAATGGTAAATGGTTGGTGATCGAAGGCGCTCGGGAACATAATCTAAAAAATATTGATGTAGCCATTCCTTTGAATGTGTTTACTTGTGTAACCGGAGTTTCCGGATCGGGGAAGAGTACGTTGGTTAACGAGATCCTGTATAAGGTTTTGGCGCATAAGTTGAATAGAGCGCGGGTTAAAGCGGGAGCCCATGAGAAGGTTACCGGCTTGGAATATTTAGAGAAGGTGGTTAATATTGACCAGTCACCGATCGGGCGCACACCACGTTCCAATCCCGCTACTTATACCGGCACCTTTGACTTGATTCGGGAGGTTTTTGCCCGGACAAATGAATCTAGGATGAGGGGATATGCTCCGGGTAGGTTTAGCTTTAATGTGCGGGGAGGCCGCTGTGAGGCATGTCGCGGAGATGGGATTATTAAGATTGAAATGCATTTCTTACCGGATGTTTATGTGCCTTGTGAGGTATGTAAAGGTAAGCGTTATAACCGGGAAACTTTGGAGGTAAAATATAAAGGTAAAACGATTGCCGATGTTTTGGACATGACGGTTGATGAGGCGACAGAGTTTTTCCAGAACCATCAGCGTATTTATCATAAGTTAAAAACTATGCAGGATGTAGGGTTGGGGTATATTCGACTGGGTCAGTCGGCCACCACTCTTTCCGGTGGAGAGGCACAGCGGATAAAGTTGGCGACAGAGTTAAGCCGACGTTCCAATGGAAAAACTTTTTATATTTTAGATGAGCCTACCACCGGTCTACATTTAGCAGATATTCACAGGTTGTTAGGTGTTTTAGAGCGGCTTGTGGATAGCGGAAATTCCGTACTGGTGATTGAGCACAATCTTGAGGTAATCAAAATGGCTGATTATTGTATCGATTTGGGACCTGAAGGCGGGGAAAAAGGTGGACAGGTTGTGGCAACCGGTACACCGGAGGACATCTGTGCAAATCCTGCCAGCTATACGGGAAAATATCTGCAAAAAGTTATGCGCTGACCGGGCAAAGTATAGCATCAAATGATAGACACATGATAGACACAATAAAAAGACCCCACTTATCCAGCTTGGATAAGTGGGGTCTCATTCTCTTTGTTGTACTGTGATGATAGTACTGTTGGAGAGCGTTATTATTTCCCTTTAGCTAAAATTTCTGCTTTAATACCCATCGGTTGTTCTAGGAAGATTCTTTCATCCATTAATTTTAGATCCTCGGCAATTTGTGGTTTGAAACACATTTGATTTAAAATATCTTTTTCCAAATCCACTCCAGGAGCTATTTCTATTAAAGTAAGGGCATTATTTCTAATTTCGAAAACAGCCCGTTCTGTAACGTACAATACTTTTTGCTTTTTCTCTTGGGAATATTCGCCGCTGAAAGTAATGTGTTCAACTTTTTCCACAAATTTTTTGGCTCTTCCTTCATTCTCGATAACTAGCTTGCCATCACAAACTTTTTCTTTTAATCCGCCTGCTGTAAATGTACCGCAGAAAATAACTACTTTGGCGTTTTGTGTAATATTGACAAATCCGCCCGGTCCGGCAATTCTCGGACCAAACTTACTAACATTAACATTTCCTGAGATATCACATTCGGCCATTCCTAAACAGGCTAAATCCAAGCCACCACCATCATAGAAATCAAATTGACTGGGATGATCAATCATCGCTTCAGGGTTGATGGCTGCACCGAAATTAAGTCCCGACAAAGGAACTCCACCATGTAAGCCCGGTTCTACTGTTGATGTAAAGATATCACTGATTCCTTCTTCGGCTGCTACTGCTCCTACACCTTCTGGTATGCCAATTCCCAAATTAATTACGATATTCGGGCTCATTTCTAATGCTGCTCTTCGGGCAATGACCTTGCGAGCGTCTAAAGCCATTGGAGGGATACTATCTAAAGGAATCTTAACATCTCCGGTGAAAGACGGATTGTATTTTTCAGCTAGAGTTTGTACATGATTCTCGGGTTTTGCAATGACAACAGCATCAACTAAAGCGCCGGGAATGACAATGGACCGTGGATCAAGTGTCCCTCGCTTAGCTACTCTTTCCACCTGTACGATCACCTTACCGCCAGAGTTTTTTGCCGCTAAGGCCATTACAAAAACTTCTAGGCGTAAGGCTTCTTTTTCCATACTGATATTACCAAACTCATCGGCTGTTGTACCTTTTAAGATAGCTACATTAATGGGGAATGCTTTATACCAGAGATATTCTTTATTATCAAGCTTCACTAGTTCTACTAAGTCTTCTTTGGTAATACTATTTAATTTACAGCCTGTTTCTCTTGGATCCGCAAAAGTTTTCAGTCCGACATGAGTGATTACTCCAGGTTTCTTTCCTCCGATTGCTCTGAATAAATGAAGAATTACTCCTTGCGGAACGCCATAAGCTTCGATTTTTTCTTCAGCTATAAGTTTGATTAAATCGGGAACCAGGTTAAAATGTGAAGCGATTACCTTTTTAATTAAGCCTTCTTTGGCCCATCTGTTTAGCCAAACGTTAGTTTTTCCGTCACCTGCGCCGGCTCCGGTGGTAATTGTTAGATTATTGGGCGTTCCATTGTTGAGAAAACTTTCCTCAACTGCTATGGATACTTCTTCGGGATGTCCTATTCCAACAAATCCGCCTACAGCTACCGTATCTCCATTCTTAATCATCTTTACTGCATTTTGGGCACTGATTACCTTACTCATTCTTTGCAACCTCCTAATTTTTGTCTTAAAAATGGTCCCTTGGCTTAGTTTAAATAGTTCCGCATAGTCACCTCCTTGATATAATATTCACTCTACTATTTATTAATGCAATTTTCATACCATTAAGGCAGGTAATCTTGCGGTATATTTAGTTTTTTGCAGTGGGCTTAATATAGGCACTAGCGGGTTCCTTTGTTTGAGCTCCGACAAAATTAGCCGGGGCACAGATTTATTTAACCTTTTCTACCACATACAACTTATAGTTGCTAGATTTGTTTATCAAAAGTAAGAGAGAAACTTATGGTTGGATGAATATATTGACTTAATAATCTTGTTTCTGAAATAATAAAAAAGTAGGAGTGAGTAAAATGTTGGAGGAAAAATTAAAGATATTACCAACAGAACCGGGCGTCTATCTCTTTAAGAATAGTAAGGGCAGGGTAATTTATGTCGGCAAGGCGATTAATCTTCGTAATAGAGTGAAGTCATATTTTTCTTCTCAACATGCCGATTCTCCCAAGACGCAAGCCTTGGTCAGAAATATTGCTGATGTGGAGTATTTGCTGACAGATTCAGAGGTAGAAGCGTTAATTCTGGAGAGTAATTTAATCAAAAAACATAAGCCGAAATATAATATTCGGCTTACTGATGATAAAAGTTATCCTTATTTACGGGTGACTTTGCAAGAAGATTTCCCTCGTTTGGAGATTGTGCGTACAGTAAAAAAAGACGGTTCTCGTTATTTCGGTCCTTATACGAATGTGGGGGCTGTACATGAGACCTTAAAGTTACTGAAACGTATTTTCCCTATCCGTTCTTGTAAACAAGGCAGTCTTAAAAAACAAGAGCGTCCTTGTCTTAATGCTTTTATTCAGCGTTGTTCCGCTCCTTGCCAGGGGCAGATTACCAAGGATGATTATCGCAAAATGGTTGCAGATATTATTTCCTTTTTAGAAGGAAAAGAGGAAACATTAGTGCATAAATTGGAGAAGCAGATGAAAGAGGCTGCGGAAAGATTGGATTTTGAAAAAGCGGCCGAGCTGCGTGATCAATTGCTGTCAGTAGAAAAAGTGCGAGAAAAACAGAAGATTGTTTCCGGTAATTTTGTGGATATGGATGTACTGAACTATGCTCAGGGAGCGGAGCGGGCTTGTGTGCAGATCTTTTTTGTGCGTGGCGGCAAGGTAATGGGGGGAGACCATTTTATTCTAGAGAGCGGAGCGGAAATGGAGGGTAGGGAAATACTGTCAGCTTTTTTGAAACAGTATTATTATCAGGCTAAATATATCCCTTCTCAGATTCTTCTTCCGGAGGAAGTGCCGGAGAAGGAGGTTTTAACATGTTGGCTTGCGGAAAAAAAAGGCGGGAAAGTAGTTTTAAAATTTCCGCAAAGGGGATATAAAAAAGAGCTACTGGAACTGGCGGGCAAAAACGCCTGGGAAAGTTTACAACAGGAAACAAAAATAAGGGAACAGCGTAAGCAAAAAGAGGAGTTAGCTTTAATTGAGATAGCCCGCGCCCTTAATTTGCTGGAAAAACCTCATCGTTTGGAGTGTTATGATATCTCCAATATTCAGGGTCAGGAAGCAGTAGCCTCTATGGTAGTTTTTGAAGAAGGCAGACCTAACCGTAGTGAATATCGGCGTTTTAAAATCAAGACAGTCGAAGGTCCGGATGATTTTGCCAGTATGGCGGAAGTGATTAGACGCCGGTTTGAAAAAGGGCTTAGGGGTGATGAGCGCTTTTCTATTTTGCCGGATTTAGTGATTGTGGACGGCGGCAAAGGTCAGCTCGCTGCGGCACGGAAGGTCATGAAAAAATTAGGTGTTGCACAGATTCCGATTGTTAGTATAGCTGAGAAAGAGGAAGAGATTTATTGTGAGGGGCAGTCCCTTCCCATAGTACTACCGCGTGATTCTCAAGCTTTATATTTATTACAACGGATTCGGGATGAAGCACATCGTTTTGCCATTACCTATCATCGTTTATTAAGGGGACGGCGTAATTTAGCTTCAGTTTTAGACGATATTCCCGGGTTGGGACCACAAAGAAAATCAGCTTTACTGCAGTATTTTAATTTTTCTTTGCAAAGGATTAGACAGGCTTCTCTCGAAGAATTGCAAAAAGTAGCCGGCTTGGGAAAAACCACGGCGTATCAAGTTTGGAATTTTTTTCACACTAGTGAGCAGGACTAAACTAATGTATAATAGATTTGCTATGTTTCGGGTGGCGTGGGTGGCAAGGGGACGTTTCTCCTGCCACATTTATCAAAATAATATTTTGCTTTTCAATGTGGCAGGAGAAGCGTCCCCTTGCCACCCGTCCCCTTGCCACCTGGCACAACTAGAAGGGATGAAATAAGGTGAAAGACATTAAATTAATAGCAATTGATCTGGATGATACGCTGTTACGTGATGATTTAACTATATCGAAGCGGTCTAAAGAAAATATCAGAAAGGTTATTGCTAAAGGGATTACAGTAACTTTGGCCACCGGTAGGATGTTTGCCGCAGCTTTTCCTTATGCTAAGGAATTGGGGCTCAATGTTCCGCTGATCACTTATCAGGGTGCGATGGTCAAATGCGTAAATGGTGAATTAATCCATCATAGGCCACTGCCTCTGGATATAGCTCAAGAAGTAGCGGATTATGTACGTGCTCATGATTACCATCTCAATGTTTATGTGGATGATGTTTTGTATATGGAGCAGGACTCTCCGGAAGCACGTCATTATGAAACTATAACCAGGGTGTCACCCAATTATGTCGAGAGTTTTGACAAGCTTTGGGCGGATCCCACTAAATTGGTGGTTTTAGCTGAGGATTCAAGAATTAAATCTTTAGCTAAAGAATTGGAACCGAGATTCGGACATATCTTAAACATAATCCGAACTTTGCCGGGTATGCTCGAGATTACTCATAAAAAGGCTACAAAGAGTAATGCGCTTAAAGCTTTAGCAAAAAGTTTGGGGTTTGGGCTAGAAAATGTGATGGCTATCGGAGATAGTCCTAATGATATAGAGATGGTTCAAGATGCCGGATTTGGCGTAGCTATGGAAAACAGTATCCCTCTATTAAAGGAGAAAGCTGATTATATAACTTTGAGTAATAATGACGATGGCGTCGCAGAGGTTCTCGAAAAATTTGTTTTAAACACACAAAAAGCCTGCTAAATTTCCTCAGCTGTCATTTTATTAAAAATTTTACAAAAATCTTCCAAATTAGGCAGGAAAATTGAAATGTAAGTCGAATTAAATATTAGCAAGAAAATCGACAGGGGGAAAAGAAGATGGCTGTCAATCAAACAGATAGTCTTCGGCAGGAAATCGAAGCATTGAGAAAAGAATTATACGTTTCGGCTATTAATCATAGCTATTTATTAACCTCGAAGGATATTTATCAGGCCAGTATTAATTTGGATAAGGTTATTGTCAAATATTTGCAGAAAAGATATTGTTGTTAAAATGGAGTGAAATTCCATTCCGATACCCCTCTTGAGGGGTATTTTTTTTGTAAAAATGTTGTCAGCGGAAAAATAGTTTAATAATTGGTATAATAAAGGTAGAGTAAAAAATCAATCAGGGTGAAAAAACAAAGTGGAATTTTACGGAGATTATCATCTCCATTCTTCTTATAGTGATGGACGCTGTTCGGTGGAAGAAATGGTCATGGCTGCTTCTTTAACCGGATTAGCGGAAATGGGGCTGGCTGATCACGGTCCTCGTAATCTTTTTACGGGACTTAAATCTGAGCAGATGTTATTAGAAATAAAAAAAGAAATTGAACAGCTTCGCCCTCAATATCCGGATTTGCAGATAAAACTTGGTGTGGAGGCTAATATTGTTAGTTTGAACGGTCAGTTGGATGTAGGGAAGGAGCTAATTGCAGAATTAGATTTTTTGATTGTCGGCTTACATCCCTATATCTTGCCGGATAGAGTGGTTGACATCCCCTGGATTTTAAGAAATCAGACGGAAAAAATATTTCCGTCGATAAAAAATCGGGTTAGGAATGAAAATACGAAGGCTTTAGTAGAGACGATATATCGCTATGAGGTAGATATCATTAGTCATCCTGGGTTAAAAATGCCCATAGATATAACAGAGGTAGCCAGAGCATGTTTAAAGAGAGATACTTGTTGGGAAATTAACACCGGACATAAATTTCCAGGGTTGCAAGAGGTAAGTACTGTGGCGCGACAGGGGGTTAATTTTATCGTGAACAGTGATGCTCATTTTGCGGAAAGTGTTGGGGCTTTAGAATATGGCTCCTGGGTTTTGGAAAAAGCCGGTGTTCCTCATGAGCAAATAAAAAATGTTAAGTAAACTTGCTGTAGATGATTATTTAAGGATAATCAGATAGAATATAGAATATAGAAATAACGGGGGTGTTGAGGGGTGCGGTTTTGTATTATTACAGGTTTATCCGGAGCAGGGAAAACTCATACGATTAGATCATTAGAAGATTTAGGTTTTTTTTGTGTTGATAATCTTCCACCTGCCCTTTTACCCAGGTTTGCGGAATTGTGTCTTGAAGGGGGAGACATTATTGACCGGGTAGCGATCGTTATTGATATTCGTGGTGGTCGCTTTTTTAATGATTTGTTTCAAGCTTTATATGATTTAAAAGAACAAGGCTGTCCTTATGAAATTCTCTTTTTAGAAGCAACTACGGATGTATTGATTAAAAGGTTTAAGGAAACCAGAAGGCGTCATCCCTTTTCCGGTCGTGGCCCTCTGTTGGAGGAAATACGCTCAGAAAGGGAGCGGATGGAGGAATTACGGGGTATTGCTAATAAAATCATTGATACTTCGGAGCTTACTCCCCATGAATTAAAGGCGCAAATATCGGATCTTTATGGTCCTGATAATGACAAGGTAAAAATGCATATTACTGTGATGTCTTTTGGTTATAAGTATGGGATTCCTCTAGACGCAGATTTAGTAGTAGATGTTCGGTTTTTACCCAATCCTTATTATGTAGAAGAGTTACGTCCTTTAACCGGTTGTGACCGGCAGGTGGATGAGTATGTGCGTAAGTTTCCGGAAACGGAAGAATTTTTGCAAAAGTATAATGATATTTTAACCTTTCTCTTACCTAATTATGTTAGCGAGGGTAAGACACATCTGGTTATTGCCATCGGGTGCACAGGGGGACAGCATCGCTCAGTTGTTTTGGCGAATTGTTTAGGAGAACGGTTAGCTTCTCAGGAATATCGCGTCATAGTCAGACACCGCGATATCTTAAAAAGAGCATGAAGGAGAAGGTTGGATGAAAGTTCCACGTTGGTTATCAAATTTATTCATTCCGGAATATGTGCGGGAACAAATGAAAAATGTTTATCAACGTAAGTCATTAAAAAAGGGACTCCGGATTGCGGTATTGGGAGGGGGTACCGGACTTTCTGTTCTCTTAAGAGGACTGAAGGAATACACCTCTAATATTACCGCAATTGTCTCTGTTGCTGATGATGGGGGAAGTTCAGGCAGATTGCGGGGACAATTAGGGATCTTGCCGCCCGGAGATTTGCGCAATTGTTTAGTGGCCTTGGCGGATACGGAACCGGCTATGGAGAGCCTTTTCAATTATCGCTTTACTACCGGGGAGGGACTTGCCGGTCATAGTCTGGGAAATTTATTGATTGCGGCGATGACTGATTTAACGGGGAGTTTTGAAACGGCGATCCATGAAGTAGGCGAAGTATTGGCGATCAGGGGGAAGGTAATACCTGCTACTAATACTCTTTTGGTTTTAGGTGCTGAATTGGCTGATGGAACCATCATGATGGGGCAATCAGCTATTTCGCGTACAGAAAAGCCAATTAAAAGAGTTTTTCTCGAACCGGCGGATTGTCAGCCGGCACCGGAGGCACTGGCGGCGATTAGAGAGGCAGATGCGATTGTTATTGGACCAGGAAGCCTTTATACCAGTGTGATTCCGAATTTACTGATCCCTGGTATGGTTGAAGCAATTAAGAAGGCTCGTGGAGTTAAAATCTATGTTTGCAATGTGATGACCCAGATGGGTGAGACTAAAGACTATACTGCCGGAGATCATTTAGAAGCCTTATATAATCATTCTGTCCCCGGACTGGTTGATTATATGATTGTGAATACTAAAAAGGTGCCTGCTGCTTATGTGAACAAATATGCTTTAGAAGGAGCTAAAGTCGTAGAAATAGATAGAGAAAAGTTGGCTTCACAGCAAATTCAGTTAATTCAGGCTCCTATAAGTAAAGAAAATGATTATGTGCGTCATGATTCCTTAAAATTAGCCTCTTTGATTATTTCTGTAGTGTTTAGAGGGAGGGATCGTAATGTCTTTTTCTACAGAGACCAAAAACGAGCTGGCTCGTATTTTTCCTGAGAAACATTGTTGCCGTATAGGAGAATTAGCAGCTTTAACGCGTTTGGACGGAACATTGCATATTGATGAAAATCAACATGTGAGTATGGTTATTACTACGGAGAGTTCACCGGTAGCCAGAAAAATCTTCCGTCTGTTTAAAGAGTTGTACCATATAGAACCAAAAATTCACGTGCAAAGAAAGAAGAGGTTTAAAAAAAATTTTCTCTATAGTGTACGTGTTGGCACTTCTCCGAAGATGATGCGGATTTTAAAGGAATTAGGTGTTTTAGGTGATGATGGAGAAATTCTTCCGGGAATTAAGAAAGCACTGATTAAGAAAAAATGTTGTCGTCGCAGTTATTTACGCGGCATATTTTTGGGTTCTGGGTCTATAAATAATCCGGAAGGAAATTATCATTTGGAATTAATCACCAATAACAGCTTATTTGCTGAGGAAGTTGTGAAGTTAATGGATCAGTTTCCGGAGTTACAGGCGAAAATTAGCCAGCGTAAAAAATCTTATATTGTTTATCTGAAAGAAAGTGAGCAGATTGCTGCTTTTTTAAATATAATAGGGGCACACCGAACTTTGTTGGAATTTGAAAATATTCGTGTGATTAAAGATATGCGGAATAAGGTTAATCGTTTGGTAAACTGTGATACGGCTAATTTGAAGAAATCTGTAGAAGCCTCTTTGAGACAGATTAAACAGATTAAATTAATTGAAGAGAAGATTGGTTTGAATAAGTTACCACCGCGTCTGAGAGAGATAGCACGTTTACGGTTGGAAAACCCCGACAGCAGTCTGAAAGAATTAGGAGAAATGCTTGATCCTCCTGTGGGAAAATCAGGCGTCAATCATCGCTTAAGAAAAATCGAAGCAATCGCTGAAAAATTATCTCCTAGCTAATCCTAACAGAGAAAATTTTTGAAAAAGTACTGTTTTTTTGTCGGTTTTTCTGTATAATTGAAGAGTGGTGGAGCATTTGTGGAGTTGGAGGTGAAAAAATGGCTTACGTAATTAATGATGACTGCATTTCCTGTGGTGCATGTGAACCTGAATGCCCCAGTGAAGCAATTAGTGAAGGTGATGGCAAATTCGTTATTGACGCTGACAAATGTACCGATTGCGGTAATTGTGCAGACGTTTGTCCCGTAGGTGCTCCTACGCAGGAGTAGTATTATTGAGCAGATCTTGTTTTTTGGTCGGAAGTATGAAGTATAAGGATGTTAACAGAGTGTTCTGTTGACATCCTTTTCTTTTCCCGTAAATTTCTCAAACATTAAGCTATTGTGGCAAAAAATTGATTAAAATTTCGGTTAATATGTTATTCAAATTTGATATAATATAAGTAATTGAAAGGTGGTGCCATGTGCGAGAATATAAAATTTACCCGGTTAAAGAGGGTACAAATTCTTTGCAGTATTGGACTAAATTTTGTTCACCATTAAAAGTGATTAAAAATTTTATAATAATTCAAATCTGCAGGTATTCGCCGTCATTAAAACTTAAAAGTTTTTTAGCCCGGCATTTTTTAAGAATGCAGATAGGTCAATCTGTTTCTTGGGGTTTGATGGCGATGGTAGATATCTTTTGGCCGGAGAAGATCTCTATCGGAGATAATTGTATTCTCGGTTATAATTGCACGTTATTGTGTCATGAATTTCTCATCAAGGAATTGCGTGTAGGCAAGATACAAATAGGTGCAGATGTAATGATTGGTGCTAATACAACAATCCTTCCCGGGGTTACTATTGGGGATAAAGCTGTGATAGCTGCCGGTTCTTTGGTCAATAGGGATGTTCAGCCCGGGGAATTTGTGGGGGGTGTACCTATACGTACGTTGCAAGCAAGGCGGAAAAGCCAGGAGGATGAGAGCCGGGAGGATGAAGATGAAGCATTATCTTCTTTGGATAAAGCACTTTAACGGTTGGCGACAGTTTTTTTTAGATCCGCGCGTTTTAAAAATTATTTTATTCATAAATATTTTAGGTTCTATTTATGGTTATTATTGGTACAGAGTTCAGTTACAGTTGACTCCCCTTAGATTTTGGATTTTTATCCCGGATTCTCCGCTTTCCACGACTTTGTTTTCGATAGCAATATTCTTGATTTTGTGTAAAAGAAAGTTCCCATTTTTATATTTTTTAGCCTTTATTACTGTAATTAAATATGGACTTTGGGCTGTTTTTGTTAATACGCATTTTTGGTTGCTCTCGGGACAAGTACATTGGGTTGAGTTTATGTTATGGCTGAGTCATTTAGGTATGGCTCTAGAAGGGATTATTTATCTGCGACTTTTTTTACCTTCCCTTTATGAATGGGGAGTAGTGGGCTTTTGGATGATGTTCAATGATTATGTGGATTACGCTTGGGATTTACATCCTTATCTTTATTTGCAAGCACAGCTTCCTGTGGTAGAGGTATTTACTTATTGCTTAACTTTTGTCTTGCTATTTATGACGATTATTATTGTTTGGAGGGTTAAATCGTGAATATACATTATGGGCTAAACTTACAACAGAGTCAAAAGTTAATGATGACCCCGGAACTTAGACAGGCGATTAAGATTCTGCAGCTTTCCGCAATAGAGTTAGGGCAATATGTAAATCAAATTTTATTGGAAAATCCGTTAATGGAAGTTAAAGAGGAAGCTGATCCTTTTACTACTGAGCAGAGGAAGGAAAAGGATATAAATTGGGAGAATTATTTGCGGGATTATCGTGAAAACCGTAATTATGAAGGATATACCGGAATGTGGGAGGTAAAAGAAGAGTTTCCTTGGGAAAATTTGATTGTTCATGATGTTAATCTCCAGGAGCATCTTCTCTCACAACTGGGCTGTTTGCCCCTAACAGATCTTCAACAGAGAGTGGGGCAGTATTTGATTGGCAATATTAATTCGACAGGATATCTTACGGTGACGGTAGAACAAGCTGCTTATGATTTGAAAGTGCCTAAAAAACTGGTAGAAGAGGTTTTACAATTAGTTCAGAGTTTTGAACCTGCAGGAGTAGGGGCACGCCATCTGCGCGAATGTTTGCTTTTACAGTTAAAACAACAAAATCTCTTAAATGAAGAGGTTAAAAAATTAATAGAAGAATACTTAGATGATCTGGGAGCCGGAAAATATCAAAAAGTAGCGGCAGCTTTGAATCTTTCTGTAATCCGTATTCAGGAGTTGGCGGATCTTATTAAGAAGTTAAATCCTAAACCGGGTGCGTCTTTTGCCAGCGGGGAGCGCATCCGCTATATAGCTCCGGATATATTTATTGAGCGGGTGGGGGGAGAGTATCTAATTTTGCTTAATGATCGGTTATTACCCCGTTTGACCATTAGTAAAGCTTATAGTTCTATTTATCTCCGTGAGGGTGCGGTTGATGAAAAAACGAAAAAATTTGTAGAAAACAAATTAAACCAGGCCATGTGGGTGATACAGAGTATTAATCATCGGCAGAGGACTCTTTATCGGCTGGCTAAGATTTTATTGAAAAAACAGCGTCAGTTTTTCGATAAGGGTATAAAATATTTGCAGCCTTTAACCTTAAAACAGGTTGCTGAAGAATTAGGGGTTCATGAGTCTACAGTAAGCAGGGCCACGACGAACAAGTATATGCAGACACCTCATGGTCTCTTTGAGTTGAAATTCTTTTTTAGTTCAGGGTATAAAATGGACACAGGAAGAAGTACTTCTGTGGAAAGTATTAAAAAATTTCTGCAGGAGGTTATTGCCACAGAAGATCCTACCCGACCTTATAGTGATCAAGCTTTAGCCGATTTGATGGAGAAAAAAGGTTTGAAGATTGCCAGACGGACGATTACTAAGTATCGTAATGAATTGGGGATATTAAACAGAGGTCAGCGGAGGCGTTATTAGTACTAGTTAAAATTACAACAATGAAAGTTATTGCAATCTTGTCATGATGTTGTAAACCTGTTAAAGTATATTTTACGGGTATCTTATCATTTGCGGGGGACATGATAAGACCCGGAGGGGGCAATTAGTATGACGATTAATTTGGAGTTATTAAAAAGGATTACTCCGGAAATGATAATCTTGTTGGAGAAAAGGTATAATATATTACGAGCTGTAAAATATCATCAGCCTATTGGTCGTCGGTTGCTTTCAGAAAGGTTGAAAATAGGTGAAAGAATAGTCCGTAGCGAAGTGGATATTTTAAGGGAACAACAACTGCTTGTTTCCGATTCGTTAGGGGTATCCCTTACTCCCGAAGGGGAAGTGTTAATGCCGCAGTTTGCCGAGCTAGTGCATAAGCTTCAGGGATTAAGTGCTTTAGAAAGATATTTACAAGAAAAAATGGGTTTGGAGAGAGTTTATATTGTCCCGGGTGATTCAGATAAAGATAAATTAATTTTGTCTGAATTGGGTAAGTTAACCGGCCGATTTATTAGTAATACGGTGAAATCTGGTTGGGTTGTTTCTGTTACCGGGGGTACAACTATGGCCGAAGTTTCTCGTCAAATGCCATTATCTAATGAAAAAAGTGATATTTTGGTTGTTCCTGCTCGAGGTGGATTGGGAGAAAGTGTAGAAATTCAGGCTAATACGATAGCGGCTAAAATCGCCGAAAAGCTGGGGGGTAGTTATCGGCTGTTATATGTTCCCGATGATGTTTCGGAACGAATATTGGAGGACTTGTTAAAGGATCATAAAATACAGGAGACAATAGCGTTATCTAAAAAAGCTAATCTCCTTGTCCATGGGATTGGAGTACCAGAGGTCATGGCAGCGCGTCGGGAGCTTAATTGGCATTCTTTATTGAAAAAAGCTGCTAAACTCCCTGTGGGGGAATCCTTTGGTTATTATTTTTCTGAAGAAGGTACAGTAGAAATTACTACGCCTACTCTTGGTCCAAAGCTTGAGGATTTGGCTAAGTTAAAATTAGTTGCCGCTGTTGCCGGAGGTAATAGTAAAGCTCGAGCTATACTTGCTGTGGCAAGGGCCGGTTTTATTAATATTTTACTTACAGATCAAGGGGCTGGAGAGGCGATGAGAAAAATATTAGAAGAAGGAGGTTGACATTTTTAGAAAAAGCTGTTTTTATTGTGTTTAAATAATGGAAATATAGTAATATATAAGGAGAAAAAGGAATTATGAAAAAAATTGCAATAAACGGCTTTGGACGTATTGGAAGGAATGTTTTTCGACTTGCCTATGGTCATGAAGCCATTGAGGTAGTAGCTGTTAATGATCTGACTGATGCTAAGACGTTAGCCCATTTACTGCAATATGATTCAGTACATGGCTTATTTAATGCGAAGGTGGAAGCAGGGAATGAAGCCATAATTGTTGATGGCAAGGAAATTAAAGTATTAGCAGAAAAGGATCCGGCACTTTTACCTTGGCGTGAAATGGGAATAGATATTGTTATTGAAGCGACAGGCAGATTTACTAACGCAGAAAAAGCTAAGGCGCATTTAGAGGCTGGGGCTCAAAAAGTTATCATTACGGCACCGGCAAAGCAAGAGGATATTACTATTGTGATGGGTGTTAATGAAGGTAAATACCAGCCGGAACATCACCGGATTATTTCTAACGCTTCATGTACTACTAACTGTTTAGCCCCAATAGTTAAGGTATTGCATGAAAACTTTACGGTAAAACGTGGGATGATGACGACCGTCCATTCTTATACTAATGATCAGCAGATTTTGGATTTACCCCATCGAGATTTGCGTAGAGCCAGAGCGGCGGGACTTTCAATTATTCCTACGACTACGGGTGCGGCAAAAGCCGTTACGCTTGTTTTGCCGGAGCTAAAGGGTAAGCTCAATGGTTTTGCTATGCGGGTGCCGACACCTAATGTTTCCGTTGTAGATTTTGTTGCAGAATTAGCGCAGGATGTTACTGTAGAGAAGATTAATGCTAAGTTAAAAGAAGCAGCTGAGGGAAATTTAAAAGGGATTGTTGCTTATTCGGATTTACCACTGGTTTCCAGGGATTATAATGGCAACCCTCATTCTTCTATTGTGGACGCCTTGTCAACAATGGTGTTAGATGGTAATATGGTAAAGGTTGTGGCCTGGTATGACAATGAATGGGGCTATTCTTGTCGTGTTGTGGATTTGGCACAAATGGTTGCCTTACATCTATAGATATCCTGAATGGGGGGTTGTTTGAGTGGATAAAAAATCGATTCGTGACATTGATGTTACGGGAAAAAAGGTGCTTGTGCGCGTAGATTTTAACGTACCGATGAAAGACGGTAAAATTACCAATGATGCGCGTATCTTGAAGGTAATACCTACAATCAAATATCTTCAAGAACAAGGGGCTAAAATTATTCTGATGACACATTTAGGTCGCCCGAAAGGGAAAGTGGTCCCGGAAATGAGCGTAAAACCTATCGCTGAACGGTTAAGTAATATTTTGGGGCAGGAAGTAATTTTTGCCGGCGATTGTGGTGGACCGGAATCCCATAAGGTCACAGCGGAGATGGCTAAAGGGCAGGTTGCTCTTTTGGAAAATGTTCGATTTTATCCTGAAGAAGAAGAAAATGATCCCACTTTTGCTAAAAACCTAGCTGCTTTAGGTGAAATATATGTGAATGATGCTTTTGGTACAGCTCATAGAGCACATGCTTCCACGGAAGGGGTAACGCATTTTCTGCCTGCTGTATCCGGTTTTTTAACCGAGAGAGAGATTCTTGTTTTATCAGAGACCTTAGAAAATCCCAGTAAGCCTTTTGTGGTCATTTTGGGTGGAGCAAAAGTTTCTGATAAGATTTACGTAATTGAGAATTTAATGCGGAAAGCTGATTGTCTCTTGATTGGTGGAGCGATGGCCAATACCTTTTTAAAAGCGCAAGGGTATAATTTAGGTAATTCTAAAGTGGAAGAAGATAAAGTAGAGATCGCGGCTGAATTATTAAGTAAGGCACAAAAATCCGGGGTAAAAGTTGTTTTGCCGCTGGATCTGGTTGTGGCTAAGGAATATGCCGCTGAAGCTGAGTCCAAAGTTGTCGCCGTACAGGATATTCCTGAGGACATGATGGCTTTGGATATTGGACCGGCTACAGTGGAGGAATTTAGTAAGCTGATTGCTCAAGCCGGGACTATTGTTTGGAATGGTCCTCTAGGTGTTTATGAATTTGACAGATTTGCCGTAGGAACAAATAAGATTGTGGAAGCAGTAGCTGCAGCTCCCGGCAAAACTGTGATTGGTGGCGGTGATGTGGTGGCAGCTGTAGAAAAAACCGGGTTAACCGCAAAAATATATCATATTTCTACCGGAGGTGGAGCTTCCTTAGCCTTTTTAGGCGGAAAAGTTCTACCTGGTGTAGCTGCTATGCTAGATAAAGATAAATGAGGTGAAGAAGTTGGTGCAAAGAAGAAAGCCGATCATCGCTGCTAACTGGAAAATGTATAAAACTCCAGATGAAGGGAAAATTTTTGCTGAAGGGTTTTCTCTTGATGCTGCTATCGCCCAGGAGGTGGAAGTAGTAATCTGTCCGCCTTTTACAGTGATACCGGCGATAGGGGAAGTGCTTAAGGAGAAAGGGATAAAATGGGGTGCTCAGAATCTTTATCCGGCAGTAGAGGGAGCTTTTACAGGAGAGATTTCTCCTCTAATGTTGAAGGATTTAGGTTGTACATATGTTATTATTGGGCATTCGGAACGTCGTCAGATTATGGGCGAAACAGATGATTTTATCAGGAAAAAGGTTATCGCGGCTTTTACTTATGATTTGTTGCCTATTTTTTGTGTGGGAGAGACTTTAGAGCAGCGGAAAGCTAATCAGACGGAAGAAGTATGTAGCAACCAAATTTTACAAGGTTTGGATGGGATTAAGAGTGAGGATATTGCCCGTATGGTGATTGCTTATGAACCTGTTTGGGCTATTGGTACCGGTGTAAATGCCAGTCCGGAAGATGCCGAAAAAACTATTGCTTTTTTGCGTCAGTTGATTAGTGAAAAGTGGGGAAAAGAAGCCGGAGAAGCCGTACGGATTCAGTATGGCGGTAGTGTAAAACCGGGAAACATCAAAGAATTAATGAACTGTGCAAATATTGACGGAGCATTGGTAGGAGGAGCCAGTTTAAAGGTTGACTCTTTCTATGAGATTGTGCGGTGTGCAGGAGAGGAAGCGAAAAAACATGGCGTATAAACCGGTAATGTTGATAATACTGGATGGTTGGGGTTTTTCACAGAATGAAGAAGGGAATGCCATCTCTTTAGCCAAGAAACCCTTTTATAATCAGCTTAAGGAAAAATACCCCCATTGTATTTTAAAATCTTCAGGAGAGGATGTGGGACTTCCTGAAGGACAGATGGGTAATTCCGAAGTAGGTCATTTGAATATTGGAGCAGGGAGAATAGTTTATCAGGAATTAACCCGGATCAATAGGTCTATTCGTTTAGGGGAGTTTGCTAAAAACACCGTCTTAAACGAAGCTATAGACAAAGCTGTGCAAAAAAACAGTGCTTTACATCTGATGGGTTTACTTTCTGATGGGGGTGTCCATAGTCATATTGATCATCTTTTTGCACTCATGGATTTAGCTAAAGAAAAAGGCGTTAAAAAGCTTTATATTCATGCTATATTAGATGGTCGTGACGTTCCTCCGGCTAATGCAGGAGAGTATATTGACAGCTTAGAAGATAAGATTGAAGAAATTGGTTTAGGACAGATTGCTACAGTGTCCGGTCGTTATTATACGATGGATCGGGACAAGCGTTGGGAACGCGTGGAAAAAGGTTATCGAGCCATGGTCAACGGCGAAGGGGTCAAAGCTTGTTTGGCGCGAGAAGCTTTAGAAAAGTCCTATGATCTGAAAGTTACAGATGAATTTGTGGAGCCTACGGTAATTGTTGATGAACATGGTGAACCGGTGGGCAGGATCAAGCCCGATGATGTAGTGATTATGTATAATTTTCGTGCGGACAGAGCTCGGCAAATCAGTTATGCCTTTACAGAGAAGAATTTTGCGGGTTTTGTCAGACCCGGAGGATTCCCTCAGGTTCATTATGTTTGTTTTACACAATATGATTTAAACATTGATGCTCCAGTAGCCTTTCCTCCACAGGATTTAGCTAATACTTTGGGGGAAGTAGTGAGTAAGGCGGGATTAAAACAGTTAAGGATTGCGGAAACAGAAAAATATGCGCATGTCACCTTCTTTTTTAATGGTGGGGTAGAAAAGGCTAATCCCGGCGAAGAACGGGTGTTAGTGCCTTCGCCTAAAGTGGCTACATATAATCTTCAACCGGAAATGAGTGCCCCTGAAGTAACGAAGCAAGTTGTGCAGAAATTAAAAGAGACAGATTATGGTTTAGTTGTCTTAAATTTTGCGAATCCTGATATGGTTGGTCATACGGGGAATCTGGAGGCTTGTATAAAAGCTATTGAAACGGTAGATTGTTGTTTGCAAAAAGTGGTTGAAGCTGTATTGGCTCAAAATGGGGTAGTGTTAATTACAGCAGATCATGGCAATGCTGAATATATGATTGATTGCGAAACGAAGAAATGTCTAACAGCCCATACTACAAATTGCGTACCTTGTATTTTGGTAGGTAATAAGGTGAAACAGATGAGTTTAAGAGATGGCTCCTTGCAGGATATTGCCCCTACTTTGTTGGAATTGATGGGGTTGGAGAAGCCGGTGGAGATGACGGGAGAGAGTCTAATTATATGAAAACATATTTTACTATTTTCATTTCTGTGCTACGTACAGAACAGACTAGCACTCGGCTCAGGAGAAAGCAGACCACCCTCGATATACGTCCATGTATTGCGAGGGTTGAGGCTGACATCCTGTCAGCCTCTCTGCTTTCTCACTTCGCTTTCGTGAAGTCTGTTTAGCTGTACTTCGCAATGAAATGAGAAACAGCAAAATATGTTTCAAAAAAGGTATGAATGAATTTATAAGTCATTAGGCACCCTCCGGCAATATTTGTTTAAAACGTTAGAGTGTCTAGACTAGCACTTGGCTTAGGAGAATGCAGAACACCCTCGATGCATACGATGGGGACATTCCGCAACAAGGATGATAAAGTAAACAGTCAGTTTAGCTGTACTCCGCAATGAAATGAGAAATAGCATGACATAGTTTTATTATATAAATATGACAAATAAGACATCTTATAGCTTATAATAATTATAATTAGGGAGGTATAAAAATGAGTACAATTGTTGATGTTTATGCACGCGAGATTCTAGATTCTAGGGGAAATCCAACGGTAGAGGTAGATGTTACTTTGGAGGATGGTTCTTTTGGTCGTGCCGCAGTTCCTTCCGGAGCTTCTACCGGAGCTTATGAGGCTGTGGAGTTACGCGATGGGGAAAAAGACCGCTTTATGGGCAAAGGGGTTATGAATGCAGTTACTAATGTTAATACCATCATTGCGCCCGAACTATTAGAACTTGATGCTTTAGATCAAGTGGCAATTGATCAACTGATGATTGAATTGGATGGAACACCGAATAAAGGGAAGTTAGGTGCTAATGCTATTTTAGGTGTTTCTTTGGCTGTGGCGAAAGCGGCGGCTAACTATGTAGGTCTTCCTCTTTATCGCTATATTGGCGGGGTAAATGCCAAGCAATTACCTGTGCCGATGATGAATATCCTAAACGGTGGAAAGCATGCTGATAATAATGTAGACATTCAAGAATTCATGATTCTGCCTGCAGGGACCACATCTTTTGCAGAGGCTTTGAGAATGGGCACTGAGGTTTTTCATAATCTGAAGAGTGTTTTGAAAAAGAAGGGTTATAATACTGCAGTTGGTGATGAGGGCGGTTTCGCTCCTAATCTTAAATCTAATGAAGAAGCTTTAGAGGTGATTGTGGAAGCGATCACGAAAGCCGGATATAAACCGGGAGAAGAGGTTTTTCTGGGTTTAGACGTTGCTGCGACAGAGCTTTTTAAGGATGGGAAATATTATCTGGAAGGCGAAGGTTTGACCATGAGTGCCGAAGAAATGGTTAATTTTTATGATAAGCTTTGCAGTAAGTATCCGGTTATTTCTATCGAGGATGGACTGGCTGAGGATGATTGGGATGGCTGGAAGAAGATGACCGAAGTATTAGGGAAGAAAATTCAGATTGTCGGGGATGACCTCTTTGTAACCAATACCGAAAAAGTGTCTAAAGGTATTGAAATGGGCGTTGCTAATAGTGTACTGATTAAAGTAAATCAGATTGGTACTCTTACAGAAACACTTAATACTATTGAGATGGCTAAACGGGCGGGTTATACTGCAGTTGTTTCACACCGTTCAGGTGAAACGGAAGATGCGACGATTGCTGATATTGTTGTCGGGGTAAATGCCGGACAGATAAAAACCGGGGCACCTTCTCGTACTGACCGTGTAGCCAAGTATAATCAGCTTTTAAGAATTGAAGAAGAGCTTGATGATGCAGCAATTTATATGGGTAGAGATTCTTTTTATAATTTAAAGTAATACGGTAAAAGGAACTAATGTCATAATGCATAAAACATCGGGCAGATTAAATCTGCCTGATGTTTTAACTAGTGTAATTTCTTTCTTTCTGTGCAATTTCTTTCGTTTATGATATAATTTAAAAATAGACATCAGGTAATGTTACAATTATTGCAAAGATGAGACAAAAGTTGTAAGATTTATAAAACAGGGTTTTACGAGATTGTCCTGGTGTAGAAAAACTATTAATATCTCGTATTAAGGAGGGAGGTTAGTATGGGAACAGTAATACTTATCTTGCAGGTTTTAGCAGCAATTGGTCTTATCGCTTCAGTTTTATTACAGTCTGGGAAAAGTGCCGGACTTTCTGGTTCTATAGCCGGAGGTGCTGAAGCTTTATTTGGGGGCAAGAAAAAGGGATTAGATGAATTATTAGCAAAACTTGCTACTATTTCGGCTATTTCTTTTTTGGTTTTAACTTTACTTTTATCGGTATTATAGTATTTTATGTTTTTATATTTGAATGAATTATGATTGCTTTTGAGGGAGGAAGTGTAATGGATAACATATCTTTTGTTTATTGGGCTCCTCTTGCCGGAGCCGTTGCTCTTTTATTTGCCTATTATTTGACACAACGGATTTATAAGGTTGAGCCAGGTAATGAAAAGATGCAGGAAATTTCCGGAGCAATTCATGAAGGAGCAATGGCTTTTTTATTAAGGGAATATAGAGCCTTAGTTGTCTTTGTTTTAGCAGTAGCAGCTTTTATTTTTATTACCGGTTATTTTACGGAAGGTGCGGATAGTTTACAGCCTGAAACGGCCCTCGCTTTTATTATCGGGGCTATTTGTTCTGTATCTGCCGGTTATATTGGGATGAATGTGGCAACCAGGGCTAATGTCAGAACGGCTAATGCTGCTCAGGAAAGTACCAATAAAGCTTTGGGTGTTGCCTTTTCCGGCGGGGCAGTCATGGGGATGTCAGTAGTCGGTTTAGGTTTGATTGGTTTAGGGATTGTCACTTTCCTATTTGAAGATCCTAATACTATAAATGGTTTTGCTTTGGGTGCCAGCTCTATTGCTCTCTTCGGTCGTGTAGGCGGCGGTATTTATACAAAAGCTGCTGATGTTGGTGCGGACTTGGTAGGTAAGGTTGAAGCAGGTATACCTGAAGACGATCCGCGTAACCCTGCAGTTATTGCTGATAATGTTGGGGATAATGTGGGTGACGTGGCCGGAATGGGTGCGGACCTTTTTGAATCATATGTAGGTTCAATTATTGCCGCGATTGCTTTAGCTGTTGCTTTGGGCTTAGGTAGAAATGGTATTATTTTGCCGATGTTAATTGCAGCGGCTGGAATTATTGCTTCGATAATTGGTACATTCTTTGTAAGAACCGGAGAAGGTGCTAATGCTGCTAAGGCTTTAAATGCCGGAGAAACTGTAGCGATGGTGCTTTCTTTAGTTGCTACTTATTTCTTAACGACCAATTTATTACCGAAAACAGGTGTTGTGACTGGCTTTAACGTATTTGTTGCAACTGTAGCCGGATTATTAGCCGGATTTATTATCGGAAAAATAACAGAGTATTATACTTCTGCTGATTTTAATCCTGTAAAAGGCATTGCTAAAGCTTCACAGACCGGTTCGGCGACAAATATTATTTCCGGATTTGGAGTAGGGATGTTAAGCACAGCATTACCGGTATTGGTTATTGTTATCGCCATCCTCGTTTCTTATAAATTTGCTAATTTGTATGGTATTGCTTTGGCTGCTGTAGGAATGCTTTCTACTACAGGAATGGTTGTAGCTGTTGACGCTTATGGACCTATTGCCGATAATGCCGGTGGGATTGCGGAAATGTCTGAGCTTGATCCAAAAGTTAGGGAAATTACTGATAGTTTAGATTCAGTTGGTAATACAACCGCAGCAATCGGTAAAGGTTTTGCCATTGGTTCTGCCGCGTTGACCGCTTTGGCCCTCTTTAGTGCTTATACGCAAGCTGCAGGTATTCAATCTCTTGATTTAATGAATCCTACAGTTATAGCCGGTCTATTCATTGGTGGAGTATTACCTTTCCTTTTCTCTGCTTTAACGATGGGTGCTGTGGGGAGAGCAGCTAGTGATATGATCGCGGAAGTAAGAAGACAATTTAAAGAAATACCTGGTTTAATGGAAGGAACAGCTAAACCTGAATATGCTAAGTGTGTAAGCATCAGTACAGCTGCAGCAATCCGGGAAATGATTATTCCTGGTTTGATGGCCGTAGTGGTTCCGCTTGCAGTAGGTTTTATCCCCGGTTTAGGTAAAGAGGCTTTGGGTGGTTTGCTGGCAGGTGCTTTGGTTACTGGTTTCCTTTTGGCGATTATGATGGCTAATGCCGGTGGCGCCTGGGATAACGCGAAGAAATATATTGAAGGTGGAGAATATGGTGGTAAAGGTTCTGAAGCACATGCTGCGGCTGTAACCGGTGACACCGTAGGTGATCCCTTCAAGGATACTTCCGGACCTTCTATTAACATTCTGATTAAGCTCATGACTATTGTTGCATTGGTCTTTGTACCTCTCTTTATGTAAAGATAGAGCAGGAAGTTAATTTAGAGTTAAGATTTGATTTTAGTCAATAGAGCTGTCACATCATATGCTGATTAGCAAATGAGGTGACAGTTCTTTATTTCTTCATCTTTTGGCAGGAAAAAGGTATAATTAAAACGAAGTTTTCGTTATTTTACATGATGAAAGAAAGGAATGATGGTGGAAATGATGTCACGTGAAGAAGCTTTAAAAATAGTCCGAGAAAATGTGAAGAATAAGAATTTGATTAAACATATGTATGCGGTGGAAGCTGTTATGGGGGGCTTGGCACGGCATTTTGGGGAAGATGAAGAATTGTGGAAATTAGCCGGACTTTTACATGACATAGATTATGATCAAACTAAAGATGATGCCGCCAGTCATAGTTTAGTGGGGGGCGAGATGCTGGAAGAGGCTGGGTTGCCGGAAGAATTGGTTTATGCCGTGAAGTGCCATAATGATTATCATGGTTTGGAGAGAAAAAGTTTGTTAGATAAAGCTTTATATGCGACAGATCCCTTGACCGGGTTGATCGTGGCAGCTGCTTTAATCAGACCGGAAAAGAAACTGGAACCAGTGGACGTGACTTTTTTAGTTAATCGTTTTCATGAAAAGTCTTTTGCGCGTGGGGCACGGCGAGAGGTTATCGCCAGTTGTTCCGAAATGGGGCTGACTTTGGAGGAGTTTATGGAAATAGGTTTAAAGGCTATGAAAGAAGCTCATCAGGAACTGGGCTTGTAAGATAATTCACCGTTGATTGCATGTTGTTTTTTGTGGAATGTGGCCAAAATATATTTTTGTGAGTTTAAATGTTGAACAGACATCGCTATCGTGATGTCTGTTTTTTCATTACACCATTTTATACATATTTTTTTCTGCTTTTCCTCACAATAAAGCTAAAGTATAAAAAATAGTGTAAGGAAAATTGATGTTCAGAAAAATAATTAAAAAATTACTGCCGGGGATATTATTAAGACCAAAAAAAAGCAAAAAAGAACAGGACCTGTTGTTACATATAGAGTCTGGAAAGACCCGACTTTCTCGCAATCTACAGGATAATATCAATCTGTTCCAAAATATTTTAGGCCATAGCAGTGATTTTGTTGTGCGGGAATTCAGTTTTGGGGTAGGAAAAAATTATCGGGCAGCTCTTTTTTTTATCGATGTTTTGATTGATAAAAAGATTATCAATAATAGTATTATCAGACCTTTAATGTATGATTTTAATCTTATTAGTCCTGAGCAGCTAAAGGAGTCAAAGACTCTTGATTTTCTAGCAAATAGGATGCTATCAGTAGATGAGATTAAAAAAACCGATCAAATTGATAGCTTATTAAATGCCTGTTTATACGGAGATACTGTGTTTTTAATGGATGGTTTTGCTGAAGGTTTAATTATTGGTAGTAAAGGTTGGCAAATCCGAAACATTAAGGAACCTGAAACAGAAGTTGTGGTAAGAGGACCACGGGAAGGCTTTGTGGAGTCTGTAAATGTGAACATTTCTTTATTACGGCGAAAAATTCGTCACCCTGATTTGGTAATTGAAAGGATGCAGATTGGCGAAAAAACCCGCACTTTAATAGCGATAGCTTATGTGAAGCAGATTGTCCGTCCCGGGGTAGTGGAAGAGGTTAGGAAGCGCCTGCAAAGAATTAATACAGATGCGATTCTGGAGTCCGGCTATATTGAACAATTTATTGAGGATGCTCCTTATTCCCTTTTTTCCACGGTAGGTAACAGTGAAAAGCCGGATGTGGTTGCTATGAAAATCTTGGAAGGACGAGTAGCCATATTCGTAGATGGCACTCCGATTGTACTTACTGTTCCCTTGCTCTTTATTGAAGGCTTTCAATCGGCGGAGGATTATTATTTACGACCTTATTATGTTTTTTTTGTTCGTTTACTCAGGTTGCTTTGTTTTTTTATTTCTCTCTTAGCTCCTCCTGTTTATGTAGCTCTTACTTCATATCACCAAGAGTTAATTCCCACACCGTTATTATTTACGATAGCGGCGGTCAGAGAGGGAGCACCGTTTCCGGTAGCTATAGAGATTTTACTAATAGGGATTTTCTTTGAAATAGTTCGGGAAGCCGGGATACGTTTACCCAGACCGATAGGTGGTGCCATAAGTATTGTCGGCGCACTGGTAATTGGCGACGCGGCAGTTTCAGCAGGATTGATTGGGGCTCCGATTATCATTGTCATTGCTATAACCGCCTTAGCTACTTTTGTGGTGACTACACTTTACGATATTTTGCTATTGTATCGGCTAGTCTTAATTTTTGGCGCGGCTACTTTGGGAGGTTTTGGAATAGTAACTCTCTTAATTTTGTTAACAATTCATTTAGCCTCTTTAAGATCCTTTGGTGTGCCTTATTTAGCTCCTTTAGCTCCTTTGAATGTTAGCGAACTAAAGGATAGCTTTGTTAGATTTCCTCTTTGGGCTATGTGGAATCGTCCTCAAGATCTCAGTTATAAAAATCAGCAGCGGCAAAGATTAGGGCAAATGCCTCGGCCTCCACGAAAACGGTTTCCTTAAAAACAGCTATGAAGTTGTCAATTTCCTCTTAGGAGGTATTAGATGAAGAAGCGGTTAAAAATACTATATCTCTGGTTAATACTGAGCATAATTATAGTTACTGTAGGTTGCTGGGATCGCCGAGAATTAGACACAATAGCGATAGTAACAGGGATGGGTATTGATACAGGGGAAGTGGATCCTGAACAAATCCAGGTAACTGCACAAATTGTCAAAGCGGCAGAGTTTCAAGGTCCTACCACTACCGGTGGTAGTGGAGGTGGTCAGGGTAAACCTTATCTAAATGTTACCAACACGGCAGAAACAGTCTTTGATGCTATTAGGGAATTTACTCATATAGTAAATCGTAAGCTCTATTTTCCTCATAATCAAATTCTGATTTTTGGAGAGCAAGCGGCAAAAAATGGTCTAAGAAGGTATATCGATTTTTTCCTGCGTGATCCGGAGCCGCGTTTAATAACTTGGGTAGCAGTAGCGAAAGGTAAAGCCGGAGATGTATTGGAAACAAAAGCAGAATTAGAACAGTTGCCGTCACTGAATATCTCTCAACTGATTGAGGCACGTGCTGCTACGTCCGAGGTTAGTGCAGTTAATTTACGTGATTTTATGGAACGTTTAATGAGTAGAACAACAGCACCTATTGCTACTTTAGTGGAAGTTAAAGAGCATGGAGAGCAAAAAATTGCTGAGTTGGTAGGAACGGCAGTATTTAAAAAGGATAAAATGGTGGGAACTTTAGATAAGAAAGAAACGAGAGGACTACTTTGGGTCTTAAATAAAATAGAATCAGGAATAATCATTGTTACTTGTCCTGAATGTAAAGATGAGACAGATAAAACGAGTCTGGAAATTATCAGGGCTAAAGGTAAAATCGTCCCGGAGCTTAAAAACGGTCAACTGGAGATAACTGTAAAAATAAAGGAAGAAGGCAATTTAGGCTGTAAGATGTGTAAACAGGATGTCACGAATCCTTCCCATTGGTCAGCTTTGGAAAAGGAAAAAGCTCAGGTCATTCAGCAAGAGGTCAGAGCCGCTCTGAAAAAGGCGCAAAACCTCAATGCCGATATTTTTGGTTTTGGGGAAGCAGTGCATAAAAAATATCCTTCCTTGTGGAAAGAGTGGGAAGGGGAATGGGACAAGATTTTTCCTAAACTCAAAGTAAACGTGTGGGTAGAAGCTAAATTACAGAGTACGGGTATGATTACAATGCCGGCCAGTCCAGGATGGGTAGGTAATGAAGATGCAACTTGAGCAGGGTCGAATCTCTAGCAGAGAATTATTGGTGATAGCTTTCGTTTTTACTATTGGCTCCAGTATCCTCCTTAATTCTTCCGTGTTAGTAGGGCGTAATGCTTGGTTGGTCATACTGGCAGGTATGGTGGAGGGGTTATTCTTTGCTTTTATTTTTACTACTCTGGCCATGAGATTTAAGGGTAAGAATTTAGTAGAAATAAATAACCTTATATTCGGGTCAATTCTAGGAAAGGTTATTTCTTTAGCATATCTGGGATATTTTTTATTGGTGGGAAGTTTGGCCTTAAGAACTTTTGGTGCTTTTTTTGTTGTTGGCTTTTATCCGGAGACTCCGTTAATTGTGTTTATTGTCCTAGAGGCAATTGTTTGTGCCTATGCAGTTCGCCATGGTCTCGAGGTTATTGCGCGCTGTAGTTTAATCTTTGTACCAATTGTAATTATCTTTCTAGTTGTTGACGTATTTTTTTTGTTAAATCAAATGGATTTAACTAAGCTTTTACCATTTTTCGATGTTTCTTGGTCCCAGTTTTTGCAAGCAACTCAAGCGATTGCTGCCTTTCCCTTTGGGGAAACGATTGCTTTTTTAATGATTTTTGCTTATGTTAAGGAGCAACAAAAAGCTCGTCGCAGTTTTTTTCTTGCACTTTTTTTTGCCGGCATAATTTTGTGTGTTATGTTGGCCAAAGTTATAGCGACTTTAGGAGATATTGTTATAATTAATACTTATCCTTTCTTAACTTCGGTAAGATTAATTAATGTGGCCGAAGTCTTTACAAGATTAGAGCTTATTATTATCAGTTCAATCTTAATGATGGGATTTCTAAAGATGGCCATATTTTATTATGTATCCACATTAGGGTTAGCCCAAGTCTTTAAACTCCGCTCATACCAGCCTTTAGTTATACCGGTAGGGATAATTATGATTGTATTAAGTATGCTGATAGTGGAAAACACTAACGAAATGATGAAATTAGCTATGTACAAATACCCTTATTTTGCCTTGCCTTTTCAATTTGGGCTTCCTCTTCTTTCTTTGCTTGTTGCCGCTATTCGGGGAGTACGAGTAAAAGTGTAGACAATTCACAAATTTTTCTTTGTATGATATGGTATAAGCAAATCAAGCAGACGAGGAGTTTATTAATTATTATGATTAACAAAGAAGAACTGTTGGAGTTTATGTGGTGTAATTCCTATAAACCTTTGTCAGCGGAGGAATTGGCTGAGTCTTTGAAAATAGCGGACCGTTCCGCTTTTGGTCAATTATTGCGCGAGTTAGAAGAAGAGGGGAAAATAGTACTTAACCGTAAAGGACGTTATGGTTTACCGCAAAAGATGAATCTGGTGGCCGGTCGCTTGCAGGGAAGTCCGAAAGGATTTGCTTTTTTAATTCCGGATGATCCGGCGGAACAGGATGTATATGTGAAGAATGAGGATCTTAACGGAGCAATGCATAATGACCGAGTTATTGTTCGTCTTTACCGTCATTTGGAGGAAAACCGCAAGCGTGAAGGTGAGGTTATTCGTATCCTGAAGCGAGCTAATCAGCAAGTGGTGGGTACTTTCGAAAGCAGTCGCAATTTCGGCTTTGTTACTCCTGATGAGAAACGCTTAGGCTATGATATCTTTATTCCTAAGAATGAAGCGGGCGGAGCTAAAACAGGTGATAAGGTAGTTGTAGAAATAACCGCTTGGCCGGAGCCGCGCCGTAATCCGGAGGGAAGAGTGCTGGAGGTTCTAGGGCAGAAAGATCAGCCGGGGATTGATATTCTTTCGATTGTGCGTAAATATCATTTACCGGAGGCTTTTCCCGAAGAGGTTTTAAAAGAGGCGGCGAAAATTCCGGCAGTCGTTAGGGAAGAGGATAAAAAAGGGCGTCGTGATTTGCGGCATTTACCAATGGTCACTATTGACGGGGAAGATGCTAAGGACTTGGATGATGCGGTGAGCTTAGAGATACTTGCTAATGGTCATTATTATTTAGGTGTACATATTGCTGATGTCAGTTATTATGTAAAAGAAGGCAGTCTTTTAGATGAGGAGGCTTTGAAAAGGGCTACCAGTGTTTATTTGGTAGATCGGGTTATTCCTATGTTGCCGCCGCAGCTTTCCAACGGGATATGCAGTCTTAATGCCGGGGTTGAAAGATTAGCTCTTTCTTGTTTAATGGAAATAAATACAGAGGGTGAAGTGGTTAATCACGAAATAGTGCCCAGTGTCATTGTGGTGAAAGAACGGATGAGCTATACGGCTGTGCGCAAAATCCTGGAGGAACAGGATGCAGAATTAATCAATCGATATCGTGATTACGTTCCAATCTTTGAGCAGATGCGGGAGTTGTGCTTGATTTTGCGGGAAAAGCGGTTAAAACGCGGGGCGATCGATTTTGATTTCCCTGAGAGTCAAGTAATTCTTGATGCACAAGGCAAACCGGTAGAAATTATTCAGCGTGAGCGTTCTATTGCCGAAATGATTATTGAGGAATTTATGATTGCGACAAATGAGACGGTTTCGGAAGAATTTTTCTGGAGGGAATTACCGTTTTTGTATCGTGTTCATGAGAAACCGGATTTGGACGATCTTACAGAACTAAATGAATTTTTAGGGATTTTTGGTTATCATATTAAGACAAATCGACAAGGTGTGGTAAGCCCACGAAACTTTCAGCAGATTGTGGAGAAGATCAAGGGCAGACCTGAAGAGAAAATGATTAGTTTGGTCATGCTCAGATCCATGAAGCATGCCCGTTATGCCGCGGAAGCACTGGGGCATTTCGGTCTTGCCGCTAAGTATTATTCGCATTTTACCGCACCCATCAGAAGGTATCCGGATTTGGCTATTCACCGGGTTATTCGGGAAGCACAAGGGAAAGGGATGGGGGAAAAGAGACGGAAAAAGCTGGCTTATCTCATGGAGCAGTATGCCGAACAATCTTCTATACAGGAGAAGGTGGCGGAAGATGCGGAGCGGGAATCGGTCGATTTGAAAAAAGTTGAATATATGCAGGATTTTGTGGGCGAAGTTTTTACAGGAACCATTAGTGGTGTTACTTCTTTCGGCTTTTTTGTGGAATTACCGATCACAGTGGAAGGGTTGGTGCACGTTTCCACCCTAAATGATGATTACTATCAATTTGTAGAAAAACAGCTGATGCTGATCGGAGATAATACGAAGAAAGTTTATCGTATTGGTGATGAGGTGGAGGTAGTTCTGGTTAAGGTAAATGTGGAAGAACGGCAGATTGATTTTGAAGTAGTATAGGAAGTGAAAAGACAGAAAGGACGGTGCAAATAAAGCAAAGATACACATATACAAAAAGGGTTAACTCAAAAAACAAGGTGCTAAACACCTTGTTTTTTTATAGTTCGCTTTAAAAATGTCTGAAGTTTCGACGTATTACGACATACATTATTTTTTAGAACAGATATAATAAAAGAAAAAATCAACTCATCGTCGATAAAGAAAAAAATAGAAATTCCCACTATTATGTAGAGTTAAATTATATTTTCCGTATATATTACCGTCTTAAACTCTAATAAACATCTAATCTTATAAATATATAAATGAAAAAG
>LFSF01000041.1:0-750 GCA_001512665.1 Clostridiales bacterium DTU073
AAGTCGCCAGCCTCGTTTTTAACAACTTCGGCGGACCTGATTACAGGGTCGGTTTCGTCTACTGGCTCCACATCCTTGAACTCAAAGCTAACCACATTGATCTGAGCTTTGATTACTCTACCGTCTTTTAAGGTGTAAACCATCGTATAGTCGCCAGATCCGCCCCAGCCGTCATGGACAAACTGGACAGTGCCTTCGGCGGTTACTATTGGAGTTTCTATCTCACCATTTGGCTTTACTCTTTCTACCTTGCTTAAGTTAGCAGTGTTAAGTTCTACAACTTCTCCGTTAACTTTCAGGTCTAAAGCTATACCATAGTAATCTGGATCGTTGATACCCATCTTGATTGCTTGGGCTTTGGTTATTTTGCTAAAGTCAATACCTTCAGATGTGATAGCATCTTTCCAGTTCTCATAGCCCGGATAGTTTTCTGAACCTACCAGTTCACCAGTTACTACTACCGGTCCTTCTTCCACAATGTTAACTGTAAATGTTGCTATTTTACCCTTATAAGTTACAGTTACTTCCAGCGTTCCGGGTTTACTGCTGTCAAATCCGCTAACCATATCCATGGTCACATTAATGACTTCGCTGGTATTATTATCGTATTCTACAGTTAGCACCAGACTTGATAAGTCTAGCTCCTCGCCAACTTTATACTCAGTCTTATCAGTTGTAACACTAATATCACTTACGGCTACTCTCTTACCCCCACCACCAGAACTCGACTTCCGTTCTTCCGTTACAGGG
>LFSF01000041.1:875-27798 GCA_001512665.1 Clostridiales bacterium DTU073
GTCAAAATCACCAATTAACTCGACACTGGCACCTGCAGGCACAGCGATAATTACTTCTTCAAAACCGTTACCGGTTAAATTTTCTTCTTCTAATTTCGTTCCTGATTCTGCTTCAACAGTTCCTATGGTAGTAGAGCCTTGAGCGACCAGACGTACATTTTGCCGCCCGGTTGTATCAATGACAACTCTACCTAAGCTAGAATTGATAATGATAATACTGTTTTCGCCACCACCACTTACCTTGGTATCTCCCTCTACCTGCACATTATCCAAGGTCACATGACCGTCACCAATTCCTTCAGTTAAATACAAATTACCACTGATGACAGCATTCTTCAAAATGACATCAGTACTGCTAATGGTGACATTAGTACTAATCGTGGCTCCGGCTAAATCATAAACGCCGGCTTTATTATATAAAGCGCCAACTGCCCGGTCTAAAACGGCAATTGCTTCTGCTCTGGTAATCGGATTTAAGGCTTTAAATGAATTGTCAGGATATCCACCCATATATCCCTGTCCGACAATCGCATTAATGGCGGACCTGCTCCAATTTGGGATATTGGCGTTATCAATAAATTGAGCAAGCTTGTCTTGTGTTGCTTTGGGTTTAAGCACTTTAGCCAAAACCGCCGCAGCTTCCTGTCTGCTAATGGAATTATTCGCTTTAAAAGTTCCATCAGGATAACCGGCAATATACCCTACGGCACAAGCTTTGGCTACTTCTGTAGCAAACCAGTCACTTGCTGTAACATCAGAAAAGCAGACCGGCACCGTCTCCGTAAAACCAAAGGCCCTGTTGACCAAGGCGATAAATTCCGCTCTGGTAATACTATTATCCGGTTTAAATGTTCCGTCAGTATATCCACCGACTAAATCCTTATTGAGCCAGTCACTAATTTGCCGTACGGCCCAATGATTTTCAATGTCTTTAAAATTAGCAACCGGTTCTGCCTGCACTATCGTTGAAGGCAAGCAAATACTAAACATTAAAAAGGTACACAAAAAAACGAAAACCCACGAACACTTAAAAAACTTCACTTTAAACTTCCTCCACATAATTTTTTTAAAAATATGCCAATTTAACGAAGTCAAACAAAATTCCTTTGGCAACACATCCTTTCTCTATATATGTTGATTATTTGAAAAATTTAACGTGCAATGTTAGACGTATATTTTAAATTATACCACGATTAAACATGTTTTTCCAGTATTATTTTTAGAAATTTTGATATATTTGTTCATCCTCTTGCAAATCCCTGATTTAATATTATTTGTTAAATTGTCGTAATATTATTACATATTTATATTAAACTTTTAGGTTGAAACTGTAAAAATAAGAAGGAATTCATTATATCCTGTAGAATATTATAAATAATTGAAAAACAAATTGGGACTCTATTTAAAAAACCGATAAAGGCAAAGCCACCTAAAGGTGGTGACGCAAAACTACAGGGGCTAAAGCGCTACGGCGCTATGCCAGCCAGTTGCCGAGTTATTACTAATAAAATACATTTTTAATTAATTATCACTCGACATCTGGCGAGTGATAATTTGTTTTTCAAGATAAATGTCTCATACAGTAATAAAGCCGATAATAGCAAAACCATCGAAAGGTGGTGGCGCAAAGCTATAGGGACTAAGGTGTTAAACACTATGTCAGCCAGTTGCCGAGCAAAGACATCCAAGTATTAATTTTATAAGGAGAGGGGTTTCAGCAAACAACTGGCCGACAATCAAGGGGGCGTCGGCAATGAAAAGAAATTACCAAATATTACTCCTAGTCTTACTAATTTCTATAAGTTTTGCAACATCAACCTATGCTGCATCTCAAATATCTTTTGTTTCGGATGTTACTGAGATTACAGCCCCTGCTGAAAGCGGTCTTTTTTACCCCGGTAAAGTAAAGATAGAAGGAACTTCAAAGTTAGAAAAAATTTGGTTATGTGTAAGAGGTCCTGCCGGTGAAGTCACTTATTACCCCATCAATGTTACAAATAACACCTTCCAGTACCAGCTCAGCTTACGCTTCGGTCCCGGAACCTATACAATCTGGGTAGGCAATGATTCTCAAAACTTTGACGGAAGTATCCGCTTCGAAGTAATAAACTCCCTGAATGAGGATTTAAGATATTCAGAACCCTCTGCTTATATAGACAGCGATAATCAAATAGTTACAAGCTTAAGCAACTCCTTAATTAACCCGAAAATGACCGATGAAGAAAAGCTAAAAGCTATCTACGGATGGGTTACCAGAAATATTAGTTATGATTATAAAGCCTATCAGGAACAGAAAAACGAACTGAAACCGGCTAGTTTGATTATCCAAGAGAAAAAAGGAATGTGTTGCGATTATTCCTTTGTTGTCGCCGCCTTAGCCCGAGCTGCAGGTTTAGAAGCCAGAGTAGTTTTCGGACAAGCTAGCGATAGTAAAAATAGCCCCAAGATCTATCACGCTTGGAATGAAGTAAAAATCGACGGTAGCTGGGTTTCCTTAGACGCAACATGGGATGCAGGTTATATCCGCGCCGGAAAATTTATCTCCGCTCCCCGGCAAAAGTACTTCAACCCAGATACCAAAGTATTCAACCAAACTCACCAAGCTGAAAAAATCACTTTAGATTAATAGGAAAACATATACCCCTACAACACCCCATATAAAAAATACACAAAAATAACGCCTGAAAATCAAGCGTTATTTTTGTGTTCTATTTTGTAAACCGATTAAATAAAGTACTTCCCGCTGAATAAGTCTTGGCCTTTTTCTTTTTTCACCTTATGGTATTTATTGAGGTAGAGATGTTCAAGCAGTTTAAAGATCAACTCCGTCTCTTCCGGTTGTCCCAGCTCTTCGGCCAACTTCTCGGCTGTATAGGCCGCACCTTTCCTTTCCCGCAAAAATTCTAACACTTGACGTTGCAAAGCAATATAGTGATTGGCGCCTTTTTTACCCAACTCAACACCCGGCTGATGATAGGCATTAACCTTAATTAAACCGGCATAGATGCTTACTGTTCTTTCAAAAAGGGCCAGAAGAACACCCATCGTATATGATGTTAATTCTTGTAAACTTAAAGTCAGGGAAGCGCGTCCTTTTCTGCTCAATGCTGCACGCGTCCCTTCTAAAAAAGCCTTGAGATAATCACCGCTAGTGACATCTTTTTCGACAAAAACCGGATGTGCCCGTTGATCCTGTTTTACTTCTACCAAAAGAGCATAAAAATCATTTGTCCCATCCAAAAGTTGTTGTACATAAGCATGTTGATCCGTAGAGCCTTTATTACCAAACACAGTGAGACCTTCGTGGACGATTTTGTCCTCTAGGTTTTTTTCTTTACCCAGAGATTCCATGACCAATTGCTGCAGGTAGCGGGAGAGTAACTGTAAACTATCTCTATAGGGTAAAATCACCATGTTTCTCTTGCTTTCTTTTTGCACAAGGAAATACCACATTAAAGCCATAAGCGCAGCTGGGTTTTCCCTAATTTTTGCACTTCTCGTCACCACATCACAATCCCGGGCACCTTGCAAAAAAGCCATAATCTCTATCTCTTGCAAAATAGCGGGAAGTAAACCGACAGCAGAGGTAACCGAAGTGCGACCTCCTACCCAATCCCAGATATAAAAACGGGCGAGCCACTTTTCTTTCTCCGCCTGCAGGTCCAATTTGCTCCCTTTGGTTGTTATCGCTACTGTTTGACCGGCAAAATCCAATCCCCTCGCTGTAAAATAACTTTGTACTTCCAACATGCCATTGCGCGTTTCGATAGTGCCGCCACTTTTCGAAATAACGATAACCAAAGTTTCGGCCAGATAATCTGCCAACTGGTCTAAAACCCTATCTATACCATCCGGATCGGTATTATCTAAAAAGTAGGCTTGTAAGCCTGCACTCTTACCCGGCTCTTTACCCTTAATCATTAGAGCATCACTGATTAATTGAGGACCAAGAGCCGAACCGCCTATTCCGATTAATAAAAATCTACTGAACCTTTCCCCTGTAGGCGAAAGAATTTTTCCGGACTTAACCGCTTGACCGAACTCCTGAATTTTTTCGATAGTTTGCCTAATCTCTGCTTCGATCTCTTTATTCGGCGCAAGTGTTGCCTCTCTAAGCCAATAATGCCCTACCATTCGCTTTTCATCAGGATTGGCGATGGTCCCTTTTTCCAATTCCTCCATCATCTGCATAGTCTCGGCCATGAGGGAAGCCATTTCCTGAAAATACCCTTCGGGGAATGCAATCTGACTATAATCCAATGCCAAACCCAAAGTTTCGTTAGTATATAGACAGTTTTTATAACGTTCCCAGTTATTGCTATTGCTCATTGGGGTTCACCTCGCATATTTTTTCCGCAATTGCGCTGTTTTTTTAGCTAATTTCCGTGTTAAGTCATCCTTTTTAAAACGCCAATGCCAATTATTCCCCACCGTACCCGGTACATTCATTCTGGCACTACTATCTAAACAAAGCAGGTCCTGTAAAGGAATGATTGCCCATTTAGCTCGACTTTGATAGACAACTTCAATCAAATCCCAGCAAATATTGGCTAACCATTTTTCTCTGCTTTCAGGTGAAAAGTGAGATAATACAAGCTCGTCATACCAACCTAATAAGGTGTCATTATCATGAGTTCCCGTATAATATACCCAATTACCATCGTCATTTTCAGGAGCAGGCCAAGGCTCCCGATCAATAAATTGTAAAACCTTCATTCCCGGAAAATCAAATTTATCCTTCAAAGCAGTGACTTCCGGGGTAATAAAACCTAAATCTTCTGCCATTAAAGGCAATTCTCCTAAATATTGAGCAAGGGTAGCAAAAAACTTTTCACCGGGTCCTTGCACCCAGCGGCCATTGACCGCAGTGCTTTCCGATGCCGGTATCTCCCAGTAAGCCTCAAAACCTCGGAAATGATCAATTCTGATCACATCAACCAATTCTAACAAGACTTTAAGCCGTTGACGCCACCAGAGATAATCATCTTTCTCCATTTCCTCCCATTTGTAAAGAGGATTGCCCCATAACTGGCCTGTGGGACTAAAATAATCAGGCGGTACACCTCCTACTTTTAGCGGATTACCCCTTTCATCCAAGGCAAAGAGATGAGAATGTACCCAAGCATCACTACTGTCATAGGAAACATAAAGTGGCAAATCCCCAATGATTCTAATCCCTTTTTTGTTCGCATATTTCTTTAAATCGCTCCACTGATTAAAGAAAACATATTGCAAAAACATGTGATAATGAACATCTTCCGTTAATTTTCCTTCCCAAAATTTAAGGGTTTGGGCATCACGCATGGCAATTGGTTGATCCCAACAATTCCACGGTTGGTTTTGAAAACGTTCTTTTAAAGCCATGAACAAAGCGTAATCAGCTATCCAGAAACTATTTTTGTCTTTAAACTCCCGAAAAGCAGTACTTTTTAAACCCTTAACGCCAAACTTGGCAAAAGCTTGACGAAACATTCTGGTTTTAAATTTTCGACAAGCAGAGAAATCAACCCTATCTTCCGGGAAAGAAGGAGCTCCGGCTAAATCCTTTCTCGATAACAACCCATCTTTCCTTAGTCTCTCTAAACTTATTAAGAGAGGGTTACCGGCAAAAGCAGAAAATGACTGATAAGGCGACTCACCATAACCAACAGGATTAAGCGGTAAGATCTGCCATAATTTAAAACCACCTTTTTTTAAAAAATCTATGAACTTCCGTGCCTCGGTTCCAATTTCTCCAATCCCGTATGGAGAAGGGAGAGAGGTAGGATGAAGAAGAACACCACTTGCTCGATCTAATTTCAAGAAAACTACCTCCTTCAAAAGGTTATTTCACCTTTAACACTTTTCCTTCTAACGGGTTGAGAGTTATCTCAAGCGTACTGTATTCCTGCGCCCCGTTCTTTTCGTAAGGAAAAACTTCTTTCCATAAACCTTGATATTCTTTACCCAAATCCAGAGTAATCTTCCGTTCTTCCGTTTGATGACGATTAATGGCTACTAAAAAAACTTCATCTCCATAAGCCCTTAAAAAGCTATAGACATCACCTTTTGCCCAAACCGAACACCAATCTCCTTTATAAAATGCAGAAAAATTGTTCCGCAAAGTAATAGCCTTTTTATAAAAGGACAACAAATCTGCTTCCTGACGACCCCAAGGATAGGGGCCTCGGTTATAGGGGTCCGCATATCCCTCCATCCCCGCTTCATCACCATAGTAAATAGAGGGTACACCGGGAAAAGTCATCTGAAAAAGAACTAGCAGTTTTAAGCGCATTAAACCAAGCCGACGTTGTCGTGCATTTAACCGGAATGTTTCTTTCTCTTGTTCAGTTAAGGTATCTCCATTAGGAGCTTCTCCTAAGAGGGTTAAAACCCTCGGTACATCATGACTGCCTATTAAATTCATGGTACTGTAGAAATGCTCCCTAGGGTAATTTTCATAAAGACTCATTAATCTACGATGAAGTAATTGGGCATCACCATTACCCAGAATAAAGTCAAGCAAAGCTTTGCGAAAAGGATAATTGGTTACAGAATCTAATTCTTCTCCCCAAAGGTATTGACGATTTATGCCATAACTGACTTTATTGGAAGCATCCTCCCATACCTCACCAAGCAAAACGGATTCGGGATCCACCTGCTTCATTACCTTGCGCAAGTCTTTAATAAACTCATCCGGCAATTCATCAGCAACGTCCAACCGCCAGCCTGCAGTACCATTTCTCATCCAATACTGGACAACACTATCTTCGCCTTTAAACAAAAATTCCTGATACGATGGGTCTAGTTCGTTAACATTAGGCAAATTCCCAAAACCCCACCAGCTTTCATACTCATCAGGATGTTTGCTAAAACGGTACCAACTGTAATACGGTGATTCCTTGGATTGATATGCTCCAATTTCCGGATAATTTCCTTCCTTATTAAAATAAATACTATCACTGCCGGTATGACTAAAAACACCATCTAACATGATCCGGATATTATGTTTTCGAGCCTCTGCACATAACTCCCGGAATACTTCAATATCACCAAACATGGGATCTATTTTTTTATAGTCGGCAGTATCATATTTATGATTGCTCGGTGCTTCAAAGATCGGGTTAAAGTAAATTACCCCAATACCTAATTCCTTTAGATAGGGAAGTTTCTTGATTACTCCCCGTAAATTTCCACCAAAAAAGTTCCATCTTTTTATGGAACCATCTTTCTCTTTGAAATAGCAAGGAGTATCATCCCATCGTCCATGCAAAATACAACCTTTCTTAGGATTATCCACCCTGCCGTCTTCATTCCCATTATAAAAACGGTCAACAAAGATTTGATAGAGAACACTTTCTTTAAACCAGCTGGGAACAGACAAGTCTTCCTTATAAACAGTAATTTGATAGGGAGAAGGAACCTGTTCCTTTATTTCCCCTTTTCCCCCTAACCTATCCTGATTATTTCCATAATAGTAAACCTTGTCCCTGCTAGTAACAACAAAATAATACCAATAAAGACCAAGCTCCGAAACCTTCACTTCCGCTCGATAAAAACTCACTGTATCCGGCTGTTTTGCTACCGAAGACTTTTCTAATTGCATCTCTATCTCTTGAGTTGGATGGTTATTCTCCCAGATGCGTAAAACAACTGCTTCAACCGGTTCTGACAATTTTACTCCTAAACGCAACACAACTTTTTCATGACAAGGAACAGCCCCGAAGGGGCTGCGATATCTTAGATCATGTGAATCATGGAAAATCCAACCATTCATCGTGATTTTCACCCTTTTTAATTTAAATTAACCACCATACAGGTCTTCATATAGTTTAATATATTTCTGCGCTGAACTTGTCCAGCTAAAGTTTGCTTTAAAGGCATTTTTGAATAATTTATTCCAGATGGGTTTGCGATTATGGTAAAAATCTAACGCACGCTTGATTGTAAACAAGAAATCGTGTGCATTAAAATTAGCAAAGCTAAAACCATTACCTACTCCCATCTGTTCGTTATAAGAAATGATCGTATCCTTCAATCCACCGGTCTCTCTGACGATCGGTAACGTACCATACCTCAAAGCAATCAGCTGGCTTAAACCGCAAGGTTCAAACAAAGAAGGCATTAGATAAAGGTCTGCTCCGGCATAAATCTTATGAGCCAAAGGTTCATTGAACATAAAATATGCTTTCATTTTTTGAGGATGTCTTTCCGCTGCTTCCCTTAAAGCTTGTTCATATTTCCACTCGCCCGTACCTAAAATAATTAATTGGATATCCTCGTTCAACAATTCATCAATAATATGGATTAAAAGATCTAATCCCTTTTGGCGAGTCAATCTGGAAACCATGGCTAAAACCGGTACTTCAGGTCTTACCGGCAGACGCATATCTTCTTGCAGTTTCACTTTATTTTGTTCCTTTTTAACAGATGAGCATCTGAAATTTTCATAAATATACGGGTCTGTTTCCGGATTATATTTTTTATAATCAATCCCGTTTAAGATCCCTTGCATTTTTCCTTCATATTTTTTCAAAATACCATTTAATTTTTCCCCATAATAATCAGTTTTAATCTCTTCTGCATAAGATTCGCTAACAGTAGTAATGCGATCGGCATGAACGATACCTGCCTTTAAAAAGTTCACATTACCGAAAAATTCAACGCCTTCATCACCACGATAGGAATCGTCTAAACCTAATAAATCACCAAGTATTTCCATCGGGAATATACCTTGGAATTTTAAATTATGAATGGTTAAAACTGTTTTTATATTTTGATAAAAAGGATTGTTCCAATAAAACACCTTTAAAAATAAGGGAATCATGCCGGTATGCCAGTCATTACAATGCAGAATGTCCGGCTGAAAATCCATGTAAGGCAGGCTTTCCAGAACACCACGACAAAAATAAGTAAAACGTTCTCCATCATCGTAATACCCGTAAAGCCCTGCTCTTTTGAAGTATTTTTCATTATCTAAGAAATAGTAAGTACTATCCTCATGTTTTAGTATTTCTAAGCCGCCATACTCTTGACGCCAAGCAACAGGTACAGTAAAAGTCTTTTTATGTACCATTTCTTTTTTAAATTCTGCCGGTATATTTTCATATTTGGGAATAATTACTCTGGCATCAATTTTTCTATTTCTTAAGGCTATCGGTAAGCTCTCGACTACATCACCTAATCCGCCGGTTTTCGCAAAAGGTGTGCATTCTGAGGCAATAAATAATACTTTTAACATTTGATTTATAAACCTCCTCCTATTACTCTATTTTTCTCTATTATTACTGGGTTTTCATCACTGCTTATTAGTTTCACGCCCTTATTAACACGTACGTTTTTATCGATGATTACCCCGTCTAAAACAACGTTTTCTGCAACCTCCACTCTGGGCATCAGAATACTGTTACGAACTACAGCCCCTCTGCCTATGATTACTTTTCTGAAAAGAATGCTATTTTCCACTTTCCCTTCAATTAAACAGCCGGGAGAAGCAAAAACATTATGTACTTCGGAGTTTTCGTAATATCTGGCAGGCGGTCCGTCTTTAAATTTTGTATGAATCATCCCCTTAGCAAAAAACAGTTCCTGCCAAACTTTGGGATTTAATAATTCTATTTGATGTTTATAAAAACTTTTCCATGAATTAATAATCCCTAAATATCCTTCATGGGCATAACCATATATTTTCATTTCCTTTAACTTTAAGGGTAAGACTTCGCTAATAAAGTCACATTTACCAAAAGCGGAGCATTCCTGTAAAAGTTGTAAGAAAAAGGATTTCTTAAATAAAAACATATCCATGCAAACTACACCGTTTTCAAAGGGTGTGCCTATACTTACTGCATTTATTCTCCCATTAGTTCCCTTTTTTAAATAAACCCCTCGGGATACATCCTCCGGCAAAAACTTGTAGTCTTCACTGTAAATTATGGTTAAATCAGCTTTTTTCTCACAATGATAAGCAAACACTTTACGCAAATCTATATTGCATACAATATTACTTCCGGAAAGCAAGACATATTCTTGTTTACTATTAACAATATAATCATAATTTGCATAAATATCCTCTAAATCTAACCAGCGTTTGTTTTTTTCACTAGCGGCAGGTAAAATAAAAAGCCCATCATGCTTTCTATCCAACCCCCACTCTTTTCCTTTTCCTAAATGATCTAAAAGGGATCTGAGTTTTAAAGAAGTAATAATACCCACATTGGATATACCTGCATTAGTCATATTTGACAAGGGGAAATCCACTAAGCGATACTTGCCCCCAAAAGGTATCGCCGCTACACAACGATGCTTAGTTAATTCCCGAAAAGCTTCTTCATCTTTCTTATGGTGGATAATTCCCATTACATTTTTCATTTACCTATCCCCTTATCCCAATAATTCTTTAAATTCTTCAGCCTTCTTTTTTTCTACTTTTTTTAAATTTAACATCATTCCGATCCGTGAATTTTCTTTAAGCTTCTGATCATCTTCAATTACGGTAATCCCATCACCACTAATCACAGAATTCTTGCCAATCACCGCATTTTCCCCAATAATAGCATTTTCAATTCTGGCACCCTGTCCAATTTGTGCACCGGCCATAATAATAGAATCCTTAATCTTGGCATTCTTACCAACCAATACACCAGGGAATATTATGGAATGTTCTACCTCACCATCAATCCAAGATCCATCAGAGATTAAAGCTCTGTCTATTTTTGCTCCGGGTGCTATATAATGAGGCGGTTGCAACACCGGCGCGGAATAAATTTTCCAATTGTCATCAAAATTACTCAAAAAATCATGGTTATCGATAACATCCATACTGGCTTCCCAATAGCTTTCAACTGTACCCACATCACGCCAATAACCCTGAAAACGGTAAGCATATAATTTTTGTTTTTCTCTCAGCATCAAAGGAATGACATTTTTACCAAAATCATTGGCCGAGTTTTCATCTGCAGCATCCTTTTCCAGAAATTCTTTAAGAACCGGCCAATTGAAAATATAAACACCCATTGAGGCCAGATTGCTTTTAGGATGAGCCGGTTTTTCTTCAAACTCTTTGATTCTCCCATCTTTTTCTGTATTTATAATGCCAAAACGGGAAGCTTCCTCCCAAGGAACCTCAACTACAGAGATAGAAACATCAGCATTTTTAGCTTTATGTTCCTTGAGCATTAGGGAATAATCCATTTTGTAAACATGGTCCCCGGAAATAATCAAGACATACTTAGGGTTATACTTTTCAATAAATTGTAAATTTTGATAGATCGAATGGGCTGTCCCTAAATACCATTCTCCGCCGTCTTCACTGACATAGGGGGGTAAGATCGTCACACCCCCGTTTCGGCCGTAACATTGTAAATCCCACGCACTACCTACCCCGATATATGCATTTAGAACTTGTGGTTTATATTGTGTTAAGACACCAACGGTATCAATTCCGGAGTTAATACAATTACTCATACTAAAATCAATTATTCTGTATTTGCCGCCAAATGGTACCGCCGGTTTAGCCAAGTTTTTGGTTAACACCCTTAATCGGCTACCTTGACCGCCAGCTAGGAGCATGGCTATACATTCTTTTCGTCTCATAACTACCCTCTCCCAGTGATATATTTATAAACCATATTTCTATTGCTCTTTATTTATCCAAATAAACAGGTTTAAGATGCCAAATTCCGTCTGCATATTCATTGGTAGTGCGGTCGCTAGAGAAAGCTCCTGAATATGCTACATTTGTAAGGCACATTTGCAGCCATTTTTCTCTGTTCTGATATAAGCTATTAGCTTTCTCTTGGGCTTTAATATAAGAACCAAGATCTTTCAAGACAAAAAATTCATCGTTATAATTCAGCAACTGATCATAAATCCCCATAAACTCTTCTTTAGGAACTTGTAAAAAACCATTAATCAACTGCTCCAAGATTTTTTTGATGGCAGGTTCTCGATTATACAAGTTCCGAGAGGAATATCCACCATGTTTGTAATAGTGTAAAACTTCGTCAGCGGTTAAGCCAAAAAGCAGGAAATTGTCTGCTCCTACCTTTTCCAGTATTTCTACATTGGCACCATCCAAAGTACCTATAGTAACTGCTCCGTTCATCATGAATTTCATATTGCCTGTACCGGAAGCTTCTTTACTTGCCGTAGAAATCTGTTCACTAAGATTAGCCGAAGGAATCAGTAGTTCAGCTAGGGAAACATTGTAATTTTCCAGAAATACCATTTTTATTTTTCCCTTGATTGCTTTATCCTTATTGATTACCTCAGCTAAAGCATTAATCAATTTGATTGTTTTTTTAGCGAAATAATACCCCGGGGCAGCCTTCCCCGCAAAAATAAAGGTACGCGGAGCAATATCCAAATCCGGATTTTCCAGTAACTGATTATATAAATGCATGATGTGCAATACATTAAGCAATTGCCGTTTATAAGCATGAATTCGTTTAATATGAATATCGAAAATAGAATAAGGGTCGATCTGTAAATCGTATTTCTCCTTGATAAACTCTGCTACTTTAGCTTTGTTCTGTAGTTTTATCTGAGCAAATTTCTCCTGTACTGAAGAATCATCTTTAAACTGAAGTAATTTTTTTAATTCACTGGGATTATTAATCCAATTGGAACCAATTGTATCCGAAATAAGTTCGGCTAATTTAGGATTGGCCATTAATAACCAGCGACGATGGGTTATCCCGTTTGTCTTGTTATTAAATTTTTGTGGACAATCCTCATAATATTGACGCATTACCTGTTTCTTTAAAATTTCCGTGTGGATTTTCGCAACCCCATTGACACTAAAGCTTCCGGCAATAGCTAAAGGAGCCATACGAACATAACCATCACTAACGATGGCCATTTCTCTAATCTTTTCCATGTTGGGATACTTTTTCCACAAATTCCGGCAATAACGTTCATTTATTTCTTCTACAATCATAAATATCCGCGGCAAAAGTTGTTTAAATAAATCTATCGGCCATTTCTCCAAAGCCTCTGGCAATATAGTGTGATTAGTATAAGAGACCGTTTCTGTGGTAATTTGCCAAGCCTCATCCCAACCCATACCTTCTTCATCCAAGAGAATCCGCATCAATTCAGGAATAACTAAAGCCGGATGTGTGTCATTGATATGTAAAGCGACCTTCTCTGAAAAATTATGCATTGTGGCATGCCGTTTTTTATAACGACGGACAATACTCTGCAACCCCGCCGAAACAAAGAAATACTGTTGTTTTAATCTTAATTTCCTACCCTCATAATAGCTATCATCAGGATAAAGAATTTGCGAGATGGATTCTGCCGAATATTTTCTTTCTACGGCTTTCAAATAATCGCCCCGTTGAAAGGAATAAAAGTCAAATTCAGCTTCAGGGGCCTCCGCACTCCATAAACGAAGGGTGTTAACCAACCCGTTCTGATAGCCAACAATAGGTATATCATAAGGTACAGCTAAAGCAGATTCATATTCTTCATGGATAAAGACAGTTCTACCTTCCACACAGTTTACTTTCACTTTGCCCCCGAACTTAACTTCGACGGCTTTATCAGGTCTCCGGAGCTCCCAGGGATAGCCTTTTTTCAACCAGTCATCAGGGCGCTCGACTTGTTCTCCATTCTCTATCTTTTGTTCAAACAAACCATAACGATATCTAATCCCACAACCATGTCCGGGCAGGTTTAATGAAGCCATGGAATCAAGAATATCGGCAGCTAAACGACCCAAACCACCGCTTCCTAAACCTGCATCTGCTTCTTCAGCCTCTAAATCCTTTAAATTAATCCCTAAATCAGCCAATCCTGCTTCAACTACCTCCTGAATCCCAAGATTCAGCAGGTTGCTACTTAAGAGTCGACCTAATAAAAATTCTATGGAAAAATAGTAAACCTCTTTGGCATGGTCTGCTTCTTTATAATACTTATTGGTTTGATACCATGCTGTACTAATCTCATCTCGGATTAAACTTGCCAGCGCATCATATTTTTCAAAATTACTGCCTTCATCTATTGATTTATTATAAATACTTTGGAATTCTTCCAAAAAAGCCTTTTTAAATGCCTCTTTATCCTTAAACATCGAGAACCCCCTATTTTGGATTTTTCCCTATTTATTTATATTTTATATTTTCCCCGTATAAAACTTGGTTATTGATCTTTAATTGAATAATACTTTGAAACTTTGAAGTCTTTTACTTTTATTAGGTTTTACTACTTTTTTCTTTTTAAAAATAATACACGCTAAAGGAGGTACCTTTATTTCCAAGGAAAAATCTTGTCCGTGCCAAGCTATTTTTTCTGCTTTTAAGTTCTCTTCATTCCTTTTTCCTGACCCACCAAACTCAGTAAGGTCACTATTAAAGATCTCTTGGTATATTCCGTCACACGGAACTCCAATCCGGAAGTTTTCATAGTACTGTGGTGTAAAATTACATAAAACTACGATAAAATTATCTGCTTCCTTACTCCAACGAACAAAGATAAGAATACTTTGCTGATTATTGTTACAATCAATCCACTGAAACCCTTCCCAACCATGGTCCTGCTCCCAAAAAGCCTTTTCCCGGCGATAGAGCCAATTAAGGCTGCGCACATAGTGCTGAAATTTGCGATGCATTTCAAATTCAAGCAGTTTCCATTCCAATCCCTCATAGTATCTCCATTCGATAAACTGAGCAATTTCCCCGCCCATAAAGAGCAGCTTCTTACCTGGATGACCCATCATATAAGCTAAAAAAGTCCTCAGATTTGCGAACTTCTGCCAATAATCACCGGGCATCTTTTCGATCAGTGACTTTTTTCCGTGCACAACTTCATCATGTGATAAAGGAAGAACGAAATTCTCTGAAAAAGCATACATAAAGGAAAAAGTCAATAAATTATGATGCCAACTCCGATAAATAGGATCCTTTGACATATACTTTAAAGAATCATTCATCCAACCCATATTCCATTTGAAATTAAAACCCAATCCACCGTCATATGTAGGACCTGTGACAAAAGGCCACTCCGTAGATTCTTCCGCAAACATTAGAGCCTGTGGAAATTCGGCAAAAACCACTTCATTCAATCTTTTGATAAAGTCAATAGCATTTAAATCCCCATTGCCGCCATACTTATTAGGAACCCACTGGCCAGGCTCTTTACCATAATCAAGATAGAGCATACTGGCGACAGCATCTACTCTCAGCCCATCAATGTGAAATACGTCGAACCAGAACAAAGCATTAGAAATAAGAAAGCTTCTTACTTCCGGTCGACCATAATCAAATTTCAGTGTGCCCCAGCCCGGTATTTCTTCTGATTCATACAATGGGGTGCCATCAAACCAAGCCAAACCGTGGGCATCTTTACAAAAATGAGCCGGAACCCAATCAAGAATAACCCCAATCCCCTTCTGATGACAACGATCTACAAAATACATAAAATCCTGAGGTGTTCCATAGCGACTAGTTACGGCATAATATCCGGTTGACTGATAACCCCAAGAGCCATCAAAGGGATGTTCATTTATCGGCAAGAGCTCAAGATGTGTATAACCCATCTCTACAGCATAATCTACTAATATGTCGGCTAATTCACGATATGTATAAAAACTGCCATCTTCCTTCAGTTTCCAGGAGCCTAAATGTACTTCGTAAATAAGCTGAGGTTGGTTATAAACATCAGGCTCTTCCTTTTTCTTTTTTTGCCATTTTTGATCATGCCATTTATAAGTAGAAAGATCACATACACGGGAAGCAGATTTTGGTCTCAGTTCAGCCCAAAAAGCATAGGGATCTGCCTTATATAATACTTCCCCATAATATGTAACTATTTCATATTTATAACAATCTCCGACTTTTGCACCAGGGATAAAAGTTGTCCAAATGCCGGAGCCATCTATCCTCTCCATCGGATTACTGCAGCCTTGCCAGCCATTGAAATCACCGGTTACTCTGACTTCCATTGCATGAGGAGCCCAAACCGAAAATCTTACTCCCTTTTTTTGTTTTTCTCGGCCAACATGGGCGCCTAACATTTCATAACTCTTAAATAGGTTGCCCTGATGAAAAAGATATATTTCATAAGGAGTTGGATAATTACTGCTATTTTTCACCATTGTACCCCTTTCTATCCATAATCTTATTAAACTTTTATATTATTGTCAAATTAGTGAAGATGTTGAATTAAAATAAAAAATCCTAAATCATCTTAACATTATGTAACCAAAGACTTGCTGCACCCACAATACCGCCATAATAACCCTGTGTAGCTTTAAATATCTCAACTTTTCCTCTCAAGGTAGGAAAAACCTTATTATTAATTTGCTCAAGCAATTGTGGAGAAAAGATCTCCTCTGCTTCAGCAACCCCTCCCCCTAAGCTAATTTTATGAGGGTTAAACAAATTGATTAGATTAACAAGACCCAAGACCAGATAATAAATGGTTTCCTCTACAACAATCCGGGCAAGAGGATCTCCGGCTCTAAATGCTTGAAAAATTAATTCGACGGATAAATTTTCTACAGAAAGCTGCTCTGAGGAGAACTGTTTTATCTTCTCCCTGGTTCTTCTAACTATTGCCGGTGCCGCAACCAAAGTCTCCCAACAGCCTTTTCCGCCGCAAGCACACGGATATCCGTCCGGCTCTATAATCATATGACCTGCTTCCACTCCCGAACCAAAACGTCCAGTAAATAGCCGTTGATCAAGAATTAATCCTGAACCTACCCCAGTACCTAAGGTAATACTCAAAAAGATCGGAGCATCTTTTCCTCTACCATAATAAAATTCGCCTAAGCAAGCGGCATTTGCATCATTAACTAATTTTACCGGAAGGCCTGTGCTCTTAAACAGCGGTGCACTAACCTCCAGTTCGCCCCAAGCTAAATTAGGGCAACAAAGAGAATAACCTCTTTGATAATCTATATCTCCGGGTAAAGCCAACCCTACACCCAGTATCTTTTCAGTAGTAGAACTCTTCAGTTCATCAATGAGCTGCACAATCTTTTTCAAAACGTGCTCTGCTCCTTTTTCTTTTTCCGTAACCAATACCTTAGCCATTAATATTTGACCATCCTGGTTAACTAAACCGGCTTTTATTTTAGTTCCTCCCACATCTATGCCAATAGCTAGTCCCTGCTGTGGCTCGATGTTTGCCTGCATCATTACCCCCCTTTGCGCTATTGAGATTTTTTTCGTGCTCTTCTTATATAATTATACATTATTTGCTGTATATGGGTACATAAAATTATATTTCAATTTATACAATTGATAATAATATTATTAATATTAAGCCAATGCCTTGAAAAGTCATAAATATTCTTCTCCTGTACTATGTTTAAAGAATAGAACAAATTATCTCTACACAGGAGAAAAAAGGATGACCTATGAAATTATTGGGCAAAGTATCATAGCTGGTTTAGCTACGGTATTAGGGGCACTAATTATTCTGATCACCGGGAAACCGGAAGAAAAGCTCTTGTCTGTTTTACTTGGATTTGCCGGTGGAGTAATGACCGCCGTAGTTGTTTTCGATTTGATTCCTTCAGCTTTGGTTTACGGCAATTTAATAGTGGCGACCCTAGGCTTTCTTGCCGGACTATGCTTGATGCTAATCCTGGATGTAATTATTTCCGAGTTCCCCGCTTTGCAAAAGCAGGGCAGCGCTACAAACAGTTCCACTGTCCTCCATACCGGGCAACAGAAACAATTCCTTAAGATGGGCTATCTCATTGCTATTGGCATTGCCCTACATGACCTTCCTGAAGGAATCGCTATCGCTGTCGGCTATGCAGCTAAAGAAAATTTAGGTTTAATTATCGCTCTTGCTATAGGTATGCATAATGTTCCTGAAGGTATGGCCATTGCCGCTCCCTTAACTATGGCTCAGATAGCAAAATATAAAATAATTATCATTTGCCTGCTGATTAGCCTCTTTACTCCGGTCGGAGCACTATTAGGAATTCTGCTCGTTGCCATCTCCTCACATTTTATTTCTCTGCTTCTGGCTCTGGCGGGAGGTGCCATGATTTTTATTGTGAAAAATGAACTTCTGCCCGAAGCACGTCGTCGCCATCCACATTATGCCCTATGTGGCTTTATTTTAGGTATTCTGCTGATCATCACCTTAAGCTGGATTCACCTATAAACAACAAACTTACCCACCTTCCATCTCTTCGCACCTATTTGCCGAACAGCCTAACCATACTTTAACTCTTTAATCCTAATAAACCACCCCATTTTTTCCCTAATAAAATTCGCCCTCCTAACAAACACTATCGCTATCAGAGGAGGGTTACTATGAAATTTATAAACTTAAACAAATTTATAGATTCTAAAGAACCACTTAAACTTACATATAAAAACATTGTTGTTCTCGGTCTAATAGGTATAATTACAGGTCTAATCAACGGGCTGTTGGGAATCGGCGGGGGAACTATATTAATACCGGCAATGGTTTTCCTCTTAGGTCAAAAACAACATATCGCTCATGGTACATCATTGTCGATAATCCTGCCTACAGCTATCGTCAGCACTTTCATTTATCAGGCCAACAGTCATATTGATTGGGCTCTAGCCTTAAAAATTGCCATAAGCGGCATGCTTGGCGGCTATTTAGGAGCAAGACTGATGCAATATATACCCGCTCGACATCTACGCAAACTCTTTGGTATCTTCATGGCTGCAGCCGGAATCAGGATGATTTTCTAATGCTAATCTATATTATTGGCTTACTCATGGGCATCCTAAGTGGTTTAGCTATGGGGGGTGGGACTCTTCTGGTCCCGGCTTTGGTTATTCTTATGAATATTCCACAGCATACGGCACAAGGTATCTGCCTGGCAGCCTTTATCCCAACGGCTGCAGTAGCTGTAATCACCCATCTGAAGCAAAAAAACATCAAATTAAAACTAACCCTCTATCTTGCGATAGGGGCTTTGTTGGGTGCTTTTTTAGGCGCTACTTGGGCTAATCATGTGGATGCACCGCTTCTCAGAAAAATCTTTGGGGTTTTTCTAGTACTGATGGGCATTTATGAATTCTTCAGCAAACCTACTCAAGAAAAATAGGTGGCAGGAGGACGTTTCAGCTGCCACATTATTGATAATGTTCTCTTTTTAATGAGAATGTGGCAGCTGAAACGTCCCTCTGCCACACTCCCCCTGCGTTTACGATTTACTTTTATATAATTTCCAAAAAACAACTCCAACCACAGCAATACATATAATGGCTATAATCGCAATAACGAATGGATTAATACTAGCTGTTATAAAAATTGAAGTTGGACCATCTGCTCCGCCAATAATACCGATATCCACGAACAATCTCCCTTTCTTATTTCAGAGAAATGTACATATCTAAAAAAGATTCTACGCCTTCTTGTTCAGTTAACACCAATGGACCTTTCTTAGTAATTGCTATGGTATGCTCATACTGAGCGGATAATCTACCATCTGCTGTTCTAGCCGTCCATCCGTTCTCATCCATTATCAGTTTATAAGAACCCTGATTAATCATTGGTTCAATGGTAAAAACCATCCCTTCACAAAGCTTCAATCCTGTATGGGGGTTGCCATAGTGCAGAACATACGGTTCTTCATGCATCTTATTACCAATACCATGTCCTGCAAATTCTCGCACCACAGAAAAACCGTGAGATTCAGCATGTACTTGAATTGCATGTGAAATATCGCCAAGCCGATTGCCGATAACCGCTTTATCAATACCCAAGTAAAGGCACTCTTTAGTTACTTTAAGTAATTTTTCTGCTTGTTCGGATACTTTACCTACTGGATAAGACCACGCAGAATCAGCCATCCACCCATCAAGATTGACTACCATATCAATAGTAACAATATCACCTTCCTGGAGAGGGCTTGGAGAAGGGAAGCCATGGCAGATCTCATCATTGACTGAAGCACAAATGGCAAAAGGGTATCCTTTGTAGCCTTTTTGCTCTGCTTTCGCTCCATGGGACTGGATAAAATCATCCACAAAATGATCAATGTCTATAGTAGATAAGCCTGGACGGATAAGCTTACGAAGTTCCCGATGACAAGCAGCTAATATTTTACCTGCTTCTGCCATCTTCTCAATTTGTTCTGAGGTTTTTTTAATAATCAATACATTATACCTCCAACTTTAACCCAAATATATAATTAATCATATAAATAGGCATCTAACACTTCCCAGGATATTTTATTATTTTTCACGCTATATCTAAGCAACATATTTCCTCCAATATGCCCATCCTCGAATTTTGCCAAAACCCATTTATCCGAGAGCACATATATATCTTCCTTGTTGTAAAAACCCATCTTTCCGCCTAAAACACCTTCAAAAGGAATTAATTCACTATGTTCGGTAAGGTCGTCGATAATGTCCTGCAATTTACCAGTAAATCCTTGCCGTTTTAAACTATTAAGGATTTCTGAATTATTTGTTGGAAAAGGTTCTGTCAGTTCATCATTAGGATTAAACTGAATTTTAAGGTCCTCAATTTCTGACATCAATTCTGCTTCTCTTTGTATCCAAGCATTTTGATATTCCTCAAGCTCAGCAACTTTTTGAGACAAACTATTTAGCTTTGTGTGATAACTTAATACAACTATTGCAGCAACAACTAAAATAACAATTAGCACTGCACTCCAAATAATTCTTTCTTTTTTCTGCATAGTCATAATTTTTATCATCATCCTTTCCTATTCTTTTTAACTTAAGTAATTTTGCACTGATAATTAAAACCTAAAGCTCATTAATAAGAATTTTTTTAATTCTGCTCATAGTTTTTAGAAAAACCAGGCTGTTGGCAGGTAAAACAAATATGGGGCTGTAAAGATTGCTAGAGATAACGCCAGCTTTTTCCTGAGATCATGATTTAATTCAGTCTTTCTTAAGCTTATTTTATAGTTCAGGAAATAGATACAATACGCCGTTAGCACAACACAAACAGTTACCCATATTAAAGCATAAATATTGTCAAAGGGATTATAATATACAGCATTAGTTATGTTCTCGTACCACCATTTCCCTAAATTGGTTTGATAGTCAAATTCAATTATATTCGCCATAAACATAGCTGCCGTCCCAATAAAATCTGCGATAAAGCCTAACGCCCAAACCTTTAAAATTACCTTTTTCGTTATTTTTTTGATATCCGGGACCTGTAAAAATTTTAGCGTTAAAACTACTACGGCCAAGTCAATCAAAAAATTCGCCGGTAAAACCACCAACCAAGTAATTGGGATTAACCACAAAAGCCAAAGAGGAAAAATGACATTATAAAGCTTTACTCCTTTTTTTGTTTGCATTTCGCACCTACCCTTGAGTTCTTTTATCGACCCAAGGCCAATTTATACTCAAATTGACCTAAAAATATTAGCACACAGACTTGTATATATTCCTCATTAACATACTATTTTTCCTCCCTGGTGTATTAAATAATTATTATAATTATTAATTTTATTTATTCTGTCTTGCCTTGAAAAAATATACTACCACCGTTCCAAATATAATAATTAGAAATATTGGTAGAAAGATGAGCCCCAAGCCTTGGGCCTTACCTAGGGCAACTTGTATTGTTACCCATTGGATATATGTAAAAAACCCGATTATTTCAGTCTTCAAAAAAACAAGCAAGTAACGTGCATTCAGATACTGAGCTTTGGCATTCTCCTCTGTGATTTTCCATGGATAGTTGAAAGTATGAGGAAATCTGCTGACAACTGTCAGTAATGAGTATAAAAATATAACTGCCATTGGTAGCAAGATTAAAGATTCTTTTCCTCCCCAACTATCTGGTAATCCTGATGGATCAAAATGCGTTGGGATTCGATCTGGAACAGTTCCCCAAGCTATGATAACTAATACTAAGTTAAACAAAACACCCATTCCTGATAATAACTCAAGTACTTTTTCAAGATTTGTAAGAGGCAGCGTCATAACTGGTCTCTTGTTCTTTTTCTTTTTGTTATCATTCATATATCCTTAACTCTCCTTAGAAAACAAATCTACTAATAAAATTTAAACGCATTATAAAGATTATAATCATTATAATCATTAATCGAAGCACAAGAAGCTTATGTCGTATAAGGCGACGCGGGTTTTCAAAGTCCCTGAAGCCTTAGAACCGCTTGTAGTTCTTGGCGATGGAATTTTGTAAACCCGTGCTACGATAATCAGTCAGACGAGCGAGCCTAGCGAACGATGTCAGTTCTGCTTATCGTTACGCATTCCCGACGTCCCAGCACCTTAGATGTTTTTGAAAAGCTTTTTATTATAGATTGATATAATTATGCATGTGTTAAGTAAAACTAAATATATAGGAAAAGCCAATGACGAAAAATTCCACATTGTTATAGCTGCAAAACTAGTTAATGCACTAAATATTCCAGTAATATAAGGTGCTGCATTTTCTGTATCTGGATATTTCCATGCTTTTATTAATGTTGGTACAGCAGCAAGTCCATCACTTGCTATGGAAAAAATTATCGCAATAATGGGTTGTTTGGTAATTGCCCATAGTATTAATGCTAAAATAGAAAAAATCCCACAAAGGTAATCAAATTTTTCTAACTTCCAATATGCATTTTTACTAATAAATGAACAAATAAATACTAATAATGGCCCAAAACCAGCCATAAATGTAGGTAAGATAGCCCATCTAACTCCATCTGTAAATGCTGCAATTGCCGCAATTAATGGGGCAACAGACCATAATAACCACGTAACTTTATTTGGCTTTGTTTTGCCTTGTAATGTTTCCTTTATATATGAAGCAATGCCAATTAACTGTGCTAAAGCCCCAATAATAACTAAGTACTGTACATATTGACTCATACGCTTTACTCCAATGTTTAATTAATTAATTATCAAATCCATTACTTTGATTAAACGGTATTCATACGACTATTATACCTGATTCTAACATTCGAGCAATTATTTTTATGTTAGCTGAAGTCATCAGTCGCCTATTAAGTTATCTTTTTGGCATGGGCACAATGCCAACAACAATAAAACTATGGCCAAAACAAAAAACGTAAATCCTAACCAACCAGAAATTATTGGAAATACCGAGGATATAAATAAATAATCTTGACTAATACACCATAAAAGACACACTAGCAAAATTATAGACAAAGTGCTTTGCGCTAAGCGTAAGAGGACGAATTCTTTTGATAGAGGTGAAAACCGGCGCCTACCGGAAATTAACCCTTGTCCTATACTCCATATTAGACACAACAAAATAAACCAAATTAGACCTATTAAAATCCACAATGCCTTTTGACCCAAAATAATCCTACCCATTCCCACTGAATCAAAGCCATTCCACTTTGCCCAATCAGTTAATATGTAAGCAAAAAACGGCCAGCTCCGCTGGCTATTTGTCAAAATAACAATACCATCGCCTGTTTCCGGAATAGCATTAAAATAAGTCATAACTCCGCCGCCCTGACCGCCATTAATAACCAATTTCTTACCATTAGATATGGTTTCGATGAAATAGCCTAATCCATATGAATCAAAAACCAGAGTATAGATACCTGGTTTTTCAACCATTGGAATATAAAGATTATTTATACTTTCAGGAGTTAAAACTTCATGCCCTGTACGGGAATAGTTTGGCATCCCAGCCGCAACAAAGGTAGCTATATCGTCTACAGTAGCAAAAAGACCTCCTGAAGCTTTTTCCGGATAAATATATACCGGTACTGGATTACCTTTAGAATCATAACCCACAGGAACTGCAGGCTTAAGCTCCTCACTCCAGATAAAACTAGATTTATACATTTTAAGGGGAAGCAAAACCTCTTCTTCCATATATTCTGCAAAATCACGACCGGTAACCTCTTCAATTAGTAACTCAAGCAAGTTATATCCCGTATTTGAGTATAAAAATGAAACACCGGGTTCTTGGATAAGAATAGCTTGTTTAAATAAACTTTCTTTCAAAGAAGGAATTTCGTCATTTGGGGAATAACGCTCAAAGATATCCCCTAAAGGCATACCAGCAGTATTGGCAAGCAATTGCCTTACGGTAACTTTCTCCACAGAATAATTGGATTTTGGAAACTCCCAGTTTTTAATATACTGTTTCACAGGTTTATCCAGTTCTATTTTTCCTTGCTCAACTAATTTAATGACTCCCCAAGCAGTTACTGATTTAGAAATAGATTCAACCCGACAATAAGTAGAAGTAGTCATCTTTCTTCCTTCTATAAGGTCAGCATAGCCATAAGCCTTAGACCAGGTAGTCTGACCCTTTTGAATTAAAGCGATAGCTACGCCAGGAATACTATAGTCCTTCATCAAAGCAGGGATACGTTGGTCAAGTTGGCTAGTGAACTTGTCTAAAGAAGCGTATTTCTCAATTTCCACCGTTGAGTAATTCTTTGAAAATGAAATCACCAGTACAAAAGGAATTATCAGCGCAACTAATATTCTGAACCATAATTGATTAATTAGATTTAACGGAAGTACATTTTTTACATTCATGTTAGTTCAGTCTTTCCTCCTATTCCTTAATACCTAAATCCAATAAATCTACCAAATTAATTACATAATTAGCTTCCCCGATATAATTTTCACTGAAATTGTTTTCTGACATTTGTATTACCTATTAAGTACATAATTAGCAAGTGTTCTTTGAATATCAAATATACAATTATCTTTTTTGAATTCTTTCCCGATTGGTGTTTGCATACCTGAAAGCCATATCTTGAGTTCCGCATCTAAATCAAAATGTCCAGCAGATTCGATACTAAAGTGTACAATGTTTTTATAAGGAATTGTATGATACTCTGTTTTTTTGCCTGTTACCCCCTGCTTATCAATTAATAGTAATCTTTTATCCGTAAAAATAAATAAATCTCTAATAACCTTGTAAGCTTTTTCTATTTTCTCTCCGTTAATTAAAAGTTGACTTACTTCAGTTTCAATTTGGCTAATATCTACCTCTGTTGCATTTCCTAACAATCCATTAATTAACCCCATAAAATAACCTCCTTATATTTATCTTAAATACGAACTATTTAACAAGTAGGCTTGACCAAATCATCCGCGACCGCGGTTAGACTAGGGGATGTGCGCGGCACTCATCAACCTCACCCCGAAATTTGTCCTCGTTGAATTTGTTAATCCACGCCTCACGGGAATGCATTGTTATACGAATGTGCCATGCTTCTTTTAAATAGCAAAATATTAATATTTTTCTAAATACTCTCGTGGTGTTAATATCTCAGGTCTGTCAATATCAACATCAAAAAAATCCTTATCCCCAGTAATTAATATATCTACATCTGATAATAATGCTGTTACTAATATCGGTATCAATCATTATTCTCATATTTCTTCTCCCACAAATCTTTTCTTACTTCTCTAACCAATTTGTTAACATCATTCTCGGAATATAGTCCTTGCTTTTCAGCCTCACCTTTCATTCCTTCCTGAAACTCTTTTAAGGCGATCATCGAAGAATTAGCGAAAATAATTTTATCCCCTTCTTCAATGAAGATAACCTTATCCCCCTCTTTGAGGTTCAGTTTCTTTCTTATCCTAACAGGTATTGTAATCTGTCCTTTTGATGTTATCCTAGCAAGTTCCATTTTTTCTTCCTCCATTCCTTACATTCCTTACATATATTATACCACATAATATGCTAAAATAATTACTTTAAATAAATAGCGCTCCCTTAATGGATATAATCATCTTTTTTTACGTAGTCTAAAATTATAATTCTTCTGTTGGGCAATCTCGTCAAGTATCGAGTGTAAAACTTTAGATTTTCTTTTAATATCATAATCTAATGATAATTCGTTTGCTCTTATTAACGCTTCTTTTATTTCTTCTATTTCCATAACGGTTGCTACAACACAATAGTAACTTTTTGAACGACCTTCATTAAAATTATTTAACATATATTTTAGAAGTTCTTCTCTTATATCTTGCAATCTTTTATACTCTTGAACTCCATTTTCCTGAATATAAATAATATCTTCCTCTAACTTTTAATAACACTTGAACGAGTCATATTTTGCTCCCGCTTCCCTGTGTTTCAACCACTTTTCACAATCATCACTTTCTTTGCAATCCCAACAGAATTCAACTTCTTTTTTCTTTATAGCGCATGTTATAAATTTACATCATTTCCTTGTTCAAATTTATTTTTTAGGAATGCTTCAATTACAACATCCTTTTCATCTTGATAGAGTTTCCCCAGAACTTCAACTACATCAAGTAATAATAGTCCTTTCTGAGTATCCTTTCTCTTTTCAAAATCAATTGCTGTTAATCTTTCAATGATTTCTTTTCGATATTTCTTTGTCTGACTGATAATATTATTTAATCCTTGAATACATTGACGCGCTGTTATGAACTTCTCGTCATCGAATGTTTTAAGTATAAGGTACATATCTTCCCAAATCTATCTTCCGTATCCCATCTGATGTTCTCCGATATTAGCATTAACCCCAAACTTCTCTGATAAGAATTCTCATCGTTCAGCTTTTCAACAAAAGTCTCCCAATGCTTATAAACTCTATCGTCTTTTTTTGATAAGATTTGGAGCAATAGAAAAGTGGTATATCTTATATTATCGTCCTTTTCATTCAACCATTTTATAAGAATCTGAATGTCTCCGCTTTTGATCTGCTTTGAGTAGCTTAGTAAATCATCTTTGTTCTTCAAAAGATCATCTTTGCTTATCATTTTTTTCACCTCTTTAGGCGAATTTCGCTTAACGTTCCCGCATTCCCGACACCGTCCTGCCCTAAGGCGACGGACAAACCATAGAAAGCTCTTTTCTTAGGTTTGTCCAAGCCGGGTTATACCTGACTTGGGCTGGGCGGTGTGCGCGGCAAGCTTCAACCTTGCCTTAAATCTTACAACGTTGAAATTGCTAATCCGCGCCTCGCGGAATGCATTGTTAGTTGACGTTATCTCTATTAGTTTGTAGTTAAGCAAACAAT
>LFSF01000028.1:0-66737 GCA_001512665.1 Clostridiales bacterium DTU073
TTTTTTCTATATTTTTATTTGTTTTCCTTTTTACTTACCCCAACATTTATTATAGAACCTTTAAGAATAGAGAAAAAACAAGAGACAAGTGCTCTTGTTTTTTGTTTGTCGAACTGATATTATATAAATAGATTAAAATATTCGGAAAAATAATAAATATACGGATAATATAACACAAAGGTGAGGTGAGTCAGATGTACTCAGGAAAAAAAGCGTCTTTAAAAATGCTTGTTCTTGACCTTGATGGAACAATACTTAACGATAAAATGGAAATTATTGCGGAAAACTACAAAGCAATTCAAGAACTTAAAAAGATACATCCTGAAACTTTAATTTGTGTGGCTACAGGAAGAACGTACACGACTGCAATCCCATTTGTAAGAAAAATCGGTGCTAATTATTTAATTGCACGTGATGGAAAAGTAATATATTTAGGATTTGATAATAATAACTATATATCCAAAAAAGTATTCAGTAAGTCTGCAGAAGATAATTTAACCATTTCACAGCAATTAAAAAAGCCCTTTGTGAAGATGTTGTGTAAATCAAGAACTCCGCTGATCAAACTGTGGTCAAAATATTCTGTATTAAAATACAATATAAAATCAAAATTTTCATTTACAGACATAAAAATGCCAAGCTTATTTAGCTTATATAGTATAAATACACATATTAAGCATTTGAGAAAAAACGGCGGTAATCCTAAAATTTGTAAACGTTCACCTTTTGGAACAGAGCAGGCAATTGGTCCTTTTAGTGCAGATAAAGGTAAAGCGATTATTTATATTTTGGAGCAACTTCGGAAAAAGGGGATAAATATAAATAGATCAGAGGTAGCAATTGTCGGTAATGATTACAACGATTTAGAAATGTTGCAATTAAAGGGTTGCCAAAGTTTTTGCCCTTCTAATGCGATAAAACCGGTAAAAGATTTAGATAATGTGATTCAATTAAAAGCAAACAATAATGAACCATTGCTATATGAGTTGCTAGAACGTTATAATATCACAATAAATATAACGGGAAATTCTTTAGAACAATTTGAAGCCAGAGCTAAAAAGAATTTCCCTAAACATAATAACAATATTGTTCATTCTAACCAAAGTATTAAAAAGCAGGCTAGAACAAATGATTCTTTAATATTATAGCTGAATAAAAACATTCTCTGTTTATACGAGTATAAGAAAAACAAGAGTTAAGCACTCTTGTTTTTTTATTGCGAAAAAATGAGAAAAATAAAAAGTCTGTCTTTACATGTTTTGACAAAAAATGGAAGAGGGATGATGTATAATTATGTAGGTAGTAAAGGGAAGGCCCGAGGTGATAAGGATGGAGGAAACCGGGCTTACAGTCAAGGTTTATTTGGATGTTATTCTGCTGGTAAATTTTATTATGGATTTTTTTATCTTATGGGCTACAGGAAAGTTGAGTAATTTGCCGGTGAAAATATCCAGACTTGTACTGGGAGCTTTTATCGGTGCTTTATATTCAATAGCGGTTTTATTGCCTCAGTGGTCTTTTTTTAGCTCATTTTTAGGAAAAAGCATTTGTGCTTTCCTTATGGTTTTGGTTGCTTATCCTTTACAAGGTGTAGCCAAGTTTATCCGCTCTTATATGTATTTATATGTGATCTCCTTTGCGATGGGCGGGGCAGTCTTGGCTGCGGTTTTTTTGCTTGATACTTCTCCAGGTTTTATGCAGGTTTGGAATGGGGTCGGTATTATCCGGGGAATTCATTATAGCTGGCTGGTTGTAGCCTTAGTGGTGGTCGGTTTTTTAGGTTATGGCGGTTTTCATTATCTGCGTAAAGGCTGGTTACAGGAAGAGTTATTAAATTCCCTGACGATTTATTTTCATAATAATAAGGTAATGATTCCGGCGTTACTGGATACAGGGAATCAATTAATAGACCCTTTTACCAAAAAGCCCGTGATTGTGGTGGAACGAGCAGCTTTAGAGAAGCTGTTGCCCAAGGATTTTTTACCTAAGACAAAGGAAGGAAATTCAGAAATTAGTGAATTGCCCGGTTCTTTAGATGAAACTTGGTCATCACGCTTGCGACTGATTCCGTTTAATTCTGTAGGGAAAAGTAATGGGCTGATGATTGGTTTCCAACCTGATATTGTGGTTATTAAAAATAAAAAGAAAGAGATCATCACCAGTGAGGTCTTTTTAGGATTAGTGAATAGACCATTATCAGGAGAGGGGCGATATAGAGCCCTTTTACATCCGCAGATTTTGCAGGAGCACTAGTTTATAAGAGGAAGGAAGATTATGATGCAGGCAAATAATCGCGAATTTTTTTTGTCACCTGGGAAAATTAAAGAAATAGTAGTGAGAGTATTACGCCTTTTAGGGTTGGAAGAAGATGTTTATTATGTGGGCAGCAGTGAAGCTTTGCCGCCACCTCTTAGTGTAGATGAAGAAAATTATTTATTAAACTGTCTGGAGAAAGGTGATAAAGGGGTAAAAGGTACTTTAATTGAAAGAAATTTACGCTTGGTAGTTTATATAGCCAGGAAATTTGAAAACACCGGGGTAGGGATTGAAGATTTGGTTTCCATTGGTACCATTGGTTTGATCAAAGCAGTCAATACTTTTGATCCGGCTAAAAAAATCAAATTAGCCACTTATGCTTCACGGTGTATTGAAAATGAAATCCTGATGCATTTGCGGCGCAGTAATAAAACGCGATTAGAAATCTCCTTTGATGAACCTTTAAATATTGATCTGGATGGTAACGAATTACTTCTTTCTGATGTTATGGGTACGGAAAACGACCTTATTTATAAACCATTGGAGGAGGAGGTCGATAAAAAACTGTTAATGCAGGCTATGAATAAGTTGTCCAGTCGTGAGCGGAGAATTATGGATTTACGTTTTGGTTTAAAAGACGGAAAAGAGAAAACCCAAAAAGAAGTGGCTGATCTATTGGGAATATCGCAATCTTATATTTCTCGTTTGGAAAAAAGGATTATCAAAAGATTGCGGAAGGAATTTCAACGTATGGAGTAAAAAGTATGGAGCGATAATATTGTGAATAAATATACAAAAATTCTCTAAAATATACAAAAACCTCTTGTGTACAGGAAGGGTTTTTGATAGAATTAGTTGAGTAATTATTGGATTTATACGAAAGGAAGCAATAATCGTGATCAGAAAAGCAAAATTGAGTGATGTAGAAGAGATGTATGCACTTGTGAATAAATATGCAGAAAAAGGAGTCATGCTTTCACGTCCCCGGAGTATGCTCTATGAATTTCTCAGGGACTTTATTGTCGTCGAGAAGGACAATCAGATTATCGGTATCGGGGCTTTGCATATTATGTGGAGCGACTTGGCTGAAATACGGGCTTTGGCAGTCAGGGAAGGTTATACCGGGCAAGGTATAGGGAGGCAGATAGTGGAGTATTTACTGCAGGAAGCCGCCGAAATAAACATTCCGAGTGTTTTTACCCTGACTTACCAGCCTGGATTTTTTGCTAAACTGGGATTTGTAGAAGTGGACAAAGAGAGGATGCCTCAAAAGTTTTGGCGGGATTGTATTAATTGCTCTAAATTCCCAAACTGTGATGAGATTTGTTTAGAATATAAAATTATTGCCTAAAGGAGAGTCTACGGACTCTTTTTTTGTACCCACGAAACATAAAATATCTTTTTCTCTCTGGACGATGTTCCCAACTGGCAAGTTTTTAAACCGTATATTTGTATTTGCTAGCGGTAATAATGTTGTTAGTTATGGAAATCATCCTGGGAGGCAAAAATGATTATAAACAAAGTAGAAATATGCGGTGTCAATACTTCTAAATTACCTGTTTTAAAGAATTCTGTTATGCGTGAGCTTTTTAAAAAAGTACAGCAAGGTGATTTTTCAGCCCGGGAAGAATTAATTAAAGGCAATTTACGTCTGGTTTTAAGTGTCATACAACGTTTTACCAATCGCGGTGAATATGTTGATGATCTTTTTCAAGTTGGTTGTATAGGTTTAATGAAAGCAATTGATAATTTTGATTTAAGTCAAAACGTGAAGTTTTCTACTTATGCCGTACCCATGATTATTGGAGAAATCAGGAGATATTTAAGAGATAATAATCCGATCAGAGTAAGTCGTTCTTTGCGTGATATTGCTTACAAAGCTTTACAGGTGAGAGATAAACTGGTGAATTTAAACTCCCGAGAACCTTCTATTAGTGAAATAGCTAAGGAATTAAATATGCCTAGGGAAGAGATTGTTTTTGCCCTTGATGCCATCCAAGAGCCGGTTTCTTTGTTTGAACCAATTTATCATGATGGGGGAGACCCGATTTATGTAGTAGACCAAATCGGGGATGAAAAAAATGTTGATGTTAACTGGGTGGAAACAATTTCGGTCAAAGAAGCTATGAATAAGCTCAATGAGCGGGAAAGGCATATCCTGACTTTGCGCTTTTTCGAAGGAAAAACACAGATGGAAGTTGCTGAAGAAATAGGAATATCACAAGCACAAGTTTCTCGTTTGGAAAAAGCGGCTTTACATTATATGCGAAAATATATGTAAATAAAATAAATTGCCCTTCTTTTCATCGACACAATTGTTTTAGTTCGGGCCGGTTCTTAGGAATTAAGCAGGGACGGGAGTCATATAAATGTATTAGAGATGAAAAGGAGGGCGAGTTATGTTTATTAAGGTTTCAGATTTGCGTGATTTGGAGATTATTAATATAAATGACGGTAGACGGATAGGTCCAATCAAAGATATTGAACTTGACTTGGAAAAGGGAAAGATTCAAGCTTTAGTTATGCCCGGTCATACAGCCGGCAGAATTGTTGGTATATTCGGAAGAAATGATGATTTAGTTGTGCCCTGGGAAAAAATTAAGCGGATTGGAGTTGATGTGCTTTTAGTGGATCTACCAGGTCAGCAGGTAGATTATTAAAAAACGAGATTCTCCCATTGACAACCCTATATATAGTTATTAAAATTAAAGCAGGCACTACATATAGTTTTAAAAGGCAGGTTTGTGATTATGCGTTGTCCTTTTTGTGGATTAGGAGATTCCAAAGTATTAGAAACCAGGCTTGCTGATGAAGGATATTCTATTCGCCGACGCCGGGAATGTTTAGGTTGTCAGAAAAGGTTTACGACATATGAAAAGGTTGATGATTTGCCTTTGTTAGTGGTTAAAAAAGACGGTAGAAGAGAACCTTTTGATCAGCATAAGATTTTAAACGGATTAATCAAGTCTTGTGAGAAACGACCTGTCACATTAGCTTTATTAGAAAATGTAGTTGCAGATATAGAAAGAAGATTAAAGGAGGATTCTTTAAAACGTGAGGTAACAACAACGGAAATAGGTGAAATGGTCATGGTAAAGTTGAAAGCCATAGACCAAGTAGCTTATGTCCGTTTTGCCAGTGTTTATCGGGAATTTAAAGATGTTAATACTTTTGTACAAGAAATAGAAACACTATTGCAAAAGGAAGGGAAGGGAGAAGATGTTTAAAAAGATTAGGAAGCGGGATGAAAGAATTGTTCCATTTGATCCCAGTAAGATTACTGATGCTATTTTTGCTGCTGCTCAATCGGTTGGCGGTGAGGATAGACAGACGGCCATGGAATTAACGATTGAGGTTATGAATGTCTTAAAGCAAAAGCAGGAACAGGATGAAGATAAGATTTTTAGTGTTGAGGAAGTTCAGGATGTTGTGGAAAAAGTCTTGATCGAAAATGGACATGCCCGGACAGCGAAAGCTTACATATTATATCGGCAGAAACGGTCCAATCTTAGAGAGGCACGTACTGAGTTAATGGACGCTGTTGCAGAGATTTTGCGTGAAACTAATCGTGATAATGCTAATGTGGGCAACTCACCTTCGGCTAAGGTTTTACAAATTTCTGAAGCTGCCTCCAAGAATTATTATTTAAAACGTGTGCTTCCGGAAGATGAAGCAAGAGCCCATCTGGAAGGAGATATTTATATTCATGATTTAGGCTGGTACGGCAAGACCATGACTTGTTTACAAATACCTTTGGGTAAACTTTTGCAGAAAGGATTTAATAACGGTCACGGTTATATTCGCCCACCTAAGGGAATAAAAACAGCAGCGGCTTTAGCGGCGATAATTTTGCAGAGTAATCAGAATGATATGCACGGTGGGCAGTCTTTTGCTTATTTTGATCGGGATATGGCTCCATATGTGGAGAGTGAATATCAGCGGCAGGAGAAAAATTTGCGGGAGATTGCAGAGCGGTTTGGGGCTGCTATTGATGAGGAACAGCTTAAAGAAATGGCCTTAAAGCATACGGAAGAAGAAGTGTATCAGGCTATGGAAGGTTTTGTCTATAATTTAAATACGATGCATTCGCGGGCGGGAGCGCAAGTGCCGTTTTCCAGTATTAACTTAGGTACTGACACTTCTTGGGCAGGGCGGATGATAACCAAAAATTTCTTGATGGCCTTTGAAAATGGCTTGGGTAAAGGTGAAGCCCCCTTATTCCCCAATGTTATTTTTAAAATCAAAGAAGGCGTTAATTATGAAGAAGGAGACCCTAATTATGACTTATTTAAATTAAGTTTAAGAGTTGCCTGCAAACGTTTACAGCCTAATTTTTCTTATCAGGATTCGAGTTTTAATGCACCTTATCGTGACGAAGAGGTTGCATATATGGGTTGTCGGACGAGGGTTATAGGTAATGTTTCCGGTCCGGAAGTTACTAACGGACGGGGTAACTTGTCTTTTACTACCATTAATTTACCGCGCTTGGGGATTAGGTCGGGTGGAGATTTGACTGTTTTTTGGCAGTATCTTGATGAAGCTATGAATCTAACGATTAAGCAATTATTAACGCGGTATGATTTACAAAAAAATCTTAAGGTTAAAGATTTCCCCTTTTTAATGGGACAGAATTTATACCTAGACAGTGAAGAGTTAAAACCTGATTATCCCGTGGAAAAGGCTATTCGTCATGGTACTTTAAGTACCGGCTTTATTGGTTTAGCCGAATGTTTAATTGCTCTTACGGGAAAACATCATGGCGAGAGTCCGGAAGCTCAAGCTTTGGGTTTAGCGATTGTCAGTTATATGCGTAGACGCTGTGATGAGGCAACTCGTAAATACGGACTTAATTTTACACTTTTAGCTACACCTGCTGAACAATTGAGCGGGAAATTTACTAAACTGGATTTAGAACGGTTTGGCAAAATTCCCAGGATTACGGATAAAGAATGGTATACTAATTCTTTCCATGTTCCTGTTGAATATGAAATTTCGGCGATGGATAAGATTGCTATTGAAGGACCATATCATAAGTATTGTAATGCGGGTCATATTTCTTATGTGGAGCTGCCTTCCGCACCTCACCAAAATATAGAGGCTTTTGAGACATTAATCAGAGCCATGTGTGAAGCAGATATGGGATATTTTGCAGTTAATTTTCCCGTAGATATCTGTAAAGAATGTGGTTTTAACGGAGTTATTGAGACAGAAACCTGTCCGAAGTGTCATACAGAAGGACAGATTAGCAGATTACGTCGAATTACCGGATATCTTTCTACCTTGGATATGTTCAATGACAGTAAAAAAGCGGAAGAAAGAAATAGAAAAGTACACATGAGATTTGACGTTTAATTTTGGGGTGAAAATGTATGCGTTTAGCGGGAATTATCCCGGAAAGTGTCGTTGACGGACCGGGGGTGCGTTTTGTGGTTTTTGCCCAAGGCTGTCCGCATCATTGTTCCGGATGTCATAATCCGCAAACATGGGATTTAGACGGCGGAGAAGAGAAGACGGTGCGGGAAATACGCAAGATGCTTAGAAAAAGGAAGAGCAAAATTCGAGGACTCACTATCTCCGGTGGTGAACCATTTCTGCAAGCTGTTGAAATGGCAGAATTAGCTCGGGAAGCTAAAAAAATGGATTTGGATGTAGTTACTTATACCGGATACCTTTATGAAGATTTATTAAATATGGAAATGCCCGGTGTTAAGGAACTTTTGGAGGTTACGGATCTTTTGATAGACGGTCCGTTTCGACAGGAACTAAAAGATATCGCTTTACCTTTCCGAGGCTCAAGTAATCAACGTTTAATTGATTTAGCCGCCATGCGTCAGCAGAATAAAAGTATGTTGACTGAGCATTAATATTTATAATAAAAAAAGGGATATCCTTTTGGAGACATCCCTTTTTTTGTTATGATGTTAGAAGAAAGGGGGATGCTTAAATTCAATGACAATTGCAAACAGAAAATATATATTAATTGCCGTTACAACTTCTTCTTTTATGACCCCGTTTATGGTAAGTTCGCTTAATTTGGCGATTCCGTCAATTGGAGAGGAATTTGGCGGTGATGTTTATGCCTTAAGTTGGGTGATTACCGGTTACTTGTTAGCTTCGGCAGTTTTTTTACTTCCCTGGGGTAGGTTGAGCGATATTGTAGGAAGAAAGAAGATTTTTACAACAGGTATTATGTTTTTTGTTTTTTCTACTTTTCTTTGTGGATTGTCTTGGTCTTTACAATCTTTGCTTATCTTTCGGATTGCGCAAGGAATTTTCTCAGCAATGTTTTTTGCTACTTCAATTCCGATTTTAACACTTTCCTTTTCTCCACAAGAAAGGGGAAGAGTTTTAGGAATAAATTCTGCAGCGGTTTATACCGGATTGTCTTTGGGGCCTGTTATTGGAGGATGGCTTAATCATCACTTGGGTTGGCAATACATATTTTTTCTGACAGCAGGGTTAGCTTTTTTGGTGCTTTATTTCGTTTTACGGTATATGAGTGGAGAATGGTTAGGTGTTAAGGGAGAAAAATTTGATTACACAGGTTCTGTATTATATGGAATAGCTTTGGTTGCTATTATGTATGCATCCTCCTCTTTGGCCAAATGGAATGGGGCTATTATTTTATTAATTTCGGGATTAATAATTATGGTTTGTTTTGTATTTTATGAACTACGTCAAAAGTGTCCGCTTATTGATGTAGGGCTGTTTAAAAAAAATACGGTTTTTGCTTTTTCTAATTTGGCAGCTTTGATTAATTACAGCGCTACATATGCCATAGGATTTTTGATTTCTTTGTATCTGCAGGTTGCTCGGGGTTTTGATTCACAGATTGCCGGATTAATTCTTTTGTCACAGCCGGTATTGCAAGCATTGTTTTCACCCTTTGCCGGAAGATTATCGGATCGAATAGAGCCACGTATTGTCGCCACTTTTGGCATGAGCATCACGACGATAGGTCTGTTTATTTTTTCTTTTCTTACAGCAGAGACTCCGTTATGGTTTTTGGTAGTGAATTTAGCATTACAAGGGATTGGTTTTGCTTTCTTTGCAGCTCCCAATAATAATGCCATCATGACTGCGGTAGAGAAAAAGGAATATGGTGTGGCCTCGGCAGTTTTAGGGACAATGAGAATAGTCGGGCAATCTTTAAGTATGGTGTTAATGACTTTGGTTACTTCTATCTATTTAGGCCAGGTGAATATTAGCCCTGTTTATAGCGAACTTATTACGAAAAGTACGCGAGTGTCTTTTTTAATTTTTGCTTTAATATGTTGCGGCGGTATTTTTGCTTCTGGAGCTAGAGGAAATTTAGAAAAAAAAGAGTGCAAGGAAAGATAGAAATTCATTTGTCCATTTTTTATAGTCAAGATACCCTCCTATTAGTTAGTTCATATTATAAAACAGACATATATTAGATTATTTTTAAATAATTACGAACAAGGAGGGATTGTTTTGGAAAATATGGACTTGACTGCCAAAATCAAAGAGGCTTGGCAGAACCCGGAAATACAAGCTTTAGCGCGTCGCTGTTTTAGGAAGAAGTTTAATAATACTCCTGTAATAATGGAAAAAGTATGTGCTTCCGGAAGTAAGTGTTTTCATGATGTGTTTTATTTATTCAAGACGGAAAAGGGATGCCCTATTCCGGCAGATGCTTGCCCTATCAATGCAGTAGTAAGTAACTTTTGCATTTGTGGGGTAGGGAAAGAGCCTTGCCCACCAAGAGTATTGCCTCCCCGTCGGTTATGTGATTGCATAATGTTTACTGTTAAGTTCAAAGTGCGTGTTTGGTTTGAATTCTTTGATCAAGAATCCGGGTGCTTAGAAGTGGGAATGGCCAGCGAATTTTTTACTAAGGAGGTTTCTATTCCGGTAGAAGAAATTGATGGCGGTTGTATTTTATGTAATCAAGAAGCTGTGGATTTGTGTATCAGAAGGATTAAGCTTGACTGTATTCGTGCTATTTTGGTACCGCGTCCTTCGGAATATCCTTGTACATACCCGCCATATGCCATTGAAGTTACAGTGGAAAATGAGTATTTTGCTTTGGAAACAGGTCGTTCCATTGTCTGCATTCCTACCTGCAAAGAACCTTGTATTGAACTGCCTATTCCTGTTCCATCGTGTCCATGTCCGCCTTTTGAACGGGAACCACAATGTTCCGAATACTGCGAGGAATATAACTATGGAACCAGTTATTGCTCTGAAGCTGAATCACTGGAAGATTAAGTTTTATGGTGAGGAAAAATTTAGACTAGAAAAGACAAGGGATAGTTCTCTTGTCTTTTTCTTTATTTCTTTTTTTGTTTAGAAACGTTAAAATAGAAATAGCTTGTAAATAAATAAAAAGTTTGGAGAATAAGAACGCTATGGAGTATTATGAAATTCCTTCATTTACAAGAACAAATCTGGTGAAACATGCCTTTAGCGGTAGAAAAGGCGGTTTTAGTCAGGGGAAATATAGTACTTTAAATTTAAGCTTTTTTACCGAAGATAAATCGGATAATGTCTTAGAAAACCGCCGAAAATTTTGCACAGAGCTAGGTATTGATTTAGACAGTATAGTATGTGCGGAGCAGGTACATGGAGAACATATCTATAATGTAGCCGAAACAGATCAAGGTCGAGGTGCCTATAATCGAGATTCAGCGATACCGGCTACAGATGCACTGATTACCAAAGATAAGGGTGTGGCCTTGGTCGCTTTTTTTGCTGATTGTGTACCCATTTTCTTTTTAGATCCGGTGCAAAAGGTGATTGCTATTGCTCATGCCGGATGGCGGGGAACGGTAGCAAAGATTGCTGCCAAAACGGCTCAAACTCTGTTCGCAGAATATGGTACTGAAAGTCGGAATCTTTTGGTGGGGATAGGACCTAGTATTGGTCCTTGTCATTATCAGGTGGATAAACCTGTTATTAATAGGATTGAAGAGGCTTTTCCGGAAAAGAGTAGTATTTTATTAACAGAAAGAAAAAATGGGTTTGCTCAGCTTAATCTTTGGGAAGCTAATCGACAACAGTTACTTGCAGTAGGTGTACCTTCTGCAAATATTACAGTAGCGGGTTTATGTACTTATTGTATGCAGGAAAGGTTTTTTTCTCATCGCGCGGGAATGTTAGGCAGACAGGCAGCCGTAATCATGTTGAAATAGGAGTGAGTGCATTTAATGACGAAAATTTTAGTGGTTGATGATGAGTTAAGTATTCGGGAATTAGTAAAATTTAATTTGGAAAAAGCAGGGTTTGAAGTAGAATGTTGTGATGATGGTTTAAAGGCATTGGATTTGCTTATGGAAAATCCTCCGGATTTATTAGTATTAGATTTAATGTTGCCGGGTATGGATGGCTTAGAAGTTTGTAGGTATATACGTCAGATGGAAAAAACCAGATTTCTTCCGGTAATTATTTTAACCGCCAAAGCCGGAGAAATTGATCGGGTTGTTGGTTTGGAGTTAGGAGCTGACGATTATTTAACGAAGCCTTTTAGTCCCCGGGAGTTGGTGGCAAGGGTAAAAACAATCCTCAGGAGGAGTCAAACTCCCTTAATTCAACAAACCGCTCCCGAAAATGAGGTTATTGTCAGGGGAAACTTAAAATTATATCCGGAACGTTATGAAGCCTATATCAATGATGAGCTTTTGGACTTGACCCTCAAGGAATACCAATTGTTGCGGCAATTAATTACTAATCCCGGTAAAGTATACACGAGAGAATATTTGTTAGAAAATATATGGGGATATGAATATATCGGTGATACGCGAACAGTGGATGTGCATATTCGTAACTTAAGAAAAAAACTGGAACAGAACTGTGCAGATTCTATTTTAATAGAAACTATTCGTGGGATAGGGTATCGGTGGAATGATAATTTAGTGTAAAGGAAGGTTTAAATGAAGAAGTTTACGCTTAAAATTGCGGCTATGTATTTCTTAATAACCGCAGCCGGTTTTTTCGTAATAAAATTGATTACTTATTTTCTTAATCGAGAACTCCGGTGGTTCGAACTAAGCGGGGTGCTTCTTGTTTGTTTGTTGGTTTTTCTTCTGTGGATAAATTATTATTCTAAGGTATTCATGCAGCTTAATGATTTGGTACACAACTTTGCACATGGCAAACTTGTTGATATAGAAGAAAATTTTAGTGATGATGAAATTGGAGAATTAAGTAAAACGTTACAACAGGCAGCCTATAATTCTAATGCGACGATACGGAAAATGTTACAGGAAAGAGATCAGATGAAGACTATTCTTGCTAGTATGGTTGAAGGTGTGTTGGCCTTTGATCTGTCCGGTCGTTTACTGCTCATTAATGAGACAGCAGAGGAAATGCTTAATGTAGATAGGGAAAAAGTGCAGGGACACTATTTTCTGGAGATTTTGCCCAATTATCAAGTAGCTTATTTATTGAACAGATGCTTGGTTAGCGGAGAAAGCCAAATGACAGAAGTTAAGCTTTCTTCAGTAGAGCAGGAGTATTACCGGGTGTATATTAATCCTATTAAAGGCACGGAAAAAAATATACAAGGAGCCATTATGGTTTTGCGCAATATTACTAAATTACGGCAATTGGAAGAAATGAGAACCGAATTCATTGCTAATGTGTCCCATGAGTTGCGTACACCCTTGACCTCTATTAAAGGATATGTGGAGACACTTCTGGATGGAGCTATCGAGGATCGGGAGTATGCGAACAAATTTCTTTCCATTATCAATACGGAGACCAATCGTTTAAATAGTTTAATCCGAGACCTTTTATTTCTATCTGAACTGGAATCCGGTGATATGGATATAGTTAAAACGAAGATAGATTCGCTATTGCTCCTGGAAAAAGTGATTAACTTACTTGAGCCTATAGCCGCGAAGAAAAATTTGACGATTATGCGTAATGTTGTCCCGGGTGCAGAAACTTTTAGAGGAAGTCAGGATATGCTCGAACAAGTACTGATTAATCTTTTGGATAATGCCATTAAGTATTCTTACGAAGGTGGAACGATTAGAATTCAAATAGAACCTGAGCTTGAGCATGATTCCGGTGAGGAAAAAATCGTTATTAAAGTGATCAATCAAGGGATGGTTATTCCGGCTGAAAGTTTACCTCGTCTTTTTGAACGCTTTTATCGTGTGGATAAGGCGAGATCACGTCAGGTTGGCGGTACTGGGTTAGGTTTATCGATTGTAAAACATGTAGTAGAACGCCATCGTGGTAGTGTACAGGCGACTTCCTCTGAGGAAGAGGGAACAATCTTTACCGTTATTTTACCGAAAAAGTAAATCTTTTCTATTTATTTATAGTGAACGTTATAATTTACAGAAGTTTAGGCAGGATAAAGAGCTTTTGCCGTAGAATATTATTAAAGTTATCCTTAGTTGAACCTTGGTTAGGCGGGATTTTTGTGGTAAGAAAGAGAAAAAGGAAACGTAGTAAAGTATTGCTGTTATTGGTAGGTGCGGTTTTTATATATTTTATTTTAAAAATAGTTTTTAGTATTTTGCCTGTAGAAGTTTTGCAGGCGAAAACATCTGAATTAGAAGATACTTTTGCCGGAGAATTTATTGTTTTACGTCAGGAAACAGTTATTCCCGCACCTTATAGGGGATATTTTGTAAAAGTTAAAAATGAAGGAGAAAGAGTAGCCAAAGATACGATTATCGGATATTTAGAAACATTCGAAGGGACAAGTTTAGAAAAGACCGGTTCATTGCCGATAAAAGCTACGGTAGCAGGTTTGGTTTCCTATCAGACAGACGGTTTAGAAAGCTTTTGCAATCCGGAAATTTGGCTACAGTTGGATTTAGAGAAATTACAATCATTACCCGATTTTGCCATAAATTCAGAGAAAGGAAAAAGCTCAGAGGACAGGAAAATACAAGGAAATGGTTTTGTCGAGAGCGGAGAAGGTATTTGCAAAATTGTAGACAATCTAGATTATTCATACTTTTATTTGTTTGGCTCCGGAGCTTATCCGGAAAGAATTAAAAAGGGTGGTAATCTCAAGATTCGTCTTGATAATAATCAAGATTTGATTTTAAAAGGGTATGTGGTAGATGTTTTCCGTAAAACCGGGGAATATGGAATACTGATAAAAATTTCTAATGCAGGGGACTATAATTTTAATCGTAAAGAAAAAGGACAGATCATTACCACTAGTTATAAAGGTATTGTCTTACCGGAAAAGGTGATTACAGAGAAAAACGGTAAATTTGGGGTATATCTCTTTAAGAAAGGGAAAGCCACCTGGAAGGAAGTTGAAAAAATTGCTCAGCTGCAGGGAAAAGTAGTGCTTTCAGGCTTATCGGAATCAGACTGGGTTATTGCTGATCCGCAATTAGTAAGTGAAGGTAAACGTGTTTCCCGTATAAATAAATAAAAAAAGCATATTTCATCACAGTATTTATCTTTAATTGAGGTGCTGGTCATGGAAGAGATTGCAGCTAATCTGGTAAGGATTAAAAATGAAATAAAACAAGCTTGTCTTTCTGTGGGTAGAGATCCGTCTACAGTGCGGTTGTTGGCTGTATCAAAAAGTTTTCCGGTAGAAGCGATTAAAACTGCATATGATACAGGACATTATCTGTTCGCGGAGAATCGTGTACAGGAGTTATGCAGTAAGATACCATTACTTCCCGGATTGATAGAATGGCATTTAATTGGTACTTTACAAAGAAACAAAGTGAAAGATGTTATCGGCAAAGTTGCTTTAATTCATTCAGTAGATTCTCTTCGTTTAGCTGAGGAGATTAATAAGCAGGCCTTAAAAAGAAACTTATCGGTGAATATTCTTTTGCAGGTGAATATTGCCGGAGAGGAAACAAAACACGGTTTTTCTAGTCAAGCTGTACTGGAAAAGATAGAGGAGCTCAGTAGAATGCCGGGGCTTAATATTAGGGGGTTAATGACCATAGCCCCATTTACTGATAATCCGGAAGAAGTGCGCCCGGTTTTCCGACAATTAAAGGTTTTGGCTAAACATATAGAAGAACTTGGTTTACCCGGAGTACAGATGAAAGAACTTTCCATGGGCATGAGCGGTGATTTTCATGTTGCTATAGAAGAAGGAGCAACTTTGGTGCGTATCGGTAGCCGGATTTTCGGCACGAGGAATTATGTAAGGGGGAATGTAGAGAATGAAGGCATTTGATAAATTCTTAGATGTTTTGGGGTTTAGTGAAGTTCAGGAAGAAATGGTTTACGAAGAAAATGAAACGATCACAGAACGTTACCCGGAATGGAAAGCACATAAGAAGAAAGCACAAGTAATACCGTTTACAGCAAATAAAGAGATTAATAAGGTGGTTTTATTGGAACCCTTTTCTTTTGATGATTGTCAGCTTATTGCGGATCATCTAAAAGGTAAAAAAATTATTATCTTAAATCTTGAAAATATTGAAATAGCTTTGGCACGTAGAATTATTGATTTTGTTGGCGGTACAGCTTATGCTCTAGGCGGTTGTTTACAAAAAGTAGGAGCAGGGATAATTGTAGTAACGCCCAGTAATGTTGATGTTACCGGTGACCTTAATAGTGTTAGTCAGCCTAAGGATGTTTTAGCTTGGATTAATAAAATAACACAGGAGAATATTTAAGGGGGTAAATTTGGTGCAGCAACGGATTGGTTTTATCGGTGCAGGAGCAATGGGTGAAGCTATTCTTAAAGGATTATTGGCAGGAGGATACGCTGCCGAAAAGATTTTGATCAGTGATTTACAGAAAGAACGGTTGGAGTTTTTAGCAGAGAATTATTATGTTAAAACTACTACTGAAAATAATGTTGTCGTAGAGAATAGTGATGTGATTATTTTAGCGATTAAACCTCAAAACTTAAAAGAAGCTATAGAAAGTTGTGTTGATGCAGTCGATACTCATAAAGTAATTATTTCTATCATTGCCGGGGTTTCCACTGAAAAACTAGAAGGACTTCTTCCTGAAGGAAGTAAAGTGATAAGAGTAATGCCTAATACACCGGCTTTAGTTGGTGCCGGCACCTCTGTTTTAACAGGAGGAAAATTTGCTACGGAAGAAGATCTTAGATTGGCTAGGGAGATTTTTAGCGGTTTGGGCAGTGTTAATATTTTACCGGAAAAGTTACTGAATGCTGTTACAGGGTTGAGTGGTAGCGGACCGGCTTTTGTAGCTCTAGTAGTAGAAGCATTGGCTGATGGTGGGGTAATGGCAGGTTTACCGCGTAAAGAAGCTTTAAAGTTAGCTATTGATACTGTTGCAGGGACGGCTAAACTTTTGTTGGAAACAGGGATGCATCCGGCTCAATTAAAGGACCAAGTTACTTCTCCTGCAGGGACGACAATTTATGGCATGCTACAGTTAGAGAAGAACGGGGTTAGAGGGACAATAATGGAAACCGTTCTGGCAGCTGCTAAAAGAGCAGAGGATATGTAGTCTGTGTATATTTTAAGTAAATAGATTTGGAGGGGGGTTGTGCGGATGTTAACGCCGTTAGATATTCATAACAGGGAGTTTAAAAAGTCTTTACGTGGTTATGATGTTGACGAGGTTGATGAATTTTTGGATGAGGTGATTCGGGATTTTGAAGCACTTTATAAAGAAAATCTTGATTTGAAGGATACAATCCAGAAAATGGAGGAGAATATTAACCACTATAAAGAATTAGAAAAAACACTGCAGAATACGATGGTTTTAGCTCAGCAAACTGCAGACGAAGCGAAGCAAAATGCTACTAAAGAGGCGGAGTTAATTATTTGGGAAGCCCAGAAAAAGGCGGAAAAGATTATTAATGAGTCTCAGCAGGAAGTCTTAGAGAGGACGAAAAGGCTGGAAGAGATGAAAAACTTGGAAAAGCAACTTTATGTGAAGATGAAGAGTTTTTTAAAAACTCAGCTTGAGTATATGGATAATTACGATCCTGAGAAGGAAGAATTAGAGCAGAATAATTATTTTGAAAGTCAGGATGTTAAGTAAAGTGAAGGTAACCAATAAAGGTATTCAGTTTAAAATAAAAGTGCAGCCTAGGGCCAGTCGTAATGAAATATCCGGATGGCAAGGGGATGCCTTGAAAATCAGGCTTACGGCACCCCCTGTTGATGGTGAAGCTAATGAGGCTTGTCTTAAATTTTTAGCTGAATATTTTCATGTTACCAGGAAACAGGTTAAGATCACCAGTGGTCTAAAGAGTAAGCATAAGGTGATAGAAATTGAGGGGCTAACTGAAGAACAGTTTCGGCGGTGTTTAGAAGGTTGACAATTATTGTTTTGTTAGCATATACTTAAGTCTATATAGGGTAATGTATACTATATTGTGATATGTGATGATAGAGATAAATTTTGATTTGTACCAATAGCGAGCTTGCATGTGGTGGAAGGCAGGTAGGTAAAGTCAAGATTGGATCACTCTGGAGCAGTAAAACTGAAAGTTAACAGTAAGTTTTACCGATTTACCCACGTTAAAGGGTTATAAAAAGTGGCAGTCAGCGACTTGTTTGAGCAGGTTTATACGCTGTCAATAGGGTGGTACCACGGGAATTGCTCTCGTCCCTTCAGGGGAGGAGAGTTTTTTATATTTAAAGCAGTAAAAATTAAGATAAGTAGTGTAAGAATAAGTAGTGTAAGATTTTATACAGGGGTGAAAGGTAGATGTCTAAGGAAAAGAAATATAATCAAACATTAAACTTGCCACAAACTGATTTCCCGATGAGAGGAAATCTTCCGCAAAAAGAACCGGAAATTCTGGAAAAATGGAGTAAAATGGATTTATATCAAGCGGTTCAGGAAAAAACCAAGGGTAGACCTAAATTTATTCTTCATGACGGTCCTCCTTATGCCAATGGGGATATCCATATGGGTCATACATTAAATAAAGTGCTCAAAGACATGATTGTCAAATTTCACAGTATGGCAGGCTATGATGTTCCTTATGTTCCCGGTTGGGATACTCACGGATTACCTATTGAGCAACAAGCTATTAAGACTTTGGGCTTAAATCGACATGCCCAAGATCCTGTAGAATTTAGGAAATGTTGTCGTGATTATGCACTTAAATATATTGATATTCAAAGGGAACAGTTTAAACGTCTAGGTGTTCGTGGTGATTGGGAGCATCCTTATGTGACTTTGGATCCTAAATTTGAAGCTGTACAGATTGGCATATTTGGGGAGATGGCTAAAAAGGGTTATATTTATAAAGGGTTAAAGCCTGTTTATTGGTGCCCTCATTGTGAAACTGCTTTGGCTGAAGCGGAAATTGAATATGAGGAGAAAACATCGGCTTCTATTTATGTTAAATTTCAGGTTACTGACGGTAAAGCTTTGTTAGATTCTAAAGATACCTATTTTGTGATCTGGACAACTACGCCCTGGACGATTCCGGCTAATTTAGCCATTTGTCTTCACCCGGATTTTGCTTATAATCTTTTGGCGGTCGGGAAGGAAAAATATATTGTCGCTCAAGAATTGCAGGATTCCTTTTTAGAGGTCTTGGGTAATCCGGAATATTCCGTAGAAAAGACGCTGAGAGGAGAACAGTTGGAAGGGATAGTTTGTCAACATCCTCTCTATGATCGAGCTTCTGTGGTTATTTTGGGTGATCATGTTACTACAGAACAGGGTACAGGTTGTGTGCATACCGCTCCCGGACATGGGGTTGAAGACTTTGAGGTTGGTAAGAAATATGGTTTGGATATACTTTCCCCGGTAGATGATCAGGGTAAATTTACAGCTGAAGCCGGGCAATTTGCAGGATTGTTTATTGAAAAGGGTAATAAAGCAGTGATTAAAGTATTAGCGGATGAGCATGCTTTAATTTCCATGAGTTCGATTAAACACCAGTATCCACATTGTTGGCGTTGTAAAAACCCGATTATGTTTCGGGCGACTGAGCAGTGGTTCGCTTCTATTGATGGTTTCCGTCAAGAAGCTTTGGAGGAGATTAAAAAGGTAGAGTGGATACCTTCCTGGGGTGAAGACAGAATTCACAATATGGTAGCTGACCGCAATGATTGGTGCATTTCTCGTCAGCGTACCTGGGGTGTGCCTATTCCCATTTTTTATTGTCTGGATTGTAATCAAGAAATAATTAACGATGAAACGATTGCTTATTTGCAAGAACTTTTTGCCCAGTACGGTGCTGATGTTTGGTGGGCAAGATCGGCGGAAGAACTGATGCCTGCAGGAATAACTTGTCCTAAATGTGGCGGGAAAAAGTTCCGTAAAGAAAAAGATATTATGGATGTTTGGTTTGATTCGGGATCTTCAAGTTTTGCTGTTTTGGAAACAAGGCCTCAATTAGCCTGGCCTGCAGATCTTTATTTAGAAGGAAGCGATCAGCACCGCGGCTGGTTTAATTCTTCGCTCTCTATTGCTGTAGCGGTTCGTGGTAAGGCACCATATCGTGCGGTGCTGACACATGGCTTTTTGGTAGATGATCAAGGAAGAAAGATGTCTAAATCCTTGGGTAATGGGGTAGATCCATTGGAAGTAATTGAGAAAATGGGTGCGGACATTTTAAGGTTATGGGTTTCTTCAGCGGATTATCGTCATGATGTGGCTATTTCTCAAAGTATTCTTAAACAGATTACGGAAGCCTATCGTAAAATTCGTAATACTTGTCGTTATTTATTAGGAAATATCTATGACTTTAATCCGGAAAAAGAACGTGTAGCTTATAACGATTTACCGGAAATTGATAAGTGGGCCTTATTAAAACTTCATCAGCTCATTAAAAAGGTTACTGAGGCTTATCAAAGTTATGAATTCCATACGGTATATCATAATATCCATAATTTCTGTGCCGTAGACATGAGTGCTTTTTATTTGGATGTAATCAAAGATAGACTTTATACCTTTAAAGCAGATTCTCCGGAAAGAAAAAGCGCGCAAACGGTGATGTATGAGATTATTCTGGCCTTAGTAAAAATGCTGACACCTATTTTAGCTTTTACTACAGAAGAGATTTGGCAGTATTTGCCTCATAGTGAAGCTGAGAGTTCGGTCCAGCTCACGGAATGGCCTCGTTATGATGACCGTTATGTGGATGCCGCTTTAGAAGAAAAATGGAATAAGATTTTGGCTTTAAGAGAATTTGTGGCCAAACCTTTGGAAGAAGCGCGTCGGGATAAAGTGATTGGTCATGCTTTAGATGCTCAGGTAAACTTATATGCTCAAGAAGAACAGTATGCTTTTCTTGCAGAGATTAAAGAGGATTTAGCTACGATCTTTATTACTTCCAGTGTAGTGCTGCACAAAGCAGAGCAGCTTCCTGAGGAAGCCTTTACCGGGGAAGAATTTGCAGGTTTAGGGGTTATTGTGACTAAGGCTCCCGGGGAAAAGTGTGAACGTTGTTGGATTTATTCGGAAACAACAGGTCAAAATGAACAGTATCCTACCTTATGTCAACGTTGTGCTGCAGTAATAGAATCAAGATCATGAGTATTGTAGTTATCGGTGCAGGAGCTGCCGGAATGATGGCGGCAGGTAGGGCAGGAGAATTAGGTGCAAAGGTATTGTTATTAGAAAAAAATAAGAAACCGGGTTGCAAATTGTTGATTACAGGTAAAGGTCGGTGCAATGTTACCAACAGTGGCGACCTGGACACTTTTATTCGTAGTTATCATGGCCATGGTCGTTTTCTTTATAGTGCCTTTAATCGTTTTTTTAATGATGACCTCAGGGAATTACTGAAAGAAAATGGTGTGAATTTAAAAGTAGAAAGAGGAGGCAGGTTATTTCCGGTTTCGGATAAGGCCTCCGACGTTGTTCAAGCTTTAATTAAATATTGTCAGCGGAATAAGGTAGAAATCCAAACAGAAGAAGAAGTATTAGAGATAATAGCTGAAGAGGGAAGAGTTAAAGGGATAAAAACAGTCCAAGGGTTTGTAGCGTGTGAGGCTGTGATTGTGGCAACCGGCGGGAAATCTTATGCTGCCACAGGCTCAACCGGTGACGGATATAAATGGGCAAAAGCTTTGGGTCATACGGTAATCCCGCCCAGACCGGCTTTGGTTCCTCTTAATATTCACGAATCCTGGGTAAAAGAATTACAAGGATTAGCTTTAAAAAATGTAGAGGTTAAGCTTTTACAAGCTGACAAGCTTTTGGGAAAAGAATTCGGGGAAATGCTCTTTACACATTTTGGGGTATCCGGTCCGGTAATTCTCACTTTAAGCTATTTAGTTGTAGAAAAAGCAACATAACAGGGTTTGCATTTGGAGATTAATCTTAAGCCTGCTTTGGATGAACAGAAATTAGACCAAAGGCTTAAACGGGATTTTCAAAAGTATCAGCGTAAACAACTGCAAAATGCTTTAGTTGATCTTTTGCCGCAACGTCTAATACCGGTGGTCATATCTTTAAGTGCAATTGCTCCAACGAAATTTGTACATCAAATTACTAAAGAAGAACGAAGAGCGATTATTAAAACTTTGCGCAATTTGAAAATGACGGTGTTGGGTCCGCGTTCTTTGTCTGAGGCCATTGTTACAGCAGGAGGAGTTTCTTTACAGGAAGTAAATTCCGGCACAATGGAATCTAAATTGATTCAAGGATTGTACTTTGCCGGTGAGGTTTTGGATGTTGATGGCTATACCGGTGGTTTTAATTTACAAGCAGCTTTTTCCACTGGGTATTTGGCCGGAGAAAGTGCAGCCTTAAAGCTGAGCGCTAAAGTTCATTAAGGGAGAGATTATCTTTATTGAGGGGAAAAATATCCCCTTTTTTATTTATTACTAAGTATTGTTGCTGTTCTTCGAAGGCTAAGGATTCTAAGTGTTGATCTAAGTCTTTGAGTATGGCTACTTCTTCAGGAGTAATTTTGCCCGGCGGGAAGTAGTGACCGGTTTGGAGAATGAATTTTTGCCAGTTATCATCCCAGTAGTAGTCTTGAAGGATTTCCCGTGTTTTTAGCGTGCTAAAGGGAGAAGGAAATTCATATGGTGCGGGAAAAGCTGTATTATTAACGGGTGCTGTGGAGAACTGTTGTTTACCTTCAGTTCTGAGGTATAGTTTCTCTTTTTCCCAGCGATAGCTGAGCTTAAAATTTTGGGTGAGGCGATACCATTTTGGGGCTTCCGCGGAGGTCGAACTCTCCCAGATGTCCTGCCAGTTGATTTCCCAGTGAATATTTTCTGTAAAGGTTTCTTGAAGCCGGTTATTGTGCCATTTCCATAGTTTGACAAGACTTGCTTTATTTAAAGAACCTATTTGATTGTACTGTTCCTCTCTAGTTACCAGAAAAACCTGACCATTTTTCAAGGATAGATCTTCCAGCTTAGTAATAGGGGAGAAGTGCTCCCGGAAAGAAGCGATAAAATAGTGATGATCTTTTTTTTGTAAGAGAATGAGTATTCCTTTGTCCGGGGGCAGGGATAGAGACAGCACTAATTCCGGTTCATTGTCGGGGATTAGGTCTATGAAGATAAATTTTGTTTGCCAAGATTCTTCGGATAGTTGGGGAACGAAATATTTTAGAAGCATTTTAGCCGTTTCTTGTACAGCATCATTAACAATGTGTGGATTTTTTGATTTAAGAAGGTTTATTTGGATTTGAGGAAAGATTGGGATTGGTTCGCCAATTTTGCTGACAGGTATCGAGGTAAATTTTGTTAGATCTAACCAAGTTAAGAAAAAAAGGAGGAAAAGAAAGATTCTGTTAAATATTTTTTGTTTCAAGTTTCCCACTCCTTGTAAAAGAGCAAAGGTTACTATATTATATATTTGAACTCTGGGTACATATCACAACTATTTACATTAAATAATATGTAACGAGCGGTTTATTAAATTAAGGATGGGTGAGGGTGATGTCTACAAGGAAAAGAACGATTCTTTATCCACAGCATGTGCAGTTGGGTGCGAAAATAGCAGAGTTTGCCGGATGGGATATGCCTATCCAGTATCAGAGCGTTATTGAGGAGCATCATGCTGTGCGTACAAAGGCGGGTTTATTTGATATTTCACATATGGGAGAGATAGAAGTTAGTGGACCGGATGCCCTGACTTTTTTACAAAGGCTTTGCACTAATGACCTTGCCAAGATGTGTGTTGGTCAGGTCCTTTATACACTGATGTGTTATCCCACAGGTGGAATTGTTGACGATTTATTGGTTTATAGATTGGAACAGGATAAGTATTGGTTAGTTGTTAATGCCGGCAATAAAGATAAGGATTGGGACTGGATTAACGAACAATTAACTCTAATGCACAGGGAAGAACAGGAAAAGCAGACCGTTGAGTTACGAGATATTTCTGATGAAATTGGGCTATTAGCCTTACAAGGTCCATTAGCTCAACAAATCTTAGCGTCAATCTCCATTGAATCTTTAGAAGAGTTAAGGTATTACCGTTTTATTTTTACAAATTTAGCCGGTGTGGATGCTTTGGTTTCCAGAACTGGGTATACGGGTGAGGATGGTTTTGAACTGTATCTCCCTGTAGAAAAAACGCCTTTTATATGGGAAAAATTATTGGAAACAGGCAAGGATGCGGGGCTGGGTTTAGTTCCTGTTGGTTTAGGGGCAAGGGATACCTTGCGTTTTGAAGCCGGTTTGCCTTTATATGGGCATGAGTTGACAGAAAAGGTTACCCCTTTGGAAGCAGGGTTAGAATTTTTTATCGCATGGCAGAAGGATGATTTTATCGGGAAAGCGGCTTTACTCAAGCAAAAGGAAGAAGGCGTATCTTCTAAATTGGTTGGGTTTATGATGATCGAAAGAGGCATTCCCAGAGCCGGGTATCCTTTAATTAAAGATGGAGAATCTATTGGGGAGGTGACTTCGGGTAGTTTTGCACCTACTTTAGGTCAAAACCTAGGTTTAGGTTTTGTTGTGAGTAAGGAAGCATTTATTGATAACGAAATTTCTGTATTAATCAGAGGAAAAGAAGTAAAAGCAAAAGTAACCAAAAAACCATTTTACAAGAGGGAGGTAAAAAAATGAATTATCAATATCCTGATAATTTAAAGTATACCGAAGACCATGAGTGGATATTAGAAAAGGAAGGAAAGGGGATTGTTGGGATTACAGACTATGCCCAACATTCTTTAGGTGATATTGTTTTTGTGGAATTACCTGAACCCGGGCAAAAAGTGAAAATTGGTGATTCCTTGGGTGTAGTGGAATCGGTCAAAGCAGTATCTGAAATTTATGCACCTTGTTCGGGAACCGTTCGGGCGGTAAACGAAAATTTGCTGGCAGATCCGGCTTTGCTTAATGATGAACCTTATGCAGCCGGTTGGATAGCGGAAATAGAAATAGAAGAGTTATCTGATAAGTTGTTAACAGCTAAAGAATATAAATTTTTAATTCTTGAGAAGGCAGAGGAGGGTTAAGGGATGCCTTTTTTGCCTCATACTCTTGAAGAAGAACAAGCTATGCTTAAGGATATGGGGATATGTACTATTGAGGAGCTGTTTCGAGATATACCGGAACAGCTTCGTTTAAAAAGAAAGTTGAATCTACCTAAAGGACTTTCGGAAAAAGCGGCTTGGGATGAAGTTGAACGGTTAGCGCATAGGAATAAAGATATAGGGCAGTATCTTTGTTTTAGAGGGGCCGGGGCTTATGAACATTATCAACCTAAAGCTGTAAAACATATCCTTTCTCGTTCTGAATTTTATACGGCCTATACACCATATCAGCCGGAAGTAAGCCAGGGCACGTTACAGGCTATTTTTGAATACCAGACTTGTATCTGTGAGTTAACGGGTATGGATGTGGCCAATGCTTCTCATTATGATGGGGCGACGGCTCTTGCGGAGGCTGCTTTAATGGCTATACAAATCAGCAGAAGGAAAAAGCTTGTCATCAGCAGCTTGGTTCATCCCGAATATCGTGAAACCTTACATACTTATCTCTCGCGGCGCGGGATCGAGATCATTATGTTGCCATCTGAGAATGGTTTAACTGCTGTTGCGGAACTGGAAAAAGTGTTGACTACAGAGGTAGCTGCGGTAATAGTACAAAATCCTAATTTTTTGGGGAGTATTGAAAACTTAGCTTTCTTTGCTCAAAAGATTCATGAAAAGGGTGGCTTATTGATTGCCTGCGTTGATCCTGTGTCTTTGGGTGTTTTGGCAAGCCCGGGTGAATGTGGGGCTGATATAGCTGTGGGAGAAGGACAGAGTTTAGGGCTTCCGCTTAGCTTGGGCGGACCGTATTTAGGCTTCATGGCTTGTAAAGAGAAATATGTACGTCGTATGCCCGGTCGTATTGTTGGGAAAACAGTGGATCGTTTAGGCAGGGAAGGTTTTGTGCTAACTTTACAGGCACGTGAACAGCATATTCGCCGGGATAAAGCCGGTTCCAATATTTGTTCCAATCAAGCTTTGTGCGCTTTAGCGGCGACGATTTATTTAGCTTTGTTAGGGCCCCGAGGTCTTAGGGAAGTCGGTAAACAATGTATGGAGAAAAGCCATTATGCCAGTGAACTTCTGGTACAATTGCCGGGGATATCGTTAGCATTTACGGCGCCTTTTTTTCAAGAGTTTGTTGTGAAGACACAAGAATCAGCTGTAAGTATTAATCAGCGCCTTTGGGAGGCGGGTATTTTAGGTGGTCTTGATTTAGGTCGTTATTATCCTGAACTGAAAAATCATTTACTCTTTTGTGTAACAGAAATGCGAACTAAGGAAGAAATTGAACGCTTAGTTGAGGTTATAGGGGGGTAGGCTGTGGAAAAACTTATTTTTGAAAAAAGTGTAGAGGGTAGACATGGTAATTATTTACCCCCGTCAGATGTTCCTGTAAAGCAGATCCATGAGCTGATACCTGAAGAATTAAGCAGAAAAAAAGCTCCACTTCTTCCGCAACTGACAGAGGTAGAAGTGGTGCGACACTATACGCGGTTATCGCAATTAAACTATGGAGTTGATACGGGTTTTTATCCTCTGGGCAGTTGTACGATGAAATATAATCCTAAAATAAATGAAGATGCCGCGAATCTTAATGGATTTAGTCAGCTTCATCCGTACCAACCTGTGGAAAGTGTGCAGGGAGCTTTAGAACTCATGTATAAGACTCAAGAGTATCTGGCTGAAATCACTGGGATGGATGCTTTTACGCTACAACCGGCGGCCGGAGCTCACGGTGAGCTGACAGGACTTTTGCTGATTATGGCTTATCATGCGGCAAGGGGGGATTTTCAGCGGGATAAAGTACTGGTACCGGATTCTGCACATGGGACAAATCCTGCCTCTGCTACTTTAGTAGGATGTAAAATAATCGAAATTCCCTCTAAGGAGAATGGTGAGGTTGATTTAGAAGCTTTAAAAAAAGCAGTGGGTGAGGATACGGCTGCTTTAATGTTAACTAATCCAAATACACTAGGGATGTTTGAAACACAGATTATAGAGATTGCCGAAATAGTACATCAAGCAGGCGGGCTTTTATACTATGATGGGGCAAACATGAATGCCATTATGGGTTATGCCCGACCGGGAGATATGGGTTTTGATGTTGTTCACTTAAATTTGCATAAGACTTTTTCTGCACCTCATGGCGGTGGCGGTCCCGGTGCAGGTCCGGTAGGGGTAAAAAGTTGCTTAGAACCTTTTTTGCCTAAACCGGTAATTAGCTATAATCAACAAACACAGAACTATTATTTTGATGAGGAACGGTCGCAGTCTATCGGGAGAATGAAAGCCTTTTATGGTAATTTTGGGGTAGTGGTAAAGGCGTTTACCTATTTGTTGATGATGGGTGGAGATGGTCTCCAAGAGGTTAGTGCAAAAGCTGTACTCAATGCTAATTATTTGATGAACTTATTGTCTAAGCATTACGAACAACCTTTTGCCGGACCCTGCAAGCATGAGTTTGTTCTTACCTCTTCTCCATATAAGGGGAATGAAGTTCGTACTTTGGATATAGCTAAAAGGCTGCTTGATTATGGTTTTCATGCCCCCACTATTTATTTTCCGTTGATCGTGTCCGAAGCGCTGATGATTGAGCCTACGGAAACGGAAAATAAGCAAACACTGGATGAATTTGCGAGAGTGATGGCGAAGATTGCTCAAGAAGCTATGGAGAATCCGAAGTTATTGCAGGAGGCACCGCATAATACTCCCGTTAGTCGTCTTGATGAGACTCAGGCGGCACGTAAACCTGTGTTAAGGTGGAAAGCTGAGTGATTGCTGAAAGATCTTGATTATTGAGTGTTATCTTAAGTTTTGATTTTTGCATAGTTATAATAGATTTAGGATGCACCAATTTCGTCTCTACACATATATTAAAGGGACGGGGGTGCATCTGTGATGTCAAAAGCTATTTTTTTCTCAGGTTGCGGAACAGCTTATTTGACTAATAATTCTGTTAAAAGAAATCTCGAGTTATATCCCGAAACTTTGCCGGCTTTACGTTTTTTAGCTCGCAGAGGGTATCTTTTAGTCTTAGTTACTTCTGAGTTTCAGGAATATAAACTCTTACAGGCGGTATTGAAAGATAAGTCCTTAGCTTTGTTGCACTGGAATGGCCGGGAAGAAGATCTGGATTGTTTTTTGGAGGAAAACACTATAAATTTAAAGGAGAGTTATTTTGTAACGGACAGTCGTTTTTTACAGGAAGCTTTGTATCAAGGTGGCTGGCAAATCATACTTGTTCTTACCGGCAAAGGAGTTGATACCCTCGAAAAATTAGGTTCGTCACAATTAGAAAAGATAACTGATATATGTAAAGATATTTATGCAGCAGCTATCAGTATTGTTCTTAATTCGAAGCTCGAAAGATGAGCTCCGAATTTTTTATATTTCACTGTTGTGATATAATGGATACGTATAAAATTGAGGAGGGTTAATATGGAAAAGGATAGTCAACGAGTTATTGTTACTGTTGTCGGACAGGACAAGGTTGGAATTATTGCCGGAGTTTCAGGAATACTAGCTGAGAATTGTGTGAATATACTCGATATTAGTCAGACTATTCTTCAGGATTTTTTCACGATGATCATGATTGTTGATATTTCTCAAGCTAAGGTTGATTTGCAGCAGCTTCAGAATTTATTAAAGGAAAAAGGAGAACAAATCGGAGTTAAAATCAATGCTCAGCATGAAGATATCTTTAAATTTATGCATCGGATTTAGGAGGAAGGAAAGATGCCAATAAACTTTATGCCTGAAGAAATCATGGAAACAATGCATATGGTTCAGGTAGATAATTTAGACATTCGCACCATTACGATGGGTATAAGCTTAAGGGATTGCTGTGACCCGGAGATAAAAACTGTGGCGCAAAAAATTTACGATAAAATTACGCAAAAAGCGGAGAAGTTAGTGCAAATAGGAGAAGATATTTCTAAGGAATATGGAATACCTATTATTAATAAACGTATAGCGGTAACACCGATCTCTTTGGTAGGAGAGTCGTGTGAACATGCGGATTATGTGCTTTTGGCAAAGGCTATGGACCGGGCGGCTCGTGAGGTGGGGGTTAATTTTATTGGTGGATTTTCCGCACTTGTGCATAAGGGTTTTACTAAAGGAGATGAATATCTTTTAAGCGCTCTTCCTCAAGGATTAGCAGAAACAGAACGGGTTTGTGCTTCGGTTAATATCGCTACAACTAAAGCAGGAATTAATATGGATGCAGTTTACCGCATGGGTAAGATTATTAAGGAAACAGCGGAGTTAACCAAAGATGCTGATGGTTTAGGTTGTGCCAAGTTGGTAGTCTTTTGTAATGTTCCGGAAGATAATCCCTTTATGGCCGGAGCTTTTCATGGTGTTGGTGAGCCTGAAACGGTAATTAATGTAGGGGTTAGTGGACCGGGGGTAGTACTACATACAGTGCGTAGTAATCCTGAGGCAGACTTTGGCACCTTGGCGACGCTGATTAAACAGACAGCTTTTAAGATTACGCGGATGGGGGAGCTGGTCGGTAGGGAAGCTGCCAAAAGACTAAAAGTTCCTTTTGGTATTGTTGATCTATCATTAGCCCCAACTCCGGCGATAGGGGATAGTGTAGCTGATATTCTTGAAGCGATGGGCTTGGAAAAAGTTGGTGGACACGGAACAACAGCTGCCTTAGCCTTATTAAATGATGCAGTGAAAAAAGGTGGAGCGATGGCTTCTTCTTATGTGGGTGGGTTAAGTGGAGCTTTTATTCCGGTAAGCGAAGATGCAGGAATGATTAAAGCTGCCGAACAAGGGGCACTTTGTCTTGATAAATTGGAAGCAATGACTTGTGTTTGCTCTGTGGGACTGGATATGATTGCAGTACCGGGAGATACGTCGGCTGAGACAATTGCGGCGATTATTGCTGATGAAGCTGCTATTGGGATGATTAACAAAAAGACGACGGCAGTGAGAATTATCCCTGTTCCGGGGAAAAAAGTCGGCGATAGAGTTGAATTTGGCGGGCTTTTGGGAACTGCACCTGTAATGTCGATTCATCCATACAGCAGCAAAGCCTTTATTCAAAGGGGTGGGAGAATTCCTGCACCACTTTTATCCTTAAGCAATTAGAAGTTTTAAGATTGGGCTTGTGGGGTGTTTAAGTAATGCAAGACAAGGAAGAGCGAGAAATACTTAAAACTTTGGAAAACAAAGTAGCAGAATTATCCATGGCTATGGAAAAAGTTAAAATAGCCGAATATGTGGAGTACTTAAATAATACGTGGCGTATGCTTTATACCAATTTTATTGCCGGAATTGCCCGTGGGTTAGGGATGGCAGTTGGTTTTACAATTTTAGGTGCTTTGCTCATTTATCTGTTAAGACAGATCGTATTGCTCAATCTTCCGCTTATCGGTGATTTTATTGCCGAAATAGTGCAGTTAGTTAATGAAAGTCTTAGTAAATAAATTATTTGTAGAAACTAGATAAGCGAAGTGGTGATAGTTCCATGGTTTTTTGGCTTAGTGTTGCAGTTGTGTTATTTCTTGATCGCTGGACAAAGTATCTCGTTGTGGAAAACATCAGTTTAGGACAAACTCTGCCTTTGATCAAGGATTTTTTACATCTTACCTATATTCAAAATCCGGGTGCGGCCTTTGGTTTATTAGCTAATAAAACCTGGCTCTTTATTTTGATTACGATTATTATTTTGGGTGTGATCATGTATTTACAATATACTATAGGTAAAAATAATCTTTGGTTGTCACTGGCATTTAGTTTCATCACCGGTGGGGCTATAGGTAATTTTATTGATCGCTTGCAAACAGGCTTAGTAGTTGATTTTATAGATTTCCGGGGAATTTGGTCGTATATTTTTAATGTAGCTGATGCGGCAATAGTGATCGGAATGATTATATTAACTTGGCAAATATTAAGCTACGATTTGAAATAAGGAGTTTGGAGTAAGGATGAACGAAAAACTATTTGTGGTTAATGAAGAAGGGTTGGGGAAGAGAATTGATGTTTTTCTGACCGGGCTTTTGGAAGGTTTGACAAGGTCACAGCTTCAGCGTTTAATAGAGGAAAATAAAGTATTAGTGAACGGTCAGATCGTTAAAGCAAATTATAAACTGAAAGCTGCGGATAGGATTACTTGTTTACTTTCCGAACAGGAGCCTGTTGCTGTTTTGCCGGAACAGATTCCCTTGGAGATAATTTATGAAGATGAGGATATAATTGTAGTAAATAAACCAAGAGGTATGTTAGTATATCCGGCCAGTGGGAACAATAGCGGAACTTTAGTGAATGCTTTGCTTCATCACTGCGGTGAATTATCTAAGGCGAGGAATTCTTTGCGACCGGGAATTGTTCATCGTTTAGACAAAGACACAACCGGGCTTTTAGTTGTGGCAAAAAAAGATGAGATTCATGAGGAACTGGTTCGGCAATTTAAGACAGGTCAAGTACAAAAAGAATATCTGGTGTTAGTACATGGGGTGCTTGCTGAACCTGGCGGGATTATTGATGCTCCCATCGGACGGGATACAAAAAACCGCCTGAGAATGGCGGNNTATTTTAAAAAATAGCAAACAAGCCGTAACAAAATATGAAGTTATAGAAAGGTTAGAGAATTATACTTTGTTACAGTGCCGATTGGTTACGGGGCGCACACATCAAATCAGAGTGCACCTGGCTTATTTACAGCATCCCGTGGTGGGAGATCCTAAATATATAGTCTCTAAAGTTCAACAGGAAAAGGGTCGCCGGCTAGGTTTAAAGGGGCAGGCTTTACATGCTTTTAGGTTAAGTTTTATCCATCCCCGTAGTGAAGAAAGATTAGCTTTTATGGTAGCGCCTCCGGAGGATTTTGTAAATGCTCTTCGCAAGTTAGGAAGTGCAAGTATTGCAAATTTTATTTACTAAGATAAACTATTAGTAGGAAAGGGGCGGTAGACAAATGAGAGAAAAAGCTAAATTGTTGGATCAGGAAGGGATCAGGAGATCATTAACCAGAATTGCGCATGAAATTTTGGAGAAAAATAAAGGTGTCAAAGATTTGATTTTGGTAGGGATCAGACGTAGAGGTGTACCTTTGGCCGAGCGTTTGGCCCAAATAATCTATCAAATTGAAGGTGCAGAAATTTTGGTGGGCAAGTTAGATATTACACTATACCGGGATGATTTGATGACCTCCAGTGACCAACCTATAGTTCGTGCTACGGAAATCCCTGTAGATATTACCGGTAAAAAAATCATTTTGGTGGATGATGTTTTATATACGGGAAGAACGGTAAGAGCTGCCCTTGATGCGATTATGGATTTAGGTAGACCGAACTCTATTCAATTAGCTGTTCTTGTAGATAGAGGGCATCGGGAATTACCCATTCGCGCTGATTATATAGGTAAAAATACTCCCACCTCACATAAAGAAGCAATTCACGTGATGGTTAAAGAAATAGACGGTGAGGATAGGGTTTTGATTGTGGAAGGAGATTAAGGATTAAGTAGTTCCTTAATTTTTGCCGGATCGGGAGTTACGAAAAGGGTGTGTTGATGTGTATAGAGGACAAAGCCGGGTTTGGCACCTTGAGGTTTCCAAACATGTTGACGCTTTGTATAATCTACGGGTACATTAGTGGAATAACGGGCTTGAGAATGATAGGCGGCTAGCAAAGCCGCTTTTTCTATTATGGGGGAAGGAATAGTTTTTCTGTTGGGATTTTTGATGACTACATGAGAACCGGGGATATCTTTGGTATGCAACCAGAGATCCTCTGTTTTGGCGATTTTCATAGTGAGTAAATCGTTTTGTCGATTGTTTTTGCCAATATAAATTGTCCAAGAGTCTAGGACTATTTTTTGCGGTTGGCTGGGTTGCGAGAGAGGAGATTTATTTTTTTTCTTAACCGTCGCTTTTAAATAACCGGTCTGACGCATTTCTTCCCGAATTTCTTCTATTTCTTTTAAATCCGTTACGTTTTCTAGGGAATTAACCAAACTAAAAAGATAATTAAGCTCCTTTTTAGTTTCTCCCAGCTGTTCTTTTGCTTTAACAGAAGCCTTTTTGCTTTTTTGATAGCGAGAAAAATAACGTTGCGCATTTTCTCCTACAGTAAGATGTGGAAGTAAAGGGATGGAGATTAATTCTCCATTAGGGTCGTAGTAATTACGGACCTGAGCTTCTGTCCCCTGTGTTAAACAGTGTAGGTTAGCTGTAAGCAGCTCTCCCCAGAGACGGTAATGGGTAGAGTTTTCCGCTTCTAGGATTGCTTCTTGTTGGAGGGCGGCTTTTTTTTCGCAGCGCTGGATTTCTTTTTTTACCAGTCCGGTTAATTCGCCTTTTTTTTGCTGTATAGTGTTAGCTTGATCCTTATAAAGATAATAATAGTTTAAGGCTTCATTCATGGTGGAGAAGCGTTGGCGCTCACTTGCTGCAAATGATGTTAAAGCAATAGCTGAAAAAGTGTAAGGTTGGTCTTCTTTATTGATTACTTCCGGGGCAAAGTGTCCTTCTTTTATTTCTGCTCCTATTTTAGTGAGTTCCTGCCAGAGCAAGCTTAGTTCATATTCTCCGCAAAATTCCAGTGCTAATTGTGGGTCTAGGCCGGTTCTGAAAATAAGCTCATTGATGGTTTGGGGACTCATGCCCATACTGATTTTAAGGAGAGCTTTGTTGATTTTCGTGGTAAAGGGAAGTGCCAACATCCGCTGATAAAAATCATTCTCTTTAATTTCCCAAGGAAGGAATTTATCCTGAGATGGTGGAGACTGGTATGTCAAACCGGGCAGTATTTGCCGATAGCGGCTGATAGATAAAGGAATGCGCCGGAGTGCGTCAATAATTTTATTTTCACCCGGTTCGATGAGTAGAATATTGCTGTGTTTCCCCATGATTTCAACGATAATTTTGCGCAGAGCCTTATCCCCTAATTCATCTATTACCTCACAGTTAATTTCTAAGATGCGTTCCAGATTTGGTTGAGAAAAGGAGAGGATTTTACCTCCTTCCAGATGTTTACGCAGTACCATACAAAAAAGAGGTGGTTCAGGAGGATTGGGTGCTGTTTGGGAGACAAGATGTACTCTTGCTTCTTGAGCTAGAGAGGAAAGCAGCAGCTTATACGTAGCTCCTGTTTGTCGCAAGGTTAAAATAATTTCGTGTTTGGTAGGCTGATATATTTTATCGATGCGGGCACCACATAGTTTTTCCTGTAAATCAATTGTGACTGCCCGTAATACTAATCCGTCGAAAGACATTTTTTACGCTCCGATCTATTTTTTAATTAATTAAACGATGCTTTTATTATAATCCAGAAAGCTTATTTCAACAATTAATTTGCTAAGTGGGAAAGGGCATTTTTTTAAGTGGTTGGGAATAGGTATTTATGTATAGCTATTTTGTGGGGGAGGAACGTTCATGCCGGGTAAACAATGGGAAGGAATGACGATCAAAGAAACATTGGAGGAATTTCAGGTTGATTCTGAGAGAGGGCTTACGGAAAATGAGGCTCGGCGGCGTTTGGAATTAGTAGGACTAAATCAATTAAAGGAACAAAAGAAAATATCAGCAATCGCTCTTTTTGTGTCGCAATTTACCGATTTTATGGTGCTTGTTTTGCTTGGAGCTACCATTGTTTCCGCTATGTTAGGTGAATATGCGGATGCTATAACAATTTTAATCATTGTTATTCTTAATGCAGTTTTGGGGTTTGTTCAAGAATTTCGGGCAGAAAAATCGTTAGAAAAATTAAAGCAGCTTACGGCCCAGGAAACAATGGTGAAAAGAGAGGGAACTTTTAAAAAGATTTCTGCGAATTTGCTTGTGCCCGGCGATCTGATCCTTTTAACTACAGGTGATGTTATTCCCGCTGATTTACGGCTGATTGAAGGCAGTCAATTAGAAATAAATGAAGCAGTTTTAACCGGAGAATCAGAACCGGTAAAAAAACGGATCGAAGAAGTATATCCGGAAAAAACAGCTCTCGGAGATCGAAAAAACATGGCTTATATGGGTACGGTAATTACCCGGGGTAAAGGGGTAGGCTTGGTAGTAGCAACCGGAATGAATACAGAAATGGGTAAAATTGCCGGATATATTCAGGAGATTCAGGATGAGGCTACACCTTTGCAGAAACGTCTGAACCATTTAGGCAAGTGTTTAGTTTTTTGTTGCTTATTGATTGTAGGGATAGTTGTTTTGTTAGGGCTGGCGAGAGGCGAATCTCTCTATAGAATGGTTTTGACCGGTGTAAGCTTGGCAGTTGCCGCTATTCCGGAAGGGCTACCCGCGATTGTTACTGTAGTTTTAGCCCTTGGTGTACAAAGGATGGTGAAACGCCAGGCTATTGTGAGGGCTTTACCGGCCGTAGAAACATTAGGCTGTGTTACAGTTATTTGCTCTGATAAAACGGGTACACTTACCCAGAATGAAATGACGGTGAGACAATTTTTTTTGTCGGATGAGTTGATTTCTTTTAGTGGTGAAGGATATACGCCTCATGGTAAAATTAAATATTTAACTACAACTGCGGAAAAGCATCGCCGGAAAAACAAAGCCGGTCTGGAATTAGCTTTGAAAATAGCGGCTTTATGTAATAATGCTTATTTGAAAAAGAAGGAGATTACGATTACCGGTTTGTTGCGTAGACAGAAAGAACAATGGGAGGTGCTGGGTGATCCTACGGAAGGAGCACTTCTTGTCTCGGCAGCAAAAGGCGGTTTTTGGCGTGAACATTTGGAAAAAAAGGAAATGAGAATTGCGGAAATCCCTTTTGATTCTGAGCGTAAGAGAATGAGTGTTATTTATCAGCAAAGCTTTGCTCCGCATAAGTTTTATGTTTATACCAAAGGAGCTCCTGATATTTTAATTGATTTATGTAACCGTGTGTGGTGGGACGGGGAAGTTGTTCCGCTTACGGCAGAAATTAAAGCTAAGATTTTATTAAATAATGAGCAAATGGCTGCACAAGCTTTACGAGTTATCGGCTTAGGCTATTGCGAAATTCCCGCAGAGTTTTTTGCTAAACATATAACGTCTAAGGATAAAGCATTTTTGGCGGAATCTTTTCTTGACCTTTCCAGGGCTGAAGAAAAGGCTTTAGAAAATGATCTGATTTTTGTATCTTTGGCCGGCATGATTGACCCTCCTCGACCTTCGGCGCAGCAAGCACTAAATGTTTGTAGGCGGGCCGGCATAAAAACAGTAATGATTACAGGAGATCATAAAAAAACAGCCGAGGTTGTTGCCAAGGAACTGCAATTGGTTACTGCATCTTCGCCACGTGTTCTTACCGGAAATGAGCTGGATGCTTTAACAGATATTCAGTTAAAAAAGGTAATTAATCAGGTGGCTGTATTTGCACGTGTTTCACCACGGCACAAATTGCGAATTGTCAAGACATTAAAAGGAATCGGTCATGTTGTGGCGATGACCGGCGACGGGGTTAATGATGCACCGGCGATAAAAGAAGCGGATATTGGTATTAGTATGGGGTTAAGTGGTACTGATGTTACCAAAGAAGCCTCCTCCTTAGTCTTGGCTAATGATGATTTTGCAACCATTGTCGCGGCTGTAGAAGAAGGAAGAGTGATTTATGATAATATCAGGAAGTTTATTCGTTATCTTCTTGCCTGTAATACAGGCGAGGTTTTGACCATGTTTGTTGCGGCATTGTTGGGGCTACCTTTACCTCTGTTACCGATTCAAATTTTATGGGTAAACTTAGTTACCGATGGTTTACCCGCAATGGCTTTAGGACTTGATTCCGGCGACCCTGGTATTATGCAAAGAAAGCCTCGTAGTCCGGGAGAGAGTATTTTTGCCCATGGTTTACCTAAGCAGATTATTGGTATGGGTGTTTTAATTTGCTTAAGTACGTTGTTGGCTTTTATCAGCAGTTTTTATGTGGGCGGGCAAGACCTCACTTTAGCCCGAACAGTGGCTTTTACCACTTTGGTTATGGCCCAACTTTTTTATGTTTTTCAATGCCGAACGGAAAAAGATTCATCGTTTAATCTCAGTCTTTTTTCTAATCTGTATTTAGTAGGAGCTGTCCTTTGTTCTTTTGGTATGCAGTTGGCAGTAATTTATCTTCCTTTTTTCCAACAAATATTTAAGACTACTGCCTTACAATTTCATCATTGGGGCTTAATCCTTTGTTTTACCGCAGGAATTACTCTCTTGCAGGTGTTGATCCGCACTGTTAAAATCAGGAGAAGGAGATATGCTGTTTTTTTTAATACGTAGTATGACCGGTCTTGACCAAAGTGTTTTTTCCGGTAGTGTTGAATAAAGGGATTTGTTTAGTTAAAATATGAGTTATAATAGCAGGGAAGAAAATGATTTATAACGTTGAGAGATTATGGGAAAAGTAGAGGAGAGATAGTGCTTTGTTGAGAAGTATGACGGGCTTTGGTCGGGGAGAACATACCGGTAAGTTAAAACAGGTAACTGTGGAAATAAAAGCGGTGAACAATCGCTTTGGAGAAGTACAGATAAAAATACCTTATCAATATTTATCTTTAGAAGAAAATATCCGGCGTTATGTCTTAAGTCAGGTTTCCCGTGGGCGTATTGATGTATATATTAAGCTCAAGGATACAAGTCAGAGACCACGTGAATTGCAAGTTGACAAAGATTTAGCAGTAACGTATTATAAAACATTAGAGGAATTGGCAGCAATTACCGGAATCCCTTGTGAGGTTAACGTCCAGCAAATTGCCCAGTTTCCTGAAGTACTTACGATGTGTGAAAAAGACGAGGAACTAGATGTTATTTGGCAAGATATTCAACCGGCTTTACAAACAGCTGTATCTGAAATGTTGGAAATGAGAGAAAAAGAAGGTCGAAAGCTGAAGGAAGATCTTTTGGCTCGCTTACAAACACTGCAACAATTTCGTGACAAAATTTTTGAAAAAAGTCCGCGGGTTGTGCAGAACTATCGAGAAAAATTAAATGCCAGGCTTCAGGAGTTAATGATTGAGGACCAGATAGATGAAGAACGGTTAGCGCTAGAAGTAGCTTTATTTGCGGATAAGTGTAATATAGACGAGGAACTGGTGAGGTTAAACAGTCATTTTCTACAGTTTGCACAGAATCTGGAGGAGGATATTGCAGTCGGCAGGAAGTTAGATTTTCTTCTTCAGGAAATCAACAGGGAAGTAAATACGATTGGTTCAAAGGCTAATGATTTGGAAATAACTCAAGCAGTGGTGGAATTAAAAAGTGAATTAGAAAAGATTAGAGAACAGGTCCAAAATATTGAATAAACAGGGGGCAAATATGGAGATTAAATTAATAAATATTGGGTTTGGGAATATTGTATCTGCCAATAGAATTATTGCTATAGTTAGTCCTGAATCGGCGCCGATTAAGAGAATAATTCAAGAAGGTAGAGATGAAGGAATGTTAATTGATGCCACATATGGCAGGAGAACCAGGGCAGTAGTAATTATGGATAGTGGACATGTCATTCTTTCGGCGGTTCAACCTGAAACCGTGGCTCATCGTTTGAATAACAAAGAAACTGCTCAAGCTGAGGAGACAATTTTATAATTTAATAAGTATAAGGATATAGATAAGGATTATGTAATTTTTTTGTAGGTAATAGTGGAGATTAATGATAAGTGGTGAAAAGTATGAACTTTCAAAAGGGAAAAGGGAATCTTATTATTATTTCCGGACCGTCCGGTGTAGGTAAAGGCACTGTTTGCCGTGCCTTACTGGAAAAATATCCTGATGTATCATTATCAATTTCAGCAACTACGAGAAAACCAAGGGTTGGGGAACAAAATGGCAGGGAATATTTTTTCTATACTCGCGAAGAATTTTTGAACTTAAGAGAAAAAAACGCTTTTTTAGAATGGGCTAAGGTTTTTGACAATTATTATGGGACACCTCTTAAATATGTTGAGAGCATTTTACAACAAGGTCAAGATTGCCTTTTAGAAATTGATGTTCAGGGAGCTATGCAGGTAAAAAGTAAATGGCCGACGGGGGTGTTTATTTTTATTGTTCCGCCTTCTTGTGAAGAATTGGTCAGGAGAATTAGCAATCGTGGCACGGAAAGTCAAGCAGAGATACAAAAGCGGTTGAATCGGGCGGAGGAAGAAATGGCCCATCTCAAGAGTTATGATTATGTTGTGGTAAATGATTTACTTGAGGATGCGATGGAAAAAATTCGGGCGATTATTGTCGCAGAAAGATGTCGTGTGTCGAGGGTAGATTGGAGATAGAATTATTTTGAAATTATAGAGATATCAATATAGAGATATCAATAAGGAGGTATTGAGATAAGTGGCGCAATCATATGTAGAAAAAATGATGGAGAAACTAGATTCTAAGTATGCATTGGTAGTGGTTACCGCGAAAAGAGCAAGACAATTGACAGATGGTAGAACACCATGTGTCGAGGGTTTATCTGTAGATAAAGATAAACCGGTCAGTATTGCTATGCAGGAAATTGCCGCCGGTAAGATAAAAATAGAGATTCCTAAGGGAGGCATAAAATAGGGAGGAAAAGGTAGTGTTTAAAGACAAGCTTATTGTCGTAGGGATAACCGGAAGTATTGCTGCTTATAAGGCTGTAGAACTTGTCAGTAATTTAAGGAAAAAAGGTGCTGATGTTCATTGTGTTATGACGGACTCTGCACAAGAATTCCTTACACCACTTACCTTAAGAACCCTGTCTCAAAATCCTGTAATCACAGCAATGTTCGCTGAGCCTAAGCGGTGGAATGTTGAACATGTAGGTTTGGCTGAGGCAGCAGATTTGGTCATGGTAGTTCCTGCTTCAGCAAATATCATAGGTAAGGTTTGTCATGGTATTGCTGATGATTTTTTAACGACCATGATTATGGCAACAAAGGCACCGGTTCTCTTTGCTCCGGCGATGAATGTGCAGATGTATTTAAACCCGATAGTGCAGAAAAACATCGCTGTCTTAAAAGAACAGGGCTATCATTTTGTTGGTCCCGGATCTGGTAATTTAGCTTGTGGTACAGAAGGACAAGGTCGTTTAATCGAACTTTCGGTCATTCTAGCCAGAGCAGAAGAACTGCTGGTCAAAGAAAAGCCCTTGCTGGGCAAAAAAGTTTTGGTTACAGCCGGACCGACAAGAGAATTTTTAGATCCGGTTCGTTTTTTAACTAACAGGAGCTCCGGACGGATGGGCTATGCAGTGGCTAAACAAGCTTATTTACTAGGAGCGGATGTGGTTTTAATCAGTGGTCCTACTGAGATCCAACCTTTTCCTGGTGTACAGTGTATTCGGATTGAAACAGCGCAGGAAATGTACGAAGCTGTTCTGGCACAATGGGAAGACTGTCAGGTGATTATTAAGGCAGCTGCTGTAGCCGATTATCGTCCTCAAAGCAGAAATCCTGAAAAAATGAAAAAGCAATCCGGTGATTTACAGCTTGTATTGAGCCGGAATCCAGATATCTTAGCAGAGTTAGGGAAGAAGAAGAAAAGTCAAATCTTAGTGGGTTTTGCGGCTGAAACTGAGAATGTGCTAGCCTCTGCTGCGGAAAAGGCAATGAGAAAAAACCTTGATTTTATAGTTGCTAATGATGTTACGCGAGAGGGTGCCGGTTTTGCCTTAGACACAAATATTGTTTCCTTTGTTTTTCCTAACGGGGAAATAAGGGAGCTGGAGATAATGAGTAAAGATGATGTGGCCAAGGCAATACTAAAAGAAGTAATAAAAAAATTGCAGATGAGGAGTGATGGGGATGGTTAAAAAACTATTTACTTCTGAATCCGTTACCGAAGGGCATCCTGATAAAGTTGCTGATCAGATTTCTGATGCGATTTTAGATGCGATTTTGGCGAAAGATCCAGAGGCGAGGGTAGCTTGTGAAACAGCAGTGACCACTGGGCTTGTCTTGGTAATGGGTGAAATAACTACAAAATGTTATGTAGATATCCCTGAAATAGTTAGACAAACAGTAAAAGGGATTGGTTATACACGAGCAAAATACGGTTTTGATGGTGATACTTGTGCTGTTTTGACGGCGATAGATGAACAGTCAGCTGATATAGCTTTAGGTGTAGATCAGGCTTTGGAGGCAAAAACCGGAGAAATTAGCGAAGATGAAAAGAACTTAATTGGTGCCGGTGATCAGGGGATGATGTTTGGCTATGCTACCAATGAAACTCCGGAATATATGCCGCTTAGTATTTCTTTAGCTCATAAGCTGGCACGTCGTTTGACTGAAGTGCGTAAAAATGCCGATCTTTCATATTTGTTGCCTGATGGGAAATCTCAGGTAACCGTGGAATATGAAGATGGTAAGCCTGTACGGCTAGATACCATTGTTATTTCAACACAGCATAGTTCTAGCGTGGAACTGGCGACGATCAGAGAAGATGTTATTGAAAAGGTGATTAAGCCGGTTGTGCCTGTTGATTTTATAGATAATAGGACAAAATACTTGATTAATCCTACCGGAAGGTTTGTTCTCGGGGGACCGATGGCTGATTCGGGTCTTACCGGAAGAAAAATTATTGTTGATACATATGGGGGTATGGCACGTCACGGTGGCGGTGCTTTTTCGGGTAAAGATCCGACCAAGGTTGACCGTTCAGCTTCCTATGCTGCACGATATGTAGCTAAAAATATTGTAGCTGCCGGATTAGCGGATAAGTGTGAACTTCAATTGGCTTATGTAATCGGAGTAGCCAGACCGGTCAGTATCATGGTAAACACTTTTGGAACGGGAAAAGTTGGGGAGGAACAAATAGTAAAGGCGATTGAAGAACTTTTTGATCTGCGTCCTGCAGGAATTATTGAAACGTTAAATCTTCGCCGCCCGATTTATAAACAGACCGCTGCTTATGGTCACTTTGGCAGAATAGACTTAGACCTGCCTTGGGAAAAGTTAGATAGAGCAGAAGATTTGAGAAAGTATTTTTCTTTATAGATGTAAAAAGGAACGTTTTCGTTTCGTGCATAAGTTGGGGACATACCGCAACAAGGATGACTTACGTAAGCAGCGGTGTGTCCCCTGACCTTATTCCAGACTAAGACTTGGTTCAGGGAAAAGCAGAACACCCACCACAAAGAAACGAGAAACGGTACAGTATTTGATGCGATATATTTTTTAGGGAGAAATGGGTATGTATGCAGATGTCTTAATTATGGGTACACCAAGTAATTATGACCAAATACTTACTTATCAGATTCCTGCAGAAATTAAGTTGCGGGAGGGTTCGTTAGTTTCCGTTCCTGTAAAAAACAGGATTTCTCAAGGTTTGGTTCTTGCTGTGCATAATAATAAGCCTAATTTAAACAGTCTTAAAGAAATCAGACAAGTATTAAGCAGTGAGCCGGTTATTACAGATTCCGGCTTAAAATTGGCTTATTGGCTTGCTGATTATTATGTTTGTTCTTTAAATAAAGTTTTTCCTTTATTCTTGCCGCCGGCGGTAAGGACCAAAAAACAAATAGTTTATGTACTTAATTCTTCTTCAGTTGAAGAAATGTTGTTGCAAGAAAAAGAAAGAAAAATTCTAGAAGTTTTACGGGCTAATCAGTCTTCAGGTTTAACCTTACAGGAGATTGAACGGAAAGTACGACAGTCGGTTAAAAATGAACTGGAATATTTACTGGAAAATAAATTCATCCGACAGGAAACAGTTTTTGTTCCTCAGGTGAAAAGTAAAAAAGAAGTATTTTTTAAGATTAAAGCCGGGGCTGTTGGAGCAGAAGATTTACTGAAGAGAGCACCCCTACAAAGAAAAATTTATGAATTGTTACAGAAGTCTTCATGCTCGGAAAAAGATTTAAAAGAGAAAGGATTATACAGCAGAAGTGCTTTGCAAGGTTTGTATGAAAAAAAAATAATAGAAATATATTATGAAGAAATATCCAGAAATCCTCTCTTGGAAAAGCTGTCAAGTGAACGACCACAGGTTTTAACTCCTGCTCAAGAACATGCCAGTGAAGTGATCTGTAATCATCTGCAGACAGACAAAAGGAAATGGTTACTTTTTGGAATTACCGGCAGTGGTAAGACGGAAGTATATTTAAGAGTGATGCAAAAAATAATTAATCAGGGGAAACAGGTCTTATATTTAGTTCCGGAAATATCCTTGACTCCCCAGATTGTTTCTTTATTGGCAGAGGTTTTCGGAAAAGAAGAAGTAGCGATTTTACATAGTGCTTTATCTCTGGGTGAAAGATATGATCAATGGAGAAAAATCAGAGAGGGAAAAGCAAGAGTTGTTCTTGGACCACGTTCTGCAGTTTTTGCTCCTTTTACAGATTTAGGTTTAATTATTATTGATGAAGAACATGAAAACACGTATAAACAGAATGAGCCTGACCCTCGTTATGATGCTCATCGTGTAGCTGAAAAATTAGTGGAAATATGCGGAGCAACTTTGCTGATGGGTTCAGCAACACCATCGTTACGCTCTTTCTTTTTGTCGTCAAAAGGTGATTATCAATTATTAAGGCTGTCGCATAGAGTAACAGCTCGTCCTTTACCGGTTATAGAAATAATTGATCAAAAAAAGGAAATTAGCGAAGGAAATAGAAGTATATTTAGCAAGAAACTTGTTGAATATTTGCAAAATACAATCAAAAAGGGCGAACAGGCGATTCTCTTTATCAATAGGAGAGGTTTTCATTCTTATATAATGTGCAGGGAATGTGGCAAACCTTTGACTTGTCCACATTGTAGTATCACCTTAACTTATCATCATTCTCTGAATAAATTGCTCTGCCATTATTGTCATTATCAACGTATTTTGCCTAGGAAATGTGACTATTGTGGTAGTTCTTATGTGCGATATTATGGGACAGGAACGGAGCGAGTAGCGGCGGAATTCGCTAAAATTTTTCCGAACGTTTCTTATCTCCGCATGGATACTGATACGACACAGAGGAAAGATAGTCATATGAAAATACTTAAGGAGTTTCAGGATGGTAGAGCTCAGGTTCTTATCGGTACACAAATGGTGGCTAAAGGTCTTGATTTTCCACAAGTTACGTTAGTGGGGATAGTAAATCCAGATTTTTTATTAAATATGCCTGATTATCAGGCGGGAGAAAGAGCTTATCAATTAATGACTCAAGTTGCGGGCAGAGCAGGAAGAGGGGAGAAAGCGGGGAAGGTAGTTATTCAGACTTATGATCCCCAGCATTATCTTTTCTCTTCTGTTGTACGGCAAAATTATGAAGAGTTTTATCTACAGGAAATAGCCAATCGTGAAATTTTACAGTATCCGCCCTATACTCATTTGTTACGGATTATGGTCAGTGGTTTCCAAGAAAAAAAGGTTTTACAGAGAATTGAATTTTGGGTAGAATTATTGCAAAGAAACAGTTTAATTTCAAAAGAAAATGTAGATATTCTTGGACCGGCTCCGGCGCCTTTAGGGTTTTTGAAAAAAAGGTACCGTTATCATATAATCTTAAAATGTAAGAATTTAAAGGTTTTACAAGAATTAGCTTATGAGATAAGAGAGCGGGATTTGCAAAACAGCGGAGAGCCGCGTACAATTATTGACATAGAACCGCTAAATTTATTATAGCCGCTGCGTAAAAATCAGATGTTTAATTGGTAAGGAGGAAATAATGGCTATTTATCAAATTGTAAAGTCGGAAGATGAGATTTTACGTCAAAAGGCTAAAGAAATAGAGGAGGTTACTCCTCAGGTTTGCAAACTATTGGATAATTTAAGAGACACTCTCTATGCAACTTCATACGGTGTAGGGTTGGCAGCGCCTCAGATTGGTATTTCCAAACGAGCAATCGTTGTGGATGTTGACGATGAATTGTTTGAATTAATCAATCCGGAGGTTGTTGAACAGGAAGGGTTAGCGGTGGATACAGAAGGCTGTTTAAGTGTTCCCGGCATAGTTGGCGAAGTAATCAGGGCCAAAAAAGTTAAGATTAGGGCACTTAACCGTGAGGGAGAGGAAGTAGTAATTGTTGCAGATGGACTTTTAGCCAGAGCTTTTCAACATGAAATTGATCATTTGGATGGCATTTTGTTTATTGATAAGGCAGAGAACATTCGACAAATGGAGTGAAGCACATTGCGCATAGTATTTATGGGAACTCCCGATTTTGCAGTAGCTGTATTGGAGAAGTTGAAGCAGACCGGCTATGATGTTGTTGCTGTGATCACACAACCTGATCGACCAAGAGGACGTGGTCAGAAGGTAACATTTTCTCCAGTAAAGAAGAAAGCTTTAGAAATGGGGCTGGATGTTTTACAACCTGCTCGCGTCAGAGATGAAGATTTTATTAAGGTTTTGCAGGGACTTAAACCGGATTTGCTTGTTGTAGCAGCCTACGGACAAATTTTACCTCGGGAGGTTTTAAATATCCCCAAGTTTGGTTGTCTTAATGTTCATGCCTCTTTATTACCACATTATCGGGGAGCAGCCCCTGTACAAAGAGCGATCATGGATGGACAGAAAAAGACCGGTGTGACGATTATGTTAATGAATGAAGGTCTTGATACCGGGGATATCTTGGCTCAGGAAGAGGTAGAAATACCTTTGGACATGGATTTTGGACAGCTGTATGATTTGCTGGCAAAAGTAGGTGCTGACTTGTTAATTAAAACGATTCCTCTTTGGCAAGCTGGGGAGCTCTCTCCTCAACCTCAAGCAGAGATGGAGGCTAGTTATGCAGCACTTTTAAAAAAAGATGATGAAAAAATAGATTGGACTAATCCTGTTGAGATGATCTATAATCAAATTAGGGGATTGTCGCCAAAACCAGGAGCATATACAGTATTTAAGGGTAATCCTTTAAAGATAAAAGAAGGGGCAATATACTCCGGGGAAGGTTTACAAGCGTTAGCAGGGACGGTGTTATGTATAGTTAAAGGACAGGGGTTTGTTGTGCAAGCGGGAAAGGGCAGTCTTTTGATTAAACAGGTACAGCCCATGGGTAAAAAAGTGATGTCAGCTCAAAGTTTTATTAATGGTTACCATCTAGAGGTGGGCGATATTTTTGATGATACAGATTAATAATGAAGAAAAACGGGCCAAAAAAAGAATATTTGTAGGGTTACTTGCCGGTAGTCTGTTATTATTAGTTTTAATTGTGTTTTTCGCTTGGTGCTTAGTCTCCTGGCAGGTTTTTTTCTTGAACAAAATTGTTTTAACGGTAATTATAGCTGCTGCTATAATTTTCTTTATTCTAATGTCTGTAGGAATATTAGGTTTAATTTGGAGTTTATGGCGTTCTAAAGAACTTGTACCTTTACAAACCTTTATGCATACCGCCACTAGTTTTCTTTTTCCTATAGCCTTACGGATAGGTAAGTTTTTGGGTATGTCTGAAGAAAAAATTAAAAATTCGTATATTCAAGTATCAAATCAGTTAGTAAGAACAAAGACTAAGCTAAAAGCTTATAAAAAGGTGATGGTTTTAGCTCCTCATTGTTTACAATGGATCCATTGTCCTCATAAAATAACGATAGATGTGTATAATTGTAAAAGATGTGGTCACTGTCCGATTTCAGATTTAATTGCGCTAAGCGAAGAAAAAGCAGTAAATCTTGAGGTGGTTACAGGTGGAACTTTGGCGCGTAAAGCGATTAAGGAAAAACGTCCTCAAGCAGTAGTAGCGATTGCTTGTGAAAGGGATTTAACCAGTGGTATTCAAGATGTAGTGGGTTTTCCGGTGATTGGTGTTGTAAATGAACGACCGGAGGGTCCTTGTGCCAATACTAGAGTAAATTTAGATAAAGTTAAAGAAGCTATTGAATTTTTCCAGCAGGGTATTGCTGAAGAAATTATGTCATAAGAATAGATTGTCTTGCAATTAAAGGAGGTTTCTAACACTATGTTTTTTCCGTATTTTGATCCAACGTTGATTATCGTCCTTCCCGGTTTATTATTGGCGATTTATGCTCAATTTAAGGTAAAGTCTGCTTTTTATCGTTATTCTAGAGTGCCGTCTGAACGGGGGTTGACTGGGGCTCAGGCAGCCAGTGAAATTTTGCGTTCACAAGGTTTAGATTATGTAGATATAGAAATGATTGATGGCGAATTAACAGATCATTACGATCCGAGGGATAAAGTGTTACGTCTTTCCCCACAGGTATATAGGGGGACTTCTTTAGCATCTTTGGGTGTAGCTGCTCACGAAGCCGGTCATGCTTTGCAACATGCTACCGGTTATACTCCGTTAAATATTCGTAATGGTTTAGTACCCATAGCTAATCTTGGTTCCACATTGGCTTTTCCTCTTTTCTTTCTGGGACTTTTCTTTAGTTTTACTCTGGTAAAATTAGGACTTTGGCTGTTTGCTTTTGCGGTGCTTTTTCAGTTGGTAACTTTACCGGTGGAATTTAATGCCTCTAAACGTGCAGTTGCACTTTTGGAAGGTAATGGTTTTATTACAAGGACTGAGGTTGATGGTACTCAGAAAGTATTGAAAGCCGCAGCTTTGACATATGTAGCGGCATTGTTGGTTAGTTTATTGCAACTACTACGCTTACTAATAATTTCCGGTGTGTTAAGGAATAGCGATAACTAATGAAAGATAGGGAGATTGCTTATCAGATTTTAATGGAAATAGAAGAGGGAGCTTATGCTAACCTTGTTCTTGATCGGGTTCTACGTTTAAATAAACAGCTTAATGCTTTGGATCGTGGTTTAATTACAGAGCTTGTTTATGGTACAGTGAAATATCGAGCTAAATTAGATTGGTTGATTGGAGAAACAGTTAAAAAAGCCGAGAAGCTGGAAAAAGGACCTCGCGTTTTGTTGCGTCTTTCTTTTTATCAGCTTCTTTTTCTGGATCATATACCGCCTTTTGCTGTAACAAATGAGGCGGTAAAACTGGCCAAAAAATATTTTCATTCCGGAGTTGCTTCTTTGATTAACGGGGTTTTACGAAATTATCTGCGCAATCCGGAAAAGGTTATTTTACCTGATGCTCAAAAAAACCCTCTCGAGTATTTGGAAATAGTCTATTCTCATCCGCGGTGGATGTTGGAGAGGTGGTTGAACAGATATGGATGGGACAATACAGTTAAATTATGTGAATATAATAATGCTCCGGCTGACTTGTGGATCAGAGTAAACACTTTAAAAATAACACGTGAGGAATTAGCGACAAAACTAATGGCTGAAGGATGTGATGTTAGCTTTAGCTCACGGGTACAGGAAGGAATATTATTAAAATCTTCCCCACCATTGGCCTCTCTGTCTAGCTTTAAGGAAGGATTGTTTACGGTGCAGGATGAAAGTTCAATGTTGGTGGCACATGTGGTCAATCCTCAGCCTAAACAGACTGTTCTTGATGTATGTGCCGGACCGGGAGGTAAAACTACACATTTAGCGCAATTGATGAAGAACCAAGGGGAAATTTTGGCTTGTGATGTTCATCAACACCGAATTGGTTTAATCAAAGAAAATGCTAAGAGATTAGGAATAGAAATTATTAAAACCAAGCTTCTCGATGCTACCGGTATTGCTCAGGAGTTGAAGCAAAAATTCTCTTTGGTGTTGGTGGATGCTCCTTGTTCAGGGTTGGGAGTGTTGAGAAGAAGACCTGATTCTCGTTGGCATAAGCAGCCGGAAGAGGTATTACAATTGGCTGAGCTGCAGACACGAATTTTGGCAAGTGTGTATCATCTTTTAGCACCGGGGGGTAGACTGATTTATAGCACTTGTACCATTGAACCAGAGGAAAATTTTGAGGTTATTGCCAAATTTCTTGCCGAGCATCCTGATCTGGAAAGTTTTGATTTAACTCCTTATTTTCCTTATGTTGCAACAACAGCTGCAGAAAAAGAGGAATTGAAAAAAGGGCTGAGACAGTTCTTGCCTTTTCAAGACGGAATGGAGGGTTTCTTTATTGCCGGATTGCACAAAAAATTTTAATTTGGCACAGCAAAAGGAGAAAATTAAGTACAAGTTGGATGTAAGGGCTTTAGAAAAAGAGGAATTAGGCCGGTTTTTGGCGAACTTACAAGAAAAACCTTATCGTGCTAATCAGGTTTTTCATTGGGTTCAGGCTCGGGCAGTACAGAGCTGGCAACAAATGACTAATCTTAGTGTTACTTTGCGAGAAAAGTTAGCGGCTAACTTTAACTTGGTACCTCTGAAGTTAATGAAGGAACAGGTTAGTCGTGATGGGACACGGAAATATCTTTGGGAATTAGCAGACGGAGAGTTGATAGAAAGTGTACTTCTTTTTCATGAGGGAGATTATACACGAAAAAGGACCACACTTTGTCTTTCCACACAGGTAGGGTGTCCTATGGGTTGTGGCTTTTGTGCCACCGGTAAACTTGGGTTTAAAAGAAATCTTACAGCCGGTGAGATTGTAAGTCAGGTCTTGGATCTTTCAACTCAGTTTAAAATTAATAATCTGGTTTACATGGGGATGGGGGAGCCACTTTTAAACTTGCCTGATGTCTTAAAAAGTATTAAACTATTAAATCATAAAGAAGGACAAAACATTGGCATCAGAAGAATCACTATTTCTACCTGTGGACTTGTTCCGCAAATTGAACAATTAGCATTATCAGGACTTGATTTTGTCTTAGCAATATCCCTTCATGCTCCTAATAATGAATTACGTAATCAAATAATGCCGGTTAACAGGCAGTATCCAATAGAAGAATTAATAAGGGCTTGCCGTGATTATATTGCAAAAACAGGTCAGAGGATAACTTTTGAATATGCTTTGATCAAAGATTTTAACGACAGTTTACAGTCCGCTAAGGAATTAGCTCAACTTTTGCAAGGGATAAAGGCAAATATTAATATAATCCCTATTAATTCAATTAATCAGGGTTTATACCGGAGACCATCTGCCCAGGTGGTTCGCCGTTTTGTTTCTTTTTTGCAGGAAAAGGGTCTGGCAGTAGTTATTCGCGAAGAAAAGGGCAGTGATATTGCTGGGGCCTGTGGACAGTTGGCAGGTAGGTAAAGTGAGGTGACTAGCCTTGTTAGTAAGTGCAAGATCCGAAATAGGTCGCGTTAGAAAAGATAATGAGGATAGCTATTTGGTCTCTAAAGAGAGAGACCTTTTTGTGGTTGCCGACGGTATGGGCGGACATGCCGGCGGCGAGGTTGCCAGCAGTATTGTTAAACGCGTTTTGGCTGAAGAGATTACTGCACAACAATCTGCCGACGGCTGTGATCATCTGCTTTTAAATGCTTTACTTAAAGCCAACAGTTTAATTTTGCGATTAGGGCAAGACCAGGCATATTTAGGGATGGGAACTACTGTAACTGCGGCTATGTTTGAAATGGGGAGATTATCTATTGCTCATATTGGTGACAGCAGAGCTTATCTTTTTAGGGAAGGTGAGCTACGGCTTTTGACACAGGACCACTCTTTGGTTAATGAATTGCTGCAAAAAGGCGAATTGACCCCGGAAGAAGCCGAGAATCACCCACGTCGTAATATTTTGACCAGGGCGTTAGGTACAGTAGAAAATCCACAGATTGATCAGTTTAATCTAACTGTGCAACAGGGCGATTTGCTCTTGTTATGTACAGACGGATTACACAATCTAGTAAATGAAAAAGAAATTGGACAAATTCTTTCTGAGGGTGACCAACTTGACACAATGGTTGACAGCTTGATTGATTTGGCTTTGGAACGTGGTGGAAATGACAACATTACGGCAGTACTGGTTAAGTACGAGGAAAGAACATTGGAAGATGAACATAAGTAAGAACATAAATTAATATATTTTGATGAAAGGGGTGAGATGGTGATCGGGAAGCTTTTAAGTAATCGCTATGAAATATTAGAACAAGTCGGCGGCGGTGGTATGGCTTTAGTATATCGCGCTAAAGATGTCTATCTGAATCGTATGGTAGCAATCAAAATTTTACGGGAACAGTTTACCAATGATGAAGAATTTGTAACACGATTTCGCCGGGAAGCACAGGCGGTCGCCAGTCTCTCTCATACAAATATTGTCAGCATTTATGATGTGGGGCAAGATCAAGAGATTTATTATATTGTCATGGAAATGATAGAAGGACGTGACCTGAAAGAGTTAATCAAAGAAAAAAGTCCTTTTTCGGTCAAAGAAACCCTAGATATTGCTGTACAGATTTGTGATGCTTTGGCTCATGCTCATGAACACAAGATCATTCATCGTGATGTTAAGCCACATAATATTATCATTACCAGTGAAGGCAAAGTCAAAGTAACTGATTTTGGTTTGGCTCGTGCTGTTTCAACAGTGACGGTAACACATACAGATAATATCATGGGGTCTGTGCATTATTTTTCTCCGGAACAGGCTCGGGGTGAAATTGCTGATGAAAAATCTGACATCTATTCCCTTGGGGTTGTTATTTATGAAATGCTAACGGGAAAGGTTCCCTTTGAGGGTGAGTCCCCCATTAGTGTGGCTTTAAATAAAATACAAAATGACCCGGTACCTCCACGACAAATTAATCCGCAGATCGGGGAAGCATTGGAAAAAGTTATTTTAAGGGCAATGGTTAAAGACCCCAGAAGAAGATATAATTCTGTATCCGAATTAAGAAATAATTTAATATCGGCGGGTTTATATAATCGTTTAGAAAATAATGATACTGTAAAGGTAATGGAAGACACCATAAAATTACCCAGATTCCGTAAGGGAGCTGGGGAGAAGCCCGAGAAAAAGAGTATAAGGAATCATAATTTAAGTGCCCCGCTTAAATTATGGACATGGGTAATGATTGCCTTAATTGTCATCGGCTTTCTTTTAGGGATATATTTATCCGCTACAGTTTTGGCTAAAGGGGAGGTTAAAGTGCCGGATCTTTCCGAGAAAACTGTGGAGGAGGCCAGAAAAGAGCTAGAGCAAATTGGTTTAATTTTGGTGTTGGGAAAAACCATCAATCATCCGACAGTGGAAGAAAATTTAATTATATCGCAAGTGCCTAAGGCTGAAGAAATCGTTAAAAAGAATCAAGAAGTTGAAGTAACAGTCAGCAAAGGTCCACTAATGGTTGATGTGCCGGATGTATATAATAAATCTTTAGCGACAGCGGAAATAGAATTATCTAATGTAGGGTTGATTTGTGAACCTAGTTACGCTTATCATAGTCAAATTCCGTCCGGTAATGTATTTCGTCAGGACCCGGAAGCCAATACCAGTGTAGCTCAAGGAAGCGTAGTTAAGCTAATGGTTAGTAAAGGTCCTGAACCGGTATGGATAAAAATGCCGAAACTTACCGGTTTTGCTTTGACTGAAGCAAAAGTAATTTTAGAGCAGCATAACCTGGTTTTAGGTGTAGTTACACCGGAACCTAGTTATAGATACCATAAAGAAATTGTGATACGTCAAGATCCGGGTGCTGATAGTGAGATATTGCAAGGTTCGATTGTTAATTTGGTGATTAGCTCTGGCCCGGGTCCCGAGTTTTAATGATGAACAGGAAAAAGGGAATTCATACAGAGGGATTGGGGGCATGGTGTGAATTTCAAGGGAATAATTATCAAGGGATATAGCGGGTTTTATTATGTGTTGGAAGAAATTACAAAGGATAAGGAACAGAACAATGGAACGAATAGGAAGGTATGGGAATGTTCCTTAAGAGGGAAGCTACGTCTAAAAAAACAAACCTTTTTACCGGGTGATGTGGTTGTTTGTAATAAAACGGATGTAGACAAGGGTAAGGCAGTAATTGAGGAAGTGTTACCGCGACGTACCGAGTTAATCAGACCGGCAGTAGCAAATGTTGATCAGGTTGTAATTATGTTGGCACTAGCCAAACCTGAACCGGATTTACAATTCTTGGACAGAGTTATGATTATGGCACTATATCATGGGGTTAAACCGATTCTTTGTTTTAATAAAGCCGACCTTGTTACTTCCGAGCGAGGAACAGTTTTGCAGGAAATTTATCAAAAAACAGGATTTTCTGTTTTTGTGATTAGTGCGGTAAAAGGTTGGGGTGTTCCTGAACTTAAAGAAAAATTAAGAAATAAAATTTCGGTATTGGGAGGCCCTTCCGGTGTAGGGAAATCAAGCTTGATGAATGCTTTGGAAGACAAATTCTCTTTACAGACGGGAGAGGTCAGTAAAAAGACCAGTCGTGGTCGGCATACGACAAGACATGTAGAGTTGTTGCCACTTTCCGGTGGTGGTTTATTAGCTGATACTCCAGGTTTTAGCCGTATATATTTACCGCAAGAATTAAAAAGAGAAGATTTGATTAAATATTATCCTGATTTTCTTCCTTATCATGCATCTTGTAAATTTAATAGCTGTTTACATCGGGAAGAACCGGATTGTTGTGTCAGGGAGGCCGTAGAAAAAGGTGCTCTTGATGGGGGCAGATATAAGCGGTATGTAGAAATACTAAGCGAAGTTATAGCACAAGAAAGGAGATATTAGGATGGTTTTATTAGCAACATCAATTTTGTCAGCTGATTTTAGCCAATTAGGGAAATCGGTCGAGTATGTAGAAAAGGCCGGTGCTCATTGGGTTCATATTGATGTGATGGATGGACATTTTGTACCTAACATTACGGTAGGCCCTCTGGTAATCAAAGCATTACGCGGAAAAAGCCAGCTCTTATTTGATGTACATTTGATGATCGAGAATCCGGAACTGTATTTACGAGATTTTCGTAAAGCCGGTGCTGATTTGATTACTGTTCATGCTGAAGCTTGTCCTCATTTACATCGCACTGTACAAATGATTAAGGATTTGGGAGCGAAAGCAGGTGTTGCTTTAAATCCTCACACTCCTTTACAGATGATAGAATACCTTCTGGAGGACTTGGATTTAGTGTTAATAATGTCTGTTAATCCCGGTTTTGGAGGACAGGATTTTATTCCGGCAGTTCTTTCTAAAATTGCCTTGTTGAAACAATGGTCTTTAGAAAGAAAGCCTGATTTATATATTCAAGTTGATGGAGGCATTAATAGGGAAACAGCACCGTTAGTTGTGCAAGCAGGGGCTAATGTACTTGTAGCCGGCACAGCGGTATTTAATAGTGCAGATCCAGCAAGAGCGGTAGCGCAATTATTGGAATCATACAAATAAGCCGCGCTAAGCGGCTTTTCGCTTTTTTAGAGGAGGGCAAACGTATGAAGGGGGTAAGTGAAGCAAAATGTATCATCATTTCCGGCGGTTTATGGGAAGACGATGAATACCACCGGCAAGTTCTTCAGGAAGCTGAGATGATCATTTGTGCTGATAGTGGCGCCGGTTATGCATTAAGATTAGGAATTATACCTAATATAGTTATTGGAGATTTAGATTCATTAGCCAAAAATGAGCTGGCAGAGTTGCAAAAACAGGGTGTGGTCGAGTTTATTCAATACCCTCAGGAAAAGGATTATACGGACACACATTTGGCTTTACAAAAAGCTTTAGAGCTTGGTTATCAACGTATTGAAATGCTAGCTTGTTTAGGCGGCAGGTTTGACCACGCTTTGTCTAATGTGATGTTATTAACGATTCCTCAAGTTAGAGATCTTGATATACGCATACTTGAGCCTACCCAAGAGTTGTTTTTAGTAAAACCCAAGATGAAAATTGCCGGAAAAAAAGGCGATGTTATCTCTTTATTACCGCTAAGTCCGGAAGTTACAGGAATAACTTCAACCGGTTTATATTATCAAGTGCCACAGGGAATGTTGACTATGGGAGTGTCCCTTGGTGTTAGTAATGTTTTTACCGAAGATGTGATTGAGCTTTCGTTCGAAAAGGGGTTGTTATTAGCTATCCATATAAAAAAAGAAAAAAGCGATAATTTTCGCTTTCTCTTTTTTGATTAAAGGTATGCAATTATAATTTATAGTTTTTCGTTTTGTTTTTATAAAGCACGTTCAACCTTACCTGAACGGAGGCAGCGCGTACAAACTTTTAGCTTTACCGGTCTACCGTTGATTTTAGCACGAACTGTTTGTATATTAGGTGCCCAAGTTTTCTTTGTACGTCTATGCGAATGGCTGACTTTCATTCCTGTGACCGTGCCTTTATTACAAATATCGCATTTTTTGGCCATGTAATCCACCTCCTTAGGGCTCATTACCACATTATTCTATCAAAAGAAAAGCAGAAATGCAAGATATAATTGCGAGAATAGAGAGAAGAGGTGAAGCTGATGAAGCAGAAGGGCAGGTGTTTAAAGGAATGTCCGGATTTGCTTACTCCCGAGGAAATTAAGTTAGGCTTAAGGACAAAGATTTTTGGACAGCAGTTACAGTGTTATAAAACTATAGATTCAACAAATGAAGAGGCCAAAAGAGTAGCTTTGGCAGGTGCAGGGGAAGGAATGGTGATTATTGCGGAACGACAGGAACGTGGCAAAGGCAGGTTAGGCAGAGAGTGGCATTCTCCTCCGGAATTGGGGCTTTGGTTTTCCTTAGTTTTACGTCCGCAGATAAAACCTGCTCATGTATCTCAATTAACTTTTGTTAGTGCTGTTGCTGTTTGTAAAGCCTTAAGGAAGCTCACCGATTTTCCGGTTTTGCTTAAATGGCCTAATGATTTATTATGTATGGATAAGAAAATTTGTGGGATACTAACGGAATTAAGTGCGGAGGCGGATAGGATAAATTATCTGGTCATAGGGATAGGACTTAATGTTAATCAAGAGGAACAGGATTTTCCGCCGGTAATAAAAGATACGGCGATTTCTTTAGCGATGGTCACAGGGCATTTATGGCAGAGAGCTGAAATTTTATGTCATATTTTATATGAGTTTGAAAAAGAGTATTTAAGTTATTTATCTAAAGGTTTTAGTCAAACTTTACTTCAGTGGCGGGAATTAAATATCACATTGGGTAAAGAGGTTATCGTAAGCACAAAGGAGGAAACTTATACCGGCATTGCTGAAGATATTAATGAGCATGGTTGCTTGCTGGTCAGGAAAAATACCGGAGAAGTAGTGACTTTATGGGCAGGAGATGTTTCTTTGAAGCCGAAAGCCTTTTAAACCATTAATATGAGAATATTGTATACATAATTTATATAGAGAGGGATTTTTTGTTGATATGGGGAAATGTTAAAAATGATAGAGATTATGGAAATTAATTACTAGGGGGAAAGCTCATGTTAGAAAAAGAGAAATTGCAAAAAATAAGGAAGTCTGAAGATAATTGGGAGAAGGAGACGGTGCAAGAAGCTTTAGCTAAGTTTAAAGAACGTCAGGAAGCCTTTAGTTATAAATCAGATGATTTTCTTCTTGATCGTATTTATACACCATTGGCATTGCGTAATTTGGATTATGAAAGGGATATAGGATTTCCCGGGGAATACCCATTTACCCGTGGTGTACAGCCTACCATGTATCGTGGTAAGCTTTGGACGATGAGACAGTATGCCGGTTTTGGAACGGCCGAAGAATCTAACCGACGTTATAAGTATTTGCTGGAAAAAGGTCAAACCGGACTTTCTGTTGCTTTTGATTTACCGACACAAATAGGTTATGATTCTGATGATCCCTTTGCTGAAGGTGAAGTTGGAAGAGTGGGTGTAGCTATTGATTCTTTAGCTGATATGGAGGTGCTTTTTAAGGATATTCCTTTAGATAAAGTAAGTACTTCCATGACTATTAATGCACCTGCCGCCATACTTTTAGCAATGTATATTGTGATGGCAGAAAAACAAGGTGTGAGAATAGAACAACTTAGAGGTACTATCCAAAACGATATTCTTAAAGAATATGCGGCACGAGGTACTTATATTTTTCCGCCGAAACCTTCCATGAGGCTGATTACCAATATATTTGAATATTGTTCCCGGAATATGCCAAAATGGAATTCTATTTCAGTTTCCGGATATCATATTCGTGAAGCCGGGGCAACTGCAGTGCAGGAATTAGCTTTTACTATTGCCAATGGTATTGCTTATGTTGAAGCGGCAATTAAAGCCGGAATGGATGTTGATGATTTTGCCGGGCGCATTTCCTTTTTCTTTAACGCTCATAATGACCTTTTAGAGGAAGTAGCTAAATTTAGAGCTGCACGTAAAATTTGGGCTAAGATTATGAGAGAACGTTTTGAGGCAAAGAATCCTCGTTCTTGGAAATTACGTTTCCACACGCAAACTGCCGGTTCCACCTTAACTGCTCAACAACCGGATAATAATATAGTACGAGTTACAATCCAAACTTTGGCCGCAGTATTTGGAGGGACCCAATCTCTACACACAAATTCACGTGATGAAGCTTTAGCTTTACCATCAGAAGAATCTGCACGACTGGCTTTAAGGACACAACAAATTGTTGCTTATGAATCTGGAATTACTGAGATTGTAGACCCGTTAGCCGGTTCATATTATATAGAACGATTAACTTTGGAAATTGAAGAAAGAGTTAATGCCTATATCAAAAAAATTGATGCTATGGGTGGTGCGGTAAGGGCTATCGAAAATGGTTATATACAGAAAGAAATAGCCGATAGTGCTTATACCTATCAAAAGGAAATTGAGGCGGGTAAACGTATTGTAGTGGGTGTAAATAAGTTTCAGGAAGAGGAAGAAACAACTATGGAGGGTCTATTACGTGTTGATCCGGCAGTGGGGGAAGAACAAGTGAAACGACTCCTGAAATTGAAAGAATCCCGTGATAATGTAGCTGTACAAAATAAACTGGCGGATTTGCGTAAGGCAGCTCAAGGTGAAGAGAATTTAATGCCCTATATTTTGGAGGCAGTTCGCCTATATGCTACTGAAGGGGAAATCTGTAATGTTTTACGTGAGGTTTTTGGAAAGTATAGACCTGTAGAGATATTATAATTGTTGTTTGGAGCAAAGAAAGATAAAATAGTTAATAATTAGTTGATTTTTGGTTGATTGTTAAAGGAAAGCGAAGGAGGATTTTGATAAAATGTCGGAAAATAGAATTAGAGTTTTAGTAGCTAAACCAGGACTGGACGGTCATGATCGAGGAGCAAAGGTAATAGCACGTGCATTACGTGATGCGGGGATGGAAGTAATATATACAGGGCTTCGTCAAACCCCGGAGCAAATAGTAGCTGCTGCCATTCAGGAGGATGTGGATGTTGTAGCGATGAGTTTATTATCTGGTGCTCATAATCATCTTTTCCCCAGAGTTGTAGAATTATTAAAAAAGAAAAATGCCGAGGATGTTTTAGTTATTGGTGGGGGTATAATTCCGGAAGAGGATATTCCGTATTTAAAGGAAAAGGGTATTTCCGAAATTTTTACACCCGGAACATATACGGGTAGTGTGGTGGAATATATACGTAATAATATTAAGCGTAAATTATAAGTACATTAAGAGGTGGTGAAGATAATTTATGGAATTAGTACAGCGCGCCCGACAAGGTGATTATCGTGCTTTAGCCAGGCTAATTACCCTAGTTGAAAATGAAGAACCTGAAGCAGTGGAGGCTTTGCAGGAGTTATATCCATATACAGGGAAGGCACAGGTAATTGGGATTACGGGTCCTCCTGGTTCCGGTAAAAGTACTTTAACGGATAAATTGGTAAAAGAATTGCGCCGTGATAATAAAAAAGTTGCAATTGTTGCAGTTGACCCAACAAGTCCATTTACAGGAGGGGCAATTCTTGGTGACCGTATTAGAATGTCTGATTTGAATTTAGATGAAGGTGTATATATTCGAAGCATGGGTACTCGTGGTAGTTTGGGAGGTTTATCAGCGGCGACCAGTGCCGTAATAAAAATTCTTGATGCCTGTAATTTCGAATATATTATTATCGAAACAGTGGGAGTGGGCCAATCCGAAATAGATATTGTGAAAATGGCAGATACGACTCTCGTTGTAATGGTTCCTGGTTTAGGTGATGATATACAAGCGATCAAGGCCGGTATTTTAGAAATAGGAGATTTATTTATTGTCAATAAAGCCGATCGGGATGGCGCTAATAGGGTTGTTTATGAATTAAAAATGATGTTAGAGTTAAAAAGTGAAAAATCTGCATGGGAACCACCTGTACTTATGGCTATCTCTGATCAAAATATAGGGATTAAAGAAATAGCAGATAAAATTAAAGAACACTTTAATTATTTAGTGGAGTCTAATTATTTGGAAATAAAAAGACGAGATAGATTAGAAAAGGAAATTTTGAGTATTGTCAGTATGAAAATCTATCAGCAGATCGTGCGAAAAATTAAAAGAGAAGGAAAATTAAAAGAGTATTTAGACGCTTTGATGAAAAAAGAGTTAGATCCATACAAGTTGGTTAAACAAATTTTTGCCGAGATGAAAGACAATTAGCTAGATTATTTTAACATTTCATTTACAAAATATTGTATTCTTGATACAATATACATTGTACATACGAATTTGACTGAAAATCTTTATATATTTTTAATATTTTTGAGAGGTGACAAAGTGAAGGTTTTAAAAATAGATCATATTGGTATTGCTGTAAAAGACTTATCAGAGTCTTTAAACTTTTATTCTGAAATCTTGGGATTAGAGGCCATCGGTACAGAGGTAGTCCCTGAGCAAAAAGTTAAAGTTGCCTTTTTACCTTGTGGGGATAGCGAGATTGAGCTTTTAGAATCAACTGTTCCTGATGGACCAATCAATAAATTTATAGAGAAAAGGGGGGAAGGCATTCAACATATAGCTTTGAGGGTAGATAATATTGATGAGGCTTTAAAAATTCTGAAAGAAAAAGGGATACGTTTGATTGATGAAAAGCCACGTTATGGTGCTGGCGGCGCACGCATAGCGTTTTTACATCCTCGAGCAACTAAGGGAGTACTAATTGAGCTAACAGAAAGAGAAAAGCAAGATTAAACGGAAAAGAGAGGTAAATGCGAAAGATGAGTACACAAGAGAAGATTAAAGCATTACAAGCTCTCAACCAAAAGATTGAAGCGAGTGGAGGGCAAAAAGCGATTGAGAAGCAGCATGCAAAAGGTAAATATACTGCACGTGAACGCATCGAAAAGCTCTTGGACGCCGGTTCTTTTACTGAAACTGATAAGTATGTGACCCATCGTTGTGTTAATTTTGGGATGGCGGAAAAGGAAGCCCCAGGAGAAGGTGTGGTCACAGGATATGGTACTATAGATGGCAGACTTGTTTATGTTTATGCTCAGGACTTTACAGTTCTGGGAGGATCTTTGGGAGAAATGCATGCAGGTAAAATATGCAAAGTTTTAGATATGGCGATGAAAATGGGAGCACCGGTAATTGGCCTAAACGATTCAGGAGGTGCAAGAATTCAGGAAGCTGTTAATGCTTTATCCGGATATGGTCAGATTTTTTATCGTAATACTTTAGCTTCAGGCGTTATTCCGCAATTTTCTGTAATAATGGGACCTTGTGCCGGAGGCGCTGTTTATTCACCTGCTTTGACAGACTATGTATTTATGGTAAAAAATACTTCGCAAATGTTTATTACCGGTCCTCAGGTAATTAAAGCGGTAACCGGTGAAGAAGTTACCGCTGAAGAATTGGGAGGAGCGATGACTCATAATCAGCGTAGCGGAGTTGCTCATTTTGCAGCTGAAAATGAAGAGGAATGTTTTGCCCAGATTAGAAAGCTATTAAGCTTTTTACCTTCAAACAATTTAGAGAATCCACCCTATGTTGAGAGTGGTGATGATCCTGAACGTATTGCGGAAGAATTAAATGACATTATGCCGGATAACCCTAATCAGACCTATGACATGTTAGATGTAATTACTAAAGTTGTAGATAATGGGGAATTTTTTCAGACGATGCCATATTATGCTCAGAATATCCTAACCGGATATGCCCGTATTAACGGACAGGTAATTGGAATTATTGCTAATCAACCTAAATATTTGGCAGGATGTTTAGATATTAATGCTTCGGATAAGGCAGCACGTCATATCCGTTTTTGTGATGCCTTTAACATTCCCATTGTTAATTTTGTAGATGTTCCCGGTTATTTACCCGGAACAAATCAAGAGTATGGCGGAATAATTCGTCATGGAGCTAAATTGCTTTATGCTTATTCTGAAGCTACTGTGCCTAAGATTACCTTGGTTACACGTAAGGCTTATGGTGGATCATATCTGGCTATGTGTTCTCGCGATTTAGGAGCGGATCTAGTAATCGCCTGGCCAACTGCTGAAATAGCCGTAATGGGTGCAGAAGGGGCAGCAAACATTATTTTCCGCAAAGAAATTGAAGCAGCTGATAATCCTGTAGAAAAACGGGCAGAGAAGATTGCAGAATATCGTGAGCGTTTTGCTACACCTTATGTTGCGGCAGAGTGCGGCTTTGTGGATCAGGTTATTGAACCACGGGAGACACGCCCTCGTCTTGTAAATGCTTTAGAAATGCTGGCAACTAAACGTGAAAGTCGTCCGGCCAAAAAACATGGCAATATTCCTTTATAAAACGGGATAAGAAGAGGGCTTATGAAAGGAGTGACAGTGGGTGGAATCGTTTATATTCGGAATAAAGGTTGCTCTATTAGGAATGGGGATTGTTTTCGTTACTTTAGTTTTTCTCATTTATATTATTAAGTTTATGACTAAAGTAATTAATGTTTCCGAAACAAAAAAAAAGAACATACCTGAACCTGTAGCCAGCAAAAATGAGATGATTTCTCAAGAGCAACAAATGAATGTTGCAGATGACGCGGAAATTGTTGCGGTTATAGCTGCTGCAGTCGCTTGCTTAACTCAAGGTAAAATGAAAATTAAAACAATTAAACGTGTAAAAGAAGAGAAATTTTCAGCTTGGAGTATTGCCGGACGTCAGGAAACAATGTATTTACGGCAATCTTTGTAAAGATATATTGGATAATAATTATTGAATAAAGGAGGAGCCTAAAATGAAAAAGTTCCATATTAAGGTAAATGGAAAAGAATATGAAGTAGAAGTAGAAGAAATCGGCGGGAGTTTAGCACCCGTTACTCAAGTAAGTACACCAACAGCAGCTAAAGCAGCGCCTGTTACACCATCGGTTGCACCTGCAACTTCGCAGGAGACAAAAGCAGCAGCGCCGGCACCTGCAGCGGCAGCGGCACCTGAGGGAGCAGAAGTTATTACCGCACCTATGCCGGGGAAAATTATGTCTATTAAAGTGCAAGTTGGACAGCAGGTAAATGCGGGAGATTTAATTTTATACTTAGAAGCGATGAAAATGGAAAATGAGATCTTTTGTGGAAGGTCGGGAACTGTTAAAGAAATAAGAGTTAGTGAAGGTACTGCGGTTAATCCAGGAGATGCACTGGTTGTTATTGCTTAGAATAAATAAATATTGATAACAATTTCAATATCAAGAGGGGAAGGAAATTACTAATGGAACTAAACTTAACAGAGGCCTTCTATGATCTGGCGATGAGCACAGGTTTTGTTAATCTAACGATTCAACAAGTGATTATGCTCTTCATCTCCTTTATTTTACTTTATTTGGCTATAGTGAAAAAGTTTGAACCGTTGCTACTTTTGCCGATTGCTTTTGGTATGTTACTTACCAATATACCAAATGCCGGTTTAATGTCAGCACCGCAACCGGGAATGGATCCTTTAACGGGTGAAGAATCAATAGCTCCCGGTGGTTTACTATATTATTTATATCAAGGAGTAAAATTAGGGATATATCCGCCTCTTATTTTTATGGGCGTAGGGGCGATGACAGATTTTGGTCCGCTTATTGCTAATCCGAAGACTTTACTTTTAGGAGCAGCAGCTCAATTTGGAATTTTTCTTACTTTTATTGGTGCTTTATTATTGGGTTTTTCTCCCCAAGAAGCCGGCTCTATAGGAATTATCGGTGGTGCTGATGGGCCAACGGCTATCTTTCTTACTTCTAAGTTAGCACCGCACTTATTGCCGGCAATTGCTATTGCGGCGTATTCATATATGGCTTTAGTACCGATTATTCAACCACCGATTATGAGAGCGCTAACAACTCGTAAAATGAGGGTCGTTGTTATGGATCAGCTTCGTACTGTATCGCAAAGGGAAAAAATTATTTTCCCGATTGCCGTGACGGTAGTTGTTTCCTTACTGCTCCCTGATGCCACACCTTTGATTGGGATGCTGATGTTAGGGAACCTTTTCCGAGAATCCGGTGTTGTTGGGCGTTTGAGCGATACAGCACAGAACGCCTTAATGAATATTATTACGATTTTCTTAGGTGTTACGGTCGGAGCCACAGCTAATGCGGCCGCCTTTTTAAGTCCGGCTACTCTAAAAATTATTGCTTTAGGTTTGATCGCTTTCTGTTTCGGGACTGCCAGTGGTGTTCTTTTGGGAAATTTGATGTATATACTCTCTGGGGGTAAGATTAATCCTTTGATTGGTTCTGCCGGAGTTTCCGCAGTTCCGATGGCGGCACGGGTTTCTCAAGTAGTAGGGCAAAAAGAAAATCCCAACAACTTCTTGTTGATGCATGCGATGGGACCTAATGTAGCCGGGGTAATTGGCTCAGCAGTAGCGGCCGGTATCTTGCTATCTTTGTTTGGTTAAAAATTTTTGTAGATTGTTTATAAAAAAATAAATGAGTATCGAAAACATCGATACTCATTTATTTTTTTTGTAAACAACCATGTATTACCTCGTGTTTTATTTCTAAAAAGTTTAAAACTAAGTTCAGGAGGTGATTTTTGTGCCCCATAAAACTCAATTGGAAAGTCATTTGGAGAGAGTAAAATACGAAATAGCACAAGAATTTGGGTTAACACAGAGGGAAAATCGAGAAAAGCAAAACAAGGGTAAAGGTCAGCATAAAAAATTTAACATTAATAGAAGAAAAAAATTAATGATTAAGTAAAAAAATTAATGATTAAGTTGAAATTTAATGGGAAAATGTTCTAACTAAATTAGTTTTTTAGAATGTATAAAAAATTCATCAACAGCGAAAAATAAGAATACTTCAAGCAAAGGAGGTGAAGTTTAAAATGCCTCGTAATACTAATAAGCCAGCAGTTCAGGGTGCAGCTCAAGCTCTTGATCAGTTAAAATATGAAATCGCTGGTGAACTAGGAATCTCCAACTATGCTCAGATTGATAAAGGTTCATTGACTTCTCGTCAGAATGGATATGTTGGAGGATATATGACCAGAAAGCTTGTACAATTTGCAGAGGAAGCTTTATCCAAAGGGCAAATGGTGTAACTTCTAATTAAAATAAAATAGAATAAAAAACAAGCAGGGACTGTTCCGGTATCTCTGCTTGTTTTTAATTAGTTTGATGGTTTAATGCAGGTAATGTTCCACTTCTTCAGGTGGTATTCCGGGATGTAAGGAGAGGGCTAAAGACATGGCGATAATTTTTGCTGTATTCTCTATTTGTTCATCGATTTCTTTAGGAGTAACCATTAGTTGCCCGCCAAAAGGTTCTAAAACTTGATTAATCATTTGACCGACTGCAACCGGTTGTAAACCTTGATATACAGCACGTAAGTTTGGTGTAGATTGCAAATGACTAAATAGTTTTTCCATGGCTTGATGGGCGATAATTGCAGCATTAACTACCGTGGGAACGCCAATGGCAATTACAGGTATACCCATGGTTTCCTGGTTTATTGCGGCTCTTTTATTCCCAATGCCGGAGCCGGGATTGATACCGGTAGTGGCTACTTGGATAGTAGAATTAATTCTTTCCACATTGCCTGCTGCTAAAGAATCAATAACAATAAGCAAATCCGGTTTTACACGGTCAACAATGCCTTTGATTATTTCCGCTGTTTCTATTCCTGTGATCCCGAGCACACCGGGAGCAATAACACTGACAGACCGTAATCCGTGGCGTAATTCTTCAGGGGCGTAATGGAATAAATGTCTTGTCGCCATAGAATATTCGACAGTCTTGGGTCCTAAGGCATCGGGGGTTGCATTCCAATTACCTAAGCCCACGATTAAAATTGAAGAATCATCTTGTAAAGGTAGTATTTCTTTTAATTTTTGTGCAAAGATTTGACCGATATTTTTATGTACCATTTTATTATTTTCCCGTAAAGCTTTTGATTCTAAGGTAAGATAACTGCCAGGAGCACGTCCCATTATAGCAGCTCCTTGTTCATCGAGAATGGTAATTGTTTTGATTATACCTTGTTCAAATGGTTCTTCGTCCATTCTTACTCCTGGAATTTCCCGTCCTGTATCACCTCTTAATAAATCGTGAGCCTCTACGGCTAAGTCTAAGGTAATGCCCATTAATTGATAGAGTTCACTTTTTTTCATTGTTTTTATACACCTCATTTTTATTTTAAATAAAGTTTTCCCTAGTAATAAGATGTTATGCTTACTTACTGTCTTTTATATAAAAAAGAAACCGCTAAATCGGTTTCTTTTTCTGAGGGAGGAAAAGTCGGTTTTTATTTTTTAAAAAAAGTTCTGCTTTTATATTATGAGTAGAAGCAGGTAAAAGTATGTTAACATAGAATTAAAAAAATAATGAAGTTATAGTAATTGTTAGAAGATGTCTCGAGAAACTTTTCATTTTATGGTATAATCTTTTAAAAAGGAGTGGTAGAAAACAGGTGCGAATTATTGCCGGAACTGCTAAAGGTCGCACTTTAAAAAGTTTGAAAGGTATGACTACCAGACCCACACTTGATCGAGTGAGGGAAGCAGTTTTTAATATTTTAGGAGCAAAAATTAACAATGCGTCTGTTTTAGATTTATTTGCCGGTACAGGTGCGATAGGGTTAGAAGCCTTAAGCAGAGGAGCAGCTTGTTGTTATTTTAATGATAAAAATAAGGCGGCATGCCGGATAATAAGAGAAAACTTAACAAAATGTGCTTTTACACAACCCGTTTTTATTTTAACAATGGATGCTCTAGAGTGTATATCTTATCTTCAGAAAAAAGGGATCAATAATTTTGATGTTATTTATTTAGATCCTTCCTATAAAGAAGATATATACTCTTTGCTGTTGAAGCGTATATTAGAAGCGCAGCTTCTGGCTGAAGAAGGTATAATTATTATTGAAACTGATAAATCGACTTTTTTAGAAGAAAAATATTCTTTAGACCAAAAAGAACATCAAGTAGTAAAGCTAATCAAAAAGAACAAGTACGGCGATACTGTTATTTGGTTTTACAAATTATGGGGGGAGGAATAAAGGTGGAGATTATGCGCTTGTTGGAGGAATTTGAAAACGTAGTGGAAGAAAGCTCTCGTATTCCCATGACAGGAAGAGTTATTATTCATGAGGACATTTTGTATAAGTATTTGGATGGGTTTAGAGCGATGCTGCCTGAAACGATTAGGGAGGCAGAATGGGTGATTAGAGAGAAGGATCGTATTATCAAACAGGCAGAAAAAGAAGCAGATACAATTGTGGAAACTGCTAAAAGTAAATTAGAAAAAATAGCAGGTGAAAGTGAAATTGTAAAAGAAGCGAAAGCTCAAGGTGAAGAAATAATAAATAATGCCAGAAATGTGGCTAGAGAAATAACTCAAGGTTCTTTTGCATATGCCGATGAAATTATGGCGAAACTACAAGAACAATTAGAGAGAACTATGAGTGTTGTTAATCAAGGACGCGATGAATTAAGGTTAAATATAAAAGATAAAAATATCAGTGAGTAAATAATAATTAAATAATATTTTCCGGTAATTTTTATACCGGTATTTTTTTAGCAAAAAAGGATGGCTTTCGCATAAATTACAGCCTATTGATTATCGAAAATGTATGATAAAATGTAGATTAAAGGCGAAACCATAGAAAAAACTGAAAACACGCTTGTTTTTTATTATATTAATACAGGGGTGAGGCTTTGTGACAAATAATAGTTCAGGGGTTGGTAATTATTTTGTAAAAAAAGGCGAAATAACGGAAAAACAATTAGCAGAAGCTTTAAATAAACATGAAAAAACGGGTAAAAGAATGGAAGAAATATTAATGGAAGAAGGTTATGTATCTGAAGATAAAATTAAAGATTATCTCAGAAATAGATATAATATTGTCTCTGTGAATTTGTCTGAACAAGACATTCAAGCTGATGTTCCTCTCTTAATAAGTGAGGATATTGCGAGAGACTATATTTTAATTCCTTTTAAAAAGAGTCAGTATCGGTTATTGGTAGCTATGGTGGATCCTTATGATTTAGATGCTATTGAAGAAGTTGAAAAGGCTACAGGCTTAACTGTACTGCCGAGAAAGGCAAAAGCCAGAGAAATTATGCAAAAGATTGAATTGCATTTTTCGGGAAAACAACCAAAAAATATCTTTAAAGCTGCTGAAATACTTGAAAAAAATCTAGATAAAGCTAAAAAACTGGAAGAAGAAGCTAAGTTGAGGGCGGAAGAAGAAGCCAGGTTGAAAGCAGAGGAAGAAGCCAGATTAAGAGCCGAAGAGGAAGC
>LFSF01000028.1:66778-117686 GCA_001512665.1 Clostridiales bacterium DTU073
GCCGAAGAGGAAGCAAGAAAGAAGGCTGAAGAAGAGGCCAGACGTAAAGCGGAAGAAGAAGCAAAGAAAAATTTTGAAGTAAATGCAGAAAAAGCAGGAAAAGTTGAAACATATGGCGAAGATATAATAGAAAAAAAATTATCTGAAGATTTACCAAAAGAGAACAAAAAAATAGAGTCGGCTGATATTTCCGATGATATTTTAAAAGACAGGATTATATCTAAGCAGAATAGAGAGGTTAGACACTTGAGAAACACATCTGTGCAGGAAAAGATAAAGGAATTAAAAGTAAGATTAGCCAATAAAAAAGTTAGATTGGGAGCTGTATTGGTTGAGACAGGCTTGCTTTCCGAAGAGAATTTAGAAGCAGCTTTAAAAATACAAAAAGAAACAAAGCATAGATTAGGGGAAATCCTTGTTGATAACGGTCTGGTGCAAGAAAGTGATATGGTCACTATTTTAAGTGAGCTAATGGGATTTCCTTATGTAGAACTTAGTACTATGCTTCTTGACCCGAAAATTCCGGCTTTAATCAAAGAAAGTCTTGCCAGAAAGCATGTCTTGATACCTTTAAAAATAGAAAATGGACGACTGGCAGTAGCTATGTCGGATCCTCTTAACGTTTACGCGATTGATGATATTAGAATATCAACAGGGTATGGGGTAATTCCTTACATAGCCGGTAAAAGAGATATTCTTAAAGCTATTGAGCTTTATTATGGTCAACAAAGCACCGAAGAAGCTGTCGAAGATTTGATGAAGGAATTGGATACCGAAGAAATTAAAAATCTTGACAAAGAAACACTTAGCGAGATTAATAATGCGCCGTTGGTACGTTTAGTAAATTCTTTGTTGAGACAAGCAGTAGTTATGAAGGCTAGTGACGTCCATATTGAGCCTTTTGAAAACTATGTCAGGGTACGTTTTAGAATTGATGGTGATTTGCAGGAAATAATGTCTTTAGATATTAATACACATGCTGCCGTTGTGGCGAGAATCAAGATAATGGGCAAAATGGATATCGCTGAAAAACGTATTCCACAAGATGGACGGGTAGGGATAAAATTAGAGGATCGTCGTATTGATTTGCGTCTTTCTACTTTGCCCACTACCTATGGTGAAAAAATAGTTATTAGAATACTGGACAGAGAAAATGTCTTTATTCATAAAAGCCAATTAGGGTTTACACCGACAAATATTGAACGTTTGAATAAGATTATCCGGTATCCTTATGGAATTATACTTGTAACAGGTCCGACGGGATCCGGGAAAACAAGTACTCTTTACACGATATTGTCAGAATTAAACAAAGTTAACCGAAATATTATTACTGTTGAAGATCCGATTGAATTTAAAATAAGTGGTCTTAACCAAGTTCAGGTAAATCCCAAAGCGAATCTGACCTTTGCCTCCGGTCTCAGAGCAATTCTTAGACAAGACCCTGATATAATTATGATAGGAGAAATCAGAGACGTTGAAACAGTTGAGATTGCAGTAAGGGCAGCTATTACCGGGCATTTGGTTTTGAGCACAATCCATACAAATGATACAGCTTCGACAGTTGTTCGGTTAATTGATATGGGTATTGAGCCTTATCTTATCTCTAGTTCTGTAGTGGGAATTATAGCCCAGAGGTTAGTAAAGAAGATTTGCTTGGATTGTAAGGAGGAATATTATCCTACCGAGGATGAAAGAAAGCTTTTGGGTATAGATGAATCTGTTCTCCTTTATACCGGACGTGGTTGCCCCACATGTAATAACATAGGTTATAAAGGGAGATCAGCTATCGCCGAAATAATGCAAATTAATTCAGAAATAAAGGCATTAATAGATCAGGGAAAAAACACTGCAGAAATTAAACGGGCAGCCAAAGCACAAGGCATGATAGATTTACAGGAAAACTGTAGAGAATTAGTACTTAATGGTGTTACTACCATTGACGAATATATTAGAAATACCTATATCTTTTAGGAGGAGAGTGTCGTATGGCTGTATATTCTTATGAGGCCGTAAGCAGTTCAGGCAAAATAGTGAGAAGTACATATGAGGCTGCCGATCGTGAGGGCGTTTTAGAAATGCTTAAGGAAAAAAATCTATACCCCGTTAAAATTGATTTAGCTACGGGTATAGAAATTAAGACTAAATTTGCTCGTCATCGTACTACTATAAATACAAGAGATATTGCCTTCTTTTGTCGTCAGGTTTCAGCTCTTCTTGATGCAGGTATTCCTATTGCAGATGCCTTAAGTATTATAAGTCAACAGATCGCAAATAAAAAACTGCAAACTGCTGTTGCCGAAATCTCCGATGAGGTACAAACCGGTATTTCTTTTTCCGAAGCAATGAAGAAGCAGGGGGTATTCCCAGATCTTCTGGTACACATGATTGCTTCCGGAGAGGTCAGCGGTACGCTGAATTTCGTTATGCGTCGTATGGCTGAGGATTATGAAAAAGAATATAGTATGAAGAAAAAGATATCCGGAGCTATGGTTTATCCTATTTTGATTATGGTTGTAGCTATTTGTGCTGTTGTTTTTGTTATTACATCTGTATTGCCGAGATTTGTAGCCATGTTTGAAAGTTCCGGTGTTGAGCTTCCTTTGGCAACACAGATGTTGATTAATTTAAGCGAATTTATTCGGGGCAACTGGTTATTACTTTTGCTAGCGTTGGGTTTAATGGTTTATTTCCTGATTCGTTTTGTACGTACATCTGAAGGTAGGTTTTGGCTGGATTCACTCAAACTTAAACTTCCAATAATAGGTGGGCTTAATAAAAAAATCATCTCTGCCAGATTCACACGTACTCTTTCCAGTCTTCTTAAGAGTGGAATTCCTTTGATGCAATCTTTGGAATATGTAGCAGCTGTGGTTGGAAATAAAATTATAAGAGGAAAAATTATTAATATTAAAGAGGATATTAGTAAAGGGGCTAATCTGACGGATTCTGTGCGGAAGGCTAAATTCTTTGAGCCGGTTCTTATACATATGGTGAAAATTGGGGAAGATTCCGGAAAGTTAGATGAAGTTATGGAAAACACGGCACGAATCTATGACGATGAAGTAGACTCTTCGGTGCAAGGGCTTACTTCAATTATTGAGCCTTTGATGATTATTTTTATGGCGGTTGTTGTTGGAGCTTTGGTATTTGCTATTATTTCGCCTATGTTTGATATGGCTCAAACGTTGGAAATGTAAAGAACATTATTTATTTAAAACTATGAAGGGGGGTAGATAGGGAAAAATTGTCTATAATCTTTATTATATTTATAACAATTCTAAATAAGGAGGAAAAAAGATGTTAACAAAATTAACCAAAATATTAAAATCTCAAAAAGGCTTCACATTGATTGAATTAATGACAGTCTTGATTATCTTGGGGGTAATTTTAGGCATCGGTGTACCGCGCTATTTACAGGTACAGGCTAAAGCGGAGTGGGAAGCAGATGTTTCTACAATCAGAAATTTTGCTAAAGCGGCGGAAACATATGCTGCTTCAATAAATGAGTATAATCAGGGAGTTACAATAGAGGACTTAATTGATGCCGGCCTTATTGACGGTGGAATTGTTTTAAACAGAAAATCAGGAGGAGAAAACAATACATCGGTTAAAAACAAAGGTGAGGAAGGGGAGCAAAATGTAACCGCACATAACGGTGTGAAATTTACATTTAACAACCAATCAGGCAGAGTTAATAATCTTAGTAATGTAATACAAGCTATGATTGGGAATCCTCCTTATGGAAGTGGTCCTGTGTTCCCGGAAGATACAGCACCTGTAAATTGGTAGATTGGACAAGATAACATTTTATCAAAGCATTAGTTTGTCTGGGGAGGGAATCCTCCCCGGCAACATATCTATCTTAATCTAATATATAAGAACTAATTATTTTTTAAGGAGAAGAACTATTATGTTAGGCAAATTAAGAAAAATGTTATATAACCAAAAAGGTTTTACTTTGGTCGAGTTAATGACTGTGCTGATTATTTTGGGCGTCATTTTAGGAATCGGTGTGCCTAGGTATTTAAAGATTCAAGCAAAAGCACAATGGGATGCTGATGCTACGACAATTGAAAACTTTGCTAGGGCTGCCCAAGTATATGCTACTCAGAGAAATGATTTCAGTCCTGTAAAAATTAATGCGGTTTTAATTCAAAAGGGATTAATTGATGGAGATATTGAATTAAGTAGTAAAAAGGAAAAAATTAAGGATTTGACATCCGGTACTAATGATAAACAATTTGAATTTGTAGATGGGGAAGTAAGTAATTTAACTCAAATAACTGAATCATTAATTGGTAAGGATCCATATGAAAATTAATTAGGCGTTTGTTATTTTGAAAAAGGTTAGAAAGGGGATCGCAAGGTATGCTCTATAAATTAAGAAAATTATTAATAGGAAACAAGGGCTTTACTTTGATTGAGCTAATGACCGTATTGATAATTTTAGGCGTAGTTTTAGCTATTGGTGTTCCCCGCTATACGAAGTTTCAAGCACAGGCAGAGTATGATGCAGATGTAGCAAGGATAAAAAGCTTGGCTAAACAGGCGGAAATGTATGCTGTGAGAAATGACGACTATACCGATAAGACGATCTCATTTTTAACAAATAATAATGTGATCAATGATATTGATTTAGAAAGAAGGAATGACGGTTCCGGTAATTCAGTAAAAAATACTGATAATAAAACAATATCTCAAGTAAAGGGTTCAGCAACTTTTAAATTTAATGCAGATATAGGCTGTGTGACAGAAGACAGCATTAATGATGTTATTTTTGACTTAATTGGCAAACCACCAATTGAATAAAAATACCTTCCTAAATTTTGGAGGAATCAAATTATGTTAAAAAAACAAACATTGTCATTTGATATTGGGACAAATTTGACTAAGGTAGTGATAGGTAAAGGGAATGCTAACAAAGTAGTAATAAAAGAAGCTTTTTCTTTTCCTACACCTATGGGGACTGTAGAAGATGGGCAAATAGTAGATTCTGCAGTTTTAAAACAGGAAATATTAAAAAAGCTTGATGAAAAAAACATTTTTACGGAAAAAGCTGTTTTTACCCTTGCCAGTACTAAAGCGATAATGCGTGAATTAACCCTACCCTATGTCAACGAAAAGAAGATGGAAGCGATGGTACCATATGAATTGCCCAAGCATTTACCGATTAGCGTTGAAAATTATGTAATAAAACATTTAACCCTTGATGTTTTTAAAGAAGATAATATTAAAAAATCACGTATACTTGTGATCGCTTTGCCGAAACAATTAGTTAAAAAGTATTGGGATTTATGCATCGATTTGGAAATAGAACCTATTGTTATGACTTTACATGGAATTGGAGCCGGTGGGTTTTTCCAGCAAAAGTCAGAGGTTACTGGAGAACCCGAAACTGTAGCTTTGATTGACTTAGGAAATTCTAGTATTAATTGTAATATTATCAGTAACGGTAAGCTTGTCTTTAATCGGATTATTTCAACGGTAGGGATGAAAACAAATCTTGAAAAGCTTGCCAATATTGATAAAGATCTGTCACCTACAAACTACGAAAAGATTGTAAAGGATGCATTCGATAAATGGCTCGATGAAATTAAATTGGTATTTAGGTTCTATTATTCCTTAAAAGGTAGGAGTGAAATTGAAAGAGTAGTGCTCTTAGGGGGGGCTTCTAATATTAAAGATATCGCCCTTTATTTTGAAGATAAATTAGAGAAAACGACGATGGTTTTACAGGATAATGGCAGAATTATTTATAAAGGCAATGATGACGATTTTAAATTAAACCAATATTTTAATGCGGCTAGCGCATTATCATTGAGTTAAGGGCAGGTGAAAGTTAGTGCCTAAAATTAATTTTTTTACACCCTTTCAAGAAGAAAAAGAGCCATCACCACTTCAAAGTAAACCAATGATTATTTTATTTGTTATTCTTTTAGCTGTAGTGTCTTATGCAGCTTTGCAAGGTTGGGTGTATTATTTGGAAAAGGATTTAGCGGTTAAAGAGCAAGAGCTGAATTCTGTAAAAACAACACAATTAGATGAAGTTATACAGGCAAAAAGAAAGGTAAATGAACAAGTAAATTATCAGCAGTTGGCTGATAGAATTCAACAGGAAATAAAGAGAAAAGATTTTGTTAAGTTGCAATTAATCGAAAAGATACTGGAAACCGTCCCGCAAAACCTGTATTTCCAAGATTTCAGTCTGGACAGAAATCAATGGCGTTTGTTAGGATTCGCCGATTCTCGTCAAACTATTGCTAAATTTGAGTACAATTTAAAAAGAAGTGGGCTTGTTGACAGAATTGCGATAGATAATATTAATACCGCTATTATAGAAAACGCCGGCGAAATGTTTATCTTTAATATGGATGGAACTTTTTCTCAGGGGGTGGTAGAACATGAAAATTAATGAAAAGGAGAAGTTATTACTCACAGTTATGGCAATAGTCTTAGTCGGAGTCTTTTACTTCATGTTTTTATTGCCTCCGGTATGGGAAAAGGCACAAGATTTAAAGGCAGCTAAGATTCAAATGGACAAGGATATATTAGAAGCGAAGGAAGTAATTGGGCAAAGTGATTTGGTTAATGAACAGTATAAAGAGTTAAATGCCAGAATACTTTCTTTTTGTGAAAAGTTTTTTCCTAAATTAGAGCAAGAACGAATGATCTTAATTATAGATCAATTACTAGCTGAATCCGGTCTGACCGGAAATGAAATTGTTTTTAATGATGCTGTTAATTTAGGGCAGGAAATTTATGTGCCTGAAAAAGTAGCCGATATTAAATCATTGGATGATTTACCCAGTCAGATAGTAAATATTGGATATTCCGGTTCATTTAGTTCATTATTGAATTTTTTAGGTAAAGTTAATAATTATAGTAGAAAAATATTAGTTAATAAAGTAAATTTGATCAATTCCAGTACGAAAAATAATGTAAGTAACTTAACGGGAAGTGTTGTTTTAGAGTTTTATGCAATTCCCTCATTTATGAAAGATACAATTGCTGCTTTAACTTGGGAAGAGGACGAAGATGAGATTGGCGTTATTAGTGACCCTTTTTCCGGAGCAAGTTTAATCGATTCTGTTTTAGGACCTTCAGAAATAGCTTGTGATTTTGTTTTGACTGTGAAACCAATTACTGCTGACTTACCTACGATTGTAATGGGTTTAGATGCGGATATCTCTGCTGATAGTTTTGTTTTTGCAGACAGTCCTGGTGTAGAGGATGTTGAATTAAGATTGTTTATGGAGGATGGTAAATATCTCTGTTCATATAAGGCCGGTAATGAAAGCTATCCTCATAATAATTCTGATAAAGTTGAAATACCTTTTGCTACCGGTAATCAAAGAATAACAATGAAGATTTTCAGTACTCCTCGTACAGGTGAGCAGGACCAAAGCGGTGCGAATTTAAGTATATATAATGAAACTGATCTTCCTCTTTATGTGCAAATAATAAACGATGATGAATTATTGCCGAGGGTCAATATTGTGGAGCAAACGAGCAATGTTATTGTTGAGTAAAATGAAGGAGGGGGAATAAAATGCGTCTGCTTAAAGAAAAAGCGGGGTTTATTCTAGTAGAATTGATTATTGCTACAGCTATACTTGCTGCTGTAATTCCCCTTTCTAAGTTTTTTATGGATACAATTAGAGCCAGTAATGAGACAAAGATTCAACAAACTGCTAACCACATAGCTCAACAGTATTTAGAGGAATATAAAGCAAAGGATATGAATGAAATAACGGCTATTACTAATCAGGTCGAGATTGTTAATGGTAAAGAATATAAGGTAAGTGTGGCTCTAGAATGGCTTCCTATAGAAATTAAGGGGCTTTTAGGAACAGTTACTATCTCTAAAGATACAGAAAGTGGTATCGATATAGAACTGTCTAGTTTAGCAGAAGGCAGCCCCAGAAAATATCATTGTCTTTCCGGAAGCAGTCACACGCTTAAATTTGAACCTCTTGGTAGTAGGAGTTGTATGAAATGGGGTACCAACGAACCCGGGGTTGAACTTCCTAATATTGCGGACGAGCCCAAGCAAAAACAATTGAACTTAATTGTGATTGACAATCCTAGTATAGAAGTCAATATCAAGAATCGTACGAAAATAGAGCAATTACTTATTAACAAAACGGAAATAAAACCTGACAGTGAAGCCTCAAATTTCAAGATATATGTTGAAGAAGATTTGGAAAATGATGCCGAAATTAACACTGATGTTATAATTCGTGATACTGAGCAAGTTGGTCAAAATGAATTGGGTGTCAATATTATTGTAACGGTTAATGATGCCGATAATCATGAACTTGTCAAAATAGCCGAAACAAGAAAAATAGAATGGTGAGGGTGATAAGGAAATGAGAGGGATGTGTAAAAAAATCTTATTAAACAATAAAGGCTCAGCCCTAGCAATGGTTATAATCATAATTACTATCCTTAGCACTCTTGGTATGGCTGTAATGACTTTAGGTGTGGTTAATCTAAGAATAAGCATAGCTGACCAAAAAGCTAAATTATCATTCTATATGGCAGAATCAGGTCTGGAGCAGGCTTATGGGATTATATTAAATGAAATAAAAGAAGCGGTTATTGCCGGTAATGAAGCAGTAAAAGAAGCCATTGATCAATTTATTGAAGATGAAATAATTAAACTGGCTCAAGAAGGAGGCAGTGAATATGTAACAGTTAATGAAAATGGTAACTACATTGTTAACGAGGATAAGATAAAGCAAAATTTAGAAAATGGGTATTGGAATTCCCATTTTAAAGACGCCTATAAAGAATATTTTAGAAATTCGAAGTCTAGTTTTATATCTAAATTGGAAGATCCTAATGAATATATCAACCCTGATTTTGCTACAGGCGGAGCAAATAATAAACCTGTTGTCAGTGTGGAAGATAAAGCTCATTTAGATTTCTTTCCCGGTGGAGCTGACGAAACAACATTATCTTTGTGTTCTGTTTATGGGATTTCCGGTGACGCAATACCACAAAGAGTGAAAATGCAAATTACGATTAAAACACCGGAGCAGATTCCGGAGAATTATTATGTTAATGTGGTTAAGACGACCCTTAAGGATAATCCTACCTGGAATAAAACTTTAGCATCTTTTGGGGAGATAGTTATTAATGATTCCAAAGAAACAACAGATGGTCGTTTGGTTGTTTTAGGTAACATGTATGCTGAAGATGGAATTTCTTTAAACAGTGTCTATCCACAGGCGGATGTTTCAAATCCGGTTAGAATCAGCGGTAATGTTATCACTAGAGCAAACGTAGAGATTACGCCGGATTCTAAGGGCTGTCAATTGATGATCAACGGTAATGTTTTTGCAAAAAACGTATTAATAAGTGAGAATACAGATAAGAACAGAATAGAGGTTAACGGTGACTTATATATTAGTGATGACCTGGAACTCAATGGAACCCGTGCTGAAGTTGAAATAGACGGAAGTTTTTATGGTTTTTCTGACGGTTCTACTAAAGCCGGACATGACCAAAGCAGCGGAATTGTTATTAATGCTTTGGATATAAATGAGGATGATGGCTCTTCATTAAAAATAACAGGTACTGATGAGGTTTTTATTAACGGAGTATCATATATTGATACGGTAGCACCGTTGTATCCAACCGGTGAGAGTCTTTCTATTAAAGGAAATTATCGGGCTTATAGTTATTATTTGCCTGATTCGAGTGGTTATTCCTACTCCTATTATCCTCCACTTACACTAGTAAGCAAAAAGAAAATAGAAGGGACAAATGATTGGGAAGAAATGCGGATTGTAGATAATGCCAGATATTTTAAAATGATTTGTGACCTTCCCGTAAATCACACCTGGTTGAATAAGGGAGGAGTAAATAACATTATCTTGCCAGATATAACTAAGGTGTATTCTTTAGGGTCTTATATAAATAAGGGTGAGGTTATAGAGAGAGGAAATGTTCGTTATACGATGGCTAATGCCCAAGATAGAGCAATTATCTATGAAGACATTTATAATAAAAGTTTACTGAATGACTTTTCAGAATATATCTCGATTAATGATGATATTAACAATGTGGCGGTAAGAGATACTAATTCCGAATTTGTTTTCTTTTCAAAGGATAAAAGTGTTTATTTATTAGGTTCGGGTTTTTATGAAGAACCATCAATTAGTAAAGAGATTAAAGAAGTAAATGCACCGATACGTGGCATTATTGTTACGGAGAAGGATGTTTATATACGTGGTGCAATTAACTTCAGCGGTTTAATTGTTGCCAAAGGTAATATCTATATTGACGATTCTCATTCGAAAATAATTAAGTTTGATAAGGAATATGTACGAGAAGTAGTTGGGAATATGGCTTCGGATGACAATCCATTTTTGGAGAATGAATCTTGGGAAAGACAAACTTACGAAAAGAATTATATTGGTGTAATTGAATCTGCCAGTATAAATCCTTATAAGAAGTATATCTCCATTGATTCTTGGCAAAAGGAGACCAACTAGAAAAAGTTGGGGGAATGGTTATGAAGAAAAGATTAAGACTAGGTAATAAGGGTTTAACTCTAATTGAATTAATTGTGGGTTTAGCACTTACTACAGTAGTTATGACAGCGATTGCCTCATTTCTTATTACTAATATTAATTTTTCTAATCTAGCTCAGGATGAACTTTATGTACAGGAACAAGTACGCAAGTCAATGAGGGCATTTACTAATTTGGTCATGGAAAAAGAAAGGATACAATCGATAACTACAGGTGGGAGTGGAGCTAGTACCTATACGCAATCCGTAACGTTTAGCGGTGATCAAGCATTAACGATTACCTTTGACTTAGTTGGGCAAGAATTGAAGTATAAACTTGGTACGAATCCTGAACAAAGTTTAGCTAAGAATATATCTAAGTTTTTTATTGAAGAAGATGCAAGTAATAGTAAACTAATTTATGTTACTATTGAAGGCAAGAAAAACCCCGGAGAAAGAAATGAAGTTTCTTTTGCCTTGACCAATAAAATATTTTTGCGTAATTAGCTATAGACCGATGTTTATCGGTTTATTTTTTTTAGTAGGAAATTTAAGCTTAAGGTTAAGCAAGAGATAACTAGCAGAGAGAGCATGGTTAAGTAAAAGAGATTGCCGGTATAGAAAAAGTTATAGATAAAAAGTGGTAAAAAGGGCTTTTGAGGTTGTATGGGGGTTATTGTCGGGGCTGTTAGAGTAGGGAATAGATTATTATTTAAGGTAAGCAAATAGGTGATCAAACCGGCAAGCAATCCTTGGACGATTCTGCCTTTATAATAAAGATGAAGATTTATACCGGTTCCGCTAACAACTCCTGTAACTTGCGATTGGATGGAAAGACCTCCCCAGCCCAGAAGGATACTGGCGATGATAGCTTTTTCCTGAAGGGATGCAGAGGATAAGGCTACTTCCTTCAGTCCGAGAGTCATTTCCCAAAATCCTGTTGCTAAAGCTAGATCCAGACAGGTATCTAAACCGCAAATTTGCAATAAGGCTGAACATGGGTACAGTAAAAGATTTAATACAGAGGTGACTTTAAGTATTCTAATGAGTACAGCATAAATAATTACAAAGCCGCCAATTAAACAAATGGTGTTAATACCGGAGCTGATGGCCTCACTAAGGAGTTTTCCCCAAGGTTTTCTTTTTTCTTGAGCTTGGAAAAAGACATGAATACTTTTTAAGATTAGACTGGAAGATTGTCCTTTTGTTTTTGATTGAACAGCCGGAAAAGAGTATAATTTGTCATTTCGGGTATTTATGGAGAAGCGATCTTTTAACCCGAGAAATATTCCCAGTAAAATGTTAGCTAGATAGTGGGAAATGGCAAGAATAATTCCTAAGGAGATTTGCTGAAACATACCTACGGCAACTGCAACCATTAGAAAGAGGGGGCTGGAATTGTTAGTAAAGGCGATTAAACGTTCGGCTTCAGATAGGGTACATTCTTTTTCTTCACAAAAACGTTTGGTCAGAACAGCACCCATAGGAAAGCCGGAGGTGAAACCCATGGCGATAACAAAGGAGGCTGAGCCAGGAAGATTAAAGAGAGGTCGCATTAATGGTTCCATGAGAACTCCTAACATCCTGACAATTCCTAAGCTCATGATAATTTCGGCGATAATAAAAAAAGGAAGAAGTGAAGGTACTAAAATGGTTGCCCATAATTCTAAGCCATAAAGTGCACCTTGGTATGTTTCTTCAGGCCAGAGCAGCATAGCTATAACGATTAAAGTAACAGCCAGTGCAGAGAAGGAAGAGAAAAGTTTTTTTCTTCGTTTATTCCAGATAGAACAGGACATAAAAATCCCTCCGAATACTCTCTGTATTGAGTATATGGGAGGGAGTGAAGGACTAGACCTGTCCTGGATAAAAAACAGGTTCTTGCAGATAATCTAAGTTACCCTTGCGGTTTAATTGTTGATGGTAGAGTAAGGTGTAAAGATTAGTGGCTTTTACATCCATTTTCCAAAAGCATTGAGTAGTAGGATTATTATGTAAATATTTATAGATATGAGCCCCCTTTGTTATCAGTGGTAGTGTGCTTTTCTTTTTAATTTCCTTTAGCAGTTTTTGACCTTTAGGAGTATAGCCCAGAAGACGTAAATAAGGGGGACCGTTTTTTAGATGAACTGCTTGTTCTTTTGTATAGTTTAAGAGAAGATGGATCAAAAAGCGTTGCAGTCGTGTATAAGTATATCTTTTGGTTTTCAGAGCGTGGAGAAATTCCTCTAAGTTATTACAGCCCAGAGCTGTTTTAACGATACGGTTTTCCAGCCCTTCAGATATATCGATGATCTGTTGGAGTTCTGAGGCTGAGGTTCGTCGTAGTAGGGTCATTATTTGTGGAGAAAGTAACTCTAAATAAACAGGGGTTTGGCCTAGCTTGTATTCGTCTTCAAGAATATTTATAGTTTCTAGGGGAAGATATTCCTTTAATTCCTGTAAAGCTGTTAGGAATTGCGTAGAATTTTGGATTAGGTAGTTACGGATAGCTGCAGCACTGGGATATCTACCTTTTTCAAGGTTTTGTTCCATATAGGCGGAACCTTGACGTTCAATCATTACGGGTTTTAGGGTAAGCTTTTGTTCGTAAATTACTTGGAGGTAATTAAGAGCCAGAATATTGTTGGGACTGTGTAAAGTTTGGGAGTTTTGTAATAATAGTTCTCGTGGTAGAGCTTGTATTCTGGCTTGGGGGAACGAGAGCCCTTTTTGCAGTAAATTTTTTAGACGGTGTTGGTAAGAGGGAGTTTCTTTAGCCAGAAAAGCAGCGATTTCTTTAAGTACGGCCGGTTTTTTAGTTTCAACACCAAAGGTAAGGTGAGTAACAATCCCTGTTTGGGTTAAAGTTTCAATACCACCTCTGGCAAACCAATAAGCACTATGGGTGGCATAGAGGGTTGGTAGTTCAAAAACTAAATCTATTCCGTTTTGCAGAGCCATTTTTGCTCGTGCCCATTTATTAAGGAGTGCTGGTTCTCCCCGTTGCAGAAAATTTCCGCTAAGGATACATATAACACCATCTGCAGCAGCAGTTCTTTTTTGCGCTTCTTGCAGGTGATAAAGGTGTCCATTATGAAAGGGGTTATATTCGGCAATAATACCTATTATCTTCATCGTAACTTTTTTCTCCTGTTTGATAAGGATTAAAAATATTATTTTGGTAGGAAAATATAAATCTTTGACGAATAGGATATATTTATAGTTAATTTATATTATAACAGAGGGGGTTCAGGAAATGAATTTAATTGACAAAATAAAAGAAACAGCAAAAAAAAATCAACGTACAATTATTTTAGCAGAAGGTACAGAAGAGCGCACCGTAACTGCTGCAAGCATAATTGCTCGAGAAGGATTTGCCAAATTAATTTTATTGGGTAATGAAAATGAAATACAAGCCGTTGCCGCAAAGGTAGGGACAGATCTTTCCGGAATCACCGTAATTGATCCGGTCAAATCAGAAAAATTTCCGGAGTATGCGGAAGAACTATATCAGTTACGTAAGCATAAAGGTCTTACGTTGGAAGAGGCGAAAAAACTCCTTACGAGTACTTTGTATTTTGGTGATATGATGATCTATAAAGGTGAAGCACAGGGTATGGTCGCAGGAGCACAGAATACTACCGGCGATGTTTTACGTCCTGCATTACAGATCATCAAAACGCAAGCGGGTATTTCTTCAGTATCTGGTGCATTTTTGATGGTTAGTCCTAAGCAGGAATTTGGGGAAGACGGGATTTTTGTTTTTGCTGATTGTGCCGTTAATCCTAATCCTACAGCACAACAACTTGCCGAGATAGCTGTTTTATCGGCACAGACTGCTAAAGATCTGGTAGGTATGGAACCTAGAGTAGCAATGCTTTCTTTTTCCACAAAAGGAAGTGCAAAGCATGAATTGGTCGATAAGGTTATACAGGCAACGCAGTTAGCAAAACAGATGGCACCTGATTTGGTTATTGACGGAGAATTACAGGCAGATGCGGCAATCGTTTCCAAAGTAGGTTCTTCTAAAGCACCGGGCAGTAATGTTGCCGGAAAAGCTAATGTTTTGGTCTTCCCGGATTTGCAGGCCGGAAATATTGCTTATAAACTTGTACAACGTTTTGGCGATGTTGAAGCAATGGGACCGATCTTACAAGGCATGGCAAAACCTGTAAACGATTTGTCCAGAGGTTGTAGTGTTCAAGATATTGTTAACACAGTAGCAATTACTTGCTGCCAAAATATAGGTTAAAATATCGAGTGAACGTTCTTGACAATAAATTGTGATATTTTGTATAATAGAGAAGCTTGCTTGTATTTATTAGGGGTGAGCAGATATGAAAATTAATCTGGTTAAGCTGTGGAAGGAATCTGGCGCCAAAGAGGATTTTAACTTTGTATGGGAAGATTGCGCTGAAGATTTAGGAGAAGCTTCTCTAATTAAACCGATAACTGTCAAAGGTAATGTCTCTAATCGAGGCAATTATTTAGAGTTATCGCTGCATTTGAAGACAGAGATTATGCTTCTTTGTAGCCGCTGTTTAGAGGAGGTAAAGTTACCTCTCAAGCTTGATGTTACCGAGCAGTTTTGTTCAAAAGAAGCTGGGTCGGAGACGGAGAGGGCTGGTAATGAAAATAGTTTGTTATCATTCCTTGAGAATGAGGATTGGCTTGATTTAAAACAGATTGTGCTGGAAAATTTACTCCTCAGTTTGCCAATGCGCGTTCTTTGTATGCCTGATTGTCCGGGGCTTTGTCCTGAATGTGGTGTGAATTTAAAAGAAAGCAAATGTAACTGTCAAAGGCAGGATATTGACCCTCGCTTTGAGGCGTTAGCGCAGTTGAAAAAGAAAATGGAATCCTAAGAGTAGTTTAGGTGAAAGGAGGAGGTGGGTCTAATGGGAGTGCCGCAGAGCCGTCGTTCTAAAGCCAGAAATCGTCGGAGAAGGGCTGAAATTATGAAGATAGAAGCACCCGGATTCATCGCATGTCCTAAATGTCATGAACCGAAGCAGTCTCATAGGGTTTGTCCATCCTGTGGTTACTATAAGAATCGTGAGGTTATCGCTCAGGAAGCTGAAGCTTAATTAAAATTAATAAAGAAGATATTTTAGAATTGAAAATGCTTTAAAAGAGAGCTTTTGTGGTGTGTCCCCAGTGTTAATATTGGTTTAACATTAGGGATACAATCATTGGGGCTCTTTTTTATTTATAGACAAATATTAACATATTTAGCAGGATATATATAAACTTATTAGCGAATATTATCTTTAGATTCTAAAATTTCAACAAATTATCCAAGACATTTATTTAATATTTTATTAATTTTTAAAAGGAGAGAAGAAAATGTGTAAAAAAATAACGCAGTTTTCTGGACGGACAGCTTTTTTCTTGCTATTTGTCTGTATGTTTTGCAGCTCATTAATAGTGATGCCGTTGATGACATATGGAGCCGAATCTGAGGTAGAGATGATTGAGAGAAGTCTGCAAGCAATGAAGATGATTACCGCAGGTAAAGATCATTCTTTAATCTTAAATAAAGATGGTAGTTTAGTAGCTTGGGGATCAAATACCGATGGTCAGTGTAATGTACCATCAGGTAATGATTTTGTAGCAGTTGAGGCAGGATGGCACCATTCTTTAGCTTTAAAAGCAGATGGCAGTGTAGTGGCTTGGGGGATGAAACATTATGGTCAGTGTAATGTGCCGGTTGAGGCCCAAAGAGATGTTATTGCTATTTCCGCAGGCAGTTATTTTTCAATGGCTTTGAAAGCAGATGGCAGTGTAGTGGTTTGGGGTTATAATGAACATGGTCAATGTAATGTGCCCGAGGAAGCTCGAAGCGGTGTTATTGCCATCTCTGCCGGTGGTTTTCATTGTTTAGCCTTAAAAGCAGATGGTAGTGTAGTGGCTTGGGGTGATAATAGTATTTATTATAAACAGTGTAATGTACCTGCAGCAGCGAAAAACGGTATAGTTTCCATTTATGCGGATTGTTATCATTCGGTAGCTTTAAAGAATAACGGCAGTGTAGTGGCTTGGGGAAATAATGAGTACGGTCAATGTACTGTACCTGCAGAAGCCAGAAGCGGTGTGATCGCAATAGGTGCAGGTAATAGGCATTCTATGGCGATTAAGGCCGAGGGTAAGGTGATTGTTTGGGGAAATAATGAGCATGGTCAATGCACTGTACCTGTAGAAGCCAGAAGTGGCGTAATAGCGGTAATATCAGGGTGCTATCATAATTTGGCTTTAAAAAGAGATGGGAGTTTAGTGGCATGGGGTCTTAATAACAAAGGTCAATGTAATGTCCCCGAGCTGAATTTGCTGGGCAGGTTATCTAATTTGATTATTAGTGCAGGGACTTTTTCACCCGGATTTAATCCTAACACCTTAAACTATTCCGTAAATATAGAAAATATGGGTTCGATAGCACTGGTAGCTATTTTGGAAAATCCCAGACATATTCTTAAAATTAATGGAGAGGAACATGCTAGTGGAGTGTCAAAGACGATTACTTTAACGGAAGGTGTTAATAAGATAAGAATTGATGTCGATAGCGGCAGTCTTATCTGTACATATACGATTAATGTAAATGTTGTGAATACTATACCTGTATTACCGTATATACTTGTTGAGTGGCATATGGATGAAGGAAAGCACACGACAGTAAATGATTCCAGTGGGCTGGAAAAACACGGTACATTAAATGGGGCGGCATGGGTAGAGGTATTAAGGGGTATGGTTTAAGGTTTTATGCTGACGGAAATAAGGTGAGTATAAATAAGAAAAGTCTTAATCAGCTTGCCAATTGGAGTTTTGAAGTTTGGATTAAGCCTGAAGGATCCGGATATTTGTATACGGAAGGGAATCCTTGGGAAACGTTGATTCTGGGAATTACTGATGATAATCAGTTGCGAATCAGTACATGTCATAACGGAAGACCCGGGAAGTGGTCTCACTATTATTCTCCGGAAAATATTATTAAGAGAAACGAGTGGAATCATCTGGTTGTGACGTTAGAAAATGGTGATGTAGGAGTTAACAGTGGTGTAGTTTGCTGTTATGTCAATGGTAGACTTGTTGATACAGGCAGACTGGGTAGTTTTAGTAATGAATATACTAATAATGCCGTAATAGGAGGTAATATTGGGTATGAGGTCGGACAGCTTCCTTTTACCTTTAAAGGTATTATGGATCAAATGACTTTATATTCCATTGTACTTACACCGGAAGATATACTCCAAAGATATAATCAAATGCTATTTGTGCAAGACATCAAATTAACTACTATTGATAATAAAGAGTTAATGACCTGTATGTTGCAGGATTCCTTTTTATGCAAATTAAGCTTTGAGTTGTACAAAACCATAGACACTTTAGAGTTGGAATTTGAGATGCCTTCAAATATTATCATGGAATCAATCATGAATATTATGAAGGATGGTGTAAAGTCTGACTTCATTAATGCTACTATTGAAGAGAATAAGTTAATTATTACACAAGAAGGACAAGCTCTAGAACCAGGTAAATATGAAATGCAAATATCGATGTTTAATGGTCATGTCTTTTCGGTAAATACGAAAGGTCATGATAGTGAACCGTTACTAGTGGAAATTGTGGAATCTCCCAATATTCTTTAATATATAACAGCTTCTTAGTGCAAAGGGAGTTTAATCTTAAAACAATAAAGAGAGGGGGTAAATTTATGCAAAAGATTAAAGGGTTTTTTAAGAGGATCTCTTTGCTACTCATTTTAATTTTTATCTGTGTTGTGATCCTCCTAACACCACATGCTGAAGCTGCTACATTTGAACAAGCACAGGAGTATGGAAAAAGGATGAGTTCAGGTTCATATCATGCACTTGTAATAGATTCTGAGGGAAATGTGATTGCCTGGGGAAATGACGAATTGTATAGTGTGGTTCCTGAGGGGATATCCAATGTGGTAGATGTTAAGGGTAGTCGGGTTAGTAATGCTGTAATAACGTCAGATGGTACTGCTTATATATGGGGTCGTGATTTTAATTCCTCTTTTCATACCGGCAGCTATCGTTTACCCGGTATATATCGAGGTCGTGTTATTGATGTGGGATTTACTTATAAACATCCTTATTATGGGGGTTATGATGCAATTTATTTACTTCTATCTGATGGTACTATTGCAGGTGGTGAATATAAATCTACTGCAACGGGAATTAGTTTTACGGGAAAGGCAAATTTACCAGCGGAAAATTTTGGTTTTAAGGCACTGGAGTGTGCCGGACATCGTTGCGTTGGGTTAAAAACAGATGGTACTGTTGAAGTATGGGGAGGACTAATTCAGGAAGAATCTATACATAAAGCACCTAAAGGCTTAAGTGATGTTATAGCCATATCGGCTTCTGATACTCATACTTTGGCCTTAAAATCTGACGGTACTGTAGTAGCCTGGGGAAGTCCCGCTTATCCTCAAGGCTGGAGAGATATGCCTAAGGATTTAAGTGATGTTGTAGCAATATCTGCTGGTAATAATTACTCTTTAGCTTTACTTAGTGATGGTACTGTTGTGGCTTGGGGGTCTGAACCATATTATCTAAATGTTAAACCTGATGCTTATAGTGATTTAGTTATACCTGAAGGATTAAATAATGTTGTAGCCATATCTGCCGGTAATCCGTCTTTTGCTTTACGAAGTGACGGTACTATTGTGGCTTGGGGTGATAATAGCTACTGGTTCTGGAATTTTCCTGATGACCTTTTCTTAGGACCGGTAGAGGAACCGGAACAGGAGCCTGAACAGGAAGAAGAGCCGATTTCTAATATACAAATTAAGTCTACAGATGAGACGGCATTAACTAAATGTATACTCAATAGTTCCTTTATTAGCCGGGTTAGCTTTAATTTAGACGAGGCTGTCAATAGTGCGGAATTAGAATTTTCGCTGCCTTCAAATGTGAGCATTACTTATGTTATGAATGTAAAAAGAGAAGGGAGCTCAGATGTAATTAATGTTGCCATACAGGATAACAAGGTAATTATCAGCCAGGAAGGTCAAGAACTTGCTCCCGGCAAATATGAAATGCAACTTTTATTGTATTGCACAAACATGTTTAAGATAAACACCAAGTCTTTTAGTGATACTACAGAAGTAATTAATTATTCGAGTACACCTTTGCTTATTGAAGCTCAGGAGCAAATTCAATCCTAATATTTAGTATTAATCAAAACAGGTCGGAATAGTTAATCCGACCTGTTTTGATGTCTTTAAAAAAATAATAATGTTATGTGTTATTTAATATAAATTTTACTTGCTAAATATATAAAATATATTTATACTAGGTATTGATACCTGATAATAAAAGGGGAGGTAAGCAGTGGCTAAGAGGTTAACAAAACAACAACGACAGTTACAATTATATAAGTTAATCGAAGCCCATCCATTTGTCACAGATGAAGAATTAGCGAAGCATTTTGATGTTTCCGTACAAACGATACGATTGGATCGCCTAGAATTAGGCATACCTGAATTAAGAATGCGAACAATGCAGGTAGCAGAACAGAAACATCAACAGGTTAAGGCGCTGGTAGCTAAGGAGATGGTAGGCGAATTAATAGAATTGCAATTAGGTCAATTCGCTACTTCTGTCATGGAAGTTAGACCGGAAATGGTGTCGGAAAAAAGTCGAGTTTGTCGAGGCGATTATATTTTTTCGCAAGCTAATGTATTAGCGGCGGCTTTAATAGATGCAGATATTGTTTTGACGGGTAGTGCCAGGATACGTTTTCGTCGTCCCGTATATCTTCAAGAAAAGATTACTGCTCATGCCTTTTTGGCGAGAAAAAAAATCAATAAATATTTGATTAAGGTTGTCTCTAAAGTTGGAAATGAAGAGGTGTTTGTGGGTAAATTTATTTTTGCTGCAAAATAAGAGGGAGGTAAAATAATGAGAATCGTTGTTGATGCCATGGGTGGAGATCATGCCCCTAAAGCGATAGTAGAAGGTGCTGTTCGGGCATTGCATTTAGATCAGGATTTACAATTGATTTTGGTGGGTCAAGAAAAGGCTATTTCTGAATATTTACCCACGGATTATGATCAGTCAAGACTTAGTATTCATCATTGTGAAGAAGTAATAGCTATGGATGAACATCCGGCTTTGGCTTATCGGAAGAAAAAAGATGCGTCGATCACGGTAGCTACTCGTTTGGTAAAAGAGAAAAAGGGTGATGCTGTGGTTTCCGCCGGGAATACCGGTGCACAAATGGTAGCTTCCCTTTTTGGCTTAGGACGTATCAAAGGGATTGATCGTCCGGCTATCGGTACGGTTATGCCAGGATTAAAGGAGCCGAAATTTCTTTTAGATGCCGGAGCTAATGCCAATTGTCGTCCGGAACATTTAGTGCAGTTTGCCATGATGGGCAAGGTTTATGCGGAAAAGATTTTGGGTATTTCTGAACCGCGTGTGGGTTTGGTAAGTAATGGCACGGAACCGACAAAAGGGAGTGATTTAACGCTTAAGACATATGAATTATTACAAAAAAACTCAGGACTTAATTTCGTAGGAAATGTAGAGGGCAGAGATTTTTTATCAGGGGATGTAGATGTGCTCGTTTGTGACGGTTTTGTGGGAAATATTATTTTAAAAGTTTTAGAAGGAACTGCTGGGAGCATTTTTACGGTTCTCAAAGAGGAATTGCAAATGAATTTGCGTAGTAAAATGGGTGCTTTTTTGCTCCTTCCGGTCTTTAAAAGAATTAAAGCCAGGATGGATTATTCCGAATATGGAGGGGCTCCTCTTTTAGGTGTTAAAGGTATCAGTATTATTTGTCATGGTAGCTCTAATGCTTATGCTATTCAGAATGCTATTCGGATAGCGTGCTTATGTGTGGAAAAGAAAATGGTGCAAGCTCTAGAGGAGAGTATTTCTATAGAAAATAATGATAATGAGGTATTATCAGAGAGTATGGAAAAGGATGGTGAAACAAATGTCTAGCAATCCCCGCTCAGTGGGAATTGTGGGGTTAGGCTCCTGGTTGCCGGATAATAAAATATCAAATTATGATTTAATGAAGCTTGTTGACACTTCTGATGAATGGATCTTAAGCCGTACAGGTATTTCTGAACGACGTAAAGCTTCTGAGCAGGAGGCGGCATCCGATTTGGGGCTTATGGCGGCGAGAAGAGCTCTTGCTGCAGCTAATGTTCGACCAGAAGAAATTGATTTGATTATCGTGGCAACAATTACTCCTGATATGTTTTTCCCTGCGACAGCGTGTCTTATCCAAAAAAACTTAGGAGCGATTAACGCAGCAGCATTTGATTTATCGGCGGCTTGTTCCGGCTTTATATATGCCTTATCAGTAGGTAGTCAGTTTATTGCTAATGGACATTATGATACTGTACTTGTGGTTGCTGCTGAAGTAATGACCAAGATTATTAATTGGGAAGATCGTAATAGTTGTATTCTTTTTGGTGATGGTGCAGGAGCGGCTGTTTTGCAACCGGTTGCTAAAGACTCAGGATTTTTGTCTTTTGAATTAGGGGCAGATGGGACCGGAGCTGAATATTTGCAAATTCCTGCCGGTGGATCACGTAAGCCGGCCAGTTTAGAAACTGTATTAAATAAAGAACATTTTTTGAAAATGAATGGTAATGAGGTCTTTAAGTTTGCTGTAAAAAAAATGGGTGATATATCTGTTAAAGCTTTAGAAAAAGCGGGTTTAACTGAGGAAGATCTTGATTATTTGGTTCCCCATCAAGCCAATACCAGAATTATCGATGCCGCTAGGAAAAGGTTAGGGCTTGCTGAAGATAAAGTTTATATTAATTTAGATAAATATGGGAATATGTCTAGTGCTTCTATTCCTATAGCTTTGTCTGAAGCAGTAGCAAAGGGGTATATTCAAAAAGGAAATATTATTCTGTTAGTGGCTTTTGGTGCCGGCTTAACTTGGGGTTCTGCTGTAATTAAATGGGCAATATAGGAGGGGAAAAAATGTTATCAACGGAATTGTGTAAGCTTCTGCAGATTAAATATCCAATATTGCAAGGTGGTATGGCTTGGGTGGCAACAGCAGAGTTAGCCGCAGCAGTATCAGAAGCCGGAGGTTTAGGGATCATTGGAGCGGGAAATGCTCCTGGTGAAGTGTTACGACAACAGATTTTAAAAGCTAAAAGTTTGACGAAAAAGCCTTTTGGGGTAAATGTTTATTACCTTTCGCCGTTTGTAGAGGAGGTAATTCAGGTTATTTTGGAGGAAGAAGTAAAGGTTATTACAACCGGGGCAGGGAATCCGGGTAAACATATTCCCAAATTGAAGGAGAAGGGAATTAAAGTTATTCCGGTAATACCTTCGGTAGCACTTGCTAAGAGGATGGAGAAAACAGGTGCGGATGCAATAATCGCCGAAGGAATGGAATGCGGCGGACATACGGGGGAATTGACGACAATGGCTTTGTTGCCTCAGGTTGTTGATGCGGTAAAGATTCCTGTTCTTGCTGCCGGAGGAATAGCTGATGGTCGTCAGCTTGCTGCTGTATTGTGTATGGGAGCACAGGGAGTACAAATGGGGACACGGTTTATTTGTGCTGCTGAATGTACAGTTCATGAAAATTATAAACAGGCGGTACTTAAGGCTAAAGATAGAGACACCTTTCTTTCAGGGTATAATGGACATTATGTGCGGGTATTGAAAAATAAATTGACTCAGGAATATCAAAGATTAATCAAAGAAGGAGCCAGTGAGGAGGAACTGGAAAAACTGGGGGTAGGTCGGTTACGTGCTGCGGTAGTGGATGGCGATACTGAAATGGGGTCATTAATGGCCGGACAGGTAGCGGCAATGGTACAGAAGATTCAGCCGGCACGGGAAATTATTGAAGAAATAATCACCGAAGCGGTTAAGGTTTTACAGGAGAAACCAAAATTGTTGATTAAAGGAGAAGAAATTTTATGCGAAAGAGAAAGGTAGCCTTCCTTTTTCCGGGACAGGGTTCTCAGTATGTAGGTATGGGTAAAGAATTTTATGAACAATATCCTACAGCACAAAAAGTTTTTAAGCTAGGAGATAATGTGCTGGGCTCTCTCTTAAGCACACTGTGTTTTAATGGTCCTGAAGATGATTTAAAGATGACGGCTAATACACAACCGGCGATTTTACTTACTAGTGTAGCAATCCTAAAGGTGGTGGAAGAGCACGGGATAAAACCGGATTATGTAGCGGGTCATAGTTTAGGTGAGTATACTGCCTTAGTAGCGGCTGGTTCATTGACGATTAGTGATGCTGTTTGGTTAGTTCGTCAACGCGGGCTTTTGATGCAAGAAGCCGTGCCTCCGGGGCAAGGTACGATGGCCGCTATTATCGGTTTAAATGCGGAAAAGGTTCAGGAGGTCTGTGCTGAGGCGGCGCAGGTAGGGATAGTTGAACCGGCGAATTATAATTGCCCGGGGCAAATAGTTATAGCGGGACAAACACAGGCTGTATATAAAGCTATGGAGATAGCTAAAGAGAAAGGGGCCAAAGGTGTGGTTCAATTGGCGGTAAGTGGACCTTTTCATTCCAGTCTTTTGAAAGATGTATCCTCTAAATTAGCTGATGTTTTGGATCAAGTGATTATTTCGCGGGCATGGGTACCCGTGATAGCCAATTATTCGGCTGATTTGGAAACTGATTCTACGGAAATTAAAGAAAATTTGATTAAACAAGTTAGTGCGCCGGTGCTTTGGCAGCAATCGATAGAACGGCTTTTAGCTGAAGGTGTGACTACATTTATTGAAATAGGTCCGCAAAAAGTTTTAACTAGTTTAGTGAAAAGGATTGATAAAAAAATAGAAATGTTTAATATTGAAGATAGAGATTCTTTAGAGAGGACCATTTCCTTTTTTGGGGAGGTACAAGAGAATGTTGGTTGAACGTGTGGCTTTAGTGACCGGAGCTTCCAGGGGAATAGGCAGGGCAATCGCTATTGCGTTGGCTAGACAAAATGCAAAGGTAATTATTAATTATAAGGGTAATAAAGAAGCGGCAATAGAAGTGCAAGAGCTAATTCGTCAGAGTGGAGCTGAGGCCCAGCTGGTGCAGGCAGATGTGTCGTCGTCTGAACAGGTTCAGGAGATGATGGAGAAGATTCTGAAGGAATACGGACGCTTAGATATATTAGTGAATAATGCCGGAATAAATCGTGATACTTTATTAATGAGAATGAAAGAAGAAGATTGGGCACAGGTTATGCAAACCAATCTTACGTCAGCTTTTTATTGTCTAAAGGCGGCGGTTCGTCCCATGATGAAACAAAGGAGTGGTAAGATTATTAATATCTCCTCAGTGGTAGGTTTACATGGTAATGTAGGGCAGGCCAATTATGCTGCGGCTAAAGCCGGTATTATTGGGTTAACGAAAAGTGCTGCTAAAGAATTAGCACCACGTGGTATAATGGTTAATGCAGTTGCTCCTGGTTTTATCATCACAGATATGACTAAACAATTACCTTCCGAAATTCAAGATAAAATCATTTCGGGAATACCGTTAGGTTATCTGGGTAAACCTGAGGATGTAGCAAATCTTGTTGTATTTTTAGCGGGACCGGGGGCTGACTATATTACTGGACAGGTTATATCTGTGGATGGTGGTATGTCTATATAGTTACGTTTACGGTATAGCCTCAGGAAAAGTTTTGATTTTGGAAGGGGGTGAAATCATGGGTGAAATTATGAATGAATTTGTTAGAATTAGGTCTCTCGTTGCTGAACAGTTGGGAGTTGACGAGAAAGATATTGATTTAGATACCACATTTGATGATCTTAATGCAGATTCTCTCGATGTTGTAGAATTAATCATGGCTTTAGAAGAGGAATTTGATATGGAAATACCCGATGAGGATGCTGAAAAAATTAAAACTGTCGGGGATGCTGTAGAGTATGTTAAAGAAAGACAATAATGGATAACGTTACATATAAAGGCTCCGTAGTAAACTACTGCGGAGCTTTTAAACCAAAATACCGAGAAAAGAAGGGAAGGCGGTAATGTGATTATACCTAAACTAAGAATAGGACAACTCAAACCCGCATTACCGTTTATGCAGGGGGGAATGGCGGTAAGGATATCGACAGCATCATTAGCCGCAGCTGTGGCCAATGAAGGTGGTATTGGGATTATTGCTGCAAGTGGGATGTCCCCTCAAGAGTTAAGGGAAGAAATACGTAAAGCACGTGCTCTTAGTTCGGGGATTATTGGAATTAATATTATGTTTGCTGTTACCGCCTTTGCCGATATGTTTAAGACGGCTTTGCAGGAGGGCATTGATTTAGTTGTATCGGGGGCGGGCTTTTCCCGTGATATGTTTGCTTGGGGGAGAGAGGCAAAAGTTCCTGTTGTGCCGATAGTATCAACGGTTAAGCTGGCAAAAATTTCGGAAAAGTTAGGTGCACAAGCCGTAGTTGTGGAGGGGAAAGAAGCGGGAGGACATTTAGGGACTTCGCTTTCTGTTGCTGAACTCGTGCCTGCAGTGAAAAAAGCTGTTAGTATTCCGGTAATCGCAGCCGGTGGAATTGTTGAGGGCGAAGATGTAATCAAGGCGTTTAAATATGGTGCAGATGGAGTACAGATGGGGATTCGTTTTGCTGCTAGTGTTGAATCAAATGCAGCCCAAAGGCTTAAAGATTTTTATGTAAAATCCGGGAAACAGGATCTTGTGTTAATTGATAGTCCGGTGGGTTTGCCGGGAAGAGCCTTAAGAAATAAATTTACAGATAAGCTTAGTTCCGATCAGCTAAAAGTTAACGGTAAATGTAGTAAATGCTTAAAACATTGTAAAGGTAATTTTTGTATTATGACAGCCTTGGAAAATGCTCAGCAAGGAAATTTAGAGGAGGGCTTAGTTTTTTCCGGAGAATATATTGAAAAAATAGACAAAATAATGTCTGTAAAAGAGATAATTCAAACTCTGTGTGATAAAGTAGAGAACGCAAAGATAAAGTTTGGCAGTAGTTATTGTTAAATAAGTAGAGGTGAAATATGAAAAAGAGAGTTGTGATTACGGGAATGGGAGCGGTTACCCCACTTGGCAATAATGTGAATGACTTTTGGCAAGGTCTGATTCAAGGTGAATCAGGAATAGACAGGGTTACCCGCTTTGATTTGGGAGATATACCTACTCAAATAGCCGGTGAGGTTAAAGATTTTAATCCTTCCTTATATATGGATCGAAAAGAAGTAAGAAGGATGGATAGATTTACTCAGTATGCTGTTGCGGCAGCCAAAATGGCTTTAGAAGATGCGAACTTGGACATCTCCAAAGAAACATCGGACAGAGTAGGGGTTGTTTTAGGTTCGGGTATTGGCGGAATGGCAACCTTAGAAGAACAAATAGAAGTACGGCGAGTCAAAGGACCGGGTCGCGTAAGTCCTTTCTTTGTCCCGATGATGATTAGTAATATGGCTGCAGGACAAATTGCAATTATTTTTGGTGCAACCGGACCTAATTTTACTGTAGTTACGGCTTGTGCTTCGGCAACAAATGCTATCGGTGAGGCTTTTAGAATTATTCAGCAGGGTAATGCCGAGGTGGTCATTACCGGGGGAACGGAAGCACCTATTACTCCTATGGCTTTTGCGGGATTTTGTTCTATGAAAGCTATGTCTTGTCAAAACGAGCAACCGCAAAGAGCCAGTCGCCCCTTTGACCAAAAACGGGATGGATTTATTATGGGTGAAGGTGCAGGATTATTAATCTTAGAAAATTTAGAATCGGCACAAAAAAGGAATGCTCGTATTTATGCAGAAGTTTTAGGCTATGGGGCAACTGCTGATGCTTATCATATCACGGCACCTGCACCGGGAGGAGTTGGAGCGGCTAAAGCTATGCTTGCGGCGATAAATGATGCGGGAATTCAACCGGATGAGGTAGATTATATCAATGCCCACGGGACATCTACTGAGCTTAATGATAAATATGAAACAATGGCGATTAAAGAGGTCTTTGGTGAACATGCCGGGAAATTGGCGATCAGTTCGACTAAATCAATGACCGGTCATCTCTTGGGAGCAGCCGGCGGGATAGAGGCGATTGCTACTGCTTTAGCGATTGCACATGAATTGATTCCACCTACGATAAATTATGAGTATCCGGATCCTGAATGTGACCTTGATTATGTTCCTAATAAAGCCAGGAAGACTCCGCTACAATATGCTCTTAGCAATTCTTTAGGTTTTGGTGGTCATAATGCGACAATTTTATTGGGAAAGTTTAAGGGGTAATAATTATGCTAAATCCACAGAGAAAAGCCCAGTTGGAACAATTATTAATTCAATTGAAACTGAAAGATGAAATCAACCTAGAGTTAGTAGATCAAGCACTAACACATCCTTCTTATATTTTTGAAGGAAGGGGTGCTTCCACACACCATAATCAACGTTTGGAGTTTCTGGGAGATGCGGTTATCGGGCTGGTTGTTGGGCAATATTTATATGAAAAGCTACCTCAAAAAACAGAAGGAGTGTTAACTAAAACCAGGGCCGCTATTGTTTGCGAAGCATCATTAGTTCAAGGAGCAAAGGCTTTGCGGTTAGGAGAGTATCTGTTATTAGGCAGAGGAGAGCAGCAGATGGGTGGGGCAGAACGAGCTTCTAATCTGGCAGATTGTTTTGAAGCCTTTATTGGCGCCCTTTATCTTTCCTTGGGTTTGGAAAAGGTTCGAGCTATTATTCTTCGTGTTTTAAAACAGCAGATTAGGCAAGCCATTAAGGGCGAATTTGGAGATTTTAAGACAGAGCTGCAAGAATATATTCAAAAAGATCCCCGTAGTAGTTTGGGTTATAAAATATTGCAAGAAAAGGGTCCTGATCACGACAAGAAGTTTTGGGCAGCAGTTTACTTAAATGAAGAGGAATTGGCTAGGGGGATTGGGAAAACTAAAAAAGAAGCTGAGCAAAATGCCGCCATGTATGCCTTGCAAAAATTGGGTGTGGAAAAATGAAGAAACCGTTAATTATTCCTTTTTTTATTCCCCATGCCGGCTGTCCTTTTACCTGTGTTTTTTGTAACCAATGGAAAATTAGTGGGCAAGAGGAAAGTATAAAACCGGAGGAAATTGACCGTTATGTGGAAGCTTATTTGCAAAAGTCCAGCTCGTGGTCGGAGCGATATTGCGAAATAGCTTTTTATGGCGGAAGTTTTACTGCTTTACCTTTAGATGTGCAGATCGGTTTTTTAGAGGCGGCGGCTGAACAAAAGAAAAAAGGTCGGATTAAGGGTATTAGATTATCTACCCGACCTGATTTTATTGACCGGCAAATTTTGGATCGGCTCATGTCTTATGGGGTAACCACAGTGGAATTAGGGGTGCAGTCTTTAGTCGACGAAGTATTAACTAAATCCTGTCGAGGGCATAGTGTAGCTGATACGGACCGGGCTTTAAAGCTTTTAAGAGATTATCCTTTTCAGGTAGGCTATCAGCTGATGCTGGGTTTACCGGGTGATAGTTTTGTCTTTGCCCGTTTAACGGCGGAAAGAACGGTGGCGGCACAACCTGATGTAGTAAGGATTTATCCGACTTTGGTATTAAAGGGTACAGAACTAGCCAGATGGTATGATGAGGGCAAATACACTCCCTGGAGTTTGCAGAATGCTGTGGAGATGGCTGCATACTGGTTGGGAGTGTTTTCGCTTTATCAGATTCCGGTTATTCGTCTTGGGCTCCATGCCTCTGAGAATCTTTCTTTAGAAAAGGATTTGGTGGCCGGACCTTATCATCCTGCTTTTGGGGAATTAGTAGAAAGCCGGTTGATGTTGGAGCAAATCAAACAAGGGCTGGCAAAATTAGGGATTAAGGCAGGAATCGGAGAAGAATTAACCCTTTCTTTTTCTCCACGTGATTATTCCAAGGTTGTAGGACAAAAAAGGAGTAATCTTCTTTTCCTGCAGGAAAAGTACCATTTTAGGGAAATCAAGCTGAACCCTGAGCAGGATATAGCCGAGAATGATTTGGAAATAAGTACGACATTACAAACACTTCGGATGAAAAGACAGGACTTCTTGGAAAATTATCGAATTAAATAAGGGTGTGTGTTTTATTGAGGAAAGTAATATTAGCTCGGTGAACTATTGAAGAAGGGACGGGAAAAGGTGTATTTAAAAAGGTTGGAAATTCAAGGATTCAAGTCCTTTGCAGATAAAACCAGATTAGAGTTTAAACCTGGGATTATTTTGGTAGTAGGACCTAATGGCAGTGGAAAATCGAATATTACTGACGCTATTCGCTGGGTGTTAGGGGAACAAAGTATTAAATCTTTGCGCGGTGACAAAATGGAAGATGTGATCTTTGCCGGCAGTGAACAACGCCGTTCTTTGGGGATGGCTGAAGTTTCTTTAACGATAGATAATTCTTCCGGTTTTTTCCCTTTGGAATATAATGAGATCACTGTTACTCGCCGTATTTATCGTTCGGGAGAAAGTGATTTTTTAATTAACCGTGTTCCTTGCCGTTTGAAGGATATCCATGAATTATTTATGGATACAGGAATTGGACGGGAAGGTTTTTCGATTATAGGACAGGGGAAAATTGATGAGGTTCTTTCAGTAAGACCCGAAGCTAGACGTAGTTTGTTGGAGGAAGCTGCGGGAATAGTTAAATATCGTTATAAAAAACGGGATGCTGTTAAGAAGCTGGAAGAAATGGAGAACAGTTTAGTGCGTTTAAATGATATCATCGGGGAACTTACTGCACAGGAAGGTCCTTTAGCTGAACAGGCAGAAAAGGCCAAAGAATATAAAAGTAAAAAGACAGAATTGGATAGCTTGGAAATAGGTTTAATCGTGGAAGAAAATGAAAAGTGTCGGAGTAAGCTGGAAAAGGTCAAAGAGAATCTGCGTGAATTAGAGCTGGAGTTAGAAGAAGTAATTGCTCATTACCACCAGGTACAGAGTAGTGAGGAAGAATATAAATTGGAATTGCAAAAAAAGGATGAGGAATTAGTTTCTTATCAGGAAAAGATTTATCAGGAAAACCTTTTACTGGGAAAAAATGAGAGTGAAAAACGATTAATTAGGGAAAGGTTGGCCAATTTAAATATACAGGCAGAACAGTTAGTTAAAGACAGAGAGCAGTTGTGGCGAGAAAAAGAGTTGTTAGAGCAGGAGCTTGTTCAACACAGGTCGCAAGAAGGTGCTCTTTTACAGGAATTAGCTGAAGGTGAAGCCAAGCTGCACAGTTATGAGGCTTTGTTAGCAGAAGATAATAAACAAGAGTTAATGGAAAGAAATAAGTTGGAGGAACTGAAGAACAATCATTTTGAGTTACTTCAAGAAGAGGCGCAGATACATAATGGTATTTCAGGATTAAAACAAAGAATTGAGTCTCTGCAAAAACAGAAAGAGCAGTTTTCTACACGGGAGGATCAGATTAAGAATGAGATTTCTCAGGTATTAGAGAAGCTTTCTTCTTTAGAAAAAGAAGCAGATCATAATGCTCTCATGTTGATGGATTTGGAAAAAGAATTAGTGAGTAAAGATAAGCAGTTTTTACAGGAAAGAGAGCAACTACAAAAATTGCAGCAAAAAAACCTAACATTAAAAGAGGAAATAAATCATCTTCGTTCCAGACATCAACTACTCTTGGAAATGGAGAAAGAAGGGCAAGGTTATGGACATGCAGTCAGGGAAATCTTACAATTGCAAGCTAAAAAACAAATAGAAGGAATAATCGGCACGGTAGCTCAGATTATTCAAGTTCCGGCTGAGTATGCCACTGCGGTAGAAGTAGTGTTAGGGGGAGCTTTACAACATATTGTTACAGAAAATGAAAAAGTAGCACAGCAAGCGATTGCTTGGTTAAAACAGCAAAAGCTGGGTCGGGTAACCTTTTTGCCTCTGGATACGGTTAAGGGAACAGGAAAGAGTGGTACAATTCCCACCGGCAAAGGGGTAATTGGTCGGCTTAGTGATTTAGTGGAATATGAGGATAGATATAAGGGTATTATGGAATTTTTGTTAGGCCGTACCTGGTTGGTTCAAGATTTGGCTGTGGCTGTGGAAAAAGGAAAAGAAACAGGTTTTCGCTGGCGTTTGGTTACTTTAGACGGAGAAACGGTTAATCCGGGAGGTTCCCTGACCGGAGGCAGTGCTAAGGTTAATAACAGTAGTATATTAGGTCGGAAAAGAAATATTGAGATTTTAGCCCAAAAGGTAGAAAAGCTGGAAACTATTTATGCAGACGGACAAAAAAGAGAAACAGAATTAGCGGCAAATGTACAGGAGACTTACCGTCAGTGGGAAGAAGTAAAGGAGAAGATTCAGGCATTGCGCTTAAGGGAAGTAGAAGTGAGCAGTGTTTTGGATCGTTGGCGTGCCGATAAAGGACGGCGGGAATTAGAAATAGAGAATTTAAAGTTGGAAATTGATGAAGCCGGTAATGAAACTGAACAACTTTTTCAAAGTGTGGAAAGGTATGAGCAGGAAAAACTGGCGGTGCAAGAAAAAATTACTCTTTGTTTAGCGGAAATAGAAAAATTACAGCAAAGTTTAGAAAAATGGCAGCTGGAAAAGTTACAAAAGAATGAAGCTCTTACGCAGTTGCGGATTGAAGCTGCTACAGGGGCTGCCAAACTAGCTGCTTATCGGAAGGAAGAGCAATATTATTTAGAACGGTTGTCGCAGTTGGCTCAAGCAGAGCAGGAAAAGCAAAAGGAGAGCGAAAATATCAAGCAAAAGGAAGTAGAATTAACTCAAGCCAGTGTAAAGGTAGAGGAACAAATCGCTCAATCTTTGTGTTTATTGCAGGATTTAGAGGGTCAATTACAAGAAATGCGTCAGGGCAAAGAGAATGTTAAGGAATTAATTAGTGAATTATCACAGGAAGTAAAGAAATACAGTTCTTTATTACGTGAAAAAGAAGAGAAACAACATCATTGGCAATTACAGCAATCTAAATTAGAAACCACTTGGGAAGCCGGGGTAAGAAGACTTCAGGAACAATATAATTTAACGATTGAAGAAGCATTAACCAGAGGAAAACTTTTGGGAAATCGACAAAAAACATTAGAGAGAATCACTTGGTTAAAATTGGAGATAGACAAATTAGGAGAAGTAAATTTAGGCGCTATTGAGGAATATAGCCGTCTTAAGGAAAGATTAGATTTTTTAAATGTTCAAGTAAATGATATGTTGGAAGCTAAAAAAAGACTAGAGCTTGTCATTAAGGAAATGGATCAAATCATGGCCAGGAGATTTAAAGAGACTTACGGACTGGTTAATGAGGCGTTTAAAGAGATCTTTATACGGCTTTTCGGCGGGGGCAAGGCTGAATTAGTATTGAGTGAACCTGAGAATCTTTTGGAAACAGGGGTGGAAATAATAGCACAGCCACCCGGTAAGAAAACCGAGAATCTTTCCTTGCTTTCGGGAGGAGAAAGGGCTTTAACGGCAATCTCTCTATTAATGGCGATGCTGAAGGTAAGACCTAGCCCATTCTGTGTTTTGGATGAGATTGAATCACATCTAGATGAAGCTAATGTGCAGCGCTTTACTGAATTATTACGTAGTTTTGCTAAGGATAGGCAATTTATCGTGATTTCCCATCGTAAGGCAACAATGGAGGCAGCGCATGTGTTATATGGTGTGACCATGGAGGAAACGGGTGTTTCACGGCTTATTTCTGTAAAATTGGAGGATGTGGAACAAGAAGCTAGTTAAGTAAAAGGATATTTTTCTTAAGACTCTAGGGTAAAATATCCCCAAAGATGAATGATGAAAAAGCAGAGGAGATAGTTATGGCATTTTTAGAATCTTTTTTTAAAAAAATATCACATGTGGTTACCGGTAGAAATTCCATAGATGAGGAGCTTTTTGAGGAATTGGAGGAAGCTTTGATTTTAGCGGATGTGGGCGTAAAAACTGCTGTGGAATTGGTGGAAATCGTGCGGAAAAGAACTAAGGAAGAAAAGTTAACTTCCGCAGAGGAACTGCAAGAGGTATTGAGAGATGAAATCACAACTATGTTAAAAGAGGGTGAACATGTTTTAATTCTGGAAAAGGGAAAACTCACTCCGATATTGATGGTAGGTGTTAATGGGGTAGGTAAAACTACTTCTTTAGGAAAATTAGGTTATTGGTTAAAGAATAAAGGGTATAAAGTTATAGTTGCTGCTGCCGATACTTTTCGGGCGGCGGCAATTGAGCAGGTGGAGGTTTGGTGTAATCGTGCAGGGTTACAGTTGGTACATCATCAGGAAGGTGCTGATCCGGCAGCTGTAGTTTATGATGCCTTGCAAGCTGCCAAATCCAGAAAGATGGATGTAATTCTCATTGATACAGCAGGACGCTTACAGACCAAAACAAATTTAATGGAAGAATTAAAAAAGATTCGTCGAGTGATAAAGAAAGAACTTCCTGATGCTCAAGAGGAGATTCTCTTGGTTTTGGATGCGACAACGGGGCAAAATGCTCTTTCTCAGGCTAAGCTTTTTACTGAAGCAGTTGGTGTAACCGGGGTAATTTTAACAAAAATGGAGGGAACAGCTAAGGGAGGAGTGATCCTCGGTATTCAGAATGAGTATAAATTACCGGTCAAATTTATTGGCGTGGGTGAGGATATCCATAGTTTGCAGGAATTTGATGCTGATGCTTTTAGTCAAGGGATTATTTAAACTTAAGGGAGGAAAATGGTAATGCGTAAAGCTGAGCTTGCTGTTATTGGAGGCACGGGCGTTTATCGTGCTGAGATGTTAGAAAATATTCAAGAGGTTGATGTGGAGACCAGGTATGGTAAAGTAAATTTATTGCTTGGTACTTGTGAAGGTCGGAACGTGGCTTTTTTAACCCGGCATGGTAAAGGACATACCGTTCCTCCTCATTTAATTAATTATCGGGCGAATATCATGGCTTTAAAGGAATTGGGGGTTAAAAAGATTATAGCCACTGCAGCGGTTGGTTCGCTTAATGAAGAAATGGCGCCCCATGATTTTGTGTTGCTGGATCAGTTTCTTGATTTTACGAAAACACGCCAAAGTACTTTTTTTGATGGTGGTGTGCAAGGTGTGGCACATGTTGATGTAACAGATCCTTATTGCCCGGGGATTAGAAAGTTTGTTTTTGAGAAGGCCAGAGCATTAAGGATTAAGGTTCATCAGGGCGGCTGTTATGTCTGTACAGAAGGACCTCGTTATGAAACACCGGCGGAAATTAAAATGTTTAAGCAATTAGGTGGAGATGTTGTGGGCATGACCAGTGTTCCCGAGGTTGTCTTAGCTCGTGAGGCAGGAATTTGTTATGCTACGTTATGTATGGTTACTAATTATGCGGCGGGCATTTCTCCACATGCGCTTACCCATGAAGAAGTTCTGGTAGTGATGAAAGAGATGAGTGAGGATATCTCACGTTTGATTATGGCGACTTTGGCGGAAATGCCTGTGGAAATGGAATGTGGATGTTTGCCTGAGTTAAAAAGTATGTAATGTAAAAAGATGTAGTGTCTGTTCGTTTCTGTGCTTCGTTCAGAACAGACTAGAACTCGGCTCAGGAGAATACAGACTTCCCTCGATATACATCCTTGTACTGCGAGGGTTAGGGCTGACGTCCTGTCAGCCCTTCTGTATTCTCACTTCGCTTTCGTTAAGTCTGTTTTGCTGAACTTCGCAATGAAACGGTTCAGACACAACATCTTTTATAATGAATTTTATAGACACACTTCATATTGCAGTTATCTAAAGTTGGAGTTTCAACACAATTGCCTCTTACCTAAAACTTTGAAGTATTTAATTTGGGAGTAACCCCTGACCTTTTATACTCAAGGGTTAGGGCTGATGTCCTGTCAACCCTTCTGTATTCTCACTTCGCTTTCATAAAGTCTGTTTTGCTGAACTTCGCAATGAAACGGATGAGACACAACATCTTTTATAATGAATATTATAGACGCTTTATATTGCCAATAGCTTTTAATTCGGATGATATTTCAAGATGAAAGGATGATGCTTTTGCAACCGGTGCAATGGGAAGATGGTGTATTAGTTTTATTAGATCAGACGCTGTTACCTTCACGAATTGAATATTGTCGTTGTCGAAATTATCTCCAGGTAGCTGAAGCAATTAAGACGATGAAGGTACGTGGAGCTCCTGCGATAGGGGTTAGTGCTGCCTATGGGATAGTTTTGGCAGCTTTTTCATATCAGGGAGAAGATAAAGCGGAATTTATGCGCACTTTGGAAAAAGCCCGGGCTGTCCTGGCAGAGACCAGACCTACGGCGGTAAATTTATTTTGGGCTTTGGAACGGATGAAAGGTGTCTGGGAAGAAAATTCTGCTTCCGCGATTTCGGAAATAAAAAACATTTTGGCGGATGAAGCAAAGGCTATTTTAGATGAAGATTTGCAAGCTAATAAGCGTATGGGGAGCTTCGGTAATGAGTTGATTCCTAAAGGGGCTTCGATTCTTACGCATTGTAATGCGGGTGCTCTGGCTACAGCCGGTTTTGGTACAGCTTTAGGTGTTATCCGTACTGCTCATGAAGCGGGGAAGGATATTCGGGTTTTTGCTGATGAAACGAGACCGCTTTTACAAGGAGCAAGGTTAACGGCTTGGGAACTGTTAGAGGACGGCATTCCGGTTACTTTAATAGCTGATAATATGGCAGGTAGTATTTTTAGACAAGGGAAGATAGATTTGGTCATTGTTGGTGCTGACCGTATTGCCGCTAACGGTGATGTTGCTAATAAGATAGGCACATATTCTGTTGCGGTGTTGGCTCATTATCATCATGTTCCTTTTTATGTGGCAGCTCCTTTATCTACATTTGATCTTTCTCTTTCTACCGGGCAAGAGATTCCTATTGAGGAAAGGGACGCAGAAGAAATGAGGAGATGGGGAGAGTATCAATTAGCCCCCCAAAATGTACCGGTCTACAATCCGGCATTTGATGTTACGCCGGCTGATTTAGTAACAGCTTTTATTACTGAAAAAGGGATTATTCGGCCTCCTTTAAAGGCTGGGATAAAAAGTTTGTTTGAACTTTAAACTTTAAAGGTTGCTTTTGTATTTCCTTGTTAGAAAGGACTGATGCTAAATGAACAGATTATTAATTAAGAATGCTTTAATTATTCCGTTGGATGATCAGGAAAGAGAGCAAGATTGGTTTAAGGGAGATTTAGTGATTGAAGGTAGTGTGATCAAAGAGCTGGGTGAGAATTTAGAGGAAAAGTACCCCGGTTTTACTATAATTGACGGAGAGAACAGTTTAGTGACGCCGGGCTTTGTTAATTGTCATACCCACGCGGCAATGACCATGTTGAGGGGTTATGCCGATGATTTGCCTTTGATGAAGTGGTTGCAGGAGATGATCTGGCCACGGGAGGCACATTTAGATGCTGAGGATATATATTGGGGTTCACAGTTAGCTGTTTTAGAAATGATTAAGTCTGGGACAACTGCTTTTGCTGATATGTATTTCTATATGGAGCAGACAGCGCAAGTTGTGCTGGATTCAGGGATAAGAGCTTCTTTGTCCAGGGGATTGATTGGTAACGGAGAAATGGCGCAATATGCCCTTGAGGAAAATACAGAATTGGTCAAAAGATGGCACGGGCAGGGCGAAGGTAGGATTACTTGCATGTTTGGACCTCATGCTCCTTATACTTGTCCTCCGGATTTTTTAGAAAAGGTGATGTCTCTTGCTGATGAATGGGGTGTAGGATTACATATCCATTTAGCAGAAACTTTAGATGAGATAGAGGAAATTAAGGGAAAATATGGTAAGAGACCGGTAGAGTTAATGGATTCTCTTGGTCTTTTTCAAGGACGCCATGTTTTAGCGGCTCATTGTGTACATTTAAATGAAAATGAGATAGAAATATTGGCAAAAAACAAGGTGGGTATTGCCCATAATCCGGAAAGCAATATGAAATTAGTCAGTGGAGTTGCTCCTGTTCCTCAGCTTTTAAAAAAAGGTGCTTTGGTGGGTTTGGGAACTGACGGTGCTTCCAGTAATAATAATTTAGATATGTTGGAAGAGATGAGAACTTGTGCTTTATTGCATAAGGTGTTCTCGGGAGAGCCTACGGTCTTGCCGGCTAATCAAGTTTTACGGATGGCCACTAAGGATGGAGCGAAGGTGTTAGGGTTGGAATATGTAGGGTCCCTTGAAGCCGGTCAGAAGGCAGATCTGCTGATTTTTGATTTGCAAAAGCCACATTGGACTCCTTTGTATAACCCTATTGCCAATCTTGTTTATGCTGCTCAGTCTTCTGATATAAAAACGGTGATTATTGATGGCAAGATAGTAATGAAAGACCGTGAAGTACTAACAATGGATGAAGAAAGAATTATGTTTGAAGCGGAAAAACGCGGACAGGAATTAATTCGAAAGTGAACATAATAATTAGGTAAAGATAGTTGACAGGTTAAGATGAATAGTTTAGAATATTAAAGGTGTTAAGTAAATCTACTTAACACGTTTTTGTTTCTTGTTAGTTTTAGTTTAAATAAGTTTCCGACGGGTTGTTATTTATGAAAGAACATGATTTAACGCGGCGAGCTTTATATTTTGATTTTTATGGTTCGCTTTTGACTGATAAGCAAAGGGAAATATATGATTTATATTATCAACAGGATTTATCTTTTGGAGAGATTAGTAAAATTAGAAGTGTTTCGCGCGAGGCTGTTTATGACCTTTTAAAACGTACGGAAGAAGCACTGAAATTTTATGAGAGTAAATTAGGTTTGGTCAAGAAATATCAATTAAGCAGGGAAATAAGCAAAGAGATAGCACAAAAGATAGAGAACATCAGGAAAAGAGTAGAGAATGACCGTAAGGATAGACAACTGCAAGAAGAATTAGCTCAGCTGGCAGAGTTACTTCAGAAACTGGACGATAGTTGGTAATTAGAGAAAATGAGAAAATGATTATGATGATTGTTGATAGGCAGGTGAGAAGTTAATGGCTTTTGAGAATATTGCTGAGAGACTGCAAGGTATTTTTAAAAACTTACGTGGAAAGGGTAAGCTTTCGGAAAAAGATGTGCGTGAGGCGATGCGTGAAGTGCGTTTAGCGTTACTGGAAGCTGATGTTAATTACCGCGTAGTTAAAGATTTTATTAATAAGATAACGGAAAGAGCTATAGGTTCCGAGGTTTTACAAAGTCTTACTCCCGGACAGCAGGTAATCAAAATTGTGCATGATGAGATGACACAGTTAATGGGTGGGAGTCAGAGTAAAATAAATATGGCGGCAAAACCGCCTACAGTGGTGATGATGGTAGGCTTGCAAGGGTCAGGTAAAACGACGACAAGTGCTAAGCTGGCCCGTAATTTAAAAAAACAAGGAAAAAGACCGTTACTGGTAGCCTGTGATGTTTACAGACCGGCAGCAATTAAGCAATTGCAAGTTTTGGGGGAACAATTGGAGATTCCGGTTTTTTCTCTGGGAGAAAAGCAAAACCCTGTAGATATTGCCCATGGTGCGATAAAATTTGCGGAGAGAAATGGTCATGACTTGGTAATTATCGATACTGCCGGACGTTTGCATGTTGATGAAGAATTAATGGCTGAGTTAGAGCAGATTAAAGCTAATTGTCATCCTCATGAGATTTTATTGGTTGTTGATGCTATGACCGGACAGGATGCTGTTAATGTCGCGGAGAGTTTTAATCAGAAGTTGGGTATTGACGGTGTTGTTTTAACGAAGTTAGATGGAGATACCAGAGGTGGAGCAGCGTTATCTGTAAAGGCAGTTACCGGTGCACCGATAAAATTTGCCGGTGTTGGTGAAAAGCTGGATGCTTTAGAGAATTTTTATCCGGAACGGATGGCTTCACGTATTTTAGGTATGGGTGATGTGCTTACCCTTATTGAAAAAGCCCAAGCGGCTGTAGATTTAAAAAGTGCTCAGGAATTAGAACGCAAAATGAGGGCCAATGAATTTACTCTGGAGGATTTTTTGGAGCAGATTCAGCAAATGAGAAAAATGGGTCCTTTACAGCAGTTTATGGAAATGATTCCGGGGATGGGGAATATTAAAGGATTGCAAGGAGCAGAAATAGATGAAAAAGAAATAGATCATGTGGAAGCAATTATTCGTTCAATGACCCCGGAAGAGCGACGTAAACCGGAAATAATTAACGGAAGCCGTAGAAAGAGAATTGCTCAAGGCAGTGGCACATCATTGCAAGATGTTAATAAAATTCTAAAGCAATTTGCACAGATGAAAAAAATGATGAAACAGCTAACACAACAGCAATTTTTGGGGAAAGCCAGAAAAAAAGGATTTGCTAAATTACCGTTTTTTAATTAAATTTTTATATATCTTTGTGATATTTTTGTAAGGAGGTGAGACAATGGCTACAAGAATCAGATTAAAAAGAATGGGTGCTAAAAAAGCTCCTTTTTACCGCTTGGTCGTGGCAGATTCCCGTTCTCCTCGTGATGGACGTTTTATAGAGGAAATTGGTTATTATGATCCTACCAAAAAGCCTTCGGTGATTAATATTAATGAAGAAAGAGCATTATATTGGATAAAAACAGGAGCACAACCTTCCGAAACAGCCAAATCTTTACTTAATAAAGCTGGTATTTTGGCGAAATTAAATAATGATTAGGGGTGGAATCATGGAAGAGTTGGTGAGAGTCTTAGCCGAGGCCTTGGTAACTAATCCTGAAGCCGTACAAGTTTCCCGTAGGGATGAAGAAGATAAGATAATTATTGAATTACGTGTGGCACCCGAAGATATGGGTAAGGTTATTGGTAAACAGGGTCGAATTGCCCGAGCTATTCGCACTGTAGTGAGGGCTGCTGCTACTCGTGAAAACAAAAAGGTTATAATCGATATAGTCGAATAAAGAGGAGAGGTCACCAGGACCTCTCTTTACCTATAAAGCCGGAATACTTCTCTTGACTCAAAATGTATTGTATATTAAAAGGAGGAAGAATGTGGATAAGTTAATTATAAACCGTAAAATATTAGTGAAAGCAAAGGTAACTGAACAGTTTAAAAATCAGGTCAGACAAGAATTGCAGGAAGGTATGAATAAATTAGATGCAGAATTAAAATTTTTAGAACAGCGTGCTAAAAAGTTGATTACGGAATTAACTCTAAAGGGTTCACCACAGGTAGCTTCAGTAAGAGAACAATTAGAATATGAAAAGCAGAAAAGAGAAGAAGCTAAAAAGGCAATGTCTGAGCAGATAAAAATGGTGGGAAATTTAGAGATGGGGCAAGAAGTTTTACAGGAAGAAATTCTAGGACCTGTCGAAGTCAAGGTAGGAGATAATTGGGTAGAATTAATGAATCGTGAGATTGTGATTGAGGATGGATTGATTGTGGAGATAAGGTAGGAAAGGAAAAATGACGGATTATATCCAAATAGGCAAGATCATTAATACTCATGGACATAAAGGCGGTCTGAAAATATATCCTTTAACCGATGATGCCAAAAGATTTTATGAGTTGAAAAGAGTTTATATTAGACATAATGATGACTATATTGCTTATACAGTAAGTAAGGTGCAGCTACATAAAAACGTAGTGTTGTTAACACTTATGGAAATTACTGATATGAATGCTGCCGAAAGGTTAAAAGGATTATATCTGGAAATTCCTAAAGAAGAAGCCAGACCACTTCCTGCAGATTCATATTATATTTTTGAGTTGATTGGTTTAGATGTTTATGAAGGAGAGCAATATTTAGGAAAGCTTTGTGAGGTCTTAAAGCCTGGTAGCAATGATGTTTATGTAGTAAAAACTCCGGAAAATAAAGAAATATATCTTCCGGCTTTAAAGTCAGTTGTTACTCTGATTGATCTTGAGCATGGTCGTATGGAGGTAAAGATTCCACCGGGTCTTTTAGATTAGGAGGAGCTTGCGGGATGGAAATTCATGTTTTTACTATTTTTCCGGATATGTTTACCGGTCCACTGAATACTAGCATTTTAAAAAGGGCCCAAGAACAACAGAAGGTTAAGTTTCATCTGGTAGATTTTCGCTGTTATTCTCCGTCTAAACATAAAAATGTAGATGACAGTCCTTTTGGCGGTGGCGTAGGAATGGTTTTAAAACCTGAACCGATTTATTATGCGGTTGAAGCAGCTTTAGGTGATTTACATGACTACAAAGGGAAAATTTTACTAATGTCTCCCCAAGGAAAGCAATTTGACCAAAAGATGGCGCGGGAATTAGCCCAAGAAGAGCGTTTAGCAATTATTTGCGGTCATTATGAGGGCTTTGATGAGAGAATAAGGTTTTTGGTCGATGAAGAGATTTCTATAGGTGATTATGTTTTAACGGGTGGAGAGATCCCGGCAATGGTAGTCATTGACGCTGTTTGCCGTTTATTACCCGGTGTATTAGGAGAAAGTGAGTCTCCCCTTACTGATTCTTTTTACAACGGATTGTTAGAATATCCTCAGTATACTCGTCCAAGGGAATTTCGAGGCATGACGGTGCCAGAAACTTTGCTTTCAGGCAATCATGAGGAAATACGCAAGTGGCGGCGTAAGGAAGCTTTAAGACGAACATGGCTGAGAAGACCGGAGTTGCTCAAAACATTGGTTCTTTCAGATGAAGATAAAAAGTTTTTGTCACAGATTATGCAAGAAGAAAAGGGAATAAATAATTAATAATTTGGTTTAGTGAAATTTGAGTAAAAAAAGAAAAAGATAGTTGTTAAGTTAATTAAGTATATGGTATAATATCTTGGATTGTTTGTTTAGGAAAAAGGATGGTCCGCTATCTTGATTTTATGGCAAGATATGAACATCTAGGTGGAAGGAGGTTATTATGTTATGGATTTATTAAAATCTGTAGAAAATGAGTATTTACGTGATGATATTCCTGAATTTCGTCCCGGAGATACAGTGCGTGTACATGTTAAGGTTGTAGAAGGAAGCAGAGAAAGAATTCAGGTTTTTGAAGGTACGGTGATTAAGAGAAAAGGTAGTGGCTTGAATGAGACTTTTACCGTACGTCGCGTTTCTTATGGTGTAGGTGTTGAACGTTGTTTTCCCATTCATACACCAAGAGTGCAAAAAATTGAGGTAGTGCGTAAAGGACGTGTACGCAGAGCTAAGCTTTATTATTTACGTAATTTATCAGGTAAAGCGGCGAGAATTAAAGAGAGATAAGTAATATTTTAAGAAGGGACTGAGTTCACTCAGTCCCTTTTGATTAAAATTAAATTATTTTTTTATTAAAGTTATGCTATGCTTATAGTAATTAAGTGAAGTTTTTGTAAATAGTGGGAGGAATATTTGTGGTAAATTGGTTCCCCGGACATATGGCGAAAACCAAAAGATTAATCAGTGAAAATATTAAATTAGTAGATGTGGTTTTAGAACTTGTGGATGCCAGGCTTCCGGCCAGTAGTAGAAATCCGCTCTTACAGGAAATTTTAGGAGCTAAACCGTTGGTGTTGGTGTTAAATAAAGCAGACTTGGCAGAAAAGGAAGAGACACAAAAATGGCTTGATTTTTATCAAAAAGAAGGTATAGCCGTAATTTCTTTTAATTCTTTGTCCAAAAACAAAGGGGAAAAGGATAAAAAAAAGTTATATAATTTAATCAGAGCCCAGGCACAAGAAGAATTAAGTCGTAGAAGTAAAAAAGGCATAAAAAATCAAGTGGTACGGCTGATGATTTTAGGTATTCCTAATGTAGGCAAATCAACTTTAATTAATTATCTTACAGGTAGAGGTGTAGCAGAGACAGGTAATAAACCTGGTGTTACTAAAGGAAAACAGTGGGTACGCCTAGAAAGTGAACTTGAACTTTTGGATATGCCAGGAATTCTCTGGCCAAAATTTGAAGATCCGATTATAGGGTATAAGTTGGCCGCAACAGGAGCAATTAAAGATGAGGTTTATGATTTTCAAGAGCTTTCACTTTGGTTATTGTCTTGGTTAAGGGATCATAAGCCGGGAAGAATTGCCGGGCGTTATCAAGTTGAGGAACAACAGGAAGCGGTGCATGTTTTAGAAGATATTTGTCGTAAAAGGGGATTATTGTTGCGCGGTGGAGAACCTGATTTAGAAAAAGGGGCACATGTTGTGCTTACAGAGTTCCGCAGTGGTAAATTGGGAAAGGTGACGATGGATGTTTGCTGATTGGGAAAGATTATCTGTTTTAAAAATTAAAGAAATAGTATCAGCATTACCTTGCAAATTTTGGGCAGAAATTAGTGAGGAATTAAAATTAGATTCTCGTAAGGGTGTGCAAAAGCTGGGTTTGCATCTGGAAAAAGAGTTGCTTAACTTGGAGAAGGAAAAAGCCAGATACAGAAAATTGCAGGAAAGGGAAAATGCTTTAAGAAAAGCCGGGTATAGCTATGTGGGGGGTATTGATGAAGCAGGTCGCGGTCCTTTGGCAGGTCCGGTAGTAGCGGCTTGTGTAATTCTCCCTGAAGGTTGTTATTTACCCGGTCTCAATGATTCGAAAAAGCTCACTGCTGAACAAAGGGAAGTTTTAGAACTGCAGATTAAAAAGGAAGCGTTGGCGTGGTCAGTAGGATTAGTTAATCATAAGGAGATAGATCTAATCAATATTTATCAGGCAACAAGATTAGCAATGTTGAAGGCTGTACGGGTACTGAAGGTCAAACCTGATTATTTGCTTATTGATGCCATGAAGATTGAGACAAATATCCCCCAAAAGAGTGTTATTCATGGAGACAGACAGTGTGCAGCGATTGCGGCGGCATCCATAATTGCCAAGACCTATCGTGATAGAATAATGGAAATGATGGATACTTTTTATCCTGTTTATGGTTTTAAAGAAAACAAGGGATACGGTACCGCACGTCACGTGGAGGCCTTAAAACTATATGGACCGTCAAAGGTACATCGCAGAAGTTTTTTACATAATATTTGTTAAATTGTTAATTGAGGAAGAAAGCATGAATAGAATTGATGTAGGTAAAAAAGCTGAAGAGGCAGCGGCTTTATATTTGCGTAATCAAGGGTATAAGATTATTGAACGTAATTTTCGCTGTTCTTTTGGGGAAATGGATATAATTGCGGAAGACGGCGACGTTTTGGTTTTTGTGGAGGTAAGAAGCAGGCGTAGTTCAGCTTATGGATTACCTCAAGAAACGGTTGCTTGGGTTAAACAGCAGAAGCTTAGACGTTTAGCCGGTTATTATTTAAAAATAAAAAAAGCCGGAGAAAAGAAATGTCGTTTTGATGTGATTGGAATTTTATTTGATCAGAATATGAAGATAAAATCTTTAGATTTAATTCGGGATGCTTTTTAGCATGGGAAGAATTGGAGGCAGGATATCTAAAGAGAATCGAGAATTTGATGGTTATAAAAAAAGGGATAAAAGGAACAGGGGGAAAATAAAAATGAGTTTTGGAACGAATTTACACATGAAGAATACTGAGGAGTTGAAATCAGCTAGAGCTAGAAAAACAAGTTCTTCTAAGTCGCTAGGTCCTCTCTATATTGTATTGTTTCTCCTGGTATGGGCTGGTTTAGTCTACGGTGGGTTTTATTATTCCAAGCAATATTTCGATCAGGAAATTAAGAATATCCAACAGACAAATGCAATGTATATTCAAGAGATTAAAGACAGAATGGATAGTTTGACTAATGAACTGATTGCATTAAAAGGGGACTTAAGCAATACTGATGAGACCATATCTTCATCCAGTAGTATTCAGAAAGAGTTAAATGCGAAGATTGAATTACTTGACAAGCAATTGAAAAATTTAGAAAAAAGTTTGCAAATCTTAAAGGAGGCTCCTTGATGCGTAAATTATTTGTTTTAGCTTTATTAGTGCTTGCTCCTTTTCTAGGTATCTGGATTGCTTGTAGTAATTTTACCGGTTATGCTCATGCTTTAAGTATGCCGGTAGAAAAAGTTAACCTTTCTCTTTACGCACTGGAAGAAAGTGTAAACATTATCGAAAGAGAAATGAATAATGTTAAAACACAAGCTGAGAATCAGAAAAATCAGTATGAAGTACATGATGAGTCCTTGAGTAATCTAACTAAGCAGGCTACTCAGTATAAACAGATGTCGGATCAAATTTATGAAGAGCGAATTTTGACGATGTTAGGCGAGCCCATTAAGGTACATTCTTCACGGAAGGTGGAAATTAAGGTTTTTAAATTGGAGGAGTTGGGTTATCGTGGCTATATTGCTAAGGTGAAGCTTTTTGATCCTAAGGCTTTTAAGGTAGTCTTAGCTAAAGATACTTTGGGTGAAAAAGAAACGACACTGGAGGCTGTTAAGAGAACAGGGGCATTGTTAGGTATAAATGGCGGTGGTTTTTATACGGAAATGAGAAATGGGAAGCCTTATATGGTTCATATCGGCAATGTAGTAATTAACGGAAAATTAATTACTCCTTTTAATGGTTATCCCGGTAATTTATGCTTTGCCGGAATTAATAAATCAGGGCGAGTGATTGGTGGCGTCTTGTCCACAGAAAAGGAGCTGATGGCTTTAAATCCATGGCAGGGGGTAAGTTTTATACCTGTGTTGATTAAAGGAGGGGTTTCTCAGCCTATCCCAGCCGAGTGGGCCAAGACCAAACAACCACGAACCATTTTAGGTGAATATGCTAACGGTGATTTAATCATGATCGTTGTTGACGGTCGTCAAGCTGACTGGAGCAGTGGAGTAACACTGGAAAGGTTGATTGAAAAGCTTGTGGAGTTAGGTGTTAAAGAAGCTTATAATCTTGATGGTGGTGGTTCCAGTACTTTTGTTTATGATCAGGAGGTTTTAAATAAGCCTTCTGATGGAAAATTGCGTCCTGTGGTCACGAACATTGTGATAATGCCGTAAAAATGCCCAAAAGCAGGGCATTTTTTTACGACTGAATTTTCAATAGCAAAAAGATTTAGACAAATCTGATGGTGTTTGCAGGAATTTGAAGAAAAAATGTAGAATAAATAAGTTTGTGAAAAAAGTTGTTTGAAGGGGTGAAATATTGTTAGCCCGCGTTTTTAGTTGTACTACTGTAGGCATGGAGCCATATTTGATCGAAGTAGAAGTAGATGTTTCCGGTGGACTTCCTGAATTTACGATTGTAGGTTTACCAGACACTACAGTAAAAGAGAGTAAAGAAAGAGTAAGGACAGCAATTAAAAATGCAGGTTTTGATTTTCCACCCAGAAAGATTATTGTTAATCTTGCCCCTGCTGATATCAAAAAAGAGGGACCTGGATTTGATTTGGCTATTGCTATAGGAATACTTGCGGCAACCGGACAATTTAAGGCGGAAAATTTAGACGATTATGTATTTGTCGGAGAATTGTCGCTTGATGGTTCGATTAGGGGTGTACCGGGTATTTTGCCGATGGCCCTGTTTATTCATAAGGAGACAAAGAAATCTTTCGTTGTGGCTCAGGATAATGGTAAAGAAGTAGCGTTAACTCCTGTTACTGCTTATTGTTTTGCTAGTTTGTTAAAGGTCGTAGAGTTCTCTGAAAATCCACAATTCTATCGTAAAGTAGAACAACAAAGTTTAGAAGACTTTTTTAAAACGAAGCAGGAGGTAGTTTTTGATTTAGCAGATGTTAAAGGACAGCATTTGGCTAAGCGTGCTTTGGAAGTTGCCGCTGCAGGGGGACATAACTTATTACTCATAGGTTCTCCGGGGTGTGGAAAAAGTTTGTTAGCGAAGTGTTTGCCTTCCATTCTACCTCCACTTACTCCTGCAGAAGCTTTGGAAGTAAGTAAGATCTATAGTGTTGCCGGGCTGTTAAACAAAGAGAGTCCGCTCATAACCTGTCGCCCCTTTAGAGCACCACATCATACAGGTTCGGTTGCTAGTATTATTGGCGGAGGGGTTATTCCTAATCCCGGTGAAGTTACTTTAGCTACGCATGGGATTCTATTTTTAGATGAATTGCCGGAGTATCGACGGGATGTCTTGGAGTCTTTAAGACAGCCATTAGAAGATAGGATTGTAACAATATCCAGGGTTTCGGCAGTGATTACTTATCCGGCCAAATTTCAATTAGTAGCTGCTGCAAATCCCTGTTATTGTGGTTATTATGGTGACGGCCTAAAGGAATGTACTTGTACTCCTTATCAGGTTAATAAATACCGGAATAAAATTTCCGGACCGTTACTTGATCGTATAGATATTCAAATCGAAGTGCCTAGATTGAATTATCAAGATTTGGTCGATAGAAAAAAAGAAGAAAGTTCTTGGGAAGTACAAAGAAGAGTGAGTAAAGCACGGCAAAGGCAGTTAGAACGTTTCGCAGGACAGGGTATAAGTTGTAACGCTCAGATGGGTGGAAAAGAAGTTAGGAAATATTGTCAATTACAAGATGAAGCGAAAAATTTATTAAAAAAAGTATATGACAAATTGGGGTTAAGTGTACGTGCACATGAGCGAATTTTAAAAATAGCCCGTACAATAGCAGATCTTGCTGGTAGTGATGAAATTAATATTATTCATCTTGCAGAGGCTTTACAATATAGGGCTTTAGATCAAAGCAACAGTATTCGTGAGTATTAATGGAGGTACTCAGTATAATGGAATTTTTTCAATCTTTGTATAAGAAGTACTACCAAAGAGTTTATGGTACCTGTTTTTTAATTCTAAAAAATACTGCTTTAGCTGAAGAAGCAACGCAAGATGCTTTTTTGAAAGCGTATACCAATATACACACTTTAAAAGACCCCGCAAAATTTGGAGCATGGGTAGCGGCAATAGCTACCAAACAAGCTATTAATATATATAATCGTAATAAAAAAGTCTTAACAATTGCTGAAGAAGAATTTATGGAACAATATCTCAAGTTGAATAATGAACGTCTTTATGAAAATGAACCGTGTAGTCAATATCTTCTTCAGGAAAAGACAGAGGAAATACGTAAAGCAATTTTATGTTTAACTCCTATACTTAAGCAAATGGTAATTTTAAAGTATTATTGGACATTAACCGATCCTGAAATAGCTCAAGTATTAAAGCTTCCTGTCGGTACAGTAAAATCCTCATTATTTCGGGCCAGAAAATTATTAGTTAAGAAATTGACTAGTTATCATCAAGAATTTATGGCTAATAAATTAGTAAAGGGTGAGCCAAATGCGAAAGGAAGAGTTTGACAATAAAGAATATGATTGTTTAATTAAGGAAAACGTAAAAGCCTTAATTGATCATCTTCCTCCTGTGCATGTTGAAGAAAAATGGCAGGAATTTGAGAATAGACTGCAAGCAGAACAACAAAAAGAAACTAACAAGCAGATCTCGCTGTTTAGAAAATATCAACGCATGTTTGTTCCTGTAGCGGTATTTGCTGTGGTTTTCATAATTTTTATCTCGTTAAGCCCGAAAACAGTAATTGGCTTTAAAAATGAGGTGTTTAGGTGGTTTGGGCAAACAGAGAGTGGTGATGTAGTTATTTCGGAAAGACATAATCCTGAATATAAGCAAGGAATATTTAAAGACCTTAGTTGGGAAGAAGCTAAGGGCATGGTGGTCTTTGCCTTGAAATCTCCACAGTATGTACCGGCTGATTTTCAATCACCGCCTCAGATAAATGTCGTTTCTAATGAATATCCTCAATCGGTGGTTGTGATTACTTATGTTGAAGAAGATAAACGTTTAATTATAAAACAAGAAAATATCCTTAATGAAACAAATCGTAATACTTTTGTGCCCCAAAATGCTGATATTCAAAAGATTAGGGTAAATGATAATCTCGAAGTAACTTTGATTAATCAAGAGTCAACTGTACAAGTTTTCTGGACGGAGAACATGATTAGGTTTAATATTATGACCCAAAATATTGCTGTGGAGGAAATAATTAAAGTAATTGAGGCATTAAAATAGGGAGCTGTTGTTTGCTCCCTGTTTTAATGCCTCAATTACTCATTACTTTAATCTATTATATAGTTTCCGGTGTAGGAGGTACGCGTTTCCCCGCCGGCCTTATGGGTTGATTTCACCCGGTATAGACCGGGGCTCAAAGGATACGCTCCCATTACATCTAAGGTCATATGGTAATCAGAAGCAGACCATGTTTTAAGAGTTTTCCAAGTACCGTTTTCATATCTTTGTAAACTCATACTAATGGATTGGGAATAAAAGTCGACCAAATCGGACCAAGCCGTACAGTTAATATAGTTGCCGTTTTTAGCAATACTCGAGCCATAAGACATAAATACTGAGGAAGCTTGAGCGTCAATAGTGACTTCCTCCAGAGCTAAGATAGGGGTTGCCGAAAGCACCAAGAGAATAAAAACCAAGATAATCATTTTTTTGTACATAAGATCTCCTCCTAAATTTGTTTTTCATTTTTAATGACTATTGAGCTGCATAAAACGTTCTCGTAAAATTATTAAAAAAAACAAAAAAACAGAGAACGATTTGGCGTTTATTTTTGTCATATATTTGATAGAGATGATAAGATAGTAATTATAATTGGCAGAAAACCGGATGTTTGTGTTAAAAACGGGAGTGGATCAGGATGATGGATTTAAAAAGGAAAGAGACTCAAATTTTGCGGTCAATGCTTAAACAGATCAGTGTGTTTTTATTAGGTGCTTTTTTATTGGCACAATTAGTAACAAGTCTCTTTTTATCTCAGTATTTTTTTCAATTTCATGTAGGCATTGAATTGATTTGTATTTTTATTTCCTTTTTAATTTTTGTGTTAGTGTGGTACACATATGAAAAGAATACTTATGTAGAGCATAACATCTGTTTTTGTTTTTTAATGGTAGGATTTTTCGGTATATTACATCTTCTTTTTTACTCATCAGAATTGTCTTTTAAGCAAAATAATTTATCTACATGGTATTGGTTGCTGGGCAGATTTTCGCTTGCTCTAACTTTAGTTTTATTTACCGGAGATTTTAAGTTTAAGATTAATAAATATATAGGGCTTTTTTTCTCTCTTTTTACAGTGAGTTTTGTTGCTCTCGTTTTTTATCATTATTACGATCTTTTGCCTATCCTGTATATTAATGAAGGAGCTAGCAGGATTAAAATATTAATTGATTGTATGATAATTGTCTTATTTTTGCTTTCATTACATAATTTACGTTTAAAAATTACTCAAAAGGACGTATTAGTTTATAGCTTTATCATAATTGCGGTTGTTTTGAACTTACTTTCTATGTTATTTCATTCCATTAATTCAGTAATACCTGTTTATCATTTAATGGGACATTTCTTAAAGGTTGCTTGTTATTTTTTCTTTATGAAGGGTATTTTTGTTAGTGCTGTCAAGTATCCTTATCAAAAAATTGAAAAGCAAAGTAAAACTTTAATTCAAATTCTTGATGAATTACCTTTAGGTGTTGTGATTTATGATCAAAACTTAAGACTTTTTTTTGCTAATAGAAAGGCACTAGATTTATTGACAGATTCGAAAAAGGATCTTTTCGGTATGCATCAACATGAACTTGTGCAAAAACTTGGTCGTATTTGTCAACGCCGGAATATTTTTGACCCAATCGCCGGTTAAAAATTGACCCAAACGCCGGTG
>LFSF01000034.1:0-7424 GCA_001512665.1 Clostridiales bacterium DTU073
GAGGCTTTAGAGAATTACCAGCCTCGGCAGGAGCAGATTATCAAGGCACTCTGTCTGCATGTAGCCCATGATTGCAATATGCGTTGTAAATACTGTTTTGCCGGGACCGGGCCTTTTGGAGCGGATCGCTCGCTAATGGATTTAGAAACAGGGAAAAAAGCTTTTGATTTTCTTTTCGCGGCATCGGGTTCACGTCAGCATGTTGAGGTTGATTATTTCGGCGGTGAACCGTTGTTAAATTTCCCTGTTGTGCAAGAACTTATTAAGTACGGTAAGGAGAAAGCCCAAAAGACGGGGAAGGTTCTTAAACAGACCTTGACGACCAATGCTATTTTATTGACTTCGGAAATTATGGACTTTCTGAACAGGGAAAAGGTCTATTTAATTTTAAGTATAGACGGTCGTCCCCAGGTGCATGATCGGATGAGACCTTTAGTCGGGGGACAGGATAGTTTTTCCTTGGTTGACAGGCAAATTAGAGAATTTGTCAACAGACAGACTGATGAAACATATTATGTACGAGGGACATATACACATTATAATTTGGATTTTGCAGAGGATATTCTGTTTTTAGTTGAGCAAGGCTATAAGCGCGTTTCCATGGAGCCTGTGGTCGCATCACCGGAGCATGATTACGCTTTAAGAACCGAGGATTTGCCGGTATTAAAAGAACAGTATAGAAAACTAGCCCACAAATGGTGGGAATACTATCAAGAGGGTCGGCCCTTTCAATTTTTTCATTTTAATGTAGACCTAAATAAAGGGCCTTGTCTCCTCAAGCGGTTATCCGGTTGTGGGGCCGGAAATGAATATCTGGCTGTTTCACCTGCAGGGGATTTGTATCCTTGCCATCAATTCATGGAGAATAAAACTTTTTTGTTGGGTAATGTTTTTGAGGGCTTGCAAGATAATCAGCATTTAAGGGAAACCTTTCGCCAAGCCCATGCCTTAAACAAAGAAAAATGCCGTGAATGTTGGGCAAGGTTTTATTGCAGTGGCGGATGCCATGCCAACGCCTTTAATTTTAACAAGGACTTAGGCAAACCTTATGAATTGGGCTGTGAGTTACAAAAGACCAGGCTAGAGTATGCTCTCTATTTACAGGTAAAAATATGGGCGGAAAAAAATTAAAAAAAATAATTGTTTAAAAGTTACTTATATTTGGCAAAAATAAAGAACTAGGCACTCTTTGTCACTTTTACGCACCTAAGGTAATAAATATAGGATTTGTATCAGACACTGTAAATAATGTATAATAGTTATGTTACTCCCTTCTTAAGTAAAGATTAACGCTTAATTAGGATGCACACATACGGAAGGAAGGTGAAAAACTCAAAGACCTGACCTTTTTCTTCTTAATTTGATAAGAAGAATGGAGAGTAACGACCGCTATATATAAGGTCTTTGGGGATTAATGGACAGAAATGCTTGGGCTCTTAAGGTAAGGATTGCTCTAGTTACTTCAATACATAAGCTGAAAACAAAACCACGTTTGTTGTATGATAAAATTGCCGGGAATTTACGGCTTCGCCGCGGAATGGTGAAAATAGGAGCGATAATTCTGGGGTTAAGTATTATTGGTGGAGGTACATATTATTATTTAGAAAACAGCCCGATTTATCTGCTCGCTGATGGGGAACAAATAGCCTTAGCTGCAGGAAAAAACCAGGCGGAGAAAGCTATTGTGCTTGCGCAAAACGAATTAGCTGCTGAATTAGGAACATCCGTGCTCGGTACATCCTCAAAACTATCTTGGGAAAGGGCAGGACTGGGGAAAGGGCAGCCTCTCTCCCAGGATAAATTGGTGGCTGTTTGCAAGAATAAGCTGGATTGGACAACCGATACCTCAGCGATAATGATCGACGGGAAACCGGTAGTATATTTAGCATCTAGGGAGGAAGCTCAAAAATTATTAGAGGATTTGCAGACCTTTTATTTGCCTGATGATGGTGCAGAGATAAAAATTGAAAACAGTGAGTTTAAAGAAGATGTGCAGATTGTTGCTGTACAAGGTTCGATACAGCAATTGCAAACCAGAGAGGAAGCTCTCACCTTGCTCACTCAAGGGCAGGAGGAGATAGTAGAGCATACCGTGCAAAAAGGGGAATCACTGTGGACAATTGCCCGTGAGAATGACTTGACCGTTGCCGAGTTGCAGGAGATGAATCCTTCCTTAAAGGGGACATATTTGCAACCGGGAGATATCTTGAATTTAACTAAGATAGAGCCTTTGGTGACGGTAGCTTCGACCGCTACAATGACAATTGAGGAAAAGGTACCTTATAAGGTTGTTTATGAAAATGATTCATCCATTTGGACCGGACAGCAGAAAGTGAAGGAAGAAGGGAAAAACGGGACGCGGGAAGTGACCTATCGTCTTACTTTAGCAAATGATTTAGAATTAGAACGTCAAGTCTTAGCACAAAAAGTAATTACTGAGCCCCAAGCTAAAATCGTGCGAAAAGGAACCAAAGTAATGGTTGCGTCACGTGGCAGCGGTGGAAGTGGTCCGCTGAAATGGCCCATCAGAGGGAAAATCACCAGTTCTTATGGGGCAGGGAGAGGTCATACCGGAATAGATATTGACGGAAGTACCGGAGACCCGGTATTTGCCGCAGGAAGCGGAACTGTAATTTTTGCCGGATGGAAAGGCAATTATGGCAAATGTGTCGATGTTGATCATGGTCAGGGACTTACCACGCGTTATGCTCATCTCAATGCCATAGACGTTTCCGTAGGGCAAAAGGTTTCCACACAATCGGTGTTAGGGAAGGTTGGTTTTACAGGGCGTAGCACCGGTTCTCATCTGCATTTTGAGGTTAGAGTTAATGGTAGATATAAAAATCCTTTAAATTATCTGGATTAATTGGTTTAAAGTTGGCATTTAAGAAAAGGATAAGACATAGAGATATTTTAGAATCGCAAGTGGAAAGAGTGATAGTTTTGAGTTTGTATGATGTGCTGATTATCGGGGGAGGACCGGCTGGTCTTACTGCGGCCATATATGCGTGCCGGGCAGGTCGCAAGACCTTACTTCTGGAAAAAGGTGTGTTTGGAGGACAGGCGGTTTCCACAGAAATTATTGAAAACTATCCTGGATTTCCCGAAGGTATTTCCGGTTTTGAATTAATGATTAATTTTCACAAACAGGCGGAACGTTTTGGCTGTGAATTTCTTAATGCCGAGGTTTTAGAGTTAAAAACGGCGGGGGAAAGTAAGAAAGTAATCACTAGTACAGGTGAAGCAGTAGGGAAAACCATTATTCTTGCTACCGGCTCCAAGCCTCGTGAATTAGGGGTTAGAGGAGAAAAAGAGTTTCACGGAAAAGGCGTTTCTTATTGTGCTACTTGTGATGGTTTCTTTTATCGGAATAAAAAGGTTGCTGTGGTCGGGGGCGGAGATTCTGCTGTAAAGGAAGCCTTATATCTAGCCAATATGGTTCGTGAAGTGGTGCTGATCCATCGTCGGGATCAATTGCGTGCTGATAAGATTTTAGGGGAGAAGGCCATAGCCACACCCAATATTAAGATCTGTTGGGATACCGTAATTGATGAGATCATCGGGGAGGATAAAATCAAGGCGCTAAAAACACATAATATCAAATCTCAACAAACAAAAGATATAGACGTAGACGGTGTGTTTATGTATGTAGGCAGTCAGCCCAATACGGAATTTTTAGGGGCGGAATTTGAAAAAAACCCTCAGGGATATTTGCTTACTAATGAGAACCTGGAAACATCCGTGCCTGGAGTTTTTGCCATCGGTGACTGTCGTGAGAAATTATCTCGCCAGGTTGCCACTGCCGTAGGTGATGGTGCCTTGGTTTTTTCCGCAGTTGAGGAATACTTACAGCGGGATTAAAAAAAGAGCATATTCATCGAACCACATCTTTAAATTGCGTAACAATAAGTATTTGATANNAGAAATATTTATACGTGTATTTGTATGAAAATGGAGTGATTTAAGTGGCATTAAACATAAAACAGGAAGTTAACAAAGTAATAAAACAAATAAATGCTGTCACTTCAGTACAAAAAATATATCTATTTGGCTCCTATGCTTATGGGAAAGCAGATCATAATAGTGATCTGGATTTATGTGTTATTACTAATGATAGCAATATTAGAAAAAGGGATTTAATCAGGTTGATCAGAGAATCAATATCAAAAGTTGCAACTAAGCCTGTAGATATTTTAGTTTATGATCAAGATGAGTTTTTGGAAAGAGCAAAAATAAATACTACTCTTGAACATAAAATAACTAATGAAGGGGTTAGTGTTTATGAACAATAAAGATATTGCTAATGAATGGTTCACTTTTGCCGATAATGATTTAAAATCTGCAAAATTCCTTTTTCATATGTATCCTGCACCTTTAGAAATAATATGTTATCTTTGCCAACAAAGTGCTGAAAAATATTTAAAAGGCTTTATTGCTATGAATGGTGGTAGAATTTTAAAAACTCATGATTTAACACTTCTTAATAAAACCTGCATAGAATATGACCAATCTTTTCAAAAAATACAAGGTGCTTGTATAGAATTAGTTGATTATGCAACGCAGGCAAGATATCCGTTCCATTTAGAATTAGATGAGCATGATCAAAAAAAGGCAGTAGAGAGTGCAGAAAAAATTAGAAAGTTGATATTAAACCTCGTTGATAATAGTTGATGAGTGAATAAAAAGAGGTCTTCCTTTAATAAAAAAAATTACTCACGTTATAAAAACGTGGGTAATTTTTTGAGTTTTTTACCCACATCCTATTTTGCGATTAACAGAACTTTCGGTTTTCATTTGACTAAAATAATGTTTTTAAGAAGGCTCTGTTCCTCTCATTGGAGGAACAGAGCCTTTTCACACAGTTACTGATACCTAAATAATAGCTGTTATGTTACATTCGGAAGCTCTTTAAAATCCATGTATTCAAACCAGAAGATTTCCCTGTCGTTATTTATTTTAATCTTACTTTCATCATAAAAGGCTTTTGATTTGATAATCAGATGTTCATCAACAGTCAATAAGAGTTCGATTCGATAGCTCCCTGCATCCAGAGGCTGGGTAAAGGAAATAATGCCATTTTCCGTAACCGATACCTTAGAAGGATCCGCGATGGGTCGCTCTCCCACTACAGGAATGATAGAGACATAATTACCCTCGGCATCTTTTTTCGAAACACTGAGGATTTCCCTAATTTTAATACTACTGGGAATTTCAAGCTCTATCACCAGATCATTGACGGTTTTCTTTAATTCAAAATCCAGTTTATTCATAAAGATGCCATAGGTACAGGGATGTGTTGATTCATCATCATATCTGTTAGTCATGGTGAGATCAGTAAGGTAGACTATTTTCCCATAATTTTTCCGGACTTCCTCTGCAGAAAGAGCACAACCATATAAAGTTACTTCATCAAGACAGCCTTGGAAATATCTGTTTGAATGAAATCCGAAGAAAATACTTTGTCCGCTGTTGACATCTCCCGGAGGTGCTGCTTTCTCACCTACTAATACACCGTCCACATATAAGCGGATTTTCCCTTGCTCCGCATCTCTTACACCTACCAGATGATGCCAGTTGCCATCATTCAAGGCAGTAGGTGCTGCTACAGTCGCATAATTCCCATTTTTGTCCCTTAATTCAAAATGGAATTTTTTTGAAGCCCCTTCTAATCCTAATTTCCAAAACGGCGTCGTATTTGTTCCATAGTTAGTGACAAGACCGATGTTTCCTGTTCCTGAAGGAGTATCCGTAGTTTTCACCCAAGTCTCTACACTAAAGCTATTTGTGGTTATTGCCCCGCTTAGTGTAGGCGATAAAGGTACTTCTACATAATCATTTGTGCCGTCAAAGGAATAGCCATATCCGATGATTCCCGTAGTTAAAGTAGCACCATGGACAATCCCGTTATTACTTTGCCCACCAGAATCCACCGCAACATTATCTTTAACTGAATCTAAAGCCCATTGAGCAATAATATCAGTATAGTGGGTAAAGAATATTTTTTCTTCTATCTTATCACCACAGGTATCAGTAGCGACGAATTTTATGGAAAAATCGCTGGCGAACATAGGTACAAAAACAGCTTTGTTTAAAGTAATCTCATATTTTTTGCCGTTTTGCCCAGTTAAAGTGCCTGTATTATTAGTAATCGCATCTACAGTAAACTGGTTAACTTTTTGTTCAGTATCTAAAACCTTAACATACATTTCACACTTTATTTCAGTATCTGCTGCATCCTTATCTTTTAAAATTAGACCAAAGCTTAAGATATTATCTGATTTACGAACTGTATTTGATACGTCAGTTGTCAGACCCAAAACTTCAATTTCTGGTGGAGTATTAAAATGGATTAATTCTATTTGGTCATCATCCGTACTGAATAAATCATCTGTAACTACTGCTTTTAGAGTAAAGTTGTTTACGGTGTTAGGAATAAGCGGATTTTCTGCTGGAATGGTTTTATCAATAGTGATCGTATAAGTTTGCTTATTTGTAGCAATTAAATTACCGTCGGTTATATTTTGTGAGCCTGCTTTAAAAGTAGTTACTTCCGTACTCTTTCCGTCAATGATAATGTAGAATTTTACCTTGAGGTTTTGGTCTATCGTATCAGAATCTGAAGCAGTTATCTTAAAGCTGAAGGTTTGATCATGTTTAGGTATTTTCCCGTCGGCTAGAGATAATTCGGTTTTAGATAGGGTAATGCGAGGTTTAGTATTAATATTATTTATGGTAATTGATTTATTATTGGTAGCCCCACAAGTATCTTTGGTTTTTACATTTAACGTAAAACGTTCTGTATCGATACTTATGTACTTCGTTTTCTTTTTTATAGTTACCTGATATGTTGTACCATTTATGGCCGGGATGTCATCATTAGACACGGAAACAGCAGGTGAGATTTCAAAATCCGCTTCTGAAACTTTTCTTCCATCGAGTTCAATATTTGTTGTTAAAACTGGGTCTATTCTTTTATCGAGATCACTAACAGTAATTTTAAAACTTAAATTATCTTCACGTTTATGAACATTTGTGGGATAATTAGTAATAGTTACTGTTGGCACCCTATTTTCCCGATTTATTGTTTTAGAAATTTCAGCAGTTAACCCCTTTTTATCCTTACTGATTATCTTTAAGACAAATGATTCGGCCACCGGTAAATTATTTTTATCTATAGTGACACTCTTATTACTACCATTACTTGAGCTTACTGCTGAAGCAACTTTAGTGCTACCCACATATACATCTGTAGTTAATGTAGCATCTACTCTAGTATCCGGATCTGTTGCTTTATAAGAAAAGGTATAACTTTCATTATCCTTAAAGTTGGGTGTGGAAACAAAACTTACCGAAGGCGCACGGTTACTCCGCGTGATTGTATTCGTTGAAGTAGAGCCTTTCGCATTACTAAGATCGACCGTTTC
>LFSF01000034.1:7556-7690 GCA_001512665.1 Clostridiales bacterium DTU073
TCTGCGTATCCGTAAACTGGGTAGGACAGGAAGTAAAGGCGATTGTGGGAGCATTATTGTATCGTGTAATATCTTTAGTTACAGTATTGGTCGCTCCTTTCTTATCTTTAGTAATTACTTTTAGGGTAAAAGAA
>LFSF01000029.1:0-33217 GCA_001512665.1 Clostridiales bacterium DTU073
TGGGAGAGTATGTCGTTGCCAGTAATTATTTTTTTAAAAAGCAGCTTCGTTTTAGGATGAAGCTGTTTTTTTAATTTAAGTATTGCATTATGTGAAAATAAACGTTAAAATGAAAAATGTAGTTTTTTTGTACTATTATGTATTTTTGTAAAATTTATTGAAGGAATATTTTGATTTGATTAGAATTTTGCTTAAAGATATTTGTTAAACAGCCATAAAATTATTAGAATATTAGACTATTTAATCAAATTTTCAACATACAATAGCACAGTCTTAAAAAGCTTGATTAGCTTTTTTGTGGGTAAAAAGCAGATATAAATAATTATTAAAGTATATCTTTAGAAAGGTGGAGACGAATGTTAAAACAAATGTATAATGCTGAATTAAACAAATTGCAAAAAAAAATAGAGGACGAAATTATGGAAACGTTTTATTGTTGGGAATTATTGGATGAACATGGGGCATTGGTTAAAAAAGAAGATATTTATAAATTAGCCATTATGGAAGATAGAATGAGGTATTATGAGGAAAAGGGAATATTGGTTTATGATGAAAACGTCCCGATATTGGAAAGAATAACAGATGATTCAAGATTAGGAAATGATTTGCCAGAAGCTCCCTTAAGAATAAGTTATATGAGACATCCGGAATTTCCGCGTTATAATGTAACTCCTGAAGATTGGAGAGAATTTAGACTTAGTTTTGATAAAGAATCTTTTCTTTTTAGAATGACGTTGCCATTGAGAAATGCTGCTCTAAAGGAAAAAATTGAAAAAGAAACCGCTCTGATGGAAAAGTTATTTCTAGAAGGTGATCGTAGTAATACTGATAAATGTATGGACGAATATATGCTTACAAAAAGTATGGAAATACTGGCGCCTTTAATTAAAGAACGTGAAGAATTGTATGAAATAATTCGGAGAGAAATGGGGTTTGATTATCATGATTTAATGAGGTTGAGAGAGCTTGAAAAAATGCGGGACAAACTGTTGGAACTGGAGTCAAATAAAGAAAGATTAGAATTTTTAGAGAGATATGAACAATATAGGCCTGAGATATTTAAAGAATTTGAAGAATCAAGGAAAGAGATAGATTATATGTTATCCAGGTTAGAGCAATGTAATGACAACAATAAAAATAAAAATAATGATAAAGTATTCGATATACAACACTTTCTTGAGAATGTTAAGAATAATACAATATTCAAAGATGATAGAGATAAAAAAGAAAAGGTCCCGGTTGAAAGGCCCAAAATTCCGGCATCCCCTTGGGGAAGATTTTAGGTAAGAATTAAAAGGAGTTGATAAAATGGATATTAATGCAAAAAAGCTTGAAAGAAAAATTAAGCAAGACCTTTCCAGATGGGAGAAATTATGGCATAAAGTTGACTATCATGGAAAAAAGGTTACGGATCAGGAGGTTAATGAATTAAATATTCTTAATCAATATATAGCTGATTACAAGAGACAGGGTAAATTGGAGGACATTTCCGATAAGTGGATCGTTGGCAGGTACTTACATAAAATAAAAGAAGTATTTGCAAGAAGAAATATGGATGTTGATACCTTAAAAGTGAGTTATATGGAACGACCTATGCTTGATCGTGAATTATATGAGCAAGATGGAATAAATGAGGATGATTTGCGGGTTTTGAGGTTATCCTACCAAGGTAATTCTTTCATTATTGGACCAATACTGCATAGAATTAAAAATTGGCGTTTCGAGAGGAAGGTCAACAAAGAGTTTGCGCTAGTTAAGGATATCTATGATCGATATTACGTAAATAAATATGATCGCAGCTTTAATAATAGAATGATTGAAAACTGTATGGAAAATCTTGAACCGCTGCTTGCTAAGCGGCTTGAAATTAAGGAAATAATTAACCGCAATGGGAAATGGCATATAGCAGTAACGTATTTCAAACCTCCTCTTATTCCTATACCGATTCCTATTTTATACCCTAAAAGGCATCAGGTTCCCGTAGATGAAAAAGATATTAGTGACTTGGCCGAACTTAATGTAATTCGCAATGGGATTGTTCAGCCCAACTCCTTGGAAGAGAGAAAATATTTTATGAATATGTATGATGATCTTTATAAGGATGAACTAACATGGAGGGCGAGAGAGCTTGGCATCGAAATGGAAAATGATCGTCATCAAAAAGTAAATGACAGTCCGGAAAAAGTAAACGATGGTGGTAAGATTTATAATTTACAGGCATTTATGGACGGAGTAGAGGAAGAAAAAAGAGCTAAGCAAGAGGAAAAAGCAGCCACTAATACTAATGAAAAAGCGGAGAATTCAAGGAACCAGTCTGAAAAGATAGCTGGCATGGATAGATAAGTTAATTAATTGCTTTTTAAGTATAAGCTCCCCTTTTATACGGGGAGCTTATACTTTTTATTGTAGTGTTTGTTTTTTATTCTCTATAATATAATAGTATTAGTAAAATTTGACAAAAGGAAAGAAATAGAGGAAAATAATATTTGTTTGTTGAATGTATAGTTTTATGGAGGTGCGAAGTGTGAAAAAGCATAAAAATTTTCTTCAGTTTATCACTCTTGTTATTCTGGTGCTTGCCTTCCTGATAGTTGCAGTACCCCAAGAGAAGATTTCTGAAGAAAAGCATGCCTTTAGAACAATACAGCAAAGCAGCAATTTAATAAATCAAAGAGTTTTCCTAATAAATGTTGATGGTCAGGAAGTATTCGTGAGGACAGATAAAGAAACAGTCGCGGATATTCTTGCTGAAGCTCCGGTTGTCATAAATCCTGATGATAAAACCCTTCCTGCTCTTGAGGCAATTGCTGAAGAAAAAATTCAGGTCATTCGTGTTACTAAAAAAAGGGTAGAGGAAAAAAGTATGCTTGCTTATAGTACGGAAGAAAGACCTTCCGAAGAACTTTTTAAGGGAGAAACACGGATTTTGCAAAAAGGGGAAAAGGGCATAGAAAAAAGCATTTATGAAATAATTTTAGAGGATGGGAAAGAGGTCGCCCGCAATTTTGTAGAGAAGGTTTTAGTTAAAGAACCGGTTACTCAGATTGTAGCTATGGGGACTCGGCAAGTAGTTTCCAGAGGTGGGAATACTTTGGAGTTTACAGAAGCTCGTACGATGACAGCGACCGCTTATACACATACAGGGAATAAGACCTATACCGGTGTTTGGCCAAGTGTTGGTACTGTTGCTGTAGATCCTAAAGTTATTCCTCTAGGTACAAGGTTGTATATTGATGGATACGGATATGGCACAGCGATGGATATAGGAAGTAGTATTAAAGGAAATCGTATTGACGTTTTTATGGATACAAAAGAAGAAGCACTGCGTTGGGGGCGACGTCAGGTAAAGGTATTTGTTTTATCTAATAAGTAATAGCAGACAAGTGATTTGTTTTACCCTCTAAAATATGATAAGATTATATAAGAAGTTTTAGCACAGGTAACACCTGTGCTTTTCTTATAAGAATGACAGGAGGAGGTAGTTGTTATGGCCGGACACTCTAAATGGGCTAATATTAAACACAAAAAAGGTAAACAAGATGCAATCAAAGGGAAGTTGTTTACTAAAGTTGGCAGAGAGTTAATTGTTGCTGCGAGAATGGGCGGAGGCAATCCCGATACCAACTTCCGTCTTAAAGTAGCTATTCAGAAAGCTAAATCCGTTAATATGCCTAATGATAATATTCAAAGAGCTATTCAAAAAGGGATCGGAGCAACAGATAGTGATAATTTTGAAGAATTAACATATGAAGGTTATGGACCAGGTGGGTCTGCGATTATGATTAATGTGCTTACAGACAATCGGAACAGGACAGCCGGTGAAATCAGGCATATTTTTTCTAAGAATGGTGGAAATATGGGTGAAACCGGATGTGTTAGTTGGATGTTTAAACAGAAAGGTCTGCTTGTATTAAATCGTGAAGACATAAAAATAAGTGAGGATGATTTAATCCTTTTGGCTTTGGATAAAGGGGCTGAGGATGTTAATTTTGATGATGATGAAGAAATAGAAATTTATACTGATCCTAGTGATTTCCAAAATGTTAAGGAAGGGTTGGAAGAAGAAGGATTGGAATTCGCCAGTGCTGAAATTTCTATGATCCCTGATACTACTGTGCAAATTACTGATCCTGAACAGGCCAGATTGCTTTTACGTTTGCTTAATACTTTAGAAGAACATGATGATGTGCAAAACACCTTTACTAATTTAGAAATACCGGAAGAGATTATGGAAAAACTAGAGTAAATTCATCTACAATTTCAAAGAGTATTAAAAGAATATTATAATACCATTATTACCCGCCTTCTGGCGGGCTTTTTGTAACAGCAGGATTATCAGTTGTTGTAGAGAAATATAGTAACGGGGTGAAAAGATTGATTATTTTAGGGATAGACCCAGGTATAGCAATTACCGGCTATGGGGTAATCAAAACACAGGGTAATAGTTTTAAAATATTAGAGTATGGTGTAATTCGCAGTAGTAAACAAATGGAGACAGCGAAACGTCTACAGGAGATTTATCAAGGTGTTAGTCAAATAATTGATCTTTATAAACCCGAAACTATGGCTATTGAGGAATTGTTTTTTAATAAGAATGCAAAAACAGCTCTGATAGTAGGTCAGGCTCGTGGCGTAGCAATGTTAGCGGCGTGTCAGCGGGGGGTTTCAGTTTATGAATATACTCCTCTGCAAGTAAAGCAGGCTGTTGTAGGCTATGGGAGGGCAGAAAAGCAACAGGTTCAGTTCATGATTAAAGCAATTCTAAATTTACAAGAGATTCCGCGACCTGATGACGCTGCTGATGCACTGGCTATTGCTGTTTGTCATGGTCACTATTGTACTTCTGGACTATCGGGAAGGAGCGAGAGTGTTGATTGAATTTATCCAGGGTGAATTACAAATAAAGGGCCCTAATTATATTGTTATTCAAGTAGGTGGAATTGGGTATAGATTGTTTACTTCTTCCTTTACGCTTGCTAAACTGCCGCCTGTTAAAGAGGAAGTAACAGTTTTTACTTATTTACATGTTCGAGAAGATGAATTAAGCTTATATGGGTTTTTATCTAATGAAGAAAAAAAGATTTTTGTTACGCTTTTACAGGTTTCAGGAATTGGACCAAAGCTGGCTTTGGCTATTTTGTCACACTTATCAGGTTCTGAGCTGTGTAGAGCAATTGTACATGGTGATACCCAAACCTTGTTGACTATTCCGGGTGTTGGGAAGAAGACTGCGGGAAGAATAGTGCTCGAGTTAAAGGATAAATTACAGAAAGAAGTTCTCCCGGAAGAGGAACTTTCAGAAATAGGGTCGGTGACAATGAATACTGATGCACGTAGTGAGGCTATTTCTGCTTTATTAGCTTTAGGTTATAGTGTAGCGGAAGCACAAAAAGCTGTTCCTGTTAGCAAAGAGGGGCAGGATTATTCTGTAGAAGATTTGATCCGGATGGCCTTGAAGCAGATAGGGAAATAATATCGGCAATAATTAAAGGAATTATAAACTGGGAGAATAAACGGGGGAAAGCAAATGAGTGAGGAGAGAATTGTATCACCGAGTTTGATTAGGGAAGAAAAAGAGGAATTAAATATACGTCCTACATCTCTGGATGAATATATTGGGCAGGATAAGATTAAAGAGAATCTACGTGTTTTTATTACGGCGGCTAAGCAGAGAAAGGAAGCGTTAGATCACGTTCTTCTTTATGGTCCGCCAGGTTTAGGCAAAACAACTTTAGCTAATATTATTGCCAATGAAATGCAGGCGCAAATCCGGGCTACATCCGGTCCGGCCATTGAAAGACCTGGAGATTTGGCGGCGATTTTGACTAATTTACAACCGCATGATGTTTTGTTTATTGATGAGATCCATCGTTTAAATCGAACTGTGGAAGAAATTCTTTATCCGGCGATGGAGGATTTTTGTTTAGATATTATTATCGGGAAAGGACCGAGTGCACGTTCGATTCGTTTGGATTTACCTCCTTTTACTTTAGTGGGAGCAACAACCAGGGCCGGTAATTTAACGGCTCCGCTGCGTGACCGGTTTGGGGTAGTAGGCCGTTTAGAGTTTTATAATACCGAAGACTTGGTAATCATTGTGGAAAGGGCGGCAAATATTCTTAATGTCACTATTAATCGGGAAGGCGCTGTGGAAATAGGGAAAAGGTCACGAGGCACACCGCGTATTGCCAATCGTTTATTAAAAAGGGTGCGTGATTTTGCTCAGGTTGAAGGTTGTAAGATTATAGACAGAGAGGTAGCAGATAAGGCATTAAATTTGTTAGAAGTGGATCAACTGGGTTTAGATGCTATAGATCGTAAAATGTTACAAATTATTATTGAGAAATTTGGGGGAGGCCCTGTGGGGGTGGAAACTTTAGCTGCTTCCATTAGTGAGGAAACCAGTACCATCGAAGATGTTTATGAGCCATATTTACTGCAGTTAGGGTTTATTCAGAGAACGCCCCGGGGTAGAATGGCTACACCTTTAGCCTATCAGCATTTGGGGATACCGTATGTTACCGATAACCAGGAAGAAAAAGAAGAAGAACAGTCAACTTTGTGGTAGAATGAGTGAACAAGCAATCAAGGGGAGAAAGTTAATGAAAATTTTATTACATGTATGTTGTGGACCGTGTAGTATTTATCCTATCGACAGTTTACGTAAAGCAGGGCATGAAATCAGGGGGTATTTTTATAATCCCAATATCCATCCCTTTACGGAGTTTAAGAAAAGACTGGATACATTTACGGAATATGCTCAAAAAATCGATCTTCCGGTAATTGTGGATGAGCAGTATGAATTGGAAAACTTTTTACGCGGCGTAGTTTTCCGCGAAGGTGAACGCTGCCGCATTTGTTATAGTATACGTTTGCAAAAAGCTGCACAAATCGCCAGGAAAGGGAAATTTGATGCTTTTACAACTACGCTTTTAGTTAGCCCTTTTCAGAAACACGAATTGATTAAAGAAATAGCTACTTCTGTTTCCCAAGAAACCGGAGTACCTTTTTTTTATCAGGATTTTCGTACTGGATTTAAAGAAGGCGTAATGCAATCAAAAGAGGAAAAGATGTATCGACAGCAGTATTGCGGGTGTGTTTTTAGTGAGAAGGAGAGGTATGCGCAAGTTAAAAAGAGTAAAAAATGAGATTTAATTTTGGAAACCCCCATAAAGTTTGGACTTGGAATCGAATTCTATAAATAGATGTGAGGGGTGATAGTGTTGGACTTAGATATCGACCGCGGTATTCTTCTAGTCCAGCAGGGGGAGGAAGACGCGAGAGAGGGTCTGATCAAAAAATATCTTCCTTTTATTCTTAAGGTGACGGCGCGTACTTGTAAGCGGTTTGTTTATTTGGAAGATGATGATGAGGTCAGTATAGCTTTAATGGCTTTTAATGAGGCCTTGACTAAATATAATGTAAACCAAAAGACTTCATTTTTTTCTTTTGCGGAGCTGGTAATCAGAAATCGTTTAATTGACTATTTTCGTCAAATGGAACAAGGTACACAGGATATCCCGTGGTCTTCCTTGTCCCGAGAGGAAGATGAGCAAGATTCTTTTACTGCTCCGATAGATAAATTAACTTGGCAAAAAGCAGTTGATCAACATTATGAACAAGAAATAGCTGAAATGCGGCGTGAGGAGATAAGGGAATATTCGGAGAAATTAAAGGAGTTTGGGATAGAGTTTAAAGATTTAGTTAAAGAATCTCCCAAACATCAGGATGCCAGAATATCGGCCTATCAGGTGGCGAAGCTGATTTTTGAAAAAGAAAGTTATCGTGAATATTTATTAAGAACAAAAACGCTTCCTTTAAAAAATTTGGAACATGAGGTACAGGTCAGTCGTAAAACGTTAGAAAGACGACGAAAATATATCATAGCTTTGGTAATTATTTTTGGGGGAGAATTTTATTTTCTGCAAGATTATTTGGAAGGATTGGAGGGTTGAAGCATAATGTTGAAAAAGTGCAAAGGATTGGTAATGGAAGCAACTTTTGAAACATTAGTGGTAATGACTCCTACAGGTGAATTTATTAGTGTACCTTGGCAGAAAGAGGAAATTCCTGCTTTAGGCAGTGAGATTGAAGTTATTCTTCCCAAGACCGGTCTTAGTTTTTTCTCCTTAAAAAAGCTGGCAGTTATAGCAGCAAGTTTTGTTTTGCTCTTTTTAGGAATCTTTTTTGTTTCGGAATATCTTTTTTTCCAAGAACAGCAGATAGTAGCTTATGTAGGAATTGATATCAATCCCAGTTTGGAATTAGGGGTCGATAAAGATGGTTTTGTTAAAGAAGCCATAGGATTGAATGAAGACGGTAAGGGTTTGCTGGCCGGTTTAAATTTCGAAAATCATACTGTTGATCAAGCAGTTAAACTAATCACACAGGAAGCGGTAACTAAACAGTATCTTGCTGCAGATAAAGAAAATAATATTATCTTAACTCTATGTACTCAGGAAGAACGGAATATAAAAACTGATAAAAGTAATACGGAAGAGCAATTGGGAGCCACGACAGAAGTTTTTAATAAAATTAAAAATGATTTAATCTCGGAGATTAAAGATGAATTGAACAAACAGAACATTGAGGCTCAGGTGGAATTGTTAGAAATTCAGCCTAAATTTTATGCTCGAGCTAAAAAAGCCGAAATCTCTCCGGGAAAATATGCAGTAGTTTTAGAAGCAATAAACGAAGGGATTGCTGTAAGTCCTGAGGATGTGAAATTTTCAAGTGTTGTCAAGGCCATTAAAGATGCGGGAGGCAATCCCGGACAGATCATAGCGCAAACGAAAAAGAATGAAAAACAATTGTTAAAATTGGAAAAAGAAATGAAGAAGCGACTAAAAAAACAGCAGGAAGATAATAATAACGGAGAAAATCCGGTGCAAAGAAAAGGAAATTTCTTTGATAAGGATAAATTCAGTGAAATATTCAAAGATAAGTTCAAGGATACTAATAGATCTAAGTTTAAAGACGGAAACAATGAAAATAATGAAAAGAAAGCTAGAAAAGAAAAAGATAAAAAGCGAAACGATAAATTAGATAAAAACGAAAAAAACCAAGATAAAGCAAGAGATAAGGATCAAGACCAAGCTGGAGGTAAAGTAAAAGATAAAGACAGAGAAAGTGATAGAAATAAGACTAAGCAAACTGACAGTAAGAATAAGGTTAATGTCGGTGATCATGTCAAGAACAAGGATTACGACAGTATAAAAAATAGTAGTACCAAAAATTCTGGTAATAAAAAAGCAGATTAGAGGGAATGAAAAATCGGAGAAGGAATGTCCTGCTCTTTTGTCGAAAAAAGAGTAGGACGTTTTGTTGTTGCATGTACATACCGGTAATCTTGTACGGAGGTTAGAATATGAGCTTTCAGGGAAGGGCGCTAAAACCTTGTTTACATAAAGTGTTCCTTGCAGTAATAATTATTCTGTCTATATTGATCTTTCCTGTAAAAATACCGGCAGCTGCGTATATAGATACTACTCCTACGACGGTTAGGGTTGCTTTAGGTATTAATTTGGCATCTGTGGAATTTTCGGTCAGTGAAGGCAATTATGAATTAGTTGATTGTTTAACGCAAAGAGTTGTCAGTACAGCTTCATTTAAGGGTAAATGGGTTGTAGCACCGGCAGGTAGTACAAATCTGCAAATTTATCATAATGGACAACCTTTACAAGGGATCAGCAGTTCTCTTTTGCTTTTACGTCAGGTAAATGATCAGGAATTGAATGTTTTTAGTTTTGAACAGAAAAAATACCGCGGAAACTTGCTTTTGGAAAATTTTCGCGGCAAAATCCAGGCAATCAATTATCTGGATATGGAACAATATCTTTATGGGGTTGTAGGGGCTGAAATGGGGTTGGGTGCTCCGGAAGAGGCTTACAAAGCTCAGGCTGTTGTTTCTAGAACTTATGCGCTTTATCATAAACAGCATCCGCAATTAAATTATGATTTAGGGATTAACACTCAATGGCAAGTTTATGGTGGTTATGATAGTGAAATTGCCAGTGGCTCAATAGTGAAAAAAGCTGTAGATGAGACTCGTGGTCAGGTAATTTATTATGATCAGGAGTTAATCCAAGCCTTTTTTCATAGTAATTCCGGCGGATATTCTGAAGCATGTGAAAATGTATGGTCTGCTTCTTTGCCTTATATCCAGCCGGTGGCCACACCGGAGGATGCTGTGGCTGTTCAAGTTTCCTCTAAGTTATCCTGGTCAGCCGAAACTTATCATTGGGAGAAAACCTATAATAAACAAGAGCTTATGAATCAATTAATCCAATGGAACAGAGCTCATCCTGATAATGCGGTTAATGTTGGAGAAATCTTAGAAATATCGGTGAAACGTTGGGCAGTTGACCCGCAAACAAAAGAGTTTTTGGCCAAAGAAACTGATTCCGGTAGGGTTACGCAATTAGATATTAAGGGAACGAGGGGTGTAAAGAGTTTTTATCGTGATACCATTCGTTCCGTATTAGGTTTGAGAAGTACTTTATTTGAAGTCATCTGTGATTCTACCGTAAAAATATGGAATGCATTTGGGAGTTTGTATATACTTAATAATACAGAAAATCTAAAGGCGATAAATGTAGATGGATACATTAGTAAACTTAACGGTAATAAGGATAAATATTATGTCTTAAGTGCGGAAGGTTTGAAAACGATTCCCAAAGATTTCTCGGCGGTTACTTTTAAAGGCAAAGGCAATGGCCATGGTCTGGGTATGAGTCAATGGGGAGCTTGGGGTATGGCTTTGAGAGGTTCAAAGTATACGGAAATTATTGAGCATTTTTATAATCAGGATAAAAACGACGGGCGATTACGTATTCAAACCTATTTTTAAATTTTAGATATTAAGGAGTAATTTGATGCATATCTCAGAATTTGATTATTATCTACCGGAAGAATTAATTGCGCAGGAACCGCTTTCACAGCGGGATGAGTCTCGTCTCTTGGTATTACACCGAGCATCAGGGAATGTTGAACATCGCAAATTTAGAGATATTCTATCCTATTTAAAAAAAGGAGATGTTTTGGTTAGTAATAGGACGAGGGTTATTCCTGCTCGGCTTTACGGCAAAAAGAAGGATACCGGAGCGGTTATTGAGGTACTTTTATTAAAGCAATTGCACGACAAAAGGTGGGAAGTCCTAGTTCGTCCGGGAAAGAAAGTTAAGCCGGGAACTAGGCTTATTTTTGGCATCGGAGAGTTAGAAGCGGTAGCTATTGAGTCTACTGCTTCCGGAGGGAGAATTTTGGAATTTGCTTATGAAGGGATTTTTCAGGAAATTTTAGACCGGCTTGGGCAAATGCCTCTTCCGCCTTATATCAAAAAAAGTCTTGTCGATTCGGAAAGATATCAGACGGTTTATGCTAAGGAACCTGGTTCTGCGGCGGCTCCTACGGCTGGACTACATTTTACACCGGCTTTGCTTAAAGAGATTCAAGCTCGTGGAGTAGAATGGGTAGAGATTCTATTACATGTGGGTTTAGGTACATTTAGACCGGTTAAAGAAGAGAATATTGAGCAACATAAAATGCATAGCGAGTATTTCGAAATTATGACACAAGCTGCCGAAAGAATTAATTTAGCCTTAAAGGAAAACAGAAGAATTATCGGTGTGGGCACCACTTCAACGAGAGCTTTAGAAAGTGCTTTTTCTGCTGAAAGCGGACAAATACAAGCCGGTAACGGCTGGACCGATATTTTTATCTATCCCGGTTATAATTTTAAAGTTATTTCCGGTTTGATTACGAATTTTCATTTGCCTAAATCGACTTTATTGATGTTAGTAAGTGCCTTGGCCGGTCGGGAAAAAATTATGCGAGCATATTCAGAAGCCGTCCAGGAAAGGTATAGATTTTTTAGTTTTGGGGATGCGATGCTTATTCTTTAGCATTATGTTGCACATCAAAATTGAGGAGGAAAAAAATGACTGCTGTTAGCTTTGAATTACTTAAAGAAAGTAAAAATACGATGGCTAGACTGGGGAGACTGCATACTCCTCATGGCGATGTAGATACGCCGATTTTTATGCCCGTAGGCACTCAAGCAACGGTTAAAACCATGTCTCCCGAGGAGTTGGAAGAGATCGGCTCTAAGATTATTCTTAGTAATACTTATCATCTTTATTTAAGACCCGGACATGAGTTGGTTCAACAAGCAGGTGGTTTACATTCTTTTATGAATTGGTCAGGCCCCATACTTACTGATAGTGGAGGCTTTCAGGTGTTTAGTCTTGGAGATTTGCGTAAGATAAAGGAAGAAGGAGTAGAATTCCGCTCTCATCTTGATGGTTCTAAACATTTATTTACACCGGAAAAGGTTATGGAGATCGAGATGGCTTTAGGTGCAGATATTGCTATGGCCTTTGACGAATGTGTTGCTTATCCTATGGAATATGATTATGCTAAACAAGCTATGGAAAGGACTTCCCGTTGGGCGGAGCGCTGTTTACAGGCTCATCACAGAGAAGACCAAGCTCTTTTTGGCATTGTACAAGGGGGCATTTATAAAGATTTACGAGCGGTAAGTGTTAAAGATCTTGTTTCGCTGGATTTCCCCGGATATGGTATTGGGGGACTTAGTGTCGGTGAGCCCAAAAGTATTATGTATGAAATTTTAGAAGCCACGACTCCGTTATTACCGGCCAATAAGCCGCGTTATCTTATGGGTGTTGGTTCCCCTGATTGTCTGATTGAAGGGGCGATTAGGGGTGTTGATATGTTTGATTGTGTGTTACCCACGCGGATTGCTCGAAACGGTACAGTTTTTACTTATGAGGGAAAACTGGTAATCAAAAATGCACGTTATAAAGAGGACTTTACACCGTTAGACCATCATTGTAATTGTTATACTTGCCGAAATTATACGCGGGCTTATATTCGCCATTTATTTAACGTCGGAGAGATTTTAGGTTTAAGGCTGACCTCCTATCATAATTTATATTTCCTTTTACAATTGATGCAGGAAATCAGAAAGGCAATCGCGGCAGATAATTTACTGGAATTGCGGGAGGAGTTTTTTAGTCATTATCAAGAAAGAGAAGAAAATAAAACTTGTTTTTAAACAGGGAAAAGGTTAAGATAGATAGTAAATAAATATAACAAATTTTTCATTTTAACTTTAATTATGTTTAAGGGGGAATTTTAGTGCAGGCTTATTCTGGTGTTCTTGTTTGGGTGTTAGTTATTGTTTTAATTTACTTTATGATAATTAAACCGCAGAGGAAGCAACAAAAATTACGTCAAGAAATGTTATCTAATTTAAAAGTTGGCGATAATGTGGTAACCCTTGGCGGAATTCATGGAAAAATAGTCAGAATCACTGATGATATAATTAAATTAGAAGTTGCGGAAAATGTTAGGCTGAAAATGCAACGTGAAGCAGTAAATTTTGTTGTGGAGGATGAAGACTAACTAATAGCACTCGGAATTAAACCATTTCTTAATGAGTAGCGTAAAAGGGCTGTTAATTGCAAGGCTGACAGCTCTTTTCTATATTTGACAGCCTTTGTTTAGAGGAATATAATAATTCAGTATGATATTATTATTTGGACAAGTAAGGAGGAGAAGCCGCAAGATGAGATGGGAGAAAATTTTTATTCTAATCATTATTACAGCCTTGATTATTGGCGGGGCTTTTTGGTCCGTCGATCCAATTCGGGACAATCTTAAATTGGGTTTAGATCTTAAGGGCGGGGTTATGGTTAGACTACAGGCACAAGGGTCTGCTACAGATAGAGATATAGCTCAAGTTATTGAAATCATGCGTACTCGTGTAGATTCTTTGGGTGTTACGGAGCCGGTAATACAACGAGAAGGATCTGATCGTATTTTGATTGAAATACCTGGGATTGAGGATCCGGAAAGTGCAATTAATTTGATTGGGAAAACAGCTTTATTAGAGTTTAAAACAATGGACGGGGAAGTAATTCTCACCGGTAAAGATTTAGTCGAAGCTCAAGAAGCGAAAGACCCACAATCAGGAAAAGCTTATGTAGGTTTAAAATTTAATGCCGAAGGGACAAAAAAATTCGCTGAAGCTACAGCTCGTTTAGTGAATGAGTATCCGGACGAGGACGGGCAGAGAAGTGAAGGTAGGCATATAGCCATTTATTTAGATGGGCAAATGATTCAGAATCCATATGTTCAGGAGTCGATTCCCAGTGGTGAGGCCAGTATTAGCGGTGGATTTGAAACTCTTGAGGATGCGCGTAGTATTGCCTTGCTTTTACGTTCCGGAGCTTTGCCTGTTCCGGTAGAGATTATCGAAAATAGGTCAGTAGGCCCGACTTTAGGTGCGGAATCTATTACTAAAAGTTTACAGGCAGCAATTTGGGGGTTAGCTGCGATTATGCTGTTTATGCTTTTCTTTTATCGGGTACCGGGAATTATTGCTAATTTATCTCTGGTGCTGTATGCCTTACTCTTATTAGGTATTCTTTTAGCGATAAAGGCAACGTTGACCTTGCCGGGAATTGCCGGATTCCTATTGTCGATAGGGATGTGTGTAGATGCTAATATCCTTATTTATGAAAGGATTAAAGAAGAATTGAGAAATGGGAAGAGTTTGCGTGCGGCCATTGATGCCGGCTTCTCCAGAGCTTTTACGACAATATTTGATTCTAATGTGACGACACTGATTGCGGCAGCGGTTCTTTTCTTTGTTGGCAGCGGAACAATTAAGGGTTTTGCCGTTACTTTGAGTATAGGTATCCTTTGTAGTATGTTTACGGCAATTACTTTCACCAGATTTGTGTTAAAGGCACTTGTTGATTCTGGATTGGTGAAAAACACCAAATTATACGGAGCATAAGGAGGGGATAAATATGGATATTATTGGAAAAAGAAAAGTATGGTATATTCTCACGCTGATTCTTCTTTTAACTGCAATAATCTCCCTTTTTGTGCAAGGTTTAAATTTTGGTATTGATTTTCAGGGGGGAACATTACTTCAGTTGAAGTTTGAGAAAGCTGATGTTACCGATACAGAAATTCGTGAAGCTTTAAAAGAATTTGGTTTGGAAAAGAGTGTTTTACAAAGATCTGAGGATTCTTTTATTCTAAAAACACCAGAATTAGGACAGGAGAAACAAAATGAAGTTTTAAAGACGATAGAGACAGAGACAGGAAAGTTTGAATTATTACGGAGTGAAAATGTAGGACCTGTTATTGGGGAAGAATTAAGACGAGCCGGTATTTTGGCATTAGTTATCGCGGGCATATTGCAGGTATTATATATTACCTTCCGTTTTGAGTTTAGGTTTGCCATTGCCGCTATTTTAGCCCTAATTCAAGATGCGATTATTACCGTCGGTCTTTTCTCTGTATTGCAGTACGAAGTTGATATTACCTTTATTGCCGCTATTTTAACTGTTATCGGATATTCAATTAATAATACCATTGTTATCTTTGACCGGATTCGGGAAAATCTAAAGCTAAAACGTAAAGAAAACTTGGCGACACTAGTGAATGCCAGTATAAAACAAAACATTGTACGTTCTATCAATACAACTTTAACGGTGGCGTTTATGTTAGTTGCTTTACTGGTTTTAGGAGGAGAGACTACGCGTTATTTTGCAATGGCTATGTTGACTGGAATTATTGCAGGTCTATACTCTTCCGTTTTCCTTTCTGGAGCGTTATGGTACGATTTTGTTCCGGTAGTAAATGGACAGAAAAAAATTATAAAGCTCTAAGTATTTGTTTACTCTTAAGTTAAATTATGACCCCCTTTATTAATTGCGTATTTAATAAAGGGGGTTTTAATAAATAACAAACAGGAGAGAAGGTAATGACTGGAAAACGTAGTATCTGGCAGGTAAAAAAGGCAGATCAGGATAAAAGCAGGCAGTTGGCAGCTGCTTTAGGTGTTTTACCTGTGACGGCTTCTATTCTACTGAATAAAGGGATTACAACTCCTGAAGAGGCACAGAAATTCCTGTCTGCTTCCTTAGCAGATTTGCAAAATCCTAATGAATTACCGAATCTGCGAGCAGGTGCGCGAAGGATTAAGCAAGCAATTGTTAATGGTGAGAACATCTTAATTTATGGTGATTATGATGTTGACGGCATTACGGGTACAGTTTTGCTTGCTGATTTATTACGTCGTTTGGGCGGTAAGGTTAATTATTATATTCCTAATAGAATGGAAGAAGGATATGGGTTAAACAAAGAAGCACTTGTTTATGCTAAGGAGACCAGCACAGATCTTATAGTTACTGTTGATTGTGGTATTTCTTCTGTGGCTGAAGCAGCTTTGATCATAGAAATGGGCATGGATTTAGTGATTACTGACCACCATCAATTACCGGAGCAATTACCTACTGCACTGGCTGTGATTAATCCTAAGCTGGCTGAGGAAAATAAGCCTTGGTATGATCTATCTGGGGTAGGAGTAGCTTTTAAAGTTGGACAAGCCGTCGCTTCTTTATTCTCACAAGAGAGTATCGGTGAAGAGTATTTAGATTTAGTAGCTTTGGGGACTATAGCGGATATAGTGCCTTTACGTGATGAGAACAGGATTTTGGCTAAGGCCGGTCTGGAACGTATTAATAATAATCAATGCAGACCGGGACTTCAGGGCTTGCTTAAGCAGACCGGTTTAAAAGGAAAAGAGCTTACTTCCGGTCATGTCGGTTTTATTCTGGCTCCTCGTTTAAATGCCTGTGGCCGCTTAGGAAAAGCTGATTTAGCAGTGCGCTTATTTTTGAGTAACGATCTTCACGAAATAGAGGATATTTGCAGAATTTTAGAAGAAGAAAATATAACACGGCGTCAGGTAGAAGAGAAAATATATCAGGAAGCCTTAGAACGTCTCGCCCAAGAGGAAGAGTCCGAGGAAAATAAATTAATTTTCTTATCTGCTCCCAATTGGCATCCCGGGGTTATTGGGATTGTCGCTTCTCGGTTAACTGAGAAATATTATCGTCCCACAATTCTTTTAAATCTGGAAGAGGGAATAGGTCGAGGTTCTGCCCGGAGTATTCCCGGATTCGATTTATATCAAGCATTAGAACAGGTAAAAGAGGACCTTTGTAAATTTGGCGGACATGAAATGGCGGCGGGTTTAACCTTGTCTGAGGAAAAGATACCCGTGGTGCAAAAAAGTTTGCAGGAATATGCCTGTGCAGTCTTGGATGAAAAAAGTCTTACGCCTAAACTACATATAGATGCGGAAGTAGCGATAGAAGAAATCAATGAGCAATTGGTTGAGGAAATTCAACTTTTAGGTCCATTTGGTCATGGAAATCCCGCTCCGCTTTTTGTCTTGCGCAATGGTTGCTTAGCAGAAGTAAGAAAAGTAGGACAAGAGGGCAAACATTTGAAATTAAAAGTTCGTGCTAAAAACAAACAGATCGATGCAATTGCTTTTAATTGTGGAGAAATATATGAAGAAGTAGGGGAATGGATCAGGTGTGATCTGGTTTTTCAACCACAGCTTAATACATATAAAGGTGTAACGAGAGTACAAATGCAGTTGCAAGACCTGAAAAACTCTGTACAACCGGATGACCCATATGCAACCTTATCTTTTTTAGAACAGCTTTATTTAGATGGTGAAATTTGGTTGGAAGATGACAGCTATCGGGATATTCTTACTCAGGAACAGTTTTACACTAAAGTGGTAGGGGTTACTTATGAAGATAGACAAAAGCTGATCCGAGAAATAACTGTCGGGGAGAGTGTAGAATTAAGACGAGAACCACACAATCCTTATGACCGTAATGCAATAGCGGTATATTTTCAAAAGCAAATGATCGGGTATTTAAAGGCACCTTTGGCTAGAAATCTGGCGCCTGCCTTAGATCAGGGCAGTAAGTATGAGGCGGTAGTGACGCAAATTACCGGTCGTGATCAAGACTGTCTGGGAGTAAATATTTGTCTGCGTAAAATTGCTGAGGACAACAAATCTACAGAAAAAAAAGAAGCAGAATTTTTTTGCCGAGAACAGTTGGCTGACTATAGTTTTGCACAAATAGAGGAGAAAATAAGACAGACAATTTTGGGCTCAGCAGAATATTATGAAAAACAAAAAGAAGCATTGGAATTTCTTCAAGCGGGAGAGAATACACTGCTTATCCTTGCTACCGGACGAGGCAAATCGGCTGTTTTTCAGTCCATGGCCGCCAGGTTAGCTCTCTTACAAAACAAAGCAACGATTATTGTTTATCCTTTACGGTCTTTAGTTAATGACCAATATCATCGTCTTTGTGAAAAAATGTCTTTATTGGGTGTGCAGGTGTCTGCAGTAAATGGCTCACTGAGTAGACCGGAGCGGGAACAGTTTTTTGCTGATTTACAGCAGGGAAAGGTAGAAATAATCTTAACCACACCGGAGTTTTTAGCTTTTCATATAGAAAAGTTTAAGGCGATTAAGGATAAAATAGGTTTGCTTGTGGTGGATGAAGCACATCATTTAGCCAAGAGTAAGCGCAAGGGGTATCGCCTCTTGGGAAAAAACTGGGCACAATTAGGAAACCCGTTGGTTCTTGCGGTAACGGCAACAGCAAATAACGAGACTGCCCAACATATATCTGATGTTTTATGTTGCAAGAAAATGGTTGTAGAGAATTATGTACGTAAGAATTTGCAAGTAGTTGACCAAAGAACTGAGAAAGATAAACTCAAATATTTATTGGAATTGGTTGCTTCAGGGGAACGTATTGTTATTTATGTTAATAGTCGTAAACAAGCATATCAGTTGGCCAGTGATTTACGCTTATATTATCCTGCAGCACGAGATGAAATCGGTTTTTATCATGGTGGTTTGTACAGTGAGTATCGGACAATTTTAGAAAGAATGTTTCGTGAGGGAGAATTACGGGTTATGGTTACCACCAGTGCTTTCGGGGAGGGTATTGATATTCCCGATATCAAACATGTAGTGCTTTACCATTTATGCTTTTCCTTAACGGAGTTTAATCAGTTGTCAGGAAGGGCCGGTCGGAATAACGAAGAGGCGAAAATTCATCTACTTTTTAATGAAAGTGATCGAAAACTAAATGAACTGATTTTAGAAAGTGCCGCTCCTTCTCGGGCTGTTTTGGGTAAGTTTTATCTTTATTTGCGAGAGGAATGTGAGAAAAAAGGGAATCCCCTATTAGCAACTAATGAAGAGTTAGCGCAAGCGATGTTGAAATTTGGATTAAAAAATTTGAAGCAACAAACGGTCTCAGTGTGTCTGGGTATCTTAGAAGATATAGGTTTACTCCGACGGGAAACTGAGGGTAAACAAAGATGTATCTATCTGCTTCCACCTCCGTCTCAGAAACTGAATTTAGCGGATTCTCTACGTTATTTGGAAGGACAGGATGAATGGGAAGAATTTCGGTATTTTGCTGAGTTTGCTTTAAAAGAAGAGAAGGAAGTTATTCTGGAAAGAATCAACAGGCCTCTTGTCCCTGTTGAGGCTGTTTAGTTATAATTATAATGTTAATGATAAGTGGTAGGTGGAAGAATGTCTTGCGATGATCTTTTTAAAGAACTAGTGGAAAAAGTAAAATATCAAAATCCCGAGGAATTAGAAATAGTAAAAGCCGCCTATGCTTTTGCCAAAAAGGCTCATACCAAGCAAAAAAGGATCTCCGGAGAGCCTTATATCTGTCATCCTTTAGCTGTCGCCCAAATTTTGAATAGTTTAGAATTGGACATGGCGACTATCGCTGCAGGGTTGCTTCATGACGTAGTAGAGGATACACCTGTTGTTTTATCAGAAATTGAAGAAAAATTTGGTGCGGAAATTGCTCTATTAGTTGATGGAGTTACGAAGTTAACTAGATTGGAATCCCGCTCTAAAGAGGAACAACAGGTAGAAAATTTACGTAAGATGTTTGTAGCTATGGCTAAAGATATTCGGGTAATCATGATTAAATTAGCCGATCGCCTGCATAATATGCGCACCTTAAATCATCAACCTGAACACAAACAGAAAGAAATTGCCAGGGAGACATTGGAGATTTTTGCGCCGCTGGCTGATCGTTTGGGGATATTTACGATCAAATGGGAGTTGGAGGATATAGCTTTTCGCTACTTAAATAAAGAAGAATACCACGGCTTAGTTAAAAAAATTTCCATGAAAAGACGGGAACGGGAAGCTTATATCGAACATGTTATCAACATCTTAAGGGATAAATTAAATGAAGCAAAGATAAAGGCAGACATTCAAGGAAGACCAAAGCACTTTTATAGTATTTATAAAAAGATGAAGGATAAGGAAAAAGATTTAAACGAAATTTATGATCTAATTGCCGTCAGAGTTATTGTCGATACAGTAAGAGATTGTTATGAAGTTCTGGGTATAATTCACACTCTCTGGACACCTATCCCCGGAAGATTTAAAGATTATATTGCTATGCCTAAACCTAATATGTATCAGTCTTTACACACCACCGTAATGGGTTTGTCCGGGGAACCTTTTGAGATTCAAATTCGCACCGTGGAAATGCATCGGACCGCTGAGTTTGGCATTGCCGCTCATTGGCGTTATAAAGAAGGAACAAAAGCCGGAAACAAGGATTTAGATCGACGTTTATCTTGGTTGAGAAAGATTTTAGAATGGCAAAAGGAAGTTAAAGATACTAAGGAATTTATGGAGACCCTGAAAATTGATGTTTTCTCCGATGTAGTTTTTGTTTTTACCCCTAAAGGGGAGGTTAAGGAGCTTCCAGCGGGTTCTATACCTCTCGATTTTGCTTATCGTATTCATTCTGATGTCGGCAATCGTTGTGTAGGCTGTAGGGTTAACGGAAAAATGGTTCCTTTGGATTATGTTTTAAAAAATGGTGATATTGTCGAGATCATTACCACTAAACAGGCGAATGGACCTAGCCGAGATTGGTTAAAGATGGTGAAGACCTCTCAGGCTAAGAATAAAATTAGGCAATGGTTTAAGAAAGAAAAACGCGAGGAAAATCTGCTGTTGGGGCGTGATAGCCTGGAGAGGGAAGTGAGAAAGCAGGGTCTGGATCCAGCGGAAGTATTTAAAACTGACAAAATGATGGAAACAGCCAAGCGTTTCGGGATGAATCATTATGAAAACTTGTATGTGGCTATTGGTGAAGGTGCACTTACAGCTTTACAGGTTTGTACTAGAATCAGGGATGATTTTTACCCTGAAAAGAAACCGGAACAGTCAGTTTCTTTAGCCGAAATTAAGGCAAAGACTCAAAAAAAGAAACAGAATTTAAGGACGACACATGGAATTAAGGTTAAAGGAGAAGAGGATGTTTTAGTAAGATTGGCACGTTGTTGTAATCCTTTACCCGGTGACGAGATCGTCGGTTATATTACCAGAGGACGAGGAATTTCTGTACATCGGAATGATTGTGCCAATGTCCAGAATTTAAGTGAAGAAGAGCAGGCCAGAATTGTTGAGGTAGCTTGGGATGAAGATTATGAGAGTGAATATCAGGTAGAGTTAGAGATATATGCATTAGACAGAACACGTTTGGCCTTAGATATTATGAGTACTTTAGCGGAGATGAAAATACACATTAATACTATTAACGTGCGAACCATTAAACTTGGGCATGCTATGATTAATCTTAAAGTTGATATCCGTACAATTAATCAATTGAAAATATTGCTGATGAAGATTAGGAGAATCAAAGATGTCATAGATGTCTATAGAGTAGTTCCGAAAAAATAAGCTATAAGCTAGTGGAAGGATGGTGGATGGAGATTAGAGCAGTAGTACAGCGGGTTAAATCAGGTTCAGTTCTAGTTGGGGAAGAAACAGTGGGGAAAATTGGCCGGGGTTTAGTGGTTTTTTTAGGTGTAGGGCAAAATGATCAAGAAGCAGACGTTGATTATCTGGCAAATAAAATTATTAATCTACGAATTTTTGAGGATGATGCCGGGAAATTAAATCTTTCTTTAAAGGATATTAACGGTGAGATTCTAGTAGTATCTCAATTTACTCTTTATGGAGATTGTCGGAATGGGAGAAGACCTAGTTTTACGGAAGCGGCCGCTCCGGAAGTAGCCAATGCTCTTTATCAGTTATTCATAAAAAAGATTCTGGAACAGGGGATTACAGTAGCTACCGGTATCTTTCAGGCAGAGATGTTAGTGAAGATTGAAAATGATGGTCCTGTCACCATGCTTTTAGATAGTAACAAGTTATTTTAAAGTAATTTAATGTTATATAAAACAGAGGAGTGATGTTAGATGAAAATAAGTATAGTTACGGTAGGACCTATTCAGGCTAATTGTTATCTGGTTTATGATGAGCAAACTAAAGAAACATTAGTTGTTGATCCCGGGGCAGAAGGTGCGCGTATTCATAAGGAAATTGAAAGCTTAGAGCTTAAAGTTAAATATATTGTGAATACTCATGGACACCATGACCATATCGGAGGTAATCAGTATCTGCGTGAAGCTACCGGTGCCCCGCTTTGTCTTCATAAGGCTGATAGTTTTATGCTTTCTTTTCCTAAAAAGAATCTTTCCTTTTTCTTTGTCGAACAGCAAGTGAGTAGTCCGGAGCCTGATCAATATCTAGAGGATGGAGATATCTTAGAATTTGGAGACTTGAGTTTTAAGGTTCTCCATACCCCGGGACATAGCCCGGGTGGGATTTGCTTAGTAGGTCATGGAGTTTGCTTCAGTGGAGATACTCTTTTTGCCCAATCAATTGGCCGAACAGATTTACCGGGTGGTTCTACAGAGGAGTTGTTTAATTCGATTAGAACAAAATTATTGGTTCTGGCTGATGAGACTGTTGTCTATCCCGGACATGGACAGCAGACCACCATCGGGTACGAGAAAAAAGCTAATCCATATCTTAGCTAGCTTAGTAGTACGCTTTGATGGTGCAGGGTATGATAGTTCATTTAGATGAGGAAAGGTATTAAATAAAAATGAAGGTAAAGGTAGTTTCTGCTGATCCCCAAGATATCCGGGTGATTAGTGACTTAATGCGGATATATTTTCCCGATTTGAGCAGCAATGAGGAGAATAGTGAACTAATCACAAATAAAATCTTACCGCAGGAAGAGGTAATACTTAAGGTTAAGAAAAACGGGATTCCTCAAGAGCTTGAGGCCATCCTGAAGATCAAGGGGCAAAAATACCGGCAAAAGGAAGGAGTACAAAACGAGACCTTTTGTGAGGAAAAGACCAATCGGGAAAAACGGTTATTACGCTTAGCTATACATAAATTAATGGTACGGGTTTTTGGGGTAGAACCCAGCCCGTGGGGTATTCTTACCGGAGTAAGACCGACGAAAATTGTGCATCGTTTTATTGATGAAGGCTTAATGAAGGAAAGGGTTATACTTCATTTAACCAGAGATTATGGGATTAGTTCGGAGCGGGCCAATCTTCTGTGGCAAGTGGCAAGTTTTCAGCATCCAATTTTGCTGAATAAAGAAGATGTGCCTAAATTGGTCAGTCTTTATTTAGGGATCCCTTTTTGTCCGACCAGGTGTCACTATTGTTCTTTTCCGGCATTTTCCTTAAAACAATGGGGACATAAGTTAGAGGATTATTTGTCTGGGTTAGATAGAGAGCTTAAAACAGTAGGGAAGTTTTTAACGGAAAAGCAGGTAAAGGTGCAGTCAGTCTATATCGGTGGGGGTACTCCCACCATTCTTTCCGAGAGGCAAATGGAAAGCCTATTAAAGTCACTTACGGAAAATTTTCGTTTTGTGGAAGACCGCGAATTAACCGTGGAGGGTGGTCGACCGGATACTCTAACCAGAGAAAAGCTGCGAGTATTAAAGGAGTACGGCGTAAACCGTTTAAGTATTAACCCTCAGTCAATGAGAGAAGAAACCCTGGTGGCTATTGGCCGAAAACATTCGGTACAAGAGATTATATCTGCTTATGAACTGGCCAGAGCAGAGGGTATTCCTATTATAAATACGGATTTAATCATCGGTTTACCTGGAGAGAATTGCTCTGTTTTAGAAAACACCTTGCAAGAAGTATTAAAACTGGGACCGGAGAATATTACCTTGCATGCTCTGGCCATGAAAAGGGCAGCATATTATCGTCAGGAAAAGATAAATTTACCGCTTCCCGCCGAAGGAAAAGCCATGATGGATTTTGCTCATGATATCTTGCAGGATGCCGGCTATTTTCCTTATTATCTATATCGACAAAGGGAGATTTTTGCTCATGGGGAAAATGTGGGTTACAGTTTACCGGGTAGAGCCTGTCTTTATAATATTCAAATGATGGAGGAGCGGCAGACCATTTTAGGCTTTGGCGTAGGTTCGGGGAGTAAGTTTGTCAATAAAGATGATTGGACGTTAGAGAATTTGTATAATCCCAAGGATATTATTTATTATTTGGAAAGATTGGATGAGATTATCGGGAAGAAAGTTGACAAGTTACAGTCGATTTAATAAAATTACTTAAGTAATATGGAGATATTAATGAATAACCATGAAGGAGAGAGTAGTTGATTTTTTTCTATACAGGAAAGCAGACCGTGACTGAGAGTACTGCTTAGAAAGATCAATGAAGGACGCTCCGGAGTTGAGAAATACAGAATAACAGCTTAGCTGCTCAGATAAGGTTCTGTATTTGTCCGGTTTACACCGTTATTGTAAAAGTGGAACAGGAGACTGTTCAATGTGGGTGGTACCGCGGGTTAAACTCGTCCCAGCATGTAGATGTGGACGTGTTTTTTTATGCATAAAAACATGGACCGAGGTATCCAAGCAAAAAATATAAGACAAGTTGTAACAGGCAAGTTGCCAATTAGGGAATTTAACGAAAGGGAGGTAAATTAAGATGCTGACGACAAGACCAAGAGGTACAAACGACCTTTTACCGGCAGAACTGGTTAAGTGGCATTATGTGGAGAATATTTTACATCAGGTTGCCAGTCTCTATGGTTATCAGGAAATCCGTACCCCTATCTTTGAACATACGGAGCTTTTTCAACGTGGGGTGGGAGAAAGTACAGATATCGTGGAAAAGGAAATGTACACTTTTATCGATAGAGGCGAACGCTCTCTTACTTTACGGCCGGAGGCTACGGCTTCTACGGTACGGGCTTTTTTGGAGCATAAACTATATGCCGGTCCTTTACCGGTTAAATTATATTATATCGGTCCTATGTTCCGTTATGACCGACCACAGGCAGGGCGTTACCGGCAGTTTCATCAATTTGGGGTGGAAGCTTTTGGGGCGCAGGATCCGAGCTTAGACGCAGAAGTGATTGCGATGGCGATGGATATTTATCAGCGCTTGGGATTAAAGAATCTGGTAGTGGAGTTAAATAGTGTGGGTTGCCCTAAGTGCCGTCAGGCACACCGTCAAGTTTTGCAGGAATATTTAAAAGAGAAGCTTTCAAAACTTTGTCCGACCTGTCAGGGGCGTTTTGCACGTAATCCCTTGCGTATCTTAGATTGTAAAAGTGAACATTGTCGTGAAGTTGTTGCGGAAGCACCGACAATTGATCAGATGTTATGTGCTGATTGCCGCAGTCATTTTCAGTTGGTACAGGAATATTTACAAGAATTACAAGTTGCATATACCTTAAATCCCCGGTTGGTGCGTGGTCTGGATTATTACACAAAAACAGCTTTTGAAATTGTCGCGCAAGGTATTGGTGCTCAGAGTTCTATTGGCGGTGGAGGAAGATATGATCATTTGATTGAAGAATGTGGGGGTCCTTCTTTACCCGGAATTGGCTATGCTATGGGGATTGAAAGGATTATTCTTACTCTGGAAGAACAGGGGATAGAGTTACCGACGGAAATAAAAACACATGTTTTTATTGCAGCGTTAGGAGAAAAGGCGCAAAAGAAGGGTGCTAAATTAGCACAAGATTTACGCCAAGTCGGTTTAGTTGTGGAACGGGATTATTTCGGAAAAAGTTTAAAGGCGCAGTTAAAAGCGGCTAATCGTTTGCAAGCACAAACCACCGTTATTCTAGGTGAGGAAGAATTAGCAAAGGAGCAGGCGGTAGTGCGTAAAATGGAAGAAGGTTTGCAGGAGGTTGTTCCTTTAGGGGAACTTGTCTCATACTTGGTGAAGGGAAAAAAGGAGGAAAAATAGATGAGTGAGTCTATGCAAGGTTTAAAAAGGAGTAATTATTGTGGTTTCATTAATAAAGACTATATAGGTAAAGAAGTAACCCTGATGGGTTGGGTTCATCGAAGAAGGGACCATGGTGGGGTAATCTTTGTTGATTTAAGAGATAGAGAGGGCAGAGTGCAGGTTGTTTTTAATCCCGAGATAGGACCGGAACTCTTTCAAAAGGCCGAATCAGTGAGAAATGAAGATGTCCTTGCTGTTGTGGGTGTTGTCAATGCTCGACCGGAAGGTACAGTTAACCCTAATTTAGCCACGGGGGAAATCGAAGTAATCGCTAAAGACCTGCGTATTCTTAGTTCAGCGAAAACCCCTCCCTTTTACATTGATGATGAGGTTGATGTTGATGAGACTGTGCGTTTAAAGTATCGTTATCTTGATTTAAGACGCCCGGTCATGCAGAAAGCTTTGATTTTACGGCATAAAGCGGTAAAGGTCATCCGGGATTATTTTGCTGAAAAAGGGTTTTTGGAAATTGAAACACCGATGCTGACCAAAAGCACTCCGGAAGGGGCACGTGATTATTTGGTCCCCAGTCGTCTTCATGAGGGTGAATTCTTTGCTTTACCGCAGTCACCACAGCTTTTCAAACAGTTGTTGATGGTAGCCGGATTTGATAAGTATTATCAGATTGCCCGTTGCTTCCGCGATGAGGATTTAAGGGCTGACCGTCAACCGGAATTTACGCAATTAGATGTGGAAATGTCTTTCGTAGAACGGGAAGATGTCTTAACAGTAATGGAAGAATTGTTCAAAAGATTATTTAAAGAATGTTTAGGTGTGGAAGTAAAAACACCTCTACCTCGTTTAAGTTATCAGGAAGCGATGGACCGTTTTGGTGTGGATAAACCGGACCTGCGTTTTGGTTTAGAATTGGTTGATGTAGGTGCTGAGGTAAAGAATAGTCAGTTTAAGGTATTTACGAATGTCTTGGAGAAAGGCGGGCAAGTGAAAGGGATTAATGCTAAAGGTTGTGCTCATTATTCCCGGAAGGATATAGATGATTTGACAAAGCTTGCCGGAATATACGGAGCGAAAGGGTTAGCCTATTTTATTTTGACTGATGAAGGTATTAAATCACCCATTACGAAGTTCTTTACTCCGGAACAACTGGAGGCTATTGTGGCGAAGCTTGCCGGTGAAAAAGGAGATTTGTTGCTTTTTGTTGCCGATGAGCCTTCCGTAGTTGCTGCTTCCTTAGGACATCTGCGCTTGGAGTTAGGGAAACGCTTAAATTTGATTAATGAAAATGAGTTTAATTTCGTGTGGGTAGTTGATTTCCCCCTCTTTGAATACAATGCGGAAGAAAAGAGATGGGTAGCCATGCATCATCCCTTTACCTCACCCCGGGATGAGGACTTGGTATTAATGGAAACTGAGCCATATAAAGTAAGAGCAAAGGCGTATGATCTTATTTTAAATGGGGTAGAAGTCGGAGGAGGCAGTATTAGAATTCACCAAAGAGATGTGCAGGAGTTAATGTTTAAGACTTTGGGATTATCGTCTGAAGAAGCACAAGAGAAATTCGGTTTTCTTTTAGACGCCTTTGAATATGGGGTCCCGCCTCACGGGGGAATTGCCTTTGGTATCGACCGTTTGTTAATGCTGATGGCAGGAAGAAATACAGTGAGAGATGTTATCGCTTTTCCGAAAACACAAAGTGCCATGGATTTAATGACACAGGCTCCTTCATCGGTAGCAATGAGACAGCTAAGAGAACTGCATATAAAGATAAATACACGGGAAAACAAGTAATATTTATTAATAGTTAAATTTTCCCAGAGCCCTTTTCAACTTGAAATTTAATACCTAATGTGCTAAGATAAAAGTACAAAATACTTCGGTATCGCCCTACGGTGTGCGTGAGATCAAGCCATAGTTTTGAGCCAACACATTTACTTAGGGAGTCTGGACTCTGGTTGTGGCATGCAAGCCCACATAGATGGGAAACATAAAGCAATCAGGAGGACACCCACCTGCCGAGAGCAGGTTCAAAACAACGGCACCACGGCATAGTGGGGTACTAAAGGACAGTTTTAAGCTAATACCTTTTGTGGTTGTAAAGATTTGCAACCACAAAAGGTATTTTTTTATTTTAAAAATTAATTTTTAGAAGGATAATTAGGAGCAACGTGGAATATTCTAAACATTACTGAAATATTTGTCGTAAAAAAAAGAAAAAAGCATCTTTAAAAAACTATATGGTGGAGGTCTCATATGTCTTTTTTTTCTAAACATAAAGAGAAGGATGAATCTACGTTTGAATATAGTTATAGTAATAAGCATGCTTTAAATTATAGTCAACGTTATCAAGCAATATTTGTAGGTATTACAATTTTTGTTTGTAGTGCCTTATCGTTATATTATAGTTTGTTTTTAAAAACACCGTTTTATTATGTTGCCCTTTTTTATCTTCCTATTACTTTAGCGGGTTTTTGGTATGGAGTAAAAGCTGGTTTATGTTCAGCTTTTTATTTTAGTATATTATTGCTTCTTAATAGTTACATGGGCAGTCCGGGATTATTACTTCATGAAATAATTCAGATTGTCATTATGATGCTCATTGGTTATGCTATAGGTATCTTAAAAGAAAAAGATCGCTATTCGGAAAGAGTTATTGAACATCAGGCCTATCACGATTTATTAACCGGGTTGCCTAATAGATTAAGTTTTGAAGATTCTTTGCAAAAGGAAATTGAACAGGCTAAAGAAAAGAAGGAGAAGTTAGCAGTATTTTTAGTGGATATAGATCGTTTTAAATATATTAATGATATCCTTGGTCATTTAGTAGGGGATAGGTTATTGGTTCAGGTTAGTAAAAGACTAAAATTAGTATTTAGTGAAAATGCTTTGCTCGCTCGTTCAGGTGGAGATGAATTCCTTATTGTTGTTCCTCAGATCATTGATGAACAGCAAATCGCGGAAATTTCTAAGAAGATCATATCTTGTTTTAAGAAGAGATTTCTTATTCAGGAGCGTGAAGTGTATCTTACGATAAGCATAGGAATTAGTGTTTTCCCAAATCATGGTGAAGATGCAAAAAGCTTGATTTCCAATGCGGATATTGCTATGAACATGGTAAAAGGAATCGAGATGAATGCTTATCGGTATTTTAGTACAGAAATGAATAAGGATATCTCCGAAAAACTGAATATAGCTAATAAAATGCGGCAAATCGTTGAAGAAAAAAGATTTGATGACTTTGAACTTCATTATCAACCATTGATTGAAGTTGTCAGCGGGAAAATTGTCGGTGTAGAGGCACTATTACGTTGGAATCATCCAGAGGAAGGGCTGCTGTATCCTAATAGGTTTATAAAAGTTGCGGAAGAAACAGGATTAATTGTACCTATAGGCAAATGGGTGTTACAGACTGCTTGTGCCCAAATAAAAAAATGGCAGGAAACCTGTTACCCTTCATTAAAACTCTCCGTAAATATCTCTGAACAACAACTACGTGATAAAGATTTCTTTAATGATGTGGTGTCGGTGTTGGATGAAACAGGCTTTGATCCTAGTAACTTGGAATTGGAAATTACGGAAACAGTAGCAATGAATAATTCCGGCAGGAATATAGAAATTTTAGGAGAATTACGCAGAGTTGGTATTAGTATTGCCTTAGATGATTTCGGGTCCGGATATTCTTCTCTTAATTATTTAGGTACTTTACCGATTAACATCTTGAAAGTTGATTATAATTTGGTTAAAGAAATTCCGTTTAATATTAAGAATTCTGCTATTGCCACTTCCATTATATCTCTTGCATCTTGTTTAGATTATGAAGTAGTTGCTGAAGGAGTTGAAACAGAAGCCCAATTAATGTTCTTTCAACAGCATAGATGTACCTATATTCAAGGATATTTCTTCAGTAAGCCGCTTCCTCCTGACGAGTTAGAAACATTACTATATGATGAACAAAGTAATGTTGCATTTGTGGAAAATTAATATTAAGCTTATTTATAGTAGAAAATAATTTTAAGGGTCTAATGAGGTATTGTTGGAGGAAAAATTGGAGCAATTTACACGTACGCAGATGTTAATAGGGCGAGAAGGTTTAGAGTGCTTACAACAAAGCAAAGTTATGATCTTTGGCGTAGGCGGCGTAGGCTCGTTTACTGTTGAAGCTTTAGCCAGAGCCGGGGTTGGCTCTTTGGTTTTAGTGGATTTTGATACAGTAGAAGCAACGAATATAAATAGACAACTACCTGCTTTGCATTCAACAATTGGGAAGTATAAAGTTGAAGTACTTGCAGAACGAATTTATGATATTAATCCACTGGCAAAGGCGATTACCTATAAAGAAAAAGTAAGTAGAGAAAATGTTAGGGCATTTTTTCGTGAGAATCCCTCTTATGTTATTGATGCGATAGACATGATTAGCGGGAAATTGGCCATTATTGAAACTGCTTTGCAATTAAAAATTCCAATAATTTCTGCAATGGGTGCAGGAAATCGGCTGGATCCCTCGAAGATAAAGATAGGAGATATAAGTGAAACAGCAGGTTCCGGTTGTTCTTTGGCCAGAGTTATGCGGAGGGAACTGAAAAAGAAGGGAATTACCCAAGGGGTGTCGGTGGTTTATTCTACTGAACAGATAACTAGATGTGTTGATAATCCAGTATCGCGAATCCCTGGCAGTATATCCTTTGTACCATCAGTAGCAGGACTTTTTCTGGCAGCAAAAGTAGTAAAGGATTTATTAAAGCAAACAGAACAGTAAAGTAGATGTGATATTTTACGTCATAATAAATAAAAATTTAAAATATTAATTGAGATATGGGCTATAATAGTATAGTCATTATTTTATTAAATTGGGAGGGAAATATTATGGCTAATGTCACACATCTTTCTGACAGTACCTTTCAAAGTGAAGTTCTTGAGGCAGAGGGACTTGTTTTGGTAGATTTTTGGGCACCATGGTGTGGACCTTGTAAAATGTTAGGTCCTGTTATTGATGAATTGGGTGTGGAGTATCGGGGAAGAGTAAAGATTTGTAAGTTAGATGTTGATGAAAACAACGAAACAGCCGGAAACTATAGGATTATGAGTATACCAACGATGGTGTTATTTAAAGACGGAAAAGAAGTTAACAGATTAGTTGGTTTTGTGCCCAAAGCAAATATAGTGAAAGCACTTGATGCTGCCCTATAATGCTCAAAAGGTAAGGATTAAGAAGATACATATACAAAATTTTAAGGACTGTTAACATATTTGTTGACAGTCCTGATTTTTAATAGAAACATACAAATGGAAGGGTGATGGAGATGGACCTTTTTTCCGGCGTTGGAGAGACCGCTCGTCAGGGAAGAATCCCTTTGGCTACACGGATGCGTCCGACAAGTCTAAATGAGGTTGTTGGCCAAAAACATTTGATCGGGAAAGGCAAATTATTAAGACGTGCTATCGAAGCAGATCAGTTGGGTTCGCTGATTTTTTATGGCCCACCTGGAACGGGTAAAACCACTTTAGCATATGTTATAGCTAGGACGACTAAAGCACATTTTATCAGATTGAATGCGGTTACCTCCGGTATCAGTGATTTACGTAAGGTCGTTTTAGAAGCTGAAGAACAATTAAAATATTATCAGTTGGGGACAATTTTGTTTATTGATGAAATCCATAGATTTAATAAAGCTCAACAAGATGCCTTGCTTCCAGCTGTGGAGGAAGGAAAACTGGTTTTAATTGGAGCAACTACAGAAAACCCATATTATAGCGTAATCTCAGCTTTGGTTTCTCGTTCCCGTATTTTTAAACTGGAACCGTTGAGTAAGGAGGATATTTTTAAATTATTACAACGAGCTGTTAAGGACCCGGAAAAGGGGTTGGGAAACTATCGCCTGCAGATTACAACGGATGCTTTAAATCATTTCGCTGAGGCGGCGCGGGGTGATGCCAGGCAAGCCTTGAATGGATTGGAATTAGCAGTTTTATCAACATTGCCTGATCAAGATGGCTATAGAGTGATCGATTTGTCTGTAGCGGAGGAGTCTATTCAGGAAAAGGCTATTGTTTATGATAAAATGGGTGATCAGCATTATGATGTAATTTCGGCTTTTATCAAAAGCATGCGGGGTTCTGATCCAGATGCCGTCTTGCATTACTTAGCGCGGATGCTTCATGCGGGTGAGGATCCTCGCTTTATCGCTAGGAGAATAATGATTCACGCAGCTGAGGATGTGGGGTTAGCTGACCCGATGGCTCTTGTAGTCGCTCAAGCAGCAGCAAAGGGATTGGAAATGGTAGGTTTGCCGGAAGGAAGGTTGCTTTTAGCTGAGGCCGCTTTATATATTGCCTGTGCTCCCAAAAGCAATTCAGTATTGTCAGTAGATGCCGCAATGGCAGATGTGCAGAACGGGAAATATGGAGCAGTACCGCTTCATTTGCGAGATGCCAGTTATCCGGGAGCAGAAAAATTGGGCCATGGGAAAGGATATCTTTATCCACATGACTTTGAGAATCACTATGTTGAGCAAGATTATTTACCGGAGGAATTGAGAGGAACAAAATATTATCAACCATCCGGTATGGGTAAGGATATAGGCTTTAAAAAATAATTATTATTAAAAATAAAATAGGTAAGAATATGGTGTAGCATAGAAAAAGGCAAGGAGTTGATTACTTTGCCCAGAGTTTATCTTGACCATAGTGCAACGACACCTGTGAGAGCTGAGGTTGCGCAGTTGGTTATGGAATATTTTACAACTAAATATGGCAATCCATCAACAGCTTATTTTTTGGGACGTGAAGCAAAAAAGGGAATGGAAAAAGCCAGAGAACAGGTAGCTACATTGATTAATGCCCAACCTGAAGAAATTATTTTTACCAGTGGGGGCACGGAAGCTGATAATTTAGCTATCACAGGGATAGCTTATGCCTATGCCGAGCAGGGCAAACATCTGATTACCTCGGCGATAGAACATCAGGCAGTTTTAGCTAGCTATAAGAGCTTAGAAAGACATGGTTATAAAATTACTGTTTTACCGGTTGATAAGTATGGTCTGGTGCGGATTGATGATGTAAAAAGAGCGATTAGAAAAGATACTATTTTGATCAGCATTATGCACGTCAATAACGAAGTGGGGACAATACAGCCTGTTGAGGAGATTGGGGCTATTGCCAGGGAACGGCAGATTGTTTTTCATACAGATGCTGT
>LFSF01000029.1:33354-86419 GCA_001512665.1 Clostridiales bacterium DTU073
GAATTAGCCGGTAAAGAGCTGAAGACAGAAATACCTCGGGTGGCTGCTTTAAGGGACAAATTGGTACGGGGATTGCAGCAAAGGATTCCCCAAGTTCGTGTAAACGGGGATATGGAGAAGAGAGTTTGTAATAATGCTAATCTTTGTTTCCCCGGAGTAGAAGGTGAAGCTTTATTAGAAAGACTTGATTTGAAGGGAATTTGTGTCTCCAGTGGTTCTGCTTGTAGTACAGGTGCTGTGGAGCCTTCACATGTGCTTTTGGCGATGGGCTTGTCCCCTGAGTTAGCGAAAAGCTCTCTCAGGATAACGTTAGGGATTGAGAATACTGAGGAAGAGATTGATTATGTGATCGAACAGCTTTCACAGATCTATAATTCTCTTGTAACTCAGGGATGAGAAGTGATAGGGGTGTTTAGTGGTGTCAGAGAGACAAAAAAGAGTTGTGGTAGCCATGAGCGGAGGCGTTGATAGTTCAGTCGCCGCCGCTCTGCTAAAGGAAGAAGGGTATGATGTTATTGGGATAACCATGCAGCTTCAAAATCAAGGGTCGGAAAGTGTGCCCGGGGGCTGTTGTTCATTGGAAACAGTGCAAGATGCTCGTCAGGTCGCAGAAAAACTGGAAATCCCTTTTTATGTTGTGAATTTCCAAGATGTATTTGAAAAGCAGGTTATTGATTATTTTACTGCGGAATATTTAAGAGGAAGAACACCTAATCCTTGCATTGCTTGTAACCGGCATATCAAGTTTTCGGCTCTTTTAAAAAGAGCGTTAGCTTTAGAAGCTGATTATTTGGCGACAGGTCATTATGTTAAGGTAGTTTATAGTGAGGCAAGGGAGAGGTATTTGCTTTATCGAGCAGAGGATAAGCATAAAGATCAATCTTATGTTTTATATAATCTGACACAATCACAGTTAGCCCATACCTTGTTTCCTTTAGGTCGGTTTACAAAATCACAAATTAGAGAAAAGGCAGCGCAAATAGGCTTAAAGGTGGCGGACAAGCCCGAGAGTCAGGAAATATGTTTTGTGCCCGATGATGATTATAAAGGCTTCTTAAGGGAGCGGGTGGGTGCTGATAATAATGCGTTCAAGCCTGGAAATTTTGTTAACACTAAAGGAGAGGTTTTGGGTAGGCATAAAGGCATATGCTATTATACGGTTGGTCAACGGAAAGGGTTAGGTTTAGCTTTAGGCTATCCTGTCTTTGTTGCTGGGATTAATCCGGTGGATAATACTGTTGTTGTAGGCAGAGAAGAAGAAGTATTCCAGCAAGAATTGTTAGCTAAGGATAACAATTTCATCGCTATACCCAAGCTGGAGGATGAGTTGAGGGTTCAAGCCAAAATCAGATATGGAGCTGAACCTGCTGAAGCTGTGCTTATGCCGGAAAGTGAGGATACGGTTAGAGTGATTTTCGAGAAGCCCCAGCGTGCGATTACCCCGGGACAAGCGGTTGTTTACTATCAGGGAGATTTAGTAGTAGGTGGTGGTACGATAGATGAAGTAATTATGTCGAAGTAGATGTTATTGTATGCTTTTTTCATCTTCAGGCAATAATATGGGTATGAAAAAAGGACGTGAGGTTAGAAAATTACCGGTTATAGATATTATTAGCGGACAGCATTTGGGCTATGTGCAGGATTTTAAAACTGCTAATTATGCCCAGTTACAGGGGTTATATATGATTTCCCCGGAAAACAATTTATATTATCTTCCTTTGGAAGCTATTGCCAAGATGGGAAAAGATGCGGTGCTGGTAAAATCAGAGCTGCTGAAGTTGAGCACTGAGCAGATTGAATGGAGTAATGATTTAGGCTTAACGGAGAGAATAGTCATGACAACATCTGGCGAGGTTTTGGGTCAGGTATCCGATTTGCTGATTGAAGAAGATCTGGGAAGCATTTCAGGTTATGAGGTATCCGATGGTTATTTAAAGGATGTTATGTTGGGAAGAAAGGTTATTGCTACTTCTGATATCCTAACTTGGGGTATTGATACGGTAATTGTAAGGGATGAATTATAATGAGGATGAAGGTGATGGAAGTGAAATGCCCGGTTTGTGGCAGCAGGTCTGTAGGGAAAGTAGGAGTAGAACAATATTATTGTTGGGATTGTTATGTGGAATATCAGTATCATGGAAATAAGGCGAGAAGGTATATCGTTGAAGAAGATGGTAGTTTGGTAGAATTTTAAGATAAAATTAGGGCAAGATGGAGTCTAAGAAAATGTTAAGAACTTTGGTTAAATATCAACGTCCCATTATTGTAGCATTGGGGCTTTTTCTACTTTTTTGGCTATTTTATTTTCTTCGAGGAATCTTTATACCTTTTGTGATGGGTTTTATATTAGCTTATATTCTTGCACCTGTTGTACAAATGATGGAGAATCGTGAGATTCCACGTAGTATAGCGATCATGATTAGTTATGCGGCTTTTTTAGGGTTGATTGCGTTTTTTATTTTTTATGCAGTGCCGCTTTTACTAAAGGAGTTAAATCAGTTAGGGAATCTTATCCCGCAATACATTCAAGCAATTCAGGAAGCGTTATGGCAAATGCAGGAAGGCTATAGCAGGGTTCCTCTTCCGGAAGGAGTCAGGAAACTAATTGATGGGGCTGTTATTCGGTTGGAACAGATGTCGTTAGGGCTTATTCAGGGATTTATCCAAGGGTTGATTGTTTTGTTGGGACAAAGCTTTAATTTTGTCCTAGCCCCGATTATTAGCTACTATTTTTTGCGAGACTTTCAGCATTTAGGTGAGAATGTCTTAAAAACTGTGCCTTTGCGTTATCGGGATGATGTTGCACAAGTTGGTAAGGAAATTGATCAAGTTTTACGTAAATTTATTAAAGGGAGTCTTTTAGTGGCCTTTTGGGTAGGACTTTTAACAGCGCTGGGTATGTACATAATTGGTATGGATTTTTTTGTTTTAATCGGAATTTTAGTAGGAATAACTAATATCATTCCTTATTTCGGAGCGATTATTTCGGCAGTACCGGCGATTTTACTGGCACTTCTTAAATCTAAATGGCTGGCACTTTATGTTTTAGGGTTGATCCTTTTGATTCATCAGTTGGAGAGTAGTATTCTTACCCCGCGAATTATTGGCAGCTCCGTAGGGCTACATCCTTTACTAATTATTTTTGCGCTTTTGGCAGGTGCTCAGCTGTGGGGGTTTGTGGGACTATTATTAGCGGTACCTTTAATGGCCATATTAAAGGTGCTCTTGAAACATTTATATTTGCGATTTGTTTAGCTTTCCCAGATCTGAACTTGATTGACAAAGAAGTTGGGGTTTCGTATAATTAAGGCGTTATACTGGTGCTCTTATCCTTAACACGGAAGTGTTGGTGATGAGGGTTTCTTTTTTGCGAGTTTCGAGGAGGTATAAATAATGTTAAGTGGAAATGAGATTCGGGAAAAGTTCTTAGCTTTTTTTGAGAGTAAAGGGCATACAAGGGTGCCAAGTTCTTCTTTAGTACCATATCAAGATCCAACGTTGCTGTTCGCTAATGCGGGAATGAATCAGTTTAAGGATGTTTTTTTAGGATTGGAAAAGCGAAAATATACCAGAGCGACCAGTTCTCAGAAATGTGTGCGTGCGGGTGGCAAGCATAATGACTTAGATACTGTGGGGAGAACTGCACGTCATCACACCTTTTTTGAAATGTTGGGGAATTTCTCTTTTGGTGATTATTTTAAAAGGGAAGCAATTACATATGCGTGGGAATTTCTTACTAAGGAATTAGGGTTACCGGAAGACAAGCTTTACGCTACTATTTACAAAGATGATGATGAGGCATATGAATTGTGGCAGGAATTAACGAGTATTCCGCCGGAAAGAATTATTAGACTTGGGGAGAAAGATAACTTTTGGTCGATGGGTGATACCGGACCATGTGGTCCGTGTAGCGAAGTTTTGATTGACCGAGGGGAAAAGTATTCTTGTGGTGCTGATTGTGCCATAGGCAAATGCGATTGTGACCGTTTTCTGGAAATCTGGAATTTAGTATTTATGCAGTATAATCGAGACGCTGATGGTAAGATGACACCACTTCCCAGACCGAGTATTGATACAGGGATGGGTTTGGAGAGGATAACGTCAGTAGTGCAAAATGTCGAAAGTAATTATGATACAGACTTGCTTAATTCTCTAATTAAAGCAATTGAAAAACTCTGCGGGCGCACTTATTATCGGGACCAGCGGGGCTTTGCTTTTCGGGTGATTGCTGACCATATTCGGGCTTGTACCTTTTTAATTAGTGATGGGGTGATACCTAGTAATGAGGGCCGTGGTTACGTTTTAAGGCGTATTCTTAGAAGGGCAATTCGTTTTGGTAAGGTTTTAGGAATAGATGATCCCTTTATGTATAAATTGGTTTCCGAAGTTGTGAATTTAATGAAATCTGCTTATCCGGAGCTAAAGGAAAAGGCTGATTATATTGCTAAGGTGATTCACCGGGAAGAAGAGCGCTTCCATGTGACTCTTAATGAAGGCATTCAAATGGCTCAGGAGATTGTTCAGGGTTTACAGGAAAAAAAGCTTACTGTTATTCCCGGGGAGGAAGCATTTCGTCTTTATGATACTTTTGGCTTTCCCCTTGATTTAACGGAAGATATTGCCGAAGAGGCAGGACTTAAAGTTGATTTAGAGGGCTTTAACCGTGCCATGGAGGCTCAAAGAAATAAGGCTCGTTCTGCGCGCCAGGAGGTTAATGCCTGGGATTTAGCCTTAACTGTACAAAATAAAGCAGGTAATTTACCGGCAACTATCTTTAACGGTTATGATGTCTTAGAAAATGTTGCGGAAGTTTTGGCAATACTTAAAGACGGAGAATTGGTTACGGAGGCAGGAGAAGGTGACGAGGTTTATTTGATTTTTGAACAGACGCCTTTTTATCCTGAAGGTGGAGGTCAAGCCGGTGATACAGGTGAAATTATTGCAGCACAAGGAAAAATACGTATAATTAATACGAAAAAAATGCCTGATGGCAAAATTGTGCATCAGGGGATTGTCTCCGGTGTAGTAAACACAGGAGAAAAAGTTAAGTTATTGGTAAATAAAACAGCACGTAGAAATACAGCAAATAATCATACAGGGACACACCTTTTGCACAAAGCTTTACAAATAGTGTTGGGAGATCATGTACAACAAGCAGGTTCATTTGTTGAGGAAGCTCGTTTGCGCTTTGATTTTACACATTTTGCGGCATTAACTGCTGAAGAACTGCAGAAGATAGAAGATATTGTTAATGAAAAAATTGTGGAATCGCTGAATGTAGAGGCTAAGGAAATGACTTTAGACGAAGCGAAAAAAACAGGAGCTATGGCTCTTTTTGGTGAAAAATATGGGGAGATAGTTCGTGTTATCCAGATAGAGGATTTTAGTAAGGAGCTATGTGGAGGAACTCATGTCCGCAATACCAGTCAGCTGGGGTTGTTTAAAATTGTCAGTGAAAGTGCTGTGGGGTCAGGGTTACGGAGAATTGAAGCCGTGACAGGACCGGGAGTAAGGCAATTTTTAGCAGAAAAGGAAACTAGCTTAGAAGAACTGTCAGGTATGCTTAAAACCCCTGTGCAAGAAATTCCTCAACGTATTCGTGGACTTATGGAGGAATTAAAACAGAAGGAAAAAGCTCTGGAACAATTAGAGCACAAGTTTGCACAATTACAGGTTAAAGAAACTTTAAAGCAGGTAAAAAAGGTACAGGATATTTCTTTGCTGGTAAGTCGTGTGGAAGCTAGGGATATGGAAACTTTGCGAAATATGGCAGATATGTTTAGGGATAAACTAGGTTCAGGTGTGATCGTGCTTGGTGCGGTCATGGGAGAAAAGGTTAATTTTGTGGTAACCGCAACCAAAGATATAACTGCGAAAGGTGTACATGCCGGAAAGCTTATCAAAGAAATAGCTGCACTTACCGGTGGAGGTGGTGGCGGGAGACCGGAAATGGCACAAGCCGGTGGAAAAGATGTGACCAAGTTAGACGAAGCTTTGTCTGCTGTGGCGAAACTTGTGGAAAATCAGTTGACGAAATAAAAAAAATAAAAGGATATCTGCTTTATATCACGAAGTAATAAGTTGAATCTTAAGACCGATTTTGTGGGGTGATTTGTAATGAGCAGTGAAAAGTTTGATCAAACGATGATGTTTCGAGTAAAAACTGATGAGGATGTTTCGGCAAATGATGTTCTGCTTACTGTTTACGATGCTCTGCAAGAGAAGGGTTATAATCCGATTAATCAAATTGTAGGATATCTCCTTTCAGGTGACCCTGCATATATCACAAGCTATAAAAACGCTCGTTCTTTGATTAGAAAATTAGATCGTGATGAAATTTTGGAAGAATTAGTACGCAGTTATTTAGGGAGAATATAAAAGCTATATGCGTATATTAGGTTTGGATATAGGCGAAAAAAGAATCGGACTGGCGGTTAGTGATGAATTAGGGATCACAGCCCAAGGTTTGAAGACATTAAACAGGACAAAGTTAGAAGATGATTTGCACCGATTAGCTGAACTTATACGAGAAAAGGAAATTAACAAGTTGGTCGTTGGTCTTCCCAAAAATATGAATGGGACTTTAGGACCTCAAGCAGAAAGAGTAAAGAAATTTGTTGATCTTTTAACAAAAGAGTGTCCGTGTGAGGTAGTTTATTGGGATGAACGACTTACAACGATAGCGGCGCAGCGTACTCTTTTAGAAGCGGATGTTTCTCGTAAAAAAAGGAGAAATTCTGTGGATAGATTAGCCGCTGTCTTGATTTTACAAGGTTATTTGGATAAAAAATAAATAATAAAAGATGAAAAATTTTGGTAAAGTTGACAAATTATTATTTTAAAGAGTACAATGTCCATAGAAATTAGGAAAGAGGTGGGAAAATGATTAGTGAGGAAGAAAAGGTTGTTTTGTTAGATGAAGAAGGTCAGGAACATGAATTTGCTTTTATTGACGTATTAGAGGTAGACGGCGAGCGTTATGCTGTTTTAGCACCTGTAGAAGGATTAGAAAATGATAGTGAAGAAGAAACTGAAGCAGTCATTTTAAAAATTGGTAAAGATGAAAATGGAGAAGATATTTTATCAGATATTGAAGATGATGAAGAATGGGAAAAGGTCGTTGCTGAATGGCAGCAACTGGTAGAAAGTGAAGAAGAAGATATTGAAGAAGACGAAGAAGAATAATTGTGGTAAATATAATTGAGAATTTGTACATTGGTCAACATAGAAAAATAAGTCTTTTGCGTGTAAGCAAAAGACTTTCTCTTTTTTATACGGATTAGTTAAATTTGTGAGCATAAAACTGTTCTATGTAGGAAAAGGTTTATACATAGAACTTTGCCTAATCTGGTGAAAGGAATGCTTGTTTTACGCTATATTATTTTGATTTTATTGGTGACCGGCGCGTGTTTCTCGTATATTCCGGCCGGGAGTAGTAAGGGACCAACTATTTATGCAGGTGTTTCTGTGCAGGGTATAGAGCTGGGCGGGAAAAATATCAATGATGTTTATTATCTTTTAGATGTAGAGAATAAGAAAGTCGGTTTGCGTAAAATTTATTTACATCTTCCGGATGGGGAAAGCGTAAAGGAAGTTTCTTTTGCAACGATAGGCGTAGAAGTAGATAAAAGTAAAATCTGGCAGGAAGCCTTTGCTCAGGGCAGAAGTGGTTCTTGGTGGAAGAAGCTTAAGGTTAGATGGTATTTAAAAAGGAAAGGAGTTAATCTACCCCTTTATTTAAAATTAAATCAAGAGCAGGCGAAAAGAGTTCTTGAGGAAGTGGGGCAACCTTGGTATATAGTGGCGCAGGATGCTCGGTTTGTTATTAATGATCGCGATGAAGTGCTTATCATCGAGGAGGAATTTGGAGAAAGTATAGCAGTAAAAGAAGCTATATATTCTCTACAAAAGAAATTACTATTGAATTTAGAGGAAGAACTTCATCTCTATTTAAGTTTAGAAAAAATACAGCCTAAAATATTAAAGCAGGATTTAGAGGAATATGGGATCTCTAGTAGGCTAAGCAGTTTTACGACATGGTTTAATACAACGAATGTGAATAGGTCTAAGAATATCAGGTTAGCAGTAAAGGAGTTAGAATTAATACTCCTTTCTCCCGGAGAGATTTTTTCTTTTAATGAAATTGTTGGTCCACGGACAAAAGAAAGGGGATATGATGAAGCTGATATTATTCAAAATTATAGTGTAGTTCCGGGAATAGGAGGAGGAATTTGTCAGGTTTCAACAACTTTATACAATGCGGTTTTGTTAGCTGATTTGGAAGTAATTGAAAGATATCCTCATTCTATGATTATTAACTATGTACAGCCCGGCTTAGATGCAACAGTAGTTTATGGGAGCAGAGATTTTAGATTTAAAAATAATACCGAAGGTCATTTATTAATTAATACAATTGTTGAGCAGGGAAAAGTAATTTGTAAAATTTTTGGCAAACCTGAGAAAAAGAAAAAAGTAGTACTTAAAACTTTTCTTGAACGTGAAATCAAGCCATCAACAATTTATCAAGAAGATCCTCTTGTACCGAGTGGCAAATATATTTTGGAAAGAGAGGGGATACCGGGGCGTGTAGTTAGGGTAGAACGACATGTTTATAATCTCAATGGTGAGTTAATTAAAAAAGAAGTAATTTCTAAAGATCTTTATCCACCTATAGATATGGTGATTAGAAGTTCGGCTAATCCACAGTCCATGTCCATTTCGGAAATTTTATAGTATAATAATTGAGATAGTTTATTAAATCAGAAAGAAGGGGATAAGAGCATGAATCCGCCTTTGCTGAAAAATATAAAAACCAAAAGGATTCACTGGCATACTAAATTAGTAGTTTTACTGGTATTGATAGCTTTGGGTTTAGGTATTTACTTTTATAACCAATTAGGTCCGGTTGATCTTAATGACCAAGTGGACAGGTTATTTGTTGTGAATCGTGGGGCAACATCAATGCAGATTGCTAAAAATTTAGCAGAAGAAGGTTTGATCAAAAATATCCATACTTTTATTATTTATAATCGACTGACCTGTAATATTAAAAAATTAAAAGCCGGACATTTTCTTTTAAACCCTGCGATGAGTGTTCAGGAAATTACGGCTAAACTTGTAGAAGGCAAGGTTGCCACCATTTCTTTTACAATTCCGGAAGGTTATACTCTCAAGCAAATAGCAGATGTTTTGGTGAAAAAAGGGATTACTACAGAACATGAATTTTGGGCAGTGGTAAAGGAGGGTGAGTTTAATTTTTCTTTTATAAAAGATTTACCACTGACAGAAAACAGATTAGAAGGGTATCTTTTTCCTGATACATATATAATACCTCTCGGCATATCTACTGAAGAAGTTATTAGGGTGATGCTGAAGCGTTTTGATTCTGTTTTTAAACAACTTCCTCCCAATAACACAGGACTCACGACACATGAGCTAGTGACTTTAGCCTCTATAGTTGAGGGCGAATGTCTATTGGACCGGGAAAGACCTATTGTTGCTTCAGTTTTTTTAAATCGACTCAAAATAGGGCAGAAATTAGAAGCTTGTGCAACTGTTCAGTATGCATTAGGTAAGAGAACGGCAAGGGTTTTAATTGAGGATACTAAAATAGAATCCCCGTATAATACGTATGTTCATGAGGGATTACCTCCGGGACCTATTGGTTGTCCCGGCGAAGCTTCTTTACGGGCAGTATTAGAACCGGCTGATACAAGTTATTATTATTTTGTAGCGAAAAAAGATAATAGTGGTGAGCATGTTTTCTCGAAAACATTTGATGAGCATAAGAGAAATAAGTGGAAATTGGGGTATTAAGCAGTCACGGATGTTGATTTATGAGGCATAATATAATATATGTGTGGTTTTTGGAGTTTGTGGGATCGGTTGTTAATGGAGTGGGGTGTTATCGTTGTGGGAAACGTTTTTATCGGAAAAAATAGTTACTTTTATGAGGGAGATGTTACCTGAAAGACCTTCTCTTTTCGCAGAAATAGAAAAGGAATGTATGCGGGATTATGTACCGCTGATTGAGCCTGAAGTTGGTCAGCTATTGCAAGTGCTTCTGGGAATTAAACAAGCGAAAAAAATCTTAGAAATAGGAACCGGGATTGGATATTCAACTTTGTGGATGGCCTTGGCTCCTGACCGGACAGATCGCCATATTACTACGGTGGAAATTGAGCCGGAACGACATCAGAGAGCTTGTTATTATTTTAAAGAAGCCGGAATAGATTCCTTAGTTACTCCGCTTTTGGGGGATGCTCGTAAGCTTATCTCAAAATTGGAGGGGTCTTTTGATTTTGTCTTTATGGATGCCGCCAAAGGACAATATCTGAATTTTTTTTCTAAAGTATGGCCATTGTTAGAACCTGGAGGAGTTTTGGTAATCGATAATATTCTACTAAATGGTTGGGTTATTGATATGTACTGGCCGGAACGGCGTAAAAAGACGATGGTTTGTCGTTTGCGCCAGTTGATCGAAATGTTAAAAAATCACTCGGGGTTATCGACTACTATCTTACCGTTAGGTGACGGAGTTTCCATAAGTGTTAGAAAGATAGAGTAAGAAAGTTTATATACATTGGCTATTATTGGTTAGGATATAAATTAGTGGTGTTTTTGTCTTGGCAGGGGGGTTTCAAAAGAATGGAGAAAGTGGCGGTCAAAAAGATTGAATTGTTAGCACCGGCCGGTAATCTGGAAAAATTAAAGATGGCGATAATCTATGGAGCTGATGCTGTTTATTTAGGTGGTAAAGAGTATGGTTTGCGAGCTTCAGCCGGTAATTTTACTATAGAAGAAATTAGTGAAGGTGTAGAATTTGCCCATAAACACCAAGCTAAGGTATATGTAACAGTAAATATTTTTGCCCATAATCAGGATTTGATTAATTTACCTGAATATTTGCGGGAATTGGAAGATGCAGGTGTAGACGCGATAATTTTCTCTGATCCGGGTGTATGGAGAATTTCCCAGGAAATAAACACAAAAATGGAATTGCATCTTAGTACTCAAGCAAATACGACTAATTGGGCAAGTTGTTTGTTTTGGGAAGAGCTTGGCGTACAAAGAGTGGTATTAGCGAGGGAATTATCTTTAGAGGAAATCAGAAAAATTCGGAAGAAAGTAAAGTTAGAGTTAGAGATATTTGTTCATGGGGCGATGTGTATTTCCTATTCGGGGAGATGTCTATTAAGTAATTATATGGCGGGACGGGATGCTAATATGGGCCAATGTGCTCAGCCTTGTCGTTGGAATTATACTTTGGTTGAGGAGAAACGTCCGCATCAGCAGTACCCTATTTTTGAAGATGAACGCGGGTCATATATCTTTAATTCGCAAGACCTATGTTTAATCAGACATTTGCCTGAGTTAATTAATGCCGGGGTAGACAGTTTGAAAATAGAAGGACGGATGAAGAGTATTCATTATGTTGCGACGGTGGTGCAAGCTTATCGAAAAGCACTTGATGCTTATTATGCTGATCCGGAGGGTTATGATTTTAATGAATCATGGTATGAGGAAATTTTAAAGGTAAGCCATCGTGATTATACGACGGGCTTCCTTTTTGGGAAACCAAAGTCGGAGGCTCATAATTATGAGACTTCTGCATATATACGCAATTATGATTTTGTAGGGCTTGTGCTTGCTTATGATGCTGTTTCCGGCATAGCGACTGTAGAACAGCGTAATAATTTTAGGGTAGGGGATCAAGTGGAGATTACCGGACCTCAGACCGATCTTTTCGTGCAACGGATTGGGGAAATGAAGGATGAAGAGGGAAAGGTAATTGAGGTAGCCCCTCATCCACAACAGATTGTCCGTTTTAAGGTTGATAGAGCGGTGAGACCTTGGGATATGGTGAGACGAGAAGTAAAAACCGTAAAAGAGGTGAGTAAGGAATGAAGAGTATCCATCGAAATGCCGAGCCTTTTTTCTGGGAAGGGAAAAAAGAGGTAGCTTGCCTTCTAATTCATGGGTTTACCGGGTCGCCGGCAGATATGAAGGTTTTGGGTACATCTTTATGGAAGTGTGGTTATGGTGTTTCGGGATTGTTACTACCGGGACATGGAACTACTCCGGAAGATTTGGCCACGAAAAGTTGGACGGATTGGTTTAATGCTGTGGAGGAGGAATATCTTAAATTACAACAAAGTTATCGACTTGTTATTCCTATGGGGTTATCCATGGGAGGTGTACTTGCTATGCATTTGGCGGCTCAGCATCAGGTTCGAGGGTTTGTTTCTTTAAGTGCCCCCATTTTTTTGCTTGATGAGAGGGTCTATAAAATAGACGAATATGAGTTTGAATATTATGTGAAGGAACGTACTCCGGAAGCTGAAGCACACATCCTGGCGGAAGGACGTTTTTCCTATGATGCTATACCATTAAAAGCACTTAGCTCGTTACTCGAGTTAATTGACTTGGTTAAGGAGGAATTAGGCGAGATTAAAGCCTCAGCTTTAATCCTTCAATCCCAAGATGACACTTTGGTCAATCCTCAGAGTGCGGAATATATCTATGATCATCTTGGTAGTAAAGAAAAGGAGCTTATTTGGTTGGAAAAATCCGGACATGTGATTACTTTAGGGGTAGAGCGACAGTTGGTATTTGAGAGAATTGAGCAATTTTTGCAAAGGGGTTTGGAAAATGCAGTTTAAATATGATCATCAATGTTTTGGTTGTGGAGAACAGAATCCGGCCGGTTTGAAACTGAAATTTGTACAAGAGGGCGAGATCATTAGTACAACTTTTGTTCCACCGGAAATTTATCAAGGTTATCCCGGCATTCTTCATGGTGGGATTACCAGTACTGTATTTGATGATACGATGTCTCAGTGTGTGGCAGCATTAGGGAAATTCGGATTTACCAGTCGTTTAGAGGTGCGTTTCAGAAAAAAGATTCCTGTGTTAAGACCGGTTAGGTTTGAGGCTTGGATTGTCAAGCAAAAAGGACCGATCGTGGATATAGAGTCCAGAGCTATACTAGAGGACGGAGAATTGGCAGCAGAAGCAAAGGCCAGATTTATGCTGACCAAGGAAGAAACAGAATCTTAAAGCTAGGACTTATTTAGTTATCAAAAACGGAGTACCCCGAAGTTTTGCATTTCGGAGTACTCCGTTCTATATCTATTACGATAAATTTTTAGTCGTCTTCACATTCGGCATTATCGTTAATGATAATTACTGTGGAAGCGATAATTTTAAATTTAATGAATTTGGGGCAGCAAGGATTTTATAAAATATGATAGTAAATCTGCTAAAATTGTTAAATCTGCATCTTCTACATAGGCTTCGTTTGTTTTGTTTATCTTGGCCATGTTAATCTTCCTTTCCATAAGTTCATATTAAAAATTAAAAGCTTGGATAATTTATAATATTGCATGTACCGTGAAAGTGTTACTGAGGATGTCTAGAATCTTCTATCTTGTGGCGAAACATTGCGGGAATTGTCTTACAATGCCTTGTGTTAATAGATCGGCCATATGGAGTAGATGTAATTCGCCTATGTCGTAGAAATGTATATCTGATGCATAATCTTTATTTAGTCTGGCCACAGCTTGTGCCTTGACCTGGTCTAAGTGGATGCGCCACATATTGCTCATAACTTCCCTTGACCAAAAAGAATTAATACGGGAGAGAAAAGTGGCAATTTGTTCACCATTGGCGTACCATTTCCTCTCGATATCTGCTGCTGCAGTTGTATCACCGGTTTTGGATGCCTTAACAAGTTGTGCTGCTAGTACTAAATGATCTGTCAATAAATTTTTCAAGCACTCGGCGATTTGATTTCCATAATAACACTGAAAAACGGCCGCTATATCTCCGGGATTGCGCAGTAGTCTTTGTGTAGTAAGTTCTTCATCGGCTAGGCCTTCGGCTATGCTGATGATTGTCATTCTTGTCCAAGCGGCGTGCTGTTCCCAGAGCATGCGCATCAGGTTATTTAAATAAAGAAAGCTTGTTTGTTGAGCCATCTAATTTTCACTTCCTTAACTTGCAGAAATATATTATTAATATATGATAGCTTGACTAGATCAGTTACAGTATGTCTTTAAAAGCAAATAAAAAGAGTGTCTGGAAGGATAACTTCCAGACACTCTCTTAGTTTTAGGTTTAATTATTTGCGTACAACATTTTCGGCTTGTGGACCACGACTGCCTTGAACTACGTCAAAGGTTACTTCTTGACCTTCTTCAAGAGTTTTAAAGCCTTCAGACTGGATAGCGGAAAAATGAACGAAAACATCTCCGCCTTCATCTGACTCAATGAAACCAAAACCTTTTTCTGCATTAAACCATTTTACTTTACCTTGCATTTTAAAACCTCCTTTACTTATAGACTGATCAAAAAGTTAATTTCGAATACCCTTTGACCAATCTTTTTATAAATAAGAGGTCAAATCAGGTTTTTCTTTGCAACTCTTTAACACGTGCTCTTTATGTTAGCATAGTTTTATGGTAATGTAAAGATATAGTAAAGTTAAAGCTCTAGAATTTTAGGGGAGGGTGTACATAGATGGCGGTTGGAACAAGAAGAAAATTACTGTGTACATATTTGTTAATCTCTTTTTTGACTGTCCTAATTTTTGAAATCTTTATAATAGGAAATATTCATCAGTATTATTTAAATAGTGTTAGCAGTGCTTTGAAAAATAAGGCAGCACTTGCCGGTAGATTTTATAACAATTTTTTAGATTTTGGTGATATTTATAGTAATTCCAAACAAATAATAGATTTATTTGCTGAAAGATCTTATCAGCTGCAAATAACCGATAAGAATGGAAACGTAATCGCTGATTCTTTAGGAATAAAGGAAAAGAAGAATTTAGATTATGAAGATGTTAAGATAGCTCTTACCGGCAAAAACAGTGAATATAAAGGACGCCAAGCTGATTCCGGAGAAAAAATATATGCTTATACGGTGCCTTTAACCAGTAATGGTATGATTGTAGGAGCCATGCGCTTTACTACCTCACTAGAACAGACTTATCAGGTTATCTATAAGCTAATATTACAGTTGCTTGTTTTTGGTTTGATTCTGGTGGCAACAATTTTTATCATTAGTGTGTTCATAACATCTAAGTTAATGAAGGAGTGTTAAAGGTGCGCAAAGGGTTAGTTGGTATTTTAGTAATTGTGAGTATTGTTTTCATGTTTTCTTTAATTGCTTGTAATGTTACTGATCCTATACAAACAATGAAGACTCCGGCAGTAATAGAGAAGGTGGAGGTAGACAATTCTGAGCTTGGGGTACTTTCACAGCTGAAAGAAATTCTGCCTGCAGAGATTGAATTATTAAAACTAACAAATTTAACAGAGCAAAAAAGGGATTGGCTAGAAATCGACTTAACCGGGGACGGACAAGCAGAACTTTTATTGGGTTATCGTGATAATGATGAAAAGATAGGAGTTATTATTTTGCAGAAAGACGAGCCAAGTTATAAAAAGCTTTATATGAAAACTTTTGATAATTATGACTATCAATTGAGTTTTGACAAGGTTATGGATATAAAAACTGCTCAACTTATTAATAACAAGTTATCTCAGGTTGTGGTAAGCTATAATTTTTATGCCTCAGATTACAATTCTTTATCTACCCATATCTTAGGTTATGATCCGAAGGAAAAAGTAATTAAAAATTATTTTAGTTTACAAGATCTTCCTCAAGCAAATATGAAAGTTCAGTCAGATCGGATTATCATTAGCGCAATGGGGATTTCTAAAGAGTATAAATGGAGTGGCAGTAAGTTTATTGGTAAACAGATTTACGAGATTCCGGAAGTCAACAAAAACGATGTGGTTATACACTACGCCATGAGTAAAAAGGGACCTTTAACAGTAAGTAAGGAAGCTGTTGAATTAAATGTGGGGCAACGGTTGCTATTGATTCGTGATGATCAATTAGATTTAGCAGAGAGGATTATGCAGGGCGGCGATGACCCCTCCTTTGTGGATATACTTGATTTTACTGCCGAGAAAGTCTATACAGCTCAAAAACCAGGGATAGTACATTTAACTATTGTCCCAAATGGTGGCTATGATTGGGATAATGCTAAAGAGATAACAGTAACGGTAAAATAAATTTATGTGATTAGAAAGAAATCCTCCTGGCAAGGCTAAGGTCGGGGGGGGTTTTTTATGCGTAAGCGGATTATTATAATCATGTTTACTTTTATGGTTTTATTTTTTATAGTCGCCGGTAGGGCTTTTTATCTACAGGTTTATAATGGTCCTTATTCGGGTCGGGAGTTAGCCCAAAAATCTTTGAACTATCGAAGTCAGTATCTTTCTGCCGAAGAATATTATCGTGGTGAAATATTAGACAGAAATTTGCTTTCTTTAACCGATAGCGGGATTAGACCTACATTGGTTGCTTTTCCGGGAGGGATAAAAAACCTAGAAGTGACCGGTAAAAAATTAGAAGAAGTACTGGGAATCCCGGTCGATGAATTTAAGAAAAAAATTCGTCGCAGTCAGGAACACTATGGTTATCGTACCCCTTTAATTTTAAAAGTTAATTTAACTGCCGAGGAAGTGCAAAAGTATCAAGACCATAAGATTGCCGGAGTTGCGATTATCCCGGTAAAAACAAGATATGGCCCAAATTCTGTAGCTAAACATGTGATTGGCTATTTAAATAGTATAGATTCTCAGCAGTGGAAGGAATTGGTTCGGTCTAAGAAAACTGTAGACACAAACAGCTTTTTAGCTACTGCGTATCATTTAACAGATAGGATTGGCGTGGCAGGGTTAGAAGGTAAATATGAAGAGGTTTTAAGGGGTTCACAGCCTGAAAATAAGATTGTCGGTTTTCAGGATGCCAATGGTAAACTGTTGGAAGGATTAGGGTATAAAATAATCAACCAGGAAGCTGATTTATGGCGAAATCATTTAGTTTTGACTTTAGACAGACGCTTTCAGGAAATTGTTGAAGAAGAAATTGACCGTGAAATTAAGCGAGGAGCTGTTGTCGTAATTGATATTCCCAGTGGAGATGTTCTGGCTTTAGCCAGTAGACCGGATTTTAACCAAAATAAAGTAGAGCAATATCTTTCTGGGATTGATGAACTGCTTGATCGTACAGACAGGGTTGCTTTTTATCCCGGTTCTGTTTTTAAAATGGTAGTTGCGGCGGGTGTGTTAGAAAAGAAGTTGGTTTCTCCAGAAGAAAAATTCACCTGTACCGGTAAATATACTTTCCCTGATCAAACGGAAATAACTTGCTTACGAGAACACGGAGAAATCACCCTTAAGGAAGCTATTGTTAAGTCTTGTAATAGCACTTTTATTCATTTAGGGTTACGTTTGGGAAATGCAGGATTTATTGAGTATGCTCAAAAACTAGGCTTTAATGTAAAGATAAACAATCAATCGCCCCCGGCTTTGTTAGGGAATGCCTCGATTGGACAGCAAGGGGTTTTAGTGAGCCCTTTGCAAATTGCTAATTTATATGCGACAATTGGACGGAAAGGTTTTTATTCTCCTTGGCGAATTGTGTCGCAAATCCGTAATTATCAAGGAGATGTGATTCAGGAATTTCCCGTTAAAAGACCTGAACAAATCTTAAAAGCTGAAACTTGTGCATTTTTAATAAAAGCTTTAGCCGAAGTTACTCGAGAAGGGACCGGTCAACAGGCTTGGTTGGAAGGGCATGGTACGGCAGGAAAAACAGGGACGGCTCAAGTTAATGAAGCGGGTAAGGTTATTGCTTGGTTTGCGGGGGTTTCTCCATTGGAAAATCCTCGTTTAGCTATTGTTGTTATGGTAGAAGAAAAAAAACAAGGTTCTTCGGTTGGACTTAGTGGGGGAAATGCAGCAGCTCCAGTATATAGAAAAATAGCGGATAGAATATTAAATAGTTATTTAATTAATTAAATTATTGGTGTAGAATGGAAGATGTTGATTGAAAATAGCTTCAATAGTAGTTATAATATGAACATATAACTACTATATAATCAATTACCACACTATTATTAATATTAGGAGTGAAGGAGAATGAACACGAGTACCTTTAGGGGTGGAATTCATCTGCCCGGGTATAAGGAGAGTACGCAAGGATTACCCATAATTCCAGCAAACATTCCTGATAAGGTGTATTTACCTGTTTCACAACATATCGGGGCACCTTGTACACCTTTGGTTGAAGTAGGTACAGAGGTAAAAAAAGGACAAAAGATTGCTGCAGGAAAAGGTTTTGTCACCTCACCTATTTATGCCAGTGTCAGTGGTAAAGTTGTAGCCATTGAAAAGAGGCAACATCCAGGTGGCAATTTTGTTGATTGCATTATTATTGAAAATGATGGTAAAGAAGAGTGGGCAGAGACAGTTAAACCTAATCCACATCCTGAAAAGCTAAGTCCTGAAGAAATTAGAAATATTGTCTTTGAGGCTGGAATAGTTGGTTTAGGCGGAGCGACATTTCCGACACACGTTAAGTTCGCTCCGGTGGAAGGAAAAAAGGCGGAATATATTATCTTAAATGGCGTGGAATGCGAGCCTTATATCACTGCGGATCATCGTTTGATGTTGGAAAAGGCTGACCGAGTGGTAGCGGGATTACGATATATTATGAAGTGCACTGATTGTCAGCAAGGAATTATTGCCATTGAGGAAAATAAACCTGATGCTATTGCCTTAATGGAAAAAGTTGTAGCTGCAGAACCAAATATCAGAGTACAAGTTTTAAAGGAAAAATATCCACAAGGCTCCGAAAAGCATTTGATTTATGCTTGCACACAGAGAGAGGTTCCTGTAGGGGGATTGCCTTTAGATGTAGGAGTAATTGTTAATAATGTTGGAACTGCAGTGGCCATAGCCGACGCGGTTGAATTAGGGATTCCTTTAATCGAACGTGTGGTAACCTTAAGTGGTGACGGAATCAAAAACCCGGCTAATTATTTGGTACGTTTAGGAACGCTTTTTAGTGATTTAATTGAACAAAGTGGCGGATTTACCGAAGAAATCGAGAAAATTATTGCCGGCGGTTTAATGATGGGGAAAGCAGTTTATTCGGCAGATGTTCCTGTAACTAAAGGTAGTTCCGGTATTGTTGTATTGAAAAAAACAAGTCGGAAAAAAGTACGGGAAACTAATTGTGTTCGTTGTGGTAAATGTATTGAGGCTTGTCCACTGTTTTTAGAGCCAACTACCATTACCAAGCTGGCGAAACGTGGCCTGTGGGAGGAAGCAGAAAAAAACAATGCGATGAGTTGTATAGAATGCGGCTCTTGTGTCTTTGTTTGCCCGGCGAGGATTCCTCTTGTACAGTATGCTAGACGGGCAAAACAGGCTATTGGTGCAGCCCGTGCTGCGGCAAAGGCTAAAGCTAATGCTAATAATAACGGAGGTAAAAAATGATGAATAACCGAGAAAATTTATTAATCGTTTCTTCCTCACCACATCTTCATAATGGTAATAGTGTTGCTAAAGCAATGCGTGATGTTTTAATTGCACTTATACCTGCTTTAATTGCTTCATTATATTTTTTCGGCTGGGCAGCGGCGAAAGTTATAATTACCTGTATTCTTGCGGCGGTTTTAAGTGAAGCGGTAGCACAAAAGATTATGAAGAGGGAAGTAACGATAGATGATGGCAGTGCTGTAGTTACCGGCTTATTGTTGGCTTTTTGTCTTCCCTCGACCTTGCCTTTATGGATGGCCGCAATCGGCGCGGTTGTAGCGATTATAATTGGTAAACAGATGTTTGGCGGATTAGGTAATAATATTTTTAACCCGGCTTTGATTGGGAGAGCTGTACTTTTAGCTTCTTGGCCGGTAGCGATGACTAGTTGGGTAGCTCCACTTGACGGGGTTACGACGGCGACTCCGTTAGGAATGTTAAAACAAGGGGTAATTGCCGAACAACTTCCTTCTTTGTGGAATTTATTTATCGGTAATGTGGGAGGAAGTTTAGGTGAAACATCTGCTGTGGCGTTAATTCTTGGTGGCATTTATTTATTATATAAAGGTCATATCGATTGGCGTATTCCCTTTTCTTATCTCGGTACAGTCTTTGTTTTCACTTTGATTGTGGGTTTTGTTATAGGAGAAGGGCTTTGGTATCCGTTATTTCATCTTTTGAGCGGCGGATTGCTTTTGGGTGCCTTTTTTATGGCTACAGATTGGGTTACCAGTCCGATTACCAAAAAAGGAAAGATTATTTTTGGAATAGGTTGTGGTCTTTTAACAGTAATCATACGTTTAATGGGTGGATATCCTGAAGGCGTATGCTATTCAATTTTATTAATGAATATGATTACTCCTCTTATTGATCGCTATACAAAAGCTCGTGTATTTGGAGGTGTAAGTAAACATGCGTAATATACTGAAACTGGGTTTGTTTTTGTGTATTGTTGCAGGTATTGCGGGTTTGTCTATCTCTTATGTTAATGGGATTACTTATCCGATAATTCAAGAGCAGATAGAGAAGGAAAAGTTAGCTAGCTTCCAGGAAGTTTATCCGGGCACGGGTGAAGTTAAGGATGAGAGTAATACGTATCTTGGCGGTAATTCTGATTCGATTTTGACGGAAGTAAATGTTGTTTATCAAGAGAATAATCCGGTAGGGGTTATCTATATGGCTGAGCCTGTTGGCTATAGTGGCGTTATTCAATTATTAGTCGGTATGGATATTGCCAAGAAAGAAATTACAGCTATTAAAGTGTTGAGCCAAACGGAGACCCCCGGACTTGGTACTAATGCGCAGAAAAGTTTCTTTACCGATCGTTATAAAGGGAAAAGTGCGGAGAGCGTGTTAGAAGTAGTTACGAAAGAGCCTGTGGGAGACAATCAGATTTTGGCGATTACCTCGGCGACAATAACTTCTAAAGCAGTAACTGAAGGTGTCAATGCGGCGAGACAACATTTTCTCGATAATTTTATAGAGTAATTGATTATTGAATAGAGGAGGTAAATTATTGCTATGAACTTGTTTCAGGAATTTAGTAAAGGGATAGTGCGAGAAAACCCACTTTTCCGTCTTGTTTTAGGAATGTGTCCTGCTCTGGCGATTACAACCTCGGTTAATAATGCTCTTGGCATGGGGGTAGCTTTTACCAGTGTGCTTATAGCTTCTAATATTGTAATCTCGGCTTTACGCAAATTAATTCCCGATAGTATTCGTATTCCATGTTATATTGTAATTATTGCTTCTTTTGTGACAGTAACAGAAATGGTTATGCATGCATATCTGCCCGACTTGTTTGAAAGTTTAGGGATATTCATTCCTTTAATTGTAGTTAACTGTATTATTCTTGGGCGCGCTGAAGCCTTTGCTAACAAAAACAGTATTATTCCTTCTTTTGTAGATGGTATCGGTATGGGAATTGGTTATACTTTAGCTTTGACAATTGTTGCAACCATTAGAGAAGTGTTAGGTGCGGGTACATTTTTAGGTTATCCTGTTATGTCTGCTTCGGCACAATCAGCCTTAATTATGATTCTTCCTCCCGGAGCGTTTCTCACTTTAGGATGTACTTTAGCTTTTATTAATATGATGCAAAACAGGAAAGCTAAAAAAAGTAGTGATTTCAAGGTAAGAATTACTGAACAGCAAGTTGCTCAGCCGTTTAGTAGTAATTAAGGAAGGAGGACATATCAATGCGTGAAATGATTTTAATTATTATCAGTGCCGTTTTAATTAATAATATAGTTTTGTCACAGTTTTTAGGTGTATGCCCCTTTTTAGGTGTTTCCAAAAAACTTTCCTCTGCTATAGGAATGGGAGCTGCGGTAATTTTTGTTTTAACACTGTCTTCCTTAATTACTTGGGTTGTGCAAATATTTGTTTTAGATAAGCTAGGAATTGGTTATCTACAGACTATAGCCTTTATTTTGGTTATTGCAGCTTTGGTACAGTTTGTGGAAATGGTAATGAAAAAAAATACTCCAGACCTTTATAAAGCACTTGGTGTATATCTTCCTTTGATTACTACTAATTGTGCTGTGTTGGGTGTAGCGATTATTAATATTCAAAAATCATATACTTTTATGCAAACACTTGCTAATAGTATAGGTAACGGGATTGGTTTTACATTAGCTTTGATTATCTTCGCGGGGATTAGAGAAAGGTTGGAAGAAGCTGATGTTCCTATGAGTCTGAATGGATTGCCGATAGCTCTGATTACAGCGGCTTTAATGTCCATTTCGTTTTTGGGATTTACCGGTCTTTTATAAAAAGTACGGAGGTAGAACATGATGATTTATGCTGTTATAAGTTTGGCTGTTCTGGGAGCAGTTTTCGGAATAATACTTGGTGTAGCTGAAAAAAAATTCGCTGTTGAAGTCGATCCAAGGGTTGAGGCAATTACAGAAGTTTTACCCGGTGCTAATTGCGGTGGATGTGGATTTCCCGGTTGTAACGGATATGCTGAAGCCATTGTGGCGGGTACGGCTCCCATAGATATTTGTGCGCCTGGAAAAGAGGAGGTACGTCAAAAGATTGCAGCGATCATGGGTGTTGATGCGGGGGATACTAAGCAACGTAAGGTTGTGCAGCTTTTTTGTAACGGAGGAAAAGATAGGGCTGCCCTTAATTATGTCTATGAGGGGTTGCAAGATTGTCATGTAGCTGCGACTATGTTTAAGGGTCCCAAAACTTGTAGCTTTGGCTGTATAGGCTTTGGTAGCTGCGTCCAGACCTGTCCCTTTAATGCCATTGAGATGGGACCCGATCAATTGCCGGTGATTGATTATGATTTGTGTACCGGCTGTGGTGCTTGTGTGAATAATTGTCCGCAACACGTTTTAAAACTTGTGGAAGCTACTAAACTTGTACACGTTCGTTGTAGTAATAAAGAAAAAGGGAAAACTGCTAAAGAAGCTTGTACAGTTGCGTGTATTAAGTGTAAAATTTGTGAAAAGAATTGTCCGGAAAAGGCTATAAGCGTAGTTGCAGATGCTAATGGTAGTATAGCTGTAATCGATTATGAGAAGTGTACTAATTGCGGAATTTGTGTAGCAAAGTGTCCGACCAAGGTTATTGAAAAAATATTGCCTTTGAATGCTACATGTGCGCAGAATAAAGATATAACTATGGGTCAAAATCCTACAGGATGTCAACAGTGTGGTCTTTGTCATTAAGTATTTGCCGGTGATGGTACTAAGATAGGAGTGTATTGATGAATAAATTCTATCTTAAATTAGGAGTAGGTATTTTTTCAGTTTTGCTACTATTGGCAGGGGTTTTCTTCTTTTTACAAAATCAGGAACGCCAATTGACGAGTGAGCAATTTTTAATGGATACTTTAGTCAGTATTAGTACTTATGGTACTGATACTGACTTTTTGCAACAGGTTACGGAAAAAGCATTTAAAGAAATTAGGCGGGTTGCTGATTTGACGGATAGGTTTCCTTCTCCCGGTACTATTGCTTATGAGCAAAGTGATGTTGTTAAAATTAACGAAAATGCAGGAATTAGTCCGGTTTCAGTTGATGAGGATGTTTTTAAAATGTTGCAAATAGCTCAGGATTATTATGAACTTACAGAAGGTGAATTTGATGTGACGATTGGTCCATTGATGGACCTATGGGGGTTTGGACGTGAAACCCAAAAAGTGCCTACAATTGTTGAAATACAAGAGACTTTGGCGTTAGTGGATAGCAGAAAGTTAATTTTAGATGAAGAGAAGCAAACTGCTTTTTTAAGTCAAAAAGGAATGAGTCTTGATTTAGGAGCAGTGGCTAAAGGTTATGCTGTGGAAAAAGCAGCTCAGGTAATGATTGAAGCAGGTGTAGAAAAAGCTCTGATTAATGCCGGAGGGAATATTAGAGTTATTGGGAAAAAAGACAATAATAACGCTTGGAAAATAGGTGTTCAGGATCCGCGTAATCCCTCGAACTTGATTGGTGTATTATCTTTAAATAACGAGGCAGCCGTAACTTCAGGTGACTATAATCGCATTGTTGAAATAAAAGGGAAATCTTATCATCATCTGCTGTCCGCCCGGACAGGTTATCCTGCCGGAAAGAATATGAGTGTAACGGTAGTAGCCCTTGATTCCGGTCAGGCTGACCTTCTTTCCACATCTTTATTTCTTTTAGAACCACAACAAGCATTAGAGCTAGTATCAAGATTAAATAATGTGGAAGTAATAATTATTACTACAGATAAGAAAATTATGTGCAGCCCTGGTCTCCGAGAAAAGTTTGAGTATAGGTCGGGAGAGGGATATAGTTATGACCAAAACTGATCGTCAATTATTTTTGGCATTATTATTAATAGGGGTATTTTTATTTGTTTGCAGTCAGTTTTTTTTCTACCAACCTAATCCGCAAAGTCGAGTGGTAATTAAAGTTAGTGGTGAGATTATCCAAACGATTCCTTTGCAAAAGGGGACTTCTCAAGAGAGGTTTATTGTTGAAGGCAAAAAGGGCAAGGCTATTGTGGAAATAAAAGAACTAAAGGTAAGAATGTTAGAAGCTCCTTGCCCGGACCAGATTTGTGTTAATCAGGGCTGGATAGACAGTCCATGGCAGACAATAGTTTGTGTACCTAATGAGATTGTAATCTATCTTGATAAAGAAGCTCCCGTTGATGCCATCACAGGATAAAAAGGTGAATTATTGATGAATAAAACGCGAAAATTAGTATTTTTTTCTCTCTTTGTAACTTTAGCTACCGCCCTAGGTTTTTTGGAAACACTTTTGCCTAATCCCTTTCCTCTGCCTGGGGTTAAGTTGGGTCTTGCCAATATCGTTACTTTATTGGTACTTTATGTCTATGGTTTTAAAGAAGGGTTTGCAGTAGCTCTATTGCGTGTGATTTTTGCTTCATTAATGGCCGGCACCTTTTTGTCGATAAGTTTCATGCTTAGTCTTTCCGGGGCGATTTTAAGTACTATAATGATGGGGTTATTAATTAGAACTATGTCTGCACTAAGTATTATTGGGGTAAGTATGGTTGGAGCAGTTTCGCACAATGTCGGGCAATTAATAACAGCATCTTTTTTAATTCAAACTCCATATATTTTTTATTATTTGCCTGTTTTATTGTTAGCGGGAATACCTACAGGTTTGATTACAGGATATATTGCTCGTTTGTTATTATGCTATCTCAAAAAATTAAAAACCGTATAGTTTATAAAACTACTACGGTTTTTTCTTTCAATATGCTATAGGTTACTGCTGATTTTTGAGTTGTTCTTCGGCAAACTGGACTAGTTTTCTGGTCATATAACCACCTATATAACCATTTTGTCTAGAGGTCAAACTACCTTTATCAATATTTGCATAGTTGCTAATTCCTAACTCTCCAGCCATTTCATATTTCATATTGTTTAAGAAATTTTTTGCACCTTCTACTGCAGGTTTGTTAGTGTTTCTTGCCATTTTTTAACCTCCTTTAATATAATTTAAAATTCTAATCATATCTTTTGTAATTATGGGAAAGTTATGTTATAAATATTTTTACAAATTTACCAGTAATAATTAAATTTTTTATGTTCAGGCACATTACTAATTTCACCGCCATATTATTAAGAATGACTGTAAAAATGGAGGTGAAGCTGTAATGGGATTAGGAACTTTAATTATTACTGTGATAACTTTAGTTAATAGCTTGTTACTGCTAGCATATTTTTTAAATAATAATGCTTTTCCTCATCCACTTTCCGAAAAAGAAGAAAGTTTCTACCTTGATAAAGTGCAGCAAACAGGTGATCTTAATGCCAGAAATGTTTTAATCGAACATAATTTAAGATTGGTCGCTCACATCGCCAAAAAGTTTGAGGGTATGGGTGATGATAAGGATGATATAATTTCCATAGGTACCATTGGTTTAATCAAGGCGATTAATACTTTTGATATAGGTAAGGGCACAAAGCTAGCAACATACGCCGCACGCTGTATCGAAAATGAAATATTAATGCATTTAAGAGCAACCAAAAAAAATAAAGGTGAGGTTTCCCTTTATGAGCCCATTGGTGTAGATAAAGAAGGAAATGAAATCAGTTTAATTGATGTATTGGGTACCCATCCGGACATTGTTCCTGATGTAGTGCAAACTAACGTAGAGTTTCAACAAACTTTAGCGAAGATCAAACATTTGAGTAATCGGGAAAGAAAGGTATTAGAAATGCGATTTGGGCTAATCAATGGATTACGTAAGACGCAGCGGGAAATTGCCAAAATGTTAGGGATATCCCGCTCATATGTTTCGCGCATTGAGAAGAGAGCGTTAGAAAAGCTAATTAAAGATTTAAAATGATTAAAATATATAAAAAAAGAGACCCCTTTATTGAGGTCGAGGAAGAAATAAAAATTGGTTTGATATAATTTATATAAAGGAAAGATATTAGTTCACTTAAATTATATATTATTAGTTGGGTTTAGTAAAGACAAATAATTGCGGAATGATTTTCTGAAAAATTTATGTTAAACTATGAATAGGGAAAGATTAGGAGATGGATATGAACATCTTAAATCCTGCTTTAGTTGTTAAATCTTTAAGTGAGATTAATCTTAAGAAATATTGGGAAACGGGAAAAAGAGGAATAATTTTAGATCTTGATAATACAATAACTCCGTGGAATGAAATGGAGTTAAGCCAAGAGGCTCATGTTTTTCTTAAAGAGGCACTGGATTTAAAATACAAAATATTTTTATTGTCAAATGCCAAACGAAACAGAACAGAGGCAATTGCTCAAAAGTATGCTATTTCTTATCTAGCCCCGGCATTAAAACCGAGAAAAGCATCATTTTTAAAGGCTTTAGAGTTAATGAATTTAAAGAATGAACAGGTTTTGGTTATTGGCGACCAAATATTTACGGATATTTTGGGGGGTAATCGCGTAGGTTGTTATACAATTTTGGTGCCGCCTATTTCTCAAAGAGAATTTTTTGTTACGAAGTTTTTCCGGCTGTTAGAAACTTTGTTTAGACATTAAAGTATGTAGAGAGTTTTTATTGACAATTTTTTCACTTTTCGTGATAATTATTAATTATTCACGAAGAAAAAAAGATAGATTATATAAATGGGAAAAAAAGGAGAAAATTTTTATAAGATAAATGTTTAAAGCTAGAAGAAGAGGCTTATTATAATTTTAGGGATCGGTATAGTATTTAAGGCAGGTGAAAAATATGAAAACAAATATTATTTTAATAGGATTTATGGGAACAGGAAAAACTGCTGTGGGAAAAAGATTGGCAGCTATATTGGGTAAATCTTTTTATGATACAGATCAAGAAGTTGAAGCGGTTACGGGAATGACCATTTCTCAATTGTTTAATAAGTATGGAGAGGTGAGGTTTCGTTCAGAAGAAAATTTAGCTATTCAACGTTTAATGAAAAAAGACAACTGTATTATTGCTACCGGTGGAGGTATTATTCTTAATCAGCAAAACATCGATTTTTTGGCAGAAAAAGGTGTGGTTATTTGCCTTACGGCCAGACCGGAAATAATTTATGAGCGTGTTAAAAGGAGAAACAATCGTCCTTTATTAAAAAAAGGAAATCTATATGAAACGATAATAAAATTAATGAAAGAACGGGAAGAATTATATAAGCAAGCTGATCTTTATATAGATACTTCTGATTTGGATTTTCGGGAAATTATTGAGAGAATAATCGCCTTTTTAGAAGAATATTGGCAGGAGCCAATAAAGGTACAACAAATCGAAAACTGGTGTTAAAATCAAGTGCACCTTAGATGTGAGATAATAAATATCTAACACTGAGGTGCTTTTATTTTTGCCTTTTTTACTTATAAAATAGCAAGAAAAGGGATTTACAGAAAAAAGTCGAATATTTTAATAATGGAAAAGTAAGGGAGGGATTAGGAGTTGGATGCTAATAAAATATTGAATATGGCTGTAGAGCTAGGTGCTTCGGATATCCATCTTTCCGTAGGTACGAAACCTGCATTTCGTATAAATGGCAAACTTAGACATCAAAATATTGATGATAATGAACAATTAAAAATTTTAAACCGAGAAGATATTATGAATATTATCAGAGAGATTATGGATGAAGAACAACAGTTAATATGGAGGAAAAAAGGGGAATTGGATTTTTCTTATTCCCTTTCGGGTGTAGGTCGCTTTAGGGTTAATGTCTATCGTCAACGGGGCTGTCCAAGCTTAGCTATTAGGCCTGTTCCTTATGAAATTCCTCCGTTAGAAAGTTTAGGTGTGCCGGAAGCTATTGTCAATCTTATGGAAAAGAAGAATGGTCTGATTTTGGTTACCGGTACGACAGGAAGCGGAAAGTCTACTACTCTAGCGGCTTTAATCAATAAAGTAAATATGGAATGTGAAAAACACATTATCACTATAGAGGATCCGATTGAATATCTTTATCAACATAAAAAGAGCATTGTTGATCAAAGAGAAGTGGGAAGTGATACAGCGACTTTTGCCGGGGCGTTACGTGCTTGTTTACGGCAAGATCCGGATGTGATTTTAATTGGGGAACTCCGTGATTTAGAAACAATTTCTACAGCTATTACGGCTGCGGAAACAGGACATTTAGTTTTGGCCACATTACATACAAATAGTGCAGCTCAGTCTATAGACAGAATTATTGATATTTTCCCTCCAAATCAACAGGAACAGATTAAAGTTCAATTAGCCAGTACGTTACAAGGAATCATCACTCAACAATTATTACCAAGGGCAGATGGAAAAGGAATGGTCTTAGCTTCAGAGATAATGATCAGCATACCTGCTATTCGCAATTTAATTCGCGAAGGAAAAACTCATCAAATTCCTACGGTATTACAGACAGGTACTCGCTGGGGTATGAGGACAATGGATGCTTCTTTATGTGAATTAGTAAAAAGTAAAATTGTAAGTGTTGATGTAGCGATGAATTATACAAACGATAGAGATAGTTTTGCTCGCTTAGTAAATTTTTATGAACGTTATTAAAAAGAGAAATATTTTGCTCAATTATTTACAGTATATGAGGAGTGATTTTAGTGACATCAGCATTTGTACTACTATACACTTTTCTTTTCGGTCTTGTTTGCGGAAGCTTTCTTAATGTTTGTATCTATCGTTTACCCAGAGAAGAAAATATTATTTTTCCACCATCTCATTGTACATCTTGTCAAGCCAGGTTAAAGGTAAAAGATTTAATTCCAGCTTTAAGTTATCTTTTGCTTAAAGGAAAATGTCGGTATTGTGGCGAAAAAATACATTGGCGCTACCCTCTGGTAGAGTTAATAAATGCTTTGGGCTGGGTCTGGATAATTTCTGTTTTTGGTCTTACTCTACAAGGTATAGCAGCCCTCTTTGTTTTTTCTGTTTCTTTAGTGATCACGATTATTGACCTGGAACATTATTTAATTCTAGATAGTGTTGTGGTTGTTTTATTTTTATCAGGCATTCTTTTTCATTTTTTTTCTGAGAAAATTAGTTTGCAAGGAAGGTTAATAGGAATGCTTGTCGGTTTCGCTATTCCCTTTTTACTTGCATTGGTCAGTCGGGGCGGCATGGGGGGTGGTGATATCAAATTATGTGCGGCTATGGGTTTTTGGTTGGGATTTCCCGGAATATTTCAAGCAATATTTTTAGGTGCTACACTAGGTGGTATTCTTGGAATAATCTTATTAATAACTAAAGTAAAAAACAGAAAGGATCCGATTCCTTTTGGTCCTTTCTTAATGATAGGATTTTTTACAATCTTTCTTTTTCAAGATGAATTATTATCTTGGTATTGGTCATTATTTTAAAAGAAAAATGGGAGGGTTTTATTTTGGAACTAACTAATTATACTTTAAATTGGATTTGGGAAGTAATTGAAGAGGTTTTAGCAGACTATCCTGATTTTTGTAAGTGTGACCGTTGTCGTTATGATATCGCAGCATTTGCGGCTAATAGGCTGCCACCCACTTATGTTGTAAGTGAAAATGGGTATGTTTATACGAAAACGAATATTCTTTCACAGCAAAAGAAAACGGATATATTGGCTGAGGTAGTTAAGGCCATCGAAATTGTGAGTAAAAATCCCAGTCATTCTATCTAATAGTTAGGTATATTTTTGATTAAAGTTTGATAGGTTACGTAATAGGAGATAGATATTTTTTAAAAGAGGTTAGACTATGGAAAAAAAAGAGATTTCGGAAATACTTAAAAAAGCCTTGAACAGTGGTGCTGATTTTGCTGAACTTTTTTGGGAACAAAAAGAATCATCAAGTATTAGTTGTGAAGAAAACCGTATTGAAAGAATTAATTCCGGTATTGATGAAGGAGTAGGCATCAGGGTTATTGCTGGGGAAAACACTTCATATGCTTATTCTAATGATTTATCTTTTTCTAGGTTGTTAGAAGTTGCGGAAATAGCTGCAAAGGGTGCACGGAAAAGTCAGGAGGTCTTGGAAATAAAGGAGTTCCAAACACCACCTTCTTTATTAAAGCTGGAGATAAAGAAACCGCCTCACGAAATAGAGATAGAAGAAAAAGTACAATCCGTACTTACAGTTAATGAGGCAGCAAGAGGTGTAGATAACCGTATCCGACAGGTTACGGTTAATTATAGTGATGCAAGACAAAAAGTTACTATTGCTAATACTGATGGTGTATTTGTAGAAGACCTGCGAACAAGAACCAGGCTTTCTGTTCATGCAGTAGCTGCAGAGGGTGATCTTGTTCAGACAGGTTTTCAATCTTTAGGTGGAAGTGTAGGTTTTGAATTATTAGAGGAAAATGATGTAATCGAGTTAGCGAAAACAGCGGCTCAAAGAGCTATTTTAATGCTATCAGCTAAACCTGCTCCTTCCGGTAAAATGCCGGTTGTTTTGACAGGAAAAGCCGGAGGTACTATGGTTCATGAGGCTTGCGGGCATGGTTTAGAGGCTGATCTTGTACAAAAAGGACTTTCTGTCTATGCCGGAAGGATAGGGCAGGAAGTAGCTTCTCCACTAATAACGGTTGTTGACGATGGGTTACTTAAAGGAAAATTCGGTACTTCTTGTTATGATGATGAAGGTACGCCTTGTAGGAAAAATGTTTTGATTAGGGATGGAGTACTTGAGAATTATATGTATGACCTTAAAACGGCAAAACGAGATCAAGTATCTTCAACCGGAAACGGTCGTCGTGAATCCTATAAAAGTCGTCCTATTCCCAGGATGCGCAACACTTATATTGCTCCCGGAAAAACAGATCCGGAAAAAATTATTAAAGATACTAAAGAGGGATTATTGGTTATGGCCATGGGTGGCGGACAGGTTAATACACTTAATGGTGATTATGTTTTTGACGTGGCAGAAGCTTATCTGATTAAAGACGGTGAAGCAATTTATCCTGTCAGAGGGGCAACGTTGACAGGTAATGGTCCTGAAACCTTAAGATTAGTAGATATTGTTGGTAATGATCTTGGTTTTACCATTGGGATTTGTGGTAAGGAAGGACAGGGAGTTCCGGTTTCGGATGCTCAGCCGACCATGGTTGTGCGCGAGTTGATTGTGGGAGGTACCGGTGGAGATTCAACTACTCAAGGAAAGACAATTCGACGTTTATAAGGAAAAAGGAGTGAAATATTCAATGGAAACTGTAGCTCCCAAAGTGCTGGATATGGCCCAAAGAAAAGGGGCAGAATTAGCGGAAGTTTTCCTTTTAGACTCCCAGAAATTAACGATTGAGGTGGCGTCACAGAAGGTTGAAAACTTAAAACTTTCCGAAGAACGGGGTTTTGGATTACGTGTAATTTCTCAGCAAAGATTGGGATATGCTTATAGTTCGGATTTATCAGAGAAAGCCTTAATCAAAACGGTGGAGAGAGCTATCTATAATTCGCGCTTGGTGGCTGAGGATTCAGCCTGGGATGTAGCAACATTAGGAAAGAGTTATCCGGTGTTGGATCTCTATGATGAAGAGATTATCCGGAAAACTGTGGAGGAGAAAATATCATTAGCTCAAGAGGTGGAAAAAACCGCTTTAGCTTCGGATTCCCGGGTGAGACAAGTGGAGAAAGCTGTATATCAGGATTCTTCATATCGAATCTCCCTTTATAATACTCGCGGTTTGGTCTGTAGTTATCAGGGTTCTTATTGTGGTTTATATGGAGTGGTCATCGGTCAAGAGGGTGAAGATGCTCAGACGGGTTTCAGTATGAATTTTTCTCTTAAATATAAGGAGTTAAATCCTACAAAGGTTGGTTTAGAGGCAGCAGAAAAAGCTGTGCGCATGTTGGGAGCAAAATCAATGCCTTCAGCGAAACTCCCGGTTGTTTTCGAGCCATACGTAATGACCGGTATTTTGGAGGTACTGCAGACTGCTTTTTCCGGTAAAGCGGTAATAAAGGGAACTTCTTTTTTGGCAGGTAAAGAAGGGAAAAAAGTAGCCAGCCCTTTAGTGAGGATTATTGACCATGGAGCTTTGCCCGGGCAGGTGGGTTCTTCACCATTTGACAGTGAAGGTGTACCAACAGGAGAAACAGTTTTGGTTCAAGATGGTGAATTATTGGGTTTTCTCCATAATCTTTATACGGCAAGTAAGTTAGGCGTGGTTTCTACCGGGAATGCGGTAAGAAGTAGTTTTAAGTCGACGCCTGAGGTGGGTGCTACTAATTTTTATTTTGATAAAGGTACAGTTTCCCGAGAGGAGCTTATAGGTGAAATAAAAAGAGGATTATATGTTACGGAAGTGATGGGTTTACATACAGCCAACCCAATTTCCGGCGATTTTTCTTTAGGTGCGTCAGGATTACTTATTGAAAATGGAGAATTGACCACACCGGTAAAAGGAGTAGCTATTGCCGGAAATTTGCAGGGTTTATTGCTGGGTATTGATGCTGTAGCCGATGATTTAACTTTTTATGTGGGGCAGGGGGCTCCTACGGTAAGAGTTCAGGGGCTCATGATTAGTGGAAAATAAGATTAGGTACTAGGAAATTTATGCTATCTATGATAAAATTCAAGATGTATTTTATGGGATGGAGATAGGTGTTGGTGTTATGTCTAAAGTTTGTATAATTCACGGACCTAATCTTAACTTATTGGGGAGCAGGGAACCGTCATTGTATGGAGAGATTACCCTGGAAGAGTTAAACAGGCAATTGACAGATTATGGAAAAAGATTAGGATTGGAAGTAGAAACCTTTCAGTCAAATTATGAAGGTGCCATCGTGGAGAAAATACAACAGGCAGTTGGTTGTGATTGTCTTATAATTAATGCTGCAGCGTATACTCATACCAGTATTGCCATTAGGGATGCCCTTTTAGCGGTTAAGGTACCGGCTGTGGAGGTACATATCAGTAATATTTATCGTCGTGAGGATTTCCGTCAGCGGTCATTGCTTGCTGATGTGGTGCAAGGACAGATAGTAGGGTTTGGTGTATATGGTTATCGTTTAGCTTTAGATGCTGCAATTCATTTATTACAAGGAGGAACCACTATTGTCCAGACTGGCTAAAATGAAAAATTGGCTTCAGGATAAAGAATTAGATGCGTTCTTAATTACTAAGCCTGTTCATTGTTATTATTTAAGTGGTTTTACTGGAACCAGTGCTTGTTTAGTGATAACAAGCTCCGGCGGGAAGGATTTTTTAATCACAGATTTTCGTTATCAAGAGCAAGCGGAAAGTGAAGCTAAAGGGTTTGAGCTTGTCCTTTGGAAAAGTTCTCTTTTTCAAACTTTAGCTGAGCTTTTTCAGTTTTATGATTTGAAAAAGGTGGGCATAGACGAAGATGAAATAACTTTGAGTACATATGAAGGATTGAAAAAAGAAGTTCCTGGAGTGACTTTTTTTCCTCAAAAAGATTATTGTATTGAATTAAGAAAGATAAAAGACGAAGGTGAGCTTAAATTATTAAAAAAAGCTGTAGAAATTAGTGATAAAGCTTTTCTTCATCTTCTTGATCTTATTCGTCCAGGATTAACTGAAAGTGAAATTGCCTTAGAGTTAGAATTTTTTATGCGTCGTTTAGGCGGGTCTAAAAATGCTTTTGAGACCATTGTTGCTTCCGGATATCGTGCCGCACTTCCTCATGGAGTAGCAACAACTCGTGCTATCCAAACCGGAGACCTTGTTATTTTGGATTTTGGAACTGTATATCAGGGTTATCATTCTGACATAACGAGAACTTTGATTTTAGGAGAACCGGATAAGCTACAGAAGGAGAGATATAATCTTGTTTTAAAAGCTCATGAAGAAGTGGCTCAAAAAATGCAGCCGGGGATGAGAGCACGCGAAGCAGATGCTCTTGCGCGCAGGGTTATAGAAGCTGCAGGATACGGTGAAAATTTTGGGCATAGTCTAGGGCATGGTGTTGGTTTGGAAATCCATGAAGGTCCTAGTTTGTCACCTCGTGATGAAACAATTTTGGAACCGGGAATGATTGTTACGGTGGAACCGGGTATTTATATTTCTGGTTGGGGTGGTATCCGCCTTGAAGATATGTATGTAATTACACCTGGTGGCTGTGAAAGACTTACAAAGTCACCAAAGGTGTTTAATGTATAATAAAACATGAACTTTATATTAATTAAGGAGGTATAAAATGATTTCAACGACTGATTTTCGAACAGGTATTACTTTTGAATTAGAAGGTGATGTGGTTCAAGTTGTAGAATTTCAGCATGTAAAACCTGGAAAGGGCGCAGCTTTTGTACGTTGTAAATTACGTAGCTTAAAAACAGGCTCTGTTGTAGAAAAAACATTTCGTCCTGGAGAAAAATTTCCCAAGGCGCATATCGATCATAAAGAGATGCAGTACTTATATAAAGATGGGGATAGTTGGGTCTTTATGGATGTTGAAACATATGATCAAATCTCTATCCCTGAAGGAAAACTGGAAGAGGCACCTAAGTATTTAAAAGAGAATATGACTATGGGAATTCTCTTTTATCAAGGAGAAGTTATAGGGGTAGATCTTCCTAAACAGGTTGAATTAAAAGTAGTGGCCACAGAGCCGGGAATAAAAGGAGATACTGCGTCTGGAGGAAGTAAGCCGGCTACATTAGAGACTGGTGTGATTGTTCAAGTACCCTTTTTCGTTAATGAAGGGGATGTTTTACTTATTGACACGCGTACAGGGGAATATGTCAGTCGCGCTTAGGATATAATAATATATTAAGCTATAAGGAGGGAAAAAGGTGAGCGGATTAAAGGAGAAAATTGCCTATTTGCAAGGTCTTGCTGAAGGGATCAATTTAGATAAGGAAAGTAAAGAAGGTAAGCTTTTTACGGCTGTGATTGAAGTTTTGGATGAAATGGCCTTGTCTATTGAAAGAATTTTGCTTAATCAGTCGGAGTGTGAAAGTTATCTGGAAGCTCTTGATGAAGATTTAGGCGACCTGGAAGATGATATATATGGTGACGATGGAGATTATCTGTTCGAAGACGATGATGAGGATGAAGATGATGATTATTATGAAGATGAGTGTGATGACGTAGAATGCGATTGTGGCAATTATGTAGAAGTGGCCTGTCCTCATTGTTTTAGTGTAATCAACATTGAACCTGGGATTTTGGATGACGATGATGTCCTGGAAATTAGCTGTCCTAACTGTGATAAGATTGTCCATGTAACTGATGATAATTTGGAACTGGAAGCTCAAGATCAAGAGGAAGAATAAAAACAGAAAAATTAAGAACGGTATGGCTAACAAACTAGCAAAATATATCACAAAATATGTCCAAAGGCTTTTGCATTTGGATATATTTTTTGTATAAAAGGAAAAAAACTTGTATGTTATAATAAAAAATGGTGTAATTATAGTAAACAGTATAGTATATTAGTTTATCTTAAAATCGATTGAATGATAAAGGAGTACATTATGGTAAGTTTGAATGAAACGCCTCGTGCTGAGCGAGTTCATATAGCTTTATTCGGGATTACTAATGCCGGAAAATCTAGTCTGATCAATGCTTTGACAGATCAAGAGATAGCCTTAGTTTCAGATGTAAAAGGAACAACAACCGATCCAGTCTATAAGGCAATGGAGCTTTCTCCTATTGGTCCGGTTGTGCTTATTGATACAGCAGGGTTAGATGATCGAAGCGAATTAGGGGAGCTGAGAAAAGAGAAGACGTTAGAGGTACTAAACAAAACAGATGTGGCTATTTTAGTATGTGATGCCCAAGCAGGGATTACTGATTTTGACCGCGAAATTTTGCAGCTATTAAAAGAGAAAAAGATACCTCTGGTAGGAGTTATAAATAAGTTAGATTTACTTGCCGAAAGTGAAGTAAAGTTAAAAAAATATGCCCAGAAATTAGGTATAAAACTAGTAGGTGTCAGCACTTATACAGGAGAAGGGTTGAAGGAGTTAAAAGAGGCATTAATTAAGATTGTGCCGGAAGATAAAAATAAATTTTCAATTATTGGTGATTTAATTTCTCCGGGTGATTTTGTCGTTTTGGTTATTCCGTTGGATGAATCCGCTCCTAAAGGTAGATTGATTTTACCGCAACAGCAAACCTTGCGGGATATTTTGGACCATAACGCTGTGGCTATAGCGACGAAGGAAGACCAAGTAAAAGAGACTTTGAGTAATTTAGGGAAAAAACCACGCTTAGTAATTACTGATTCTCAGGCGTTTGGGAAGGTGTCAGTGCAAATTCCGGAAGATGTGCCTTTAACCTCATTTTCAATCCTCTTTGCTCGACACAAAGGTGATTTAAAGGAATTAGTCAAAGGGGCTCAAGCTGTTAGTAAGCTTAAAGACGGGGATAAAATTTTGATTGCGGAAGCCTGTACCCATCATCGCCAGTCTGATGATCTCGGTACGGTCAAGATTCCCCGTTGGTTAAAACAGAAAACAGGAAAAGAGTTGGTTTTCGAACATTCCAGTGGTTATTCTTTTCCCGATAATGTACAGGATTATGATTTAATTATCCATTGTGCCGGTTGTATGCTCAATCGTAAGGCGATGCTTTATCGGATTAATCAAGCTATAGAGGCTGGAGTACCGATTGTTAATTATGGTGTTTTGATTGCTTATTTACATGGGATTTTGGATAGGGCGCTAGAGCCGTTTAAGTGATATTTAGCTTGAAACAATCATTAAGTGTCATGGGGACGTTTCTCCTGCCACATTTTTGAAGATGATGAAACACGTATGAAATGTGGCAGGAGAAACGTCCCCATGACACACGCCCCCCTGCCACAGTTTTTTCTAAAGAGGAGTTTTTACTCCTTTTATTTTTTTGCATAAATATAGAACTTGGACAATATATTATATTGTCCAAGTTCTTTTATAAGGAGAGAAAGTTTTATGGCTAAAGTTTTTATTAATAAAAATATAAAAAACATAAATAAAGAAAAAATTCAAGAAAATTTATCCGGAATAGAAACATCACCCTTAACAGTATCTTCACTGACCTGGTTTCAGGCTTTGTCTCCTCAATTACAGGAACTTGTTGTGGAAGGTTTACAGCCGTTTGTGGGTGAGATTGAAGAAATCCGGTTAAGAGTGAATAGACCGATTGTTTTTCGGGTGGGAACTCAAGAAATGACGGTAACTGCACAAAAAAAATTCACTTTACAATTGGAGCAAGGTTACATAGTTACCCGGGAAGAAATGGAAAGAACTGTGCAAATCTTTAGTCAGAACTCCCTTTATGCTTGGGAAGACGAATTTAAAAATGGGTATCTTACTATTCCCGGCGGTCATCGAATTGGGTTCGTAGGCAGAGGAGTTTTAGATCATGGGGAGATTAAAACCTTGAAGGAGCTCTCCGGAATAAATTATCGTATAGGCCGGCAAATAATAGGGTGTGCTGATGAGGTATTACCGTATTTAGTAAAAAGAGAACAAGTTTATCATACCTTAATAATTTCACCACCTCAGTGTGGTAAAACAACTTTGTTACGTGATATTATCAGGCAAATTAGTGATGGGAGACCTGATCTGCATTTTCCGGGAATGAATGTAGGTTTAGTAGACGAGCGTTCAGAAATTGCCGGTATGTATCAGGGTGAACCACAGTTTCAAATCGGTTTGAGAACAGATGTGTTGGATGCTTGTCCCAAGGCTCAGGGAATGATGATGCTAATCAGATCAATGTCACCTGGGCTTATCGCAACAGATGAAATTGGCAAGAAAGAAGATATAGATGCACTGTATAATGCCTTACAAGCCGGAGTAAAAGTAATTACTACAGTTCATGGCAGTGGATTTGAGGAAATAAAAGAGAGATTAAATTTACAAAGTTTAATCAATTGGCGTTTTTTTGAAAGGATTATTGTTTTAAGCAGACGTGAAGGAGTAGGTACAATTGAAAAGATCTTAGACGGAAAAACTTTGGAAAGGTTGAGATAGGTATGTTAAAGATATTAGGCGCATTTTGTATTTTAGGTGGCTGTGGTTATATAGGAGCCAGAATTTCTCGTATTTATAAAAAAAGGACAGAGCTTTTTCGTTTTTTGCAAAATGGCTTGGCTTTGTTGGAAACGGAAATTAATTATGCCTCTACACCATTACCTTTAGCTTTGGAAAGGGTAGGGAAAAAGATTAATAAAGACTGCCGGCCTTTGTTTGTCAAAGCTGCTGCAGTTTTACAGGAAAAAAAGGGGGTAACTGCTACTGAAGCTTGGGAAGCCGGAGTAACAGCTCTTTGTCATGAAGTTCCTTTAACTGAAGAAGAGAAGGAATTATTATTTATTTTTGGCCATGGTTTAGGCGGGTCTGATAAAGAAGAACAAATAAAAAATATTGTGCTGACTCAAAAACAACTGAATTTGCTGGAAAAAGTTGCGGAAGAGGAACAAGTACGAAATCAAAAAATGTGGCAGTATCTTAGCTTTTCAATTGGAGCAGTTATCGTACTAATTCTCATTTAAAGGTTCAGAATAGAGAAAAAGGGGAAGAGTTGATTTATGAATGTTGAGTTGATTTTTCAAATTGCGGGAATAGGCATATTAACCTCGATTTTTCATATTGTTTTGAAACAGGCAGGGAAAGAGGAGTATTCTTTTATTGCGACTTTAGCAGGGGTGGCGATAGCTTTGATCATGGTTATACAACTTTTAGCAGAATTGTTGGAGCAAGTTAAAGGTGTTTTTTTTCTGTAAAAATTATGAAGGAAGATAGAGGTTAGTAATTCTAGAGGTGTGATATGGAGATTTTTCAAGTAGTGGGAATTGGTCTTACCGGAGCAGTTCTGGCTGTATATGTTAAGGAAAGCAACCGGGAAATTGCTGTATTAATCAGCTTAGTAACTGGATTGGTGCTTTTTTTATTTGCTTTGAGTCAGGTAGGTGCTGTAATTAAAGTATTGGTCGAATTAGCTACACGGGCAAATATTAATCTATTTTATTTGACCATTGTTTTAAAGATTATGGGTATTGCCTATATTGCTGAATTTGGTGCGCAGATTTGCCGGGATGCCGGGGAGGGTTCAACTGCTACGAAAATCGAATTTGCGGCTAAAATATTAGTGATGGTCCTAGCTTTACCAATTATTATGGCCTTAATGGAATCTGTTTTACGGCTTTTACCTTGAGGTGATTAAGAAAGATGAAAACAATAAGAATATTCTCCCTGGTTTTATGTGGTTTTCTTTTCTGTCCGTTTTTGGTTTTGGCAGCTAATACCCCTAATATTACTGATTCACCTTTTACACCTCAGGATATCTTAGAAATTCAACAACAAAACTTAGATCTTAGTGAATTAGAAGAGTTTATTAAAGAGGTTGACGAGGATATTAAAGCCATCCTCCCGGAATTTTTTCTTACACAAATCTTTAATAATTTAAAAAGCGGTAGCTTTGAAATTCATCCGCGAGAAACCATAAAAAAGATTTTTAATTATTTTATGCGGGAGGTAATGGTTAATTTATCACTATTGGGTAAGCTTTTAATTATTGCCGTGTTATGTGCAATTTTGCAAACATTACAGTCTGCTTTTGAAAAAGGGACTGTTGCGCGTCTAGCTTATTTTATTTGTTTTTTGGTTGTAATTACTTTGGCCATTAATTCTTTTAAAATAGCCATAACTATTGGTATATCCACTATAGATAAAATGGTGGATTTTATGAGGCTATTGCTACCGGTACTTTTAGTGCTTTTAACAACAGTAGGGGGACTTACTTCGACGGCTTTATTACAACCTTTTTTGTTAGTTTTTCTTAGTTTTATGTCTTTTTTTACCCAAAAAATTATTTTCCCCTTGATTTTTCTAACTGCTGTTTTATGTATTGCTAATAATATGTCTGACCAATTTAAAGTATCGCGTCTTGCCGGTTTTTTTAAGCAGATAACCAAAGTAGGGATTGGTCTTGTGTTAACACTTTTTATCGGGGTGTTATCTATACAAGGGGTAGCAGGTGCTGTTACCGACGGGGTTACTCTGAGAACTGCTAAATACATGACAGGTGCTTTTATTCCTATAGCAGGTAGTATGCTTGCTGATACCCTTGATGCGGTTATGGGAGGAGCGCTTTTATTAAAAAATGTTCTAGGCTTAACGGGCGTTTTAGTATTAGCAGCTATTATTTTGTTACCGGTAATTAAAATTATTGCTCTGGCTGTCATTTATCGACTTGCTTCTGCCTTAATCCAGCCTATGGGTGATTCTTTGTTGGCTAATACTTTGGAGCAGATGGCAGAGTGCCTTTTTCTGGCTTTTGCTGCAGTAACAGCTGTGGCGATTATGTTTTTTTTGACGATTACGATTATTGTTGGTGCGGCTAATTTTACTTTCATGCTTAGGTAGGTGTGTGGGGATGTCTGTTTTGACAGAATTAGTGCGAAATATAATGCTAATTATTATTTTAACGTCATTTTTGGATATGATTATGCCTTCACATAGTATGCAGCGTTTTGTAAAGGTTGTGATGGGGCTTTTTGTGTTGATTGCTATTTTAAATCCCATCTTAAATTTAATCAATCAAGGACAAGAGATAGAAGCTTTTGTTTGGCAAGAGGAAGAATTTTATGAATCTCAGTTTAATAGTGTTTTAGAACAGGGAGAAAATTTGCAAAGGGTCAACCGGGAAATATTATGGGAGACCTATCAGCAGAAAATAGAAAAACAAATGGAGACCTTGGTTTTAACAGTAGATGGTGTGGAAAAAGCTGAAGTGCAGGTTCAGTTGGATCAAACAGTAAATAAAGAATGTCCGGAATTATTTGAAGAAATATTGGTTTCTATTGGTGTTAGTAATAAAGATGAAGAAAAGGAAGGAGGGTCAGAATTTATTAAACCGGTAAAGATTAATCAGGGCAAAACTATAGAGAAACAACGGAGTAGAGAGGAACAATTGCTGGAGGCAGAAATAATAAAAGTGATTTCTCAATATTTGGGGATTAAGGACCAACAAATTAAGATAGTTTTTACTTAACTAAGATTTGTTAAGTGATATATTGGACCGGAGGTGCAGTTGGATGAACGAATTTTACAAATCTATACTTGATCCTAAGGGTAGGTTTGGGGTTTGGGGTATAGTTACATTAATTATTCTGGGAATTTTGCTGATGATTGTTCCGGGATTGCTTTTAGATGATCAAAATAAGACGGCGGTTCCCGAAAAAATACCGCAAAAATCCATGGAAGATATGCGACCTATTGCTTCGTCATTAATGAGTATGGAAGATGTTTTGGCTAAACAAATCACTGACATATTAAGTCAAGTAGAGGGCGTTGGTCATGTTTCTGTAGCAATAAGCCTCGCAGCCGGTCAGGAACAAGACTATGCTAAAAATGTCAATAATCAAAAAACAATTGTCGAGGAAAAAGATACACAAGGTGGAGTAAGAGTGACTACTGAGATTGATGAGCAAACAGAGTATGTTTTAGTTCAAAGCAGGAATGAACCGTTAGTTCTTAAGGAAAAGGCACCGGAAATAAAAGGAGTTCTGGTTGTGGCTGAAGGTGCTAATGATGTGGAATTAAAAATACAATTAAGTAGGGCTGTTCAGTCTTTATTTGATTTACCGGCACATAAAATAATGATACTTCCCAAAGAAAGGTAGGTAATGATGATTATGACTACAATTTTTCTTCGTTTTAAAAGCTTGCTTACATTAGGCTTAATTGTTTTAAGCATCTCTTTTGTTTGGTTTGCTCTTACGTCTGGTTATCAAGGAAAGAATTTTTTAACCGAAGATGAGCATCCGGCAATGCTGGAAGAGACAGAGGGCGATAGATTGGAACCGGAAGAAGTAAGCACTCAGCCCCAGATTACGATAATTTCTGAAGAGGAAAAAGAGTTAAAAGATAACTTTTTTAGTGAATATCGTTTAGAAAGGGAGAGGACACGAAGTGAACGGGTGGAAAGATTAAATGAAATTATTAATAATCCAAATAGTAGTGAGGATATTCGTTTAAAAGCTCAAGAAGAATTACTATGGTTTACTAACAATATTGGGAAGGAAACAAAAATTGAAAATGCCCTACTTGCGAAGGGCTTTACTGATGTAATATCAGTAATCGAAAAAGAATCGGTAATGGTGGTGGTACCTTCCGAGGGATTAAGAGATGATGAGATTGCCAGGATTGCAGATATAGTCACGATGATTTCCGGCTGTAAAATGGAAGATGTGGTGATTGTACCCAAAGCATAGAGGTGTATACTTTTATTATTCAGAATAGTAAATAATTAAAACTATTTTCCCCATTTTGAAAGGAAATTTGTAATAATATAACGAATTATGATATAAAAATGCATCTTAGTAAAATTAGTGTAATTTATCTCTAAAGGAGGCAGTTTTAAATGAGCTTGAAAATTAGGGGAAAATTATTATTAATGGTTTTTTCGTTATTTATAGTTTTTAGTATTTTTGTAAACGTCGTAGTTTATTTTGAATTTGATGAATTCATTACTACTAACCTTTTGACGACAAATGCTGATTTGGGTATGCAATTAATTGAAACGAAATATCCCGGAAAATGGAGTATAGTAGGTGATAAATTATATAAAGGTGATGTTTTAATTAATAATAATTATGAAGTTGTTGATTTGATTAAAGAAAACGCAAATGTAGAATGTACTATTTTTTTATATGATACAAGAATAGCTACTACGGTGATAAATAATGGAGAGAGAGCAGTAGGAACTATAGCGGACCAAAAGGTAATAAATACGGTAATGGGTGAAAATAAAGAGTATCTTGGTGTAGCTAATGTCGTCAATATTGAGCATGAAACTATATATGTACCGATCAAAGACAGTAATAACAAAACAATAGGGATGTTTTTCATTGGTATACCAAAGCAGTTTATTCAAATTGAAGTAAATAAAGTAATCTATAATATTGTGTTAATTACTGCTATATTAGTTTTCTTAGCAGGTTTGTTAATCAACATTTTTGCCAATAGGATAATTATCAAGCCATTGACATATTTGGAAGCTCATTTACAAAAATTTGCTACCGGTGATTTAACTACAGAGGTTGATAATGAATATTTAAAGAAAACAGATGAATTTGGGCAAATAGTTAATGCCGCTAAAATAACACAGGATTCAACCAAAGATATGATAAAAACTATCGTAGATAACTCAGAAAGCATTAATAAACAATCAGATATTTTAGCCGCAGTATCTCAAGAAATGTCTTCGGCTTCAGAAACAGTGACAACATCAATTCAAGAGATTGCTGAAGGTACAGGTACCCTCACGGAAAATTTATTTGAGATAAATGAAATATTAGAGCGTTTTAATAAAGATTTAGATAATATGACTTCAGCAATAAAAGAAATTGATTCCGGTTCTAAAGATGTAAAAGTATTGACTAATGAAACAAATAGTAAGATGGAGTTATTAAGAGAGTCAGTAAACAATTTTACCGATTCGTTTAAACATTTTGTAGATAGGTTTGCAAGCTTAGGTAAGAATGTGGTTAAAATAAATGAGATTATTACCTTGATAAATGAAATCGCAGATCAAACAAATTTGTTAGCTTTAAATGCAGCAATCGAAGCTGCAGGTGCCGGAGCTGCCGGAAGAGGTTTTACCATTGTTGCTGAAGAAATCAGAATTCTGGCAGAACAAACTAAAGCATCTTCCGAAGATATTAATAAACTTATTGGTACAATTTCTGATGAGACAAATGATGTTCTGGCCAGAGCCAGTAATGAAATGAACCAACAATTGGAGGAGCAGTTTGATGTTATTACAAAAGCCTTAACTTCATATCAAGATGTTATCTCCGTAATTAACGATTTAGTTCCTAAAATAGAAGCTATTGATGAGGGAACAACAAATATAGAAAAACAGAAGGATATTATACTCAAAAATGTTCAGGAGGCCTCTAGTGTTGCACAGCAAGTTTCAGCTTCGACTCAAGAAATAGCGGCTTCTTCTGAAGAGTTGTATGCTTCCACAGAGGAAGTATCATCAACAGCTCAGACTTTAAATATAATGACTAAAGAAATGATTGATGCAGTTCATAAATTTAAATTATAAAAAATACTTGCATTAGATTTTTAAGTAAATTATAATTGAAATTGTTAAAATCAGCGTTGACTAGGTTAAACGAGTCACCGACGTTTAACTTGGCTACGGTGAAAAAATAAGGAGGTGAAGGTTGTCATGTCGTCCATGTCATTTAAACAGGAAAAGAAAAGCGAGATAATTAACAAATACCGCATTCATGAAAACGATACGGGATCTCCGGAAGTACAAATTGCCATTTTAACAGAAAGAATAAATTATTTAACTGAACACTTAAAGGTTCATAAAAAAGACCATCATTCCAGACGTGGTTTATTAAAAATGGTTGGTCAACGTAGGCATTTGTTAAATTATCTGATGAAAAAGGACTTAGACAGATATAGGGCTATTATCGAAAGTTTAGGTCTCAGAAGATAAAAATAAGAGCGGAATTCCGCTCTTATTTTTATGGATGAAAAAGGTAAAGAGGAATATATTAGGTATTTTATTTTCTAAGGGAAGGAAATAATAAAAGTTGTGTAGAATAAAGTCTACGTTTAGAGGAAAAAAAATAAGGTGAATAAATATAGGGAGGTTAAACTAATACATGGAATATCCATATCCAATTCTTAGAAAGCAAATTGATCTAGCTGGAAGAAAGCTCGTTCTAGAAACAGGAAGATTGGGTAAACAGGCCGGCGGAGCTGTTTTTATTTGTTATGGCGACACCTGTTTACTGGCTACAGCTACTTCTTCTGCTGAACCCAGGGAAGGAATTGATTTTTTCCCGTTAACAGTTGATTATGAAGAACGACTTTACTCTGTAGGGAAAATCCCCGGAGGTTTTATTAAGAGAGAAGGGCGTCCCAGTGAAAAAGCGATTCTTTCCAGTAGACTTATCGATAGACCGATTCGTCCGCTTTTTCCTAAAGGATATCATAATGATGTTCATATTGTGGCTACGGTAATGTCTGTTGATCAGGATAACTTGCCTGATGTAACAGCCATTAACGGAGCTTCTGCTGCTTTACATATTTCCGGTATTCCTTTTAAAGAACCTATTGGAGCTGTTGTTGTAGGCTATGTTGATGGACAACTTATCATTAATCCAACTGTTGAAGAAGCTGAAAAAAGTCTTTTTCATTTAACAGTTGCCGGAACTAAAGATGCCGTGATGATGGTAGAAGCCGGATGTAAGGAAATATCAGAAGAGTTATGTCTTGAGGCAATTATGTTTGGACATGAAAAGATCAAGGAAATAGTACAATTTATTGAAGAATTTCGTGAAGAAGCTTTAAAAATAGGTTTAGCAAAAGAAAAAGAAGAGCCCCAGCTGGCGGTGATTGATTCTGAACTTGAACAAGCGGTAAAGGATTTTGCCGAAGAGCCATTACAAAAAGCTTTGCTTAATAAAGACAAATTAGAACGAGAAGAAAATGTAAAAAGGATTAAAGATGAAGCTATCTTACATTTCACAGAAATTTATCCTGATAATTTGAAGGATGTAGAGAAGGTTCTTGATACAATTATTAAGACATATATTCGTAAACTGATTACTGTAGATAAAATCAGACCGGATGGCAGGGCTTTAGATGAGATTAGGACAATTACTTGTGAAGCCGGTGTCTTACCTAGAACTCATGGTAGTGGTCTGTTTACAAGAGGTCAAACACAGGTTTTAACCATTGCGACTTTAGGTGCAATCGGTGATGAACAAATTTTGGATGGCTTAGGAGTCGAGGAATCTAAACGTTATATGCATCATTATAATTTTCCTCCGTATAGTGTGGGAGAAGCTCGTCCGATGAGAGGTCCCGGCAGAAGAGAAATCGGGCATGGTGCTTTGGCGGAAAGAGCACTTGAACCGATGATTCCTCCGGAAGAGGAGTTCCCTTATACGATTCGTCTTGTTTCCGAAGTTGTGGAATCTAATGGTTCTACTTCGATGGCCAGTGTTTGTGGAAGTACCATTTCGCTCATGGATGCCGGAGTGCCTATTAAAGCACCTGTTGCAGGAATTGCTATGGGTTTAATTAAAGAAGGAGAGCATTATTCAATTCTTTCGGATATACAGGGGTTGGAGGATGCTAACGGCGATATGGATTTTAAAGTAGCCGGTACAAGTAAGGGCATTACGGCAATCCAAATGGATATAAAAATTCCGGGGATTAATCGTGACATCTTAAGAGATGCTTTAGAACAAGCTCGTAAGGGTAGATTGTTTATTTTAGATAAGATCCTTTCTGTTATTTCCGAACCTCGCCCGGAATTATCTCCATATGCACCCAGAATAATTAGTATGGTTATAGATCCGGAAAAGATTAGAGATGTAATTGGACCTGGTGGAAAAACAATCAAAAAAATTATTGATGAGACAGGTGCAAAAATTGATATTGAAGATGATGGACATGTCTTTATTGCCGCAGTTAACACAGAGGCCGGGGAAAAAGCAAAGCAAATGATTGAGAAGCTGACCAAAGAGGTTGAAGTTGGTGAAATATACATGGGTAAAGTAATTCGGATCATGAATTTTGGGGCTTTTGTCGAAATTTTACCCGGAAAAGAAGGTTTGGTGCATATTTCACAATTAGCAGAAGAGCGTACAAATAAAGTAGAAGACGTTGTATCTATAGGAGACCAAATACTGGTTAAAGTAACAGAAATAGATCGTCAAGGCAGGATTAATCTTTCCCGCAAGGAAGCACTTCGAGAGCAAAAAAGTGTTGAATCAGAAAAAAACAAATAAGGACAAAGATTTGATGTTAAAATTATGTCTACTAAAAAAATGCGTGTAGCATGTTAATATTGCACGCATTTTATTTAATTTTTGCTTGAAGATTATTATTTTAATTCACCCTGCATATAGATTACCGTAAACATATCTTAAAGGGGTGAAATTAAAATGTATGTTTTTTTTATCAGCAAAGGTCGGATTGCCTGGTTTTTAATGATCATCTTGCTCTTAATTATGGGATTTGTTTTTTGCAGTTATTTTGTAAATAAAACTCAACCTACAATTAACCCCATTTTTATGGGGGATACACAAGAAAAAGCCGTAGCTTTTATGTTTAATGTGGATTGGGGAGAAGAAATTCTTCCGGATTTACTGGAAGTATTAAAAGAAGAGAAGGTTACAGCAACTTTTTTTATTTCAGGTAAGTTTGCCAAAAAGTTTCCTCAATTAGTAGCTAATATCGCCGAAAACGGTCATGAAATAGGTAATCACGGGTATTCTCATCCCCACCCGGACAAATTAAGTGTAGAACAAAATATGAAGGAAATAACCGATACTGAAAAAGTTTTTCAAGAAATTAAAATAAATTCAGCTAAAATTTTTGCTCCTCCGTATGGTGAACATGGCCAATCGGTTTTAAAGGCAGCTGATTCTTTAGGCTATAAGACGATTATGTGGACCTTAGATACAATAGATTGGCAAGACCCTACTCCCGAAGTAATCTTAAATCGAATTCTCCCTAAAGTTGATCATGGTTCCTTAATCCTTATGCATCCCAAAAGCTGTACTTTACAAGCTTTGCCCGGATTAATAAAATCTTTACGGGACCAGGATTATCAGTTTAAAAAAGTAACGGAAATTATTAAATCATAAATTATCTAATTACAGCCATACTATTTTTATATGACAAAAATTATGAAACGGAAAAGGACATGGTAAAGTATAAACAGGGGATAATCTTTTTAATTTCTTTTTACTTTGTGCTTATTTTATCTTGTTTTATTAATTTTTGTAGTAATAATGCATGGGCGACTTCGGATCCAACTATTACTGCAGCTGCGGCTGTAGCTATAGATGCAGAAACCGGGGTGATCTTATATCAAAAAGATGCGTTTAAGTTAAAAGCGCCGGCCAGTACAACGAAGATTTTAACGGCAATTTTAGCCATTGAAAGCGGACGTTTAGATGAGTTGGTTACGGTAAGTAAAAGAGCAGCAGCTGTTGGGGAATCTTCGATACATTTAAGGACCAATGATCAGTTAACCTTAAGAGAATTGGTGCATGGTGCGCTGATTAAGTCAGGAAATGATGCCTGTGTGGCTATTGCCGAACATCTTTCGCCCACTGAAGAAGAATTTGTCGGGATGATGAATTTTAAAGCCAGGTTAATTGGGGCTTATAATACAACTTTTTATAATACCAATGGCTTACCTCATCGCTATCATTTAACAACGGCTTATGATTTAGCACTAATTGCCCGCTATGCTTTACAAAATCCGGTGTTTTCTAAAATAGTGGTTACTAAAGAGTACACTTTGCATTGGACAAACCCTCGAAGAAGTGCATATATTAGAAATACAAACAAACTATTATGGACTTTACCTGGGGCTACCGGGGTGAAAACCGGGACCACGAATCAAGCCGGGAACTGTTTAGTTGCTTCAGCGATGAATAACGGTCACCATATTATCGCGGTTGTGCTAAATTCTCGTAACCGTTATGGAGATGCGCAAAAATTATTAGAGTATGGAATGAAAACAAAGGAGATTCAGTCTAATGCAGAAAAACGAGCAAAATCAGCAAAATGATATTGTTAAAACTGAATTAGAAAACGGCGTGAGAATTATTTCTGAGAAAATTCCCGGTGTTCGTTCGGTTTCTACGGGAATTTGGGTCGGAACAGGGTCGCGTCACGAGAAAGAAGGCTGGGAAGGAATTTCCCATTTTATTGAACATTTAATGTTTAAAGGAACGAAAAATCGCTCTGCAGTTGAGATTGCTGAAGCCCTCGATTCTGTTGGGGGACAGTTAAATGCGTTTACAACTAAAGAATATACTTGTTATTATACGAAAACCCTTGATGAGCATTTTTCTTTGGGTTTGGATGTTTTATCAGACATGTTTTTTAATTCTACTTTTACGGAAAAAGCTATTGAGAAGGAACGGGGTGTGATTGAAGAAGAAATTAAAATGTATGAAGATACACCTGATGACCTTATTCATGATTTGTTTGTGCAAACGGCCTGGCCTGACCATCCTCTGGGCAAACCGATCTTAGGTACGCTTAAATCCTTGGAAAATATACAAAGAAATGATATTATCAAATATCTTCAAGACACATATATACCCAGTCGTTTGGTGATAGCAATAGCTGGGAATTTGGATCATCAGGAGGTACAAGCTAAGGCAGCGGAGATTTTTGGAGCTATGAAGCCTCGTCAGACAGATGAAAAGGTGACCATACCGGAAAATATTCAAGCGGTAAGCTCTAACTTAACTCGTGATACAGGACAAGTTCATATTTGTTTAGGAACCGGTGGCTTATCACAACAGGATGAAAGAATCCATACACTATATATTCTTAATAATGTTTTAGGCGGTGGTCTATCTTCGCGTTTAGTTCAGTCAATCAGGGAAGAAAGAGGCCTTGCTTATTCTGTGTTTTCATATCATAGTGCTTTTTGTGATACGGGTTTATTTACTTTTTATGCCGGTACCAGTCCGGCGAAATATGAAGAAGTAATCCATCTCTTATTAAAAGAGGTACAGGATATTGTCTCCAAAGGCATTACAGAAAAGGAGTTGAACAGAGCCAAGGAGCAGATTAAAGGAAACTTATTTTTAGGTTTAGAAAGTGTGAGCAGTCGGATGACTCGGTTAGGCAGGAATGAGTTATGTTTAAACCGTATTGTACCACCCTCAGAAATAATAGAGCGAATCTTTGCTGTAACCTTAGAAGATGTAAAACAATTAGCCAATGATTTATTTAAAGAAAAGCATTTTACCCTAAGCACAATAGGTCCTATCGATAAACCACTGGATTTGCAATCTTTTTTATCCGATTAGCTGGAATAACCCTCCTTTACCTGCATAATTATAAAGTAAGGGAGGGGTTTTTTATGGGAAAAATCATGTTTTTCCTAATTTTTTTAATAGTGTTCGGTATAGCTGTAAAAACAAAAAAGAAACTTCGTCATGCGAGAAATTTGACGCGGTGGGAGGATGCTGTTGAGTCGCCTGCTTCACTGGCTATAGGGGAATTGGTAGCAGTAGCCGGAGGAATTTATCTGGCGTTAACGTTATTAGCTACATTTTTGAAGATTTCCATGCCGGAAAGACTCGTTTTTTTTGATTGGTCGGTAGATTATTTGGCTGCTATTGCGATTGTATTGGCAATTTTACAGCCGATAGTTTTAGCTTTATATTATAAAATCTGCAATAAATTTTGATTACTATAGAGAGGAAGGAGAGAGGGTAATGTTTCATGTGCGTTTGAGTGAATTGATTGGCAAGGACATAGTTAATATCCAAAATGGCGGACGTTTAGGTATTGTAGCGGATTCAGATTTGGTAATAGATAGTGAAACAGGTGAAATTCAATCCATTCTTCTTCCCAGTAGAAGTGGATTGTTTAGTTTTTTAGACCGAAATAATTTCAACATTCCTTGGTCTTGTGTAAAAAAGATAGGAAATGAGGTTATTATTGTTGATCTTGATGAAACGCATCTGAATTATAAAAGATTTAATTATTGACAAATAGCAAGCATCATCATACAATATATTAAACTTAATAAGTATTACCTCACTCTGTGGAGTGGGGTAGGGGTTGCGATAATCAAGAGTATTCCAGGGAGTTGGCTACGAAGAACTGGAGGAAAGGGATATTCGCCGAAGTGTAGCAATTTGCCGGGTTGCTATACTGGGTCTGCATTAAATAAATGCAGGACTGTCATCTGATTGTTCCCGCCATCAGATGGAGAACTATCTCACTAAGGGAAGAGACCAGGTATTATTTTTGCAGCGATAGGTAGATACCTGTGGCTGTTTTTTATTTTCTAAAATGAAAGGGAAAAAGGAGGTCAATTGCCAATGGAAAGTTTGAAGATTAAGGTTGCGGTAACCGGAGCGAGTGGGAAGATGGGTTGTGCCATAATTAAAGGACTTAGTCAAGTTGCTGATATAGAAATAGTAGGAGCTATAGATATTCAAAACATTGGTAAGGATGCCGGGGAATTAGCGGGAATTTCCTTTTTGGGAGTGCAAATCTCGGATAATATAGAACAAGTTATTGATGAAATGAAGCCTGATGTGGTAATTGATTTTACCCATAAGAAAGCTGCTCAGCAAAACATTCCCCTTGTCTTAAAGAAGGGTGTAGCTGTTGTTGCCGGGACAACCGGTTTAGAAGAGACTGATTTAGTTGAATTTGATCGTTTAGCTAAGGAACACAATACCTCAATGTTCCTTGCTCCAAACTTTTCTTTAGGTGCTGTAATCATGATGAAATTTGCGCGAGAGGCCGGAAAGTATTTTGATCAGAGCGAAATAATTGAATATCATAATGATAAAAAAGTAGATAGTCCATCCGGAACAGCTATAGCTACGGCACGTAATATTACGAATGATTATTCCACACCGGAAGTTAAGGAAGAGAATACAGTTGCAGACTATTGTCGTGGGGGAGATTTTGGGGGCATAAGGATACATAGTGTCAGATTAAAAAGTCTAGTTGCCCATCAAGAGGTACTTTTTGCAGGTACAGGAGAGCTTCTCACAATCAGACATGATTCTTATTCTCGTGAATCATTTATTCCCGGAATTTTAATGGCGGTGCGCAAAGTGCAAATGTGGCAAGGACTAAAAGTGGGATTAGAGGAAATTTTGAACCTGGATAATTAATGATATGCTGAAAATATAAAAAGGGGGCTGTTGTTTATGCAAAACTTTCCTAGACTTATTACGGCAATGATTACTCCTTTTAAAGATGATTATAGTGTAGATTTCGAAGGTGCCCAGAAGTTAGCTTTACAGCTGATTGAGGAAGGCAGCCAAGGCTTGGTTATCTCAGGAACAACCGGTGAGTCACCTTCCTTAAGCAAAGAAGAAAAATTAGATTTATTTAAAGCGATAAAAGAGGCAGTAGAGTCTAAGGCTTGGGTTATTGCGGGTACGGGTTCTAATAGTACGTTTGATACTGCTCGTTTTACTGAGGAAGCGGCTCGGACCGGTGTTGACGGAGTTATGTTAGTAACCCCATATTATAATAAGCCTACTCAGGCTGGTTTATATCAGCACTTTAAAACTGTTGCTGAAGCTGTAGATTTACCGATAATTCTTTATAACGTACCTGGGAGGACGGGAATTAATTTATTGCCTGATACAGTGGTGAAATTGGCTGATGTACGCAACATTGTGGCTTTAAAAGAAGCTTGTGGTAACTTAGATCAGGTTTCTGAACTGAAAACAAAATTACCGGAAGAATTTTATGTCTATAGTGGTGATGATAGTTTAACATTACCGATGATGGCTGTTGGTTGTTATGGCATTATTAGTGTAGTAGCTCATGTTGTTGGCAAACAAATGAGTGCCATGATCAATGCCTATTTAGCAGGAGATATTCAGAAAGCAGCGCAAATACATTTACAGTTATATCCGATTTTTAAAGCTTTGTTTGTAGTTTCCAATCCTATTCCTGTAAAGAAAGCCCTTGAGCTTATGGGTCGTCCGGCCGGTAAATTACGTTTACCTTTAGTCGAACCGTTACCTGCTGAAACTGAAGTGATTAGAGAGGCTTTAAAGAAAGTGGGAGTATTAAGTTAAGAGGCTCCTGACAATTGTAGACAAAAAAAGTAACAAATAAATAATGACGAATTATGTTAAAGGCATTGCTTAGAAGCAATGCCTTTTAAGCTTTTATTGGCTCTATGTCAAATGTTGGGGTAAGCTCTAAAAAATAAAGAGATTATAGAGCAATTGTGCTACCGTTGGAGAGATCTAACGGTAGCCTTTTAAATACCCGGAAATAAATCAACCCTAAACAGTTTTTAGTGGTAACGTACCAGCCAAATG
>LFSF01000040.1 GCA_001512665.1 Clostridiales bacterium DTU073
AGTGAAGGTTTCAGAAAAGGGAAGTCAACAAAAGCGTACAGAAAAGGATTTAAGTAGATAGTTGACACCGGCAAAAATACTTGTTAAAATATGATAGTCTAATAAAATAAATAAGTAGAAGCCGTCCGCTTCTCACCTTACGGCGATAAGTTAGTAAGGTTATAACAAAATAATTAGCTAATTAAAGGCGGATGGTAACATTATGCCTTTTTTTATTTATAAAGGTAAAAATTTGGAGGTGTGGAGTTATAAGTAAAGATTTCCGTGTCAACGAGGAGATTAGGTGTAAAGAGATCCGTTTAGTCAGTGAAACCGGTGAGCAGTTAGGAATTATGTCCCCAAAAGAGGCTATTCAGATTGCTTTAAACAAGGGGCTAGATTTAGTTGAAGTTGCTCCAGGTGCGAAACCCCCGGTTTGTAAGATTATGGATATCGGGAAGTATAAGTATGAACAGAGTAAAAGAGAAAAAGAGGCGCGCAAAAAACAAAAGGTTATTAATGTAAAAGAAGTAAAATTGCGTCCGAACATTGAAACCCATGATTTTCAAGTTAAAACGAAAAATGCTATTCGTTTTTTGGAAAGTGGAGACAAAGTAAAGGTAACCATTATGTTTAGGGGTCGGGAAGTATCTCATCCGGAATTGGGACGAGAGCTTTTAAATAAGGTTGCTGAAATGGTTAGCGATTATGCTGTAATAGAAAAGCAGCCTAAGTTAGAAGGAAAGAACATGTTTATGTTTTTATCACCAAAACAGAGCTAAGTGAGAGGGGGATACGATTTTTATGCCAAAAATGAAAACACACCGTGGAGCAGCTAAGCGTTTTAAACTTACTGCTACAGGGAAAATAAAAAGGTCTCATGCCTTTAGAAGTCATATTTTAGCTAAGAAAACAACAAAAAGAAAGCGTAATCTTAGAAAAGCCGCAATGATGAGTGCAGCAGATGCTCAACGGCTGATTAAACTGATTCCATATAAGTAAATGCTTAGATTTAGATTGAGAAGGAGGTTTTTGTTATGTCAAGGGTAAAAGGCGGGTTTACTACCCGGCGTAGACATAAAAAGGTGCTTAAATTAGCAAAAGGTTATCGTGGTGCCAGATCTAAATTATACAGACCGGCACACGAGCAAGTAATGAGGTCTTTAGCTTATGCTTATGCACATAGAAAGAGACGTAAAGGTGATTTCCGCAAGCTTTGGATCGCAAGAATAAATGCGGCAACACGTCTGAATGGCATGTCATATAGCCGTTTTATTTCCGGTTTAAAGAAGGCCGGAGTTCAGATTAATCGTAAGGTATTGGCTGATTTGGCAGTTAATGATTTGAATGCTTTTAATCAATTAGTAAAGGTAGCCAAAGAACAAGCGTAGATGTATAATAAAAAATGACCTAAAAAGATGACTGTTAAAAGTCATCTTTTTTATATCTAAATGTATTATTTATATCCTGTTTATTCCTGATAAAAGGTTAGGTGAAAAATGTGGAGTTTATTTCTTCGCGACAAAATTCTTTGCTCAAAGAAAGATGTAAATTACGTCAGAAAAAATATCGTGAGAAAACAGGACTGTTTTTAATCGAAGGAATAAGATTAGTAGAAGAGGCAATAAAAGCAGGACAAGTAAAAGAGGTTTTTGTGGAGGAATCCCTTTTTAACACAGAACGAGGGCGGGAATTATTTAATATTATTGAAAATAATGCTCTGCCTATTTTTCAGGTTAGCAAGGATATAATTAAAGTATTAGCTGATACAGAATCCCCTCAGGGAATTGTGGGAGTCATTGCTCAAAAGAAATTCACTTTGTCAGATGTAAGTATAAAAAATGGATTAGTGCTAATTCTTGATGGTTTGCAAGACCCAGGAAATTTGGGGACTATTTGGCGAACCGCTTGGGCAGCCGGTGTTGATGCAATATTTTGTTTACCGGGAACAGTAGAACCCTATAATAGTAAAATTGTGCGAGCTACTATGGGAGGAATATTTCATGTGCCCATTGTGACAGATACTGAATGGCCTTTATTACGGCAGTGGTGTCAAGAAAAAGGCTTTGAGCTCGTTGCTGGTGATTTAAAAGCCGAAAGAAATTATTTTACAGTTAACTATACAGAAAGAGTAGCTTTGCTCATTGGGAATGAGGCTAAAGGTTTTCTTACAGTTAACTTAGATGAGGTGGGGACTCGGGTAAAAATACCTATGCAAAATGAGGCTGAGTCTCTTAACGCAGCAGTTGCTTGTGGGATATTGGTTTATGAAATTATTAAACAAAGAACGGGGTTGTCACAGTTGAAGGGGTTATGATATAATTTTTTGCAGAACATAGCTTGAGAGGGTGAAAACCTTGCAATCTGTAAGTGATTTTTTTTGGAATTTATTTGCGGCGACAGGTTCGGTTATGTTTTATTTAATATATAAAAGAATGTTAATGCAATAACGATGAACGGGAGCCTGTAAGGCGTCTGTGACAGGGAATGAGGCCATAGATTGAAAGCCTCATGGAGATGCTGTAGAATGGTTTCCCCCGGGAGTTGCTAGACTGAAACGATTATTTAAGAGTAGGTCTAGCCGGTAGTCACCGTTAAAGGACAGATAAGTGAATCAATTAATTCTTAGTGATTCTGGGAATTATGATTAAATAGGGTGGTACCGCGGAGATTAGCTTTCGTCCCTTTCTTTAGAGACGAAAGTTTTTTATTATGTTTAGATTTAAATAATCTTGAAAGGATTAGAACTTAAGAGTAAGAGATATTAATACATATAAGGAGGTTTGAAAATGCGTGAACAATTACATTTGTTAAAAGAAAAAGCGGAGAAAGAAATATTACAATGCACATCACTAAATGATTTAAATGATTTTCGAATAAAATATTTGGGGAAAAAGGGTGAATTAACCCAAATTTTACGTGGCATGGGGAAACTGTCAGCAGAGGAACGTCCTCTAATTGGACAATTAGCTAATGAAGTCAGGGATAGTTTAGAAAGCAAGTTACAAGAACTGACGGAAGTAATTAAGAAGAAGGAACTTGAACGCTCTCTTTCAGCAGAAAAGATAGATATCACGTTGCCCGGAATTCGACCGGAATTAGGCAGACAACACCCCTTGAGTATAGTTATTGAGGAGATTGAAGAAATTTTTATGGGGATGGGTTTTACCATAGAGGAAGGTCCGGAAATTGAGTTGGATTATTATAATTTTGAGGCTTTGAATATTCCTAAAGATCATCCGGCCAGAGAGATGCAAGATTCATTTTATATTTCGCCGGAAGTGCTTTTACGTACTCATACCTCTCCCGTTCAGGCTCGTACTATGGAAAAGATGAGACCGCAATTACCGGTGAAAATAATTGTTCCCGGTAAGGTTTACCGTCGGGATGATGATGCTACGCATTCACCGATGTTTCATCAGGTTGAAGGTCTGCTCATTGATAAAAATGTCCGTTTTAGTGATCTTAAAGGAGTTTTGCTTAATTTTGCCCGGCAGATGTTTGGAGCGAATCAGAAAATTCGCTTGCGCCCGAGCTTTTTCCCGTTTACTGAACCCAGTGCAGAAGTGGATATTTCCTGTATTATGTGCAAAGGAGCCGGTTGTAGGACTTGTGGGCATACGGGATGGTTAGAGATTCTAGGTTCCGGTATGGTCCATCCCCGGGTTTTAGAAATGGGTGGCTACAATCCTGAAGAAGTTAGTGGTTTCGCTTTCGGTATGGGTGTAGAAAGAATTACCATGCTGAAATATGGTATTGATGATTTAAGACTTTTATTTGAAAACGATGTGCGTTTCTTACGTCAGTTTTAGGAGGGAATAAAGATGTTAGTATCATGGAAATGGTTAAACGAATTAGTAGAAATAGAACAGACCCCTGAAGAAATAGCCAATTTATTAACTATGTCGGGGATTGAGGTAGAGGGAATAATATCCTCGGAGATAGATCTACATACACAGTTTTTAAAGGTAGGACTAATTGAGGAAGTGACTAAACATCCGCAGGCGGATAAATTGGTTATCTGTAAGCTGGATGTAGGTGATGGTCAGAGCCGGATTATTGTTACCGGTGCGTCAAATGTGCAGGCTGGACAAAAGGTACCGGTAGCTTTACCCGGAGCGGTATTAGTGGGAGGAAAAATGATTAAGCCGGCTGTTCTCAGAGGTGTTGCATCAGATGGAATGCTCTGTTCAGCAGACGAATTAGGTATAGAAGTAGATAAAATCCCTCCGGAACAAAGAACAGGGATTTATATCCTACCGGACGATGTGGCGATAGGGGCTGATGTGGTAAAAGTTCTGAATCTAGATGATGTTGTTTTAGAACTAGGTCTTACTCCTAACCGTGCTGATTGCTTAGGTATGGTCAATGTGGCTAGAGAAATTGCGGCTCTTACCGGAGGTAAATTGCATTTACCGCAAGTAGAAGATTCAGTAGAGGGTGGCGAATGTGCAAAATTAACCCGTGTGGATATCGAAGCCAAGGACCTATGTCAGAGATATGTGGCTCGTCTTATTAAAGATATTAAGATAACTCCTTCTCCACTGTGGCTGCAGCAGCGGTTAATGGCGGTGGGGGTCAGACCGATTAATAATGTTGTTGATGTAACTAATTATATTATGATGGAAACGGGGCAACCGCTTCATGCCTTTGATTATGATTGCTTAAAGGGAAAGAGGATTGTTGTCCGCAGAGCAAATGAAGGAGAAGAAATTGTCACTTTAGATGGTCAGTTGAGAAAGCTTAACCCGGAGATGTTAGTTATCGCTGATGAGGAAAGAGCAGTAGGTATAGCCGGGGTGATGGGTGGTTTGGATACAGAAGTAACCGCTTCAACGAAAACTATTCTTTTGGAATCTGCCTATTTTCATGGCCCGAGTATCCGCAGAACCTCTTATGCTTTAGGTTTGCGTTCGGAAGCTTCTATGCGTTTTGAAAAAGCGGTTGATTTAGAACAGGCGCGTTTTGTGGCGGATCGGACTGTACAGCTTTTGGTGGAGATTGGGGCAGGGACTCCTGTAGATGGTTGTGTTGATTGTTATCCTGTCCGGGAAGAAAAACAACCGATAAAATTACGTATTAAGAGGGTAAACCAAATCTTAGGGACGGATATTTCTCCGGAAACCATGGAAGAGATTCTTAAGTCTTTACGGATAAAGATTGTTGAAAAGAATGAGGAAGGATGGCTGCTTTTACCACCGACTTATCGACGCGATATAGAGCTAGAAGTGGATTTCATTGAAGAAATCGCTCGTTTATATGATTACGAAAAAATTCCTACAACATTGCCAGAAGGAACTACGACTCAGGGGATGAGGACAGCTGAGCAAAAATTATGTAAAAAAATAAGAAAGACCATGGTTGCTCAGGGTTTAATGGAAGTAATAACATATAGTTTTATTAATCCGCAACAGTTGGATGATTTAGGTTTACCTGACGGGCACCCCTTACGGGAGACAATAGCTATACAAAATCCTTTGTCCGAGGAACAGAGTGTTATGCGCACCACGTTATTACCGGGACTCCTTGCAATTGTGCAAAAAAATATTAATAAACAAAACAAGAATTTAAAATTATTTGAGATGGGTAAGGTTTTTTATGTTAATGGTTTTCCGACCGAGAAAAGGCTGCCTACGGAAAAATTATTTTTAGCGGCAGTTTCTACAGGAGAAAAAGAAAAATCATGGGCTTATCAGGCAGAGAAGTATGATTTTTATTATCTGAAGGGAGTTGTGGAAAATCTGCTTGAGGTAATTGGCTACACACTTAATGAGGTATCTTTTGAAAATGCAGACAATCTACCAGGGCTTCATCCCGGTCGTTCTGCCATAATTAAGGTAAAAGGCAAGGAAATAGGGGTGCTGGGTGAGGTACATCCTCTGACTTTGGAAAAGCTAGGGATTGACCAAAAAGTAGCGATGTTTAATATTAATGTTGAGAGTTTGCCGATTGAGAATCGCGGACATAAAATGTTAGTTGTGCCGGTTACCAAATATCCTGCCGTCAGAAGAGATTTAGCTATTGTGGTACCGGAAGAGGTAAATACCGGTGCGGTAGAAGCATTAATTAGGAAGAAAGCCGGTTCTCGGTTAAAGGAATTAAGGTTATTTGATTTATATCGTGGAGAGCAGATTCAGGAAGGTTATAAGAGCTTAGCTTTTTCGTTAACTTGGCAGGCTCCTGATAAAACTTTGACCGATGATGAGGTAAAAGAGCTGCATCAGAAGATTGACCAGGCTTTGCAAAAAGAGTTTGGTGCAGATTTACGTCGTTAAAAGAAAAGTCAAGACTTTTAAGAGTTAAGAAGTTAGTAGAAAATGATGGCGTAAGCAGTCATATTGTAAAAATTAAGTCAATTTTTGCAGGAGTTTTTGTTTCATTAGCGAAAGAAGGATAAAGTCTACTTCTCTTAGGGAGCAGGGGGTTATAAAATGAAACAAAAAGGAAAAATGAAACAAAATGAAAAAAAGCAAAAAAATAAGCTTAATGTGACAATTTTTAATGAACAATATGTCATTAAAGGAGAGGCAGATCAAGCTTATATCGAAAAAGTAGCTTCCTATGTAGATAATAAAATGGAACAGATTGCGGAAATGAATGAAATGCTTTCTGCAAAACAAATTGCCGTATTGGTTGCCTTAAACCTTGCGGATGAATATTTACAATTACGCCATGATTATGACGAACTTATTAAACTGCTAAATGAAGGGCACACTATGCGTAAGTGAAGCATAAATATAGTTAAATTTACAGAAGCTATGGGCAAACATAGAGGAGGTTCTTTTCATTGCGACTAATAGATCTTTATCAAAAATGTATATATTTGGGAATTGAGTATGACCCTAGACCTGTTGAGGAAATTGAGAAAAATTTAGCTCGTGTGGCTAAACAATATGAAGACTTAAAAGATCAGGAAAAACAATATTTTGACCGGGAAAGATTAAAGAATCCCTATGCTGATACGCGTATTTTAAATGGTGACCCCGAAGTAGAAGTTAACAGGATTTTTGCGGGAATCGATATCGAGGCTCAAGAGATTATTTTGGCTGACCGCTTGCGGGAAAAAGGGGAAAAAATTGATTTGATTTTATCACATCATCCTGAAGGGAAGGCTTTGGTCTCCCTACACAAGGTTATGTCTTTACAGGAAGATGTTTTGGCGCAATTAGGGGTCCCCATTAATGTAGCAGAAGGTATTTTAGCTTCGCGTATCAGTGAGGTGGAGCGGGGTTTAATGCCTCTTAACCATAATCGTTCGGTGGATGCAGCTCGTTTATTGAATTTCCCGTTTATGTGTGTACATACACCGGCCGATAATATGGTGAATACGTATCTAACTAATCTATTTGCGGAGAAAAAACCGGAAACGGTTGGGGATGTAATAGATATTCTTTTGGAAATACCGGAATATCAGGAATCCAAAAAGATCGATGCCGGACCGAAAGTCTTTTTAGGGAAAGAAAAGAACAGAGCAGGAAAGATTTTCGTAGATATGACCGGTGGTACAGGCGGTTCAGAGGATGCTTTTGCCAAACTTGCGATTGCCGGAGTTGGTACTATTGTGGGTATGCATATCGGAGAAAAGCATCGTAAAGAAGCGGAAAAAAATCATATCAATGTGATTATTGCCGGGCACATGGCCAGTGATTCTTTGGGGTTAAATTTACTTTTGGATCAGCTTGGCAAAGATGATAATCTTGAGGTAATCCCTTGTTCAGGATTGATAAGGGTGGAGAGGTGTAATCTGAAACTAGATCATTCAAACCAGTAACCCCGAGATGTATTCTTATCTATCTTCCTCTATCGGAGGATTTTAAGACTTCTTGGGGTTCTACACTAGGTTCTTGACGAAAATTCTGAGCAGATTTAATTAAACTTTCTAAGCCGCTTTGTTCCTCTTTACTCTCGTGCTCATTAATGATAGTAAGTTGTCTGGCTGTTTCCTTTTCATCAGTTTTGTTACGCTCATTCTTTCTTTCATTATAATCTCTTAAAAAAGGGGTCCTCCCATATTTTCCATATAATTGTGTTTTTTCTTGAATTAATTTTAATGTATCATTATAATTTTTTCTGAGTTTAATTTCATTTCCACTATCGGTATAGTTTTCAGGGTCCAAACTTTTCACTATTTCGGATAATTCTTTTTCTTCGGTTACTAACAACTCATAAGTCTTTTTTATTTCTTTTACTAATATTTTTATTCCAAAACTTCTAGCTTTATTTTCCATACTCTTTAGTTCTTCCAACTCTTGATGATTTTTAAAACAATACTTCAAAAATTCTGTTTTCATCTCAAGCCATATTTCTTCGTTAGTTAAATGAGAATTGTAGTTTAAATTTGTTTGTTCAATAACCGATAAAATTACCTCATGAGTATTTTGAGTTTGGAATTCTTTTAATAAGTGGGCATTTATTGTTTGTAAAGGACGTCTTGGCTCTATAATTAAACTTGGATTTCTTATTAAATATTTGTTCACATAGGAGCATATTTTTTTAAAAAGGACACACTAGCTATTTTATCCACAGTTTCTATCGTCATTAAATAATAGGCTTTTTTTAATTTAGTTTTTTCTGTTTTTTGAACATATGGGTCCGGTTCCTTGGTTTTGACCATTTGATAGAGAATATAAAGACGGAATTAAGAAGGAAAGAGAAGGGCAGCAGGAAATGCAAAACTCAACACAGCAGGGAAAAGCAGAAAATGAAAGAGCGGCAAATCTCGGAAAGTCATCTCCGGAAATGGGCAGACTTTGATTTTGGTATAGGATTGATTTATACATAACTTTTTTCATTTTGTGTAGCAGGACTGATTGTTTAATGAAAACAATTTAGTCCTGCTATTTTTCTGTTTACATTTATATTTTCGCTTTGACAGAATTGCTTTGGGAAAGGATAATAAATAAAGACGTATTTGTTAATGCTGGGAGGAATAAGGGACTATGCCCAAGTCAAAAAGGAAAATGGAATTATTAGCCCCGGTAGGTAGTCAAGAAGCCTTGCGGGCGGCGGTGCAGAATGGGGCTGATGCCGTTTATTTTGGTGGGAAGCTCTTTAATGCCCGTCAATATGCTGATAATTTTGCCGGAGAGGAATTAAGAGAGAGTGTACGCTATGCCCATCTTTATGGTGTGTGTGTTTATGTCACTGTAAACACTTTGGTTTTAAATGAAGAACTACCGGGACTGCTCGATTACCTTTATTTTTTGTATAATAGTGAAGTTGATGCGCTGATCGTCCAGGATTTAGGTGTAGTGTACTTATTGCGCACTCTTTTTCCGGATTTTCCTGTACATGCCAGCACACAAATGACTATACATAATAGCCCGGGTGTTCAGTTTCTGGAGAACTGGGGCTTGTCCCGGGTAGTATTAGCCAGAGAAGTTTCTTTGTCCAATATTTCTCGTATCTCGGAGAAATCGTCTTTGGAATTAGAAGTTTTTGTGCATGGTGCTCTTTGTGTGTGTTATTCGGGTCAATGTTTGATGAGTAGTATGATCGGGGGCAGAAGTGGTAATCGGGGCAGATGTGCCCAGCCATGCCGGCTTGCTTATACCTTAATTGCTGAAGACGGACAAGAGATTAAAGCTCCTGGGCAGTATTTACTTTCACCGCGAGATATAAAAATGCTTGAACATTTACCGCTTCTGGCTCAAGCTAATGTTGCTTCTTTAAAGGTAGAGGGGAGAATGAAAAAACCTGAATATGTGGCGACGGTTATCCGTAATTATCGTCAGCTTCTTGATGAATATTATGCCGGACTTGAGCAAAATACTGCATTTCATGTGAACAATGAGGCTAATCGAGAATTAAAGCAAATTTTTAATCGTGATTTTTCTACCGGATATTTTTTGGAAAAACCGGGACCGCAATTAATGAGTTATCAGCGCCCCAATAACCGGGGGATACAGTTGGGACGGGTAGTGAAATTTAATCCTCAGACGAGGGAAGTAACGATTAGTTTAGAGGAGCCTTTAGCCCTTGGTGACGGGTATGAAATTTGGGTGACTAAAGGGGGACGTATTGCGGGAGAAATAAGAGATTTAAAGCTGAAGCAGAAGCCGATAGAGCGGGCAGAATCCGGTGAAGTGACTTTTAGTATCTTAAAAGGACAGCCTAGAGTTGGTGATCGGGTTTTTAAAACCCTGGATCGGGAGCTGGTGGAAAGAGCAAGAGCAACCTTTCTTTCTGCACATGGACCTCGCAAAATACCTTTGGCTTTTACTATCAAGATAAGGGAAGGATATCCTGTAGAATTGGCGGTTAAGGATGTTGATGGTCATCAAGTCAGTGTTGAAGGAAAATTTATAGTAGAAAAGGCGCTTAAACATCCGTTGACGGAAGAGGTTATTACTCAACAATTACAGCGTTTAGGACAAACGGTTTTTACTCTGGGTGAAATAGATATACAAATGGAACCGGAGGCAAAATTAATGGTGCCGGTAAGTGAACTCAATTCTTTACGTCGTGAGGTTATTAATAAAATTGAGGAAGCACGGCTGGCCAAATTTCGTCGTCCCTTATTAAATCAGCAAGAGTTTAGAGCAGGAGTAGAAGCGGTTTATGTTAAGTTACCGCAAGTAAAAGAGATAAAAAACAAGCATTTAAAACCAAAGTTAGCGGTGCACATTGGGGATATGGCTTCTTTAGAAGCGGCACTTGAGTCGGGAGCCGACCTTATCTATTTCGGTGGTGATAGGCTGAGAAGAAAAAAAGGTTTCATCTTCAATGATTTTCCGGCAGTTGTCAAGGCTTGTCATAGATATGGTGCTCAAGCTGTTTATGTAATACCTAGTATTTTTCATGAAGAAAGAATAGAGAAGATAAAAAAAGCTTGTTTACAGGCGCAAGAAGGCGGAGTTGACGGATTTCTAGTCGGGAATTTGGGAGCTTTACAATTGGCTTTAGAATTAGGCTTAACAGGAATCAGAGGGGATTATTCCTTACCAATCTTTAACGATTTCTCGGCGCTAATGCTTTTAGAGAGTGAAATACAAAGCCTTACCTTGTCTCCGGAACTTACCTTAAAACAGATTGAGGCTTTCCGTTGTGGCGGCAAGATAGAATTGGAATGTTTTGTGCATGGCAGGATGCCTTTAATGATTACGGAACATTGTATGCTCGGTAATATCTTAGGTAAAGGACACCACGAGAAAGGTTGTCCGTGCCCTTGTACCGAGAAAAAATATGGTTTACGGGATCGATTAAAGATGGTTTTCCCTATAGAAAGTGATGAGAATTGCCGTATGCATATCTTCAATGCGAAAACCTTGAATTTATTACCGAATATACGTGAGTTAATTCACGCAGGGGTGGGAATTTTGCGTATTGAGGCTAAGCGGGAAGAGCCATATTGGGTCAGCAAGGTAGTAAAAGTATATCAGCAAGAGTTAAGACGGCTAAGAAATGCAGATAACGTATATCAGCCTTTAGAAGAAAGTATGGCTGTATTGTCAGAACTTGCTCCGGAAGGATTTACTAAAGGACATTATTTTCGTGGTGTAGAATAAGGAGAGGACATTATATTATTTAGTAGTGATTGTTATAGAAAAGCGGGGGAAATATTTTGGAGGAAAAAACACTTCAGAAGTTGGAATATAGAGAGATTATCGCTATGTTGGTCGAGCGTTGTACTTCACAATTAGGGAAAGAATTAGCCGCTCAGCTTAAACCTTCTCTTGATTTGGAGGAAATAAAGCAAAGCTTGTCGGAAACAACACAAGCTAAGGAAATTTTACGTTTATATCCGGACTTTTCTTTAGGTGGGGTACGGGATATTAGGCGTAGTTTAAATAAAGTAAAAATTGGTGGGATGATTGAGCCCAGTGATTTCCTGGAAATTGCAGATACCCTTTTTGCTTCCAATAGATTAAAACGTTTTTTTCAGGGAGAACAGGGGCAGAAGTATGATTTGCTGGCAGCTTATTGTACCGACTTACCGAATTTATCCCGGTTGGAACAGGAGATTAAGCAGAAGATTACAGAGGAAGGTGAGGTAAGTGATGCTGCTTCTCCTGAATTGTCACGGATCAGAAAACAGTTAAGAAGTTTGCGGGGAAAAGTTCGGGATAGGCTGGAAAGTATGCTTAAGTCTCCGGAGATACAAAAATATTTGCAGGATCCGTTGATGACGATTCGTGATGAGCGTTATGTTCTTCCGGTGAAGCAGGAGTACCGGGCTCAAGTACCTGGTCTTGTTCATGACCAATCAGCCAGTGGAGCCACCCTTTTTATTGAACCGCTGGCGGTGGTAGAGATTAATAATGAGATACGGCGTTATGAGGCGAAAGAAAAATCTGAAGTGATGCGCATACTTCGGCAAATGAGTCAATTAGTAGCTGCACATGAGCAAGAATTACAAGATACTATTTATGCTTTAACACAGGTGGATTTTATCTTAGCTAAGGGCAAATTGAGTAATGACTTAGATTGTGGCGAACCCTTGATGAATAATCAGGGCTATTTAAAAATAGTGCAAGGACGGCATCCTTTGCTTAAAGGAGAGGTCGTACCGATTACTGTGTACTTAGGGAAGACATATGATATCTTAATTATTACCGGACCGAATACAGGTGGTAAAACAGTAGCTTTAAAGACAGTTGGTTTATTTGTACTGATGGCTCAGTCGGGTTTACATGTTCCGGCGCAAACAGGCACGGAACTATCTGTATTTACTGGAGTTTATGCAGATATTGGTGATGAGCAAAGTATTGAACAATCTCTCAGTACTTTTTCTTCGCATCTCACAAATATTGTTGATATTTTAGATAAGGCTGACAGTCGTAGTTTAGTTTTATTGGATGAACTGGGTGCCGGAACGGATCCTACAGAAGGTGCGGCTTTAGCCATGGCCATTTTGGAGTATCTGATTGATGTAAAAGCTAAAATTATCGCTACAACACATTATAGTGAATTGAAATCTTTTGCTTTTAATAAGGAAAGGGTAGAAAATGCCAGTGTGGAATTTGATGTAAATACATTAAGACCCACCTTTAGACTCTTGATTGGCATACCGGGAAAGAGCAATGCTTTTGCTATCTCTCAGAGATTAGGGTTAAAGAAAGAAATTGTGGAGAGAGCACGTGGGTTTCTTTCTCAGGAAGAAGTGCGCACGGCTGATTTGATTGCTAACTTAGAAACCAATCAGCTTTTGGCTGAAAAAGAGCGTCAGGAAGCCCAAAGTTTGAAGAGAAATGCTCAGGAACTTTTAGCACAGGTGAAAAAGCGGGAGTTAGAACTAAAAGAAAAAGAGCAAACTATTATACAAAAAGCGCAACTGGAAGCATTAAACATTGTTGCTGATGTTCGCCGGGAAAGTGAGAGTATTTTAAAAGAAGTCCGCAAAGCAAAGAAATTGCAGGGAGCGGAATCTATCCAAAAGATGCAAGAGTTTAGGCAAAATTTAAGAGAAAAGGAAGATCTTCTTGCGGATGCAGCATATCGGGAAACAGAGGGTCCAGCACTGGAAGCGAGTGATGTAGAACCGGGAATGACGGTTTTGATTAAGCGAATTAATCAGCAGGCACAAGTATTGGCAAAACCTAATGCTAACGGAGAAGTTTTAGTTCAAGCCGGTATTATGAAAGTGTTTATAGATTTAAAGGATTTACAAAAAATCGAGAAAGAGGAAACTAAACAAAAACGTGAAAAATCAGGTATTGGGAAGATTGTATCATCAAAAGCGAAGGATATTAGTAATGAATTACATCTGCGTGGGATGACTGTGGACGAAGCTCTCTTTGAGACGGAAAAATATCTTGATGATGCTTATTTAGCCGGCCTATCAATAGTTCGGATTATCCATGGTAAAGGTACGGGTACTTTGCGTAAAGTGATTACGGATTTGTTAAAGAAACATAATTTTGTAGCTTCCTACAGGCTAGGCGGGTATCATGAAGGGGGACATGGGGTTACTATAGTAGAACTAAAAAAACAATGAGTATTGTTGGATAAAAAAAGGTGAATAAGAGAAAAGAGATATAAGAAAAAGCACGTTAGCCGAATATAATTATGGCAAAACGTGCTTTTTATTATTCTCTTATATTTTTTTGTTAATGTATGTAAGTATGTAGGTATGTAATTAAAGATTTACTTTTATTTGATTAGAAAAACCACTAAATTCATTAGTCAACATATCTACACCGCGTACCCTGTAATAATATGTTTTATGTCTTTCTACATCTCGGTCAGTCCAACTTAGTTCGGTAATGGTTTCGTTTAAAGCGATTTGGTTATTAAAGTTTGGTTCGAAATTCGAGGTTTCTGAGCGATATATATGATATATAATCGGTCTGTCTTCTGAGGATTTGGTCCAGTTAAGAATTACTTGGTTGGTACTTCCGCTGCGGTAAGCTTGCCCGGTTAAATAAGGTGGTTCCAGGTCGGAGTTTTTATTATTAGGGAGATTTATTTCCAGTACATTCGAAGATACTTTTTCACTATGCCCTGATTTCAGGGCCACCACTCGGTAGTAGAATTTATTTGCTGAAATCGGGTGATTATCACGCCAAGTGGTGGTGTTGCTGACTTCTGCCAGTAGATTCCTCGCAGTGACTGGAACATTGGGATCAATAGAACGATAGATTTGATAATAGGTAGAACTGGTACTTTCTTTATTCTCCCAACTTAGGGTAACAGTTTTAGCCGTACCGTTGCTATTTGTCTGGAGTTCTCCATCCAGTTTGAAGGAGGATTTAATCAGGGGAGGTGGGCCATTATCCGGATACTCTCCATAATAGCCCTCACCTCCGTGTAGTGTACAGTAATCTTTTGGCACTTCTTCCACGGCATCTTCCGGTGCAATATTTCCTGTCCAAGGGATAGGCCTTTTCAGAAAGACACCGGTAATAGAATTGGGACAATTATTAGTTAAAAGCTGCCCGGTATCCACACAAACCGGTACTTGTACCCAGACATTGGACACCTCGGTAGGAATATAAGCACTGTTGAATTTTTCTTGTACAAGATATTTTTCGGGAGTCAGACTATCCGGCAACAGTCCTGATTTATAATCAACAGTGAGTGTGGTGATTCCTTCCGGAACAGGGAATGTACTGGGTGGCATGTCTTGATGAGCTACGGTCATAACTTTTTTCCAAATAGGAGCTCCGTAATTACCGCCGAAAACATTATTCATGTTTTCAGTTTTATCATATCCTAACCAAACACTACCTACTAAATCAGGGGTATATCCTACAAACCAAGCATCTACGTTGAAAGAAGTAGTACCTGTTTTACCGGCCACCGGTCTATCAGGAAGAGCGGCTCTGGGAGCTGTACCTGCCGTAACCACAGTTTGCAGCATATCTGACATCAGATAAGCTGTTTGTGGACTCATTACTTGTTTTTTCATGATCTTATTTTCATATATAATATTACCGTCTTTATCCTCGATTTTACGAATAGCGTAAGGTTTTACGTAAATGCCTCCATTGGCAAAACATCCATAGGCTGCAGTTAACTCTAATGGGGAGACTCCTTTGGTTAACCCCCCTAAGGCAAAGGAAAGGCCGATGTCATTGGGTTCGCCATTTTCCACTAAGGTGGTTATACCTAATGATTTCGTAAAGTTTATGCCTTCACGAACACCTATTTGTTGCAACATTTTTACGGCAACGGTATTAATTGAATGTTGTATTCCTGTGCGCATACTAATTAGTCCACGATAGCGGCCATCATAATTAACAAAGGTTTTTTTCCCTGAACCGGTATCATATTGTTGTGGGAAGTCATCAAGTACGGTCGCCGGGGAATAACCCTTTTCCAGAGCCGGACCATATACTGCAATCGGCTTCATTGCTGAACCAGGTTGACGAGTGGCATTAACTGCTCTGTTAAATTGTCTTTCTCCTTGTTGGTTTCTTCCACCGATGATTACGCGGATGCCGCCATTATGAGGATCAAGTACCACCATAGCCGATTGGACTATTTTATCTTTTTTTCCGGCAGGGAAATTCTTGTCATCAGCATAAACAGCTTCGGCAGCTTTCTGAGCTCTAGCATCCATAGTTGTATAAATACGATAACCTGCTGTGTAAAGTGAAGAAATATCATCTTCATTTAATTTTAGTTTTTCTGCAGCTTCTTCAATAACATAATCGATAAAAGATTGGTATTGGTAGTTATTAGGCTGTAAGCCTACTAAATTAAAGGGTTCTTCTTTGGCTTTTTCTGCTTCATCTTTAGTAATATAGTTCATTTTCACCATTTCGTTAAGGACAAGAGCACGACGTTGTTTGGCTCTCTCTTCATTTTTATATGGTGAGTATCTGTTTGGCGCATTGACAACACCGGCCAGCATTGCTGCTTCAGCCAGATTTAACTCTTCAGCGTCCTTGCCAAAGTATACTTGGGCAGCTGTTTGCAGACTCCATGCACCCTCGCCATAATAAACATTGTTTAAATAAAAGGCGAGAATTTGTTCTTTGGAATATTTACTTTCTAATTGTAGAGCAATGTATAATTCCTGGATTTTACGACGCATTCTCTTTTCGTGATTTTTTAAGATGGCGTTTTTTACCAATTGTTGTGTGATCGTGCTTCCGCCTTGTGAACCATAACCTTTCGTAATATTAGCAATTATGGCACCACCAAAACGGTAAAAATCGAACCCGTGGTGTTTTTCAAAGCGTTGGTCTTCGATAGCGATAATCGCTTTTTTCATGATCTCAGGAATTTCATTTTGCGAAATTTCGACTCTATTTTTTTCAGATCTAAGAGGAATGACTTCCTGGTCATTTTTATCATAAAGGATACTAGGAAGATCTCCGGTGATGTGATTAAGGTCATAATCGGGTAAGGTCGCTAATGCTCCAACGACAAGACCAAAACCAAGTCCCATGATAACAAAGGAAGCTAATAGTAAAAACAGTAATACTATGCGACTATATTTAACCTTTCTGCGACGTCTACGACGAGCCATAAAGAACAACCTCCTTTTTCTGATTACTAATTATAGCATATTCGTCAATAAATTATAACTTTGTGTCTAAAGGCAGATCTTGCACTTTTTGAAAATTGTTTCATATACATTCTTTAAGATACATTTTAATATATTATACTCTTGGTTTAATAAACTGGGAAGTGGACAAACAAAGTGTAAATTTTATATAGAAAGAAGAGGTGAACAAAATGCCTCGTTGGTATAAATCCAGAGGAGGATTGGAACGAAAAATTATTCATATTCCTAAGATAATTATCTTTCTATTAATATTTGCTTTAAGCGCAGGATATCTTTTTTATAAGGTTGAGCGCAATCTAAAACCGGCAATAATCCAAATTGCTAGGTCTAAGGCACATATTCTTGCTACAGAAACGATGAATAAAGTATTATATGAAGAAATTCTAATAAATACAGATTATGAAGACTTAATTACTGTACATAAGGATGCTCAGCAACGAATTACTTTAATGCAAGCAAATACAATAAAAATAAGCCGAATACTTTCCAAAGCCAATTTAGCGATTAAAGAGAGTTTAAAGAATTTAGAGAAGCAGGCTTTTAATATTCCATTAGGGCAAGCTTTGCAAAGTTCATTATTAGCCCATTATGGACCAGATATATATGTAAGACTTTTACCTGTAGGAACAATTAATGTCACTTTCGGTGATAACTTTGAGGAGGCAGGAATAAATCAAACCAGGCATATTTTATATCTCGATATAAATACAACTGTAAAAATAGTAGTACCTATGGTGACGGAAGATATATTAGTGAGTAATCGAGTTCCCATAGCTGAATCGATTATTATTGGTGAGGTACCTAATACGTATTTTGGAATAGGTTCAGCGCTGCTTAAGAAAGATGTAGATGTAAATCAATAAAAATCTGTGATAAATACTGATAAATACTGTTGAATTGCTGTTGACAATATATTTACGCATATGTTAATATATCAAATGTCGCCATTATTGCTTTATTAGTTATGCAACTGTCTACTAAAAATTGGTTGTTGACGGAAAGCGAATGGCATGATAAACTAAAATTCCTGTTTTGAGAGAGTAAAACTTTTTCTCGGAATATCTTAAGAAAAGATGCTAAAAAAACAGGAAACTTCAAGAAATATCTCTTGACAAGAGATAACAAAGTTGTTATGATAAAAGATGTGCCGCTTAGAGTGGCAAAGGTCTTTGAAAACTGAACAGTTGAAAAGCCAAGCGTACAAAAAGCTTGAAAAAGCGGGTCATCGAGAGATGATCGAAGTCAATTGAGATTCAATTGAGTACAGAAGTACAATTAAGTAATT
>LFSF01000006.1 GCA_001512665.1 Clostridiales bacterium DTU073
TGATGTTAATGCCAAATATGTAGCATATCAGTATTTAGTGGCTAAAGGCTTAGGTGAAAATTATCTGGCACAGGAGTTATTAGATATTTTAATAGAACGGCAGGATGAAAATGGAAACGGGACTTTTTTTAATGGGGCTTATCATCAGTGGACGAATCTTACCGTTTTTGATGTGTTAATTAGCGACGACGTAATTACACAGTTTGACATGGAGAAGAGTATTGACTATATTTTAAGTCTAAAGTCCGAAGAAGCAGGTAATTTTTCAGATTTTATGTCCACAGCTCAAGCAGTACGCTCTCTCTTTGTTTTAAAAACAAATGAACCTGCTTATCGGACGGCTGAAGTAGAAGTGGCTATTAGCGAAGGCTTAGCGTGGATGAAGGCGCAGTTGAGGGAAGACGGGAGTGTTTTTTTTGTCGGTGATGATGCTGTTACGGATACAGCGGAGACAATTCTAACTTTAAAGGTATTGGGCATAGACGTTGATAGTTGGGAGCATGAAGTTACCGGGAATACTCCTTTGGATTATATGCTAAATGACGCCAAAAACCCTGACGGAACCTTTGGCAGTGGTAATATGGGATCAAACATTTGGGCTTTGACTGCTTTTAATTGTTTAGGGGCAAAGGTGGAAGGTGATACCGCACTAAAGGTGAGCATCATACCTGAAATGGCCGAATTAGCTGTTGATGAAGAGCAGGAGTTTACAGCTACCGCTTTTTTAGCCAATGGAAATACAGTTAATGTCACGACAATTGCCGAATGGTCTGTTTCCGATCCTGACAAAGCCGAACTAAATCTGGTCGATGATAAGATGGTTGTCCGTAGAGTTAGTGCCGGAGATTTTGAGATAGACGTATTATATCAGTTGGTTAATTGCAAAGTAGTTGCGGGTACTCGTGAAGAAAAAGCTGGTACTCGGATAACGATAAGAATAGAAGCACCTGATTACACGATTTTACCGGATACAGTGATAGAAATGCCTAAGCCTTCTAGTTACTTGGAGGTTCTGCGGGCAGGTCAGACTGTTTGTGATTACCAAATTACAGAGCATCAATCCGGTTATTTAGAAACAATAAATGGCTTGGGGAATGATTTTTATTGGTCTGTGGCACCTTATCAGGATA
>LFSF01000024.1 GCA_001512665.1 Clostridiales bacterium DTU073
GAAAAAAATGCTTTAACTGATAATGATAAATCAGATAAAGCATCTGAAGAAGCAAAAGAAATAAATTTGGATAAGACAAAGAATGAAGAAAGCTTAGGTAAGACAAAAGATAAATTAAATGAAGTAATAAAAGAAAATTTAACCATTAAAGATTTAACCAGTGAAGCACAGACGGAAGAAGGCGCAATTCAGACTGAAGGGAAGGGTGACCTTACGAAGCCTGAACCGCAAGTACGTAGTTTTATACCTGTTTATGATGTCGAAACCGGTGAATATCTCATATATGATGAGAAGAACTTGTTAGAAGCCACTGACGAACAATTAACACCTCTTAATGAATTGCTTAATAATGAAGTTAACCTTGTAAAAGTCGGTGAGAATAGCAATAATCAGAGAATGTCTACTGTTTTGTCTGCCAATAAAGGAATCTTGTTCCTAGCTTTAATTGCTCTATTTATCTTATTGTTGTTGGGCTATATTTTTACCAAAAGGAAGCAGATCTAAAAAACGCTTATGCTGCAAATAATAGCAGTAGTATTGTGGTTATATGGAAGATTGCGTTTCGTTAAATAACATACTGCAGTCGAGACAGCCGTTGCCTTGGGTATTGGCATCGGCTGTTTTTATTTTGCGACAACTTTTGATGAGCTGTTCTTTTATTTCCGCCGGCGTAAGAAAGGGTTTAGCCTCAAGGAGTTGAGCGATTATTCCGGCACAGATGGGGACAGCCATAGAAGTGCCGGAGAGAGTGATGTACCAGTCATCTACAATTTTATCTCCAGAGAGTTTATCTAGAAGGGAACCTTTGGCTCGTGCAGAGATGATGTTATTACCCGGGAGGAGAAAGTCCGGTTTGGTGTGCCCATCAATAGTAGGACCTCTGCCGGAGAAATCAGCAATGGTATCATCATTTGGATCAATGGTGTTGTGGTCATCAAAAGCTCCTACAGTGATCAAAGAGGGATGGATACCAGGTGAACTAATGGTTTGGGGGTCCGGTCCGTCATTGCCGGCAGCTGTACAGACTACCAGTCCGGCAGTTTCTGCTTTTTCCAAAGCTTGACATAAGGGGTCTTCGCGATAGGGTACCACAGCTTTATAGCCTAGAGAAAGGGAAATTATTTTGATGTTGTATTGTTTTTTATTTTCTAAGATCCATTCCACAGCTTTAATGGCGTTTGAAGATTTTCCGGTACCTTTTTTATCGAGGATTTTAATACTGACGATATTCGCTTCAAAGGCAGGACCTTTGTATTTTCCGGAGGAAGTATAGCCGTTACCGGCAGCTGACCCTGCACAATGTGTCCCATGACCGTTATCATCATAGATGTTGGTTTCTTGGTGATTAACGAAATCTTTAAAAGCGATGACGCGATTTTTAGGCAGAAGTAGGTCAGGATGGGGGTAGGTACCTGTGTCCAAGATGGCGATAGTTACTCCTTTGCCGGTATAGTTTTTTGACCAGGCAATGGGGGTATTAATGGTGGGATTGACCACATTGAGTAGTGCTCGTATTTCCCGATCCAGGTAGATTTTGGAGATTAGGGAATTACTGCTGATTTTTTTGATGCTATCGATAGGGAGCGAAGCTGAGATACTGTTGATTATTTTTAAGTCGTTGATAGGTTTGTGTAATTTGTTCAGAGAGGTACGAAGTTCTTTGACCGCATCATAGTCACGTGTAGGTGTAAGTTGAATAATCACGGGGTAACGGCGGAATTTATTGTGCAGAAAACGATAGAGCCTTTGCAAGAAGCAAGGCACTTTTAAAACGGATCTATAGCTAGAAATGAGCACACTTTTTAGTTCCGGATCCAGTTTGGCTGAATGGGCACGCAGCCACTGTAATTCACGGATATCCATAATTAGGTATCCCCCTTGTAAATTTTTTTACATCTTACGAAAAAAGAAGCAAAAAGGTTCATGAACTAGGCAGGAAAAAAGATAACGTTAGTATAATATATGTTTGCGAGTGTTAGAAATGTAATGAAAATGGAGGGAATTGTGATTAAAAGAATACTAAAGAGAAATACGGCTAAAAAATTAATAATAGTAATAATTGGTGGACTAATGGCAGGATTTTTAATCGCTTATGGTGTTCATCTTTGGAATGCAAAGCCAAATGAACCAAATTTTCCGCCTCTTGTAAATGAGGAGAAGACTGTAGAAATCCCGGAACCGAGAGAACCACAGCTGCCGGGGGCTTTATTGGTTATGATCGATAATTTAAAACCGGCCCGCCCGCAAAGCGATTTAGATAAAGCAGATCTTGTGTATGAAATTATTGCGGAAGCCGGGATTACTAGGTATTTGGCGCTTTTTTACCATCAGGAAGCAGAAAAAATTGGTCCGGTACGGAGTACGCGCGGTTATTTTGTACAGTTAGCCAGAGGTTATGATGCTCCTTTAGCTCATGCGGGAGGAAGTCAGGAAGCTTTAGCCATGATTCCGCAAATAGGGGTGAAAGACTTTGACGAAATTTATAATTCTAGTGCTTATTTTTGGCGTGATAAAACTAGAAAAAAGCCTCATAACCTGTACACCAGTACGGAAAAATTGCTGCAAGGAGCTAAGAAGAAAGGTTATAAGCTCGAAACTCCATTTTTGCAACCTTGGGGAACGGAATGGGTTGGAACGCCCTTTAGCGGGGAATTGGTTATTGATTATTCAGTGAAGAATTATCCTTATAAGGTTAGCTGGCGTTATCATGAAAATCGTTATGAAAGGGCTATTAATGGGCAGCCTCATGTAATGGAGGACGATATTTTAATTACGGCAGATAATCTCTTGGTTATGGTGACAAAAATTACTACTTATGTTAAAGATGGTATTCCTTTATCTGATGTAAAGGTTGTCGGTAAAGGCGATTTGGTCTGTTATATTGATGGTCAAAAGTTAAAGGGATATTGGCAGAAGGATGCTGTTTCTGCGGATATGAAGTTTTATGATCAGCAAGGGGAGTTATTGAAATTAAAAAGAGGTACAACCTGGATACAAGTTGTACCTTCCCTGGAGTGTGTTACCGAAATACCTGAGGACAATGAGACTGTATAATTTCTTATAAAAAATAAATAAAAAAATAAGAAGACCGACCTTTAAAGCTGAGGGTCGGCTTTCTTTTATAGGAAAGAGGGATTATAGTTTTATGTTATATATTACCTACAACTTATTATAGCATAGTCAAGTTGTCAAAAGCAAGGTGATTTAGACGCAGTTTCTAAAAATTTCTGAAAAAAGTTTTTCTTATCTATTGTCTTATTTCTTGAATTGGCCTGGAACTCCTTTTACTTGAATTTATATTTTGCCATATGATTAAGCAATAAAAATTAAGATAAGTGGGACAACAGAGACAGATACCGCATAGACTAGAGTGAGATTAGTATAAGTATAAGGAGGGAGTAAAGTTGAAAAATTTTACGTTTAAAGTTATTCCTAATCAGGCTGATATAGAGAATATTAAGCAGCCGAAAGACAAAGACTTTTGTTCGCCTAAAAAAGAGTGTCCGAAGCAAGAAATATCGCCGATACCTTGTCCACCATGTCCGCCTAAAGAGCCTATCCCATGTCCGCCGTGTCCGCCAAAGGAGTCAATGCCTTGTCCACCTAAAGAGTCGATGCCTTGTCCGCCTATGCCAATGCCTAGTCCTTGTCCACCACAGGAGCCAATTCATGAAGAACCGATGATGCCGTGTCCCCCAATGCCTTGTCCGCAAATGCCGTGCCCCTGCCCTCCTATGGAGCCAATGTGTCCGCAAATGCCCTGTCCTTGTCCTCCCATGCCTTGTCCTTTTGGTGAATCTGGCATGATGATGCCTATTTGTCCGCCGCATTCCGGTCATTCCGCACCTCCTTTCACCTGTCCGTATTTTCGTTTAGCTCATGCTTATGTGCCTTGGCAATGTTTAAATACGGTTTACTCTCCTGCAGAAGCATTGTGTAATGGCACGTTATTTCCGGAGCTAAATATGCCGCAAGGACAATATGGACCTTGTGAAGGACCGCGTCCTTGTAAAGTGTACTTTGGAGGAGGTGTTCCGCATGGTTGTAAATAATTCTTGTCAAGCCTTGCTTTGTAGAATACAGCAAGTGGAATTTGTTGCCTTAGAGTTAAATTTGTATTTAAATACGCATCCTTGTGATCAAAGAGCAATTGAAAAATTCAATAGAGCATACCAGGAACTTTGTGAATTAAAAAATCAATATGAGCAGCAATGCGGTCCTCTTATGAATTTCGGTTTCGGAATGAATAAGGGTAATACCTGGCTTTGGGCACAGCAGCCTTGGCCTTGGGAAATGTAGAAGGGGGGAAGAGAGATGTGGGTATATGAAAAAAAATTACAGTATCCGGTAAATGTATCCCGTAAAAATGTTCATTTAGCGAAATGGATAATTACTCAGTATGGTGGTCCTGATGGTGAATTAGCCGCTTCCTTACGTTACTTGAATCAGAGATACTCCATGCCAACAGAGAGAGGTAAAGCAACATTAAATGATATCGGTACTGAAGAACTGGCCCATTTGGAAATCGTAGGGACACTAGTATACAAATTAACGAAGGACGCAACAGTAGCTGAATTGAAAGCGGCAGGCTTAGGAGGTCACTATGCTGACCACGATCGTGCACTTTTCTATGTTGATGCCAATGGTCATCCCTGGACTGCTGAATATATTCAAGCTAAAGGTGATCCGATTGCTGATTTGCTTGAAAATATGGCTGTGGAGCAAAAGGCTCGTGCTACGTACAACTGGTTGATTAATTTATCAGATGATCCTCAAGTTACGGATGTTTTACGTTTCTTGCGTGAGCGTGAAGTAGTACATTTTCAGCGTTTTGGGGAGACACTAAATTATATCCAGGAATTTATGGATTCTAAGAAATGTTTTTAAAAGAAGGGGGGCAAAAAGCCCCCTTTAATGGTGCAAATCTAAGTTACGCCAGATAACCCTTTATTGTTAAATTCTTGTTAAAAAATCTCCTATATTATGGTACAATTAAATCAGGATTTTTTAGGAGGAAAAATTTTGGGGTAAAATTAGGTTAAAAGGAAGGTGTTTTTTTCTTTATGAATATCGAAAGATTACGTAAAATTGCATTATTTTTTATCATTATTTTTTGTTGTTATATATGCTTCGACAGTTCGAACACAGTAGGAGCGACGGGAAATAATAGGACTTTTACCGATATACAAAAGCACTGGGCAGAGAAGTCTATTAGTACATGGGCCCAGAGGGGCTATATAGATGGGTATGCTAATGGGAAATTTATGCCTAATCAAGCAATTACGCGTGCAGAGTTTTGTGTTTTTATTAATAAGCTGATGGGCTATAAAAGAGTTAGCTCATTGCGTTTTTCCGATTTAAAGGGGAATGAATGGTATGCTCTTGAAATGGGAAAAGCGATTGCCGCCGGTTATCTAAGTGGCTATCCGGATGGAACGATTAGACCGAATCAAGGGATTACCAGGGAGGAAATCGCCTCAATTTTAACTAAGGTTCTTTCTCTCAAAAATGTGCAAACGGATACCCTTTCTAAGTTTAAAGACCGAGACAGGATTTCTTCTTGGAGTAAATTGTCTGTAAATACGGTAGTCTACAATAAATATATGAGTGGTTTTCCTGATAAAACTTTTCGACCGCAGAGCACTGTTACGCGAGCGGAAGCCTTAGCCATCTTTGACCGTATCGTTGGTACTTTGTATGATACTCCGGGTACATATGGGTTGCCCTATGACACACATAATATTTCAGGAAATGTTTTTATTAATTGCGGTAATGTAATCTTAAGAAATGTAGTTATTAGCGGAGATCTTTATTTAACTGAGGGGATTGGTAATGGTTCTGTGACTTTAGTTAATGTTAAAGCACGTAGTGTTAAAGCCAGCGGTGGCGTAATTATTAATAATTGTGATCTGAATTATGTTCTGGCAGAAACCACAAATGAGCAAAAGTTGCGTCTTTTAGCTCAAGGTACGACGAAAATAGCTTCAGTAGAAGCCAGATCATCTGTACTCCTTGAAGAAGCTAATTTGGCCGGCACTGGTTTTAACAATGTCCTTTTTAATGCTCCTACAGGTGCACTGGTGGAACTTGACGGGGTATTTAGGAATGTAAATGTGGAAGCTCCTAAGGTACGTTTAGATTTTTTACAAGGCTCAATTGATCATTTAAATCTTTCTTTAGCGGCACGGGATGCGGAAGTTTATCTGGATAATGATACTGTCACTAAAAAACTTTCCATAATAAGTAAAGCGACGATCGAAGGACGGGGTATTATTAACGATGCCGAGGTTTTTGGTGATGGTGTAATCTTTGATAAGGCTCCTCAGAAAATCAAAGTAGCCACGGGAGTGAAAGCTAAAGTAAACGGTCGGACTATAACCGGGACTAATACATACTCCAGTGGGGATTATTACAAAAGAACAGCGCCGGTATTTGTAAAAAATTATCCGGATGTAACGGATGTTCACTCTAGAGGTTTTGACTTGCTCTTAAAAGCTGATGAATCGTGTCGCGCGTATTACGTCGTATTATATGCCGATGAGCGTGTCCCTTCTGCCGATAAGGTAATGGCGGGGCAAAATGCCAGTGGTCGAACGGTACCCAGCAATCGCCGTGGTAATGTTAGCCTTACGGCTAATCGGGAAAGAAGTGTGGCGATAGATGATCTAAGTCCTGATGAAGAGTATCATGTTTATATTGTTTTAAGCAATTCCGGGGTAGGAATCGATCCCCCGGTGATTAGGGTGAAGGTGACAACAGAAGATAGCAGCTATGGGAATCTTAGTGGAACGGTAACAACAACTAAAGGTAGTGTATTAAAGAATGTTAAAGTATCGGTGTTTAAAGGCACAACCCTAATTGACAGTACAACAACAGATGCAGCTGGAGAATATACTATTTATGATCTTGAGCCCGGAACGTATAACCTGTTATTCTCCAAATCCGGTTATGAGGATGAACGAATAACTAAGGTGACCTTATCTGCCGGTAGAACCAAGTATGTAGATAGTAGTTTGAAATTGAAATAAAAGCGGTTAAAAACCAGTCTTTCGACTCGAAATTTTTCGGTCAGGAGGACTGGTTTTTTTGATTAATAAGATTGACTTTATGCCATTATCTAGATAGCATATTTTATTAAGAAATACAAATAAGGAGCTAACAGCAATGCGAGTTATTATTATCGGTGCAGGGAAGATCGGGTTTATCATCGCAAAAATTTTAGTTGAGGAAAACTATGATGTTGTTGTTATTGAAAAACTGGAAGAGAGAGCCAATACTCTGCAAGAATATTTAGATGTAGAAGTAATTGTTGGGAATGGGGTAAAAACGTCTATACTAGAGGAGGCAGGAATTAGAGAGGCGGGTTTACTGGTAGCAGTTACGGAAAGTGATGAAACAAACTTGATTGCTTGTATGTTGGCTAAAAACTTTGGTGTAGCGAAAACTATAGCTAAGGTTAAAAATCCAGAGTATATTTTAGAAAACAAGAAAGACAGGGAGATGTTCCCTGGGATAGATTATATGATTAACCCCAAGCTGGTTACGGCTAAGGAGATTGCCAAATTAATTGATATTCCGGAAGCTTTAGATGTAGCTTATTATGCGGAAGGGAAAATCCAGTTTTTGGAGTTAAAAATACCTGCAGAAGCTCCTGTGGCTAACCAACAAATTAAAGAGCTGAAATTTGATTTCCCCTTTCTGATTGCGGCGATTGTACGGGAGGAAGAATTAATTATTCCGCGTGGCGATGATTTTGTTTACCCTCAGGATATTATTTTTGTGCTGGCTAAAACAGTAGATATGCTTCGTGTGGAAAGATTTTTAGGAACAAAACGGGAAAAAGCAGAACGGGTGATGATTTTAGGGGGAGGGTATACAGGTTTTCAACTGGCCAAAATATTAGAGAATAGAAGATATGCGGTAAAAATAATTGAAAAGGATTACCATCGGTGTGTAAAAATAGCTAAAGAATTAGAGCGAACAATGGTTTTGAATGGAGATGCCACAGACATTAATTTTTTAAAAAATGAGGATACCGGTAATGCCGATGTTTTTGTTTGTTTAACCGATGATGATAAACTCAATCTTTTGGTTAGTCTAATTGTGAAAAATTTAGGGGTAAAAAGGACTATAGCTCAGGTAGGTCGTTCCGATTATATTACCTTGATGGAAAATGTGGGTATCGATGTAGGGGTAAGTCCTCGCACGCTCACAGCTAATAGAATATTACGGTTTATCTATCAAAAGAATAAGGTGCTTTCTGTTACTTTATTAGGTAATGAAGAGGCAGAAATGACGGAATTACTTATTTCGGAAAGCTCTCCCGTAGTCAATAGGAAATTAAAGGATTTAAATTTTCCTAAAGGGTCGTTAATTGGTTCTATATATCGCCGGAATGAGGTGATTATACCTAAGGGCAATGATGTATTACTGCCGGGTGATAGTGTAACTATTTTTGCTTTACCCGAAGTAGCAAATATTGCTTTAAAATATATTACCGGATGATGCAGGTGTTGTGATGAATTATCAACGGATTATTTATTCTTTAAGTATTATTTTAATGATTGTTGGCCTAGCTATGCTACTGCCTCTTTTTTGGTCATTATATTATGATGAATATGATTCTTATGCCTTGGCCTTGTCTTGTGGTATTACTTATTTAATTGGCGTGATTGGCTATAAAAAAACCAAGCGGGAAGGCAATTTTCTTAGTAAAGAGATTTTTGTTATTGTCACGTTAGGGTGGCTTTTAGCCTCTTTGTTTGGTTCCTTACCTTATGTTTTTACGAGAATTTTTCCAACTTATGCCGATGCTTTTTTCGAGACCATGTCCGGGTTTACTACTACCGGAGCTTCTGTCTTAACTGATATAGAAACCCTGCCGCATGGACTTTTGTTTTGGCGTAGTTTAACGCAATGGCTTGGTGGTATGGGTATAATTGTTTTGTTTATAGCCCTGTTTCCTTCTATAGGCACAGGCGGGATGCAAATGTTTCACGCGGAAACCCCCGGTGGTAATTTTGTGAAAAAGTTGAAGCCACGTATTAGTGAAACAGCAAAGATCTTATGGTCCATTTATTTGCTGATGACGGTTACTCTGGCTGTTTTGTTATGGCTATTAGGTATGCCTCTTTTTGATGCGTTATGTCATACTTTTGGGACGGTGGCTACGGCGGGGTTTTCTACTAAGAATATAAGTATTGGATATTATAACAGTGCGGCGATTCAATGGGTTATTACGATATTTATGTTTCTGGCAGGTATAAATTTTACTTTATATTATAAGGCTTTTCGGACTAAAAGCTTAGGTGTGTATGCGCATAATGAAGAATTTAAGCTTTATTCGTTTTTTGTGCTGGTGGCAGTTTTTTTAGTAGTTTGTAGCAATTATTCCGGCAGTATTGCTACTTTAGATGATACTATTCGTGAGGCGACCTTTCAGGTTGTTTCCCTTCTTACAACAACAGGATATGCAACGGTCAATTATAACCAGTGGTCTTATTTTGCTCAGACTGTTTTGGTTGTTTTGATGTTTATTGGCGGGTGTATGGGCTCGACAGGCAGTTCGATTAAAGTAGGTCGGATTTTGGTTTTACTCAAACAAGCTAAACTCGAACTTGTACGTTGCTTTCATCCCCATGCTGTCTTAAGGTTAAAAATAGACGGGAAAAGTATCGGACAGGATAATGTGATTAATATTTTGCAGTTCTTTTTTCTCTTTTTGGCGATTGCAGCTTTAGGAACTATGTTTATGACTTTTTGGGGTTTTGATTTTGTGACATCTTTTACCGCAACTGTCTCTTGTTTAAGTAATATAGGTCCGGGTTTGGCTTTGGTTGGACCTGTAGAGAATTTTGCTTTTCTTCCTGATGTGACCAAATATTTTCTTTCTTTTTTGATGCTTTTAGGCAGATTGGAAATTTACACGGTATTAGTTCTGTTTTTGCCTTCTTTTTGGCGTAAAGGGTAGTGTAAAATATGTTTTAATTGCATTTCTCTTTTGAAAGCTTTAAAATGTGTAAGTGGTTTTTGCTGATAATATTTTTTGTTTATGATCAAGGAGGCAAATGTTTGTGCAGAGTAGTAAAATTCGTAATATCGCGATAATCGCCCATGTTGATCATGGTAAAACATCACTTGTAGATAAGTTGTTGGGGCAATCCGGTGTATTTAGGGATAATGAACAGGTGGTAGAGAGGGTACTGGACTCTCATGATTTGGAACGGGAGAAAGGGATTACGATTTTAGCCAAGAATACTTCTATTCAATATGCAGGTTATACTATCAATATTGTTGATACGCCCGGGCATGCTGATTTTGGCGGCGAAGTGGAACGAATTATGAAAATGGTAGACGGTGTTTTATTGGTAGTGGATGCTTTTGAAGGTTGTATGCCGCAAACCAGGTTTGTTTTAAAAAAAGCCTTGGAGCAAAATTTAGTTCCGGTGGTTGTAATCAATAAAATGGACCGGGAAAATGCTCGACCTCTCCAAGTTTATGATGAAGTCTTGGATTTATTTATTGATTTAGGGGTTGACGAAGAGGGCATAGATTTCCCTATAATCTATGCTTCCGCTATTGAAGGGTGGGCATCTTTAGATCCGAACCAACGGGGTGAAGATTTTAAGCCATTATTTAATGCGATTATCGAGCAAATCCCTGCACCATGCGGCGATGCTTCCGGTGCTTTACAGTTACAAGTTAGTCTGTTAGATTATAATGATTATTTGGGACGGATAGCGATTGGACGTATTAATAGAGGGCGGATTAAAAGTGGCACTCAGGTGGCAGTAATTAAACGTGACGGGAGTACGGAAATCTTTCGGATTAGTAAGTTGTTTGGCTTTCAGGGCTTGAAGAGGGTGGAAATTACTGAAGGACAAGTAGGCGAAATTGTGGCCGTGAGTGGTCTCGGTGATATTTATGTGGGGGAAACAATCTGTGATGTTGCTCATCCTGAGCCCCTTCCTTTCCTCAAAATTGATGAGCCTACTTTACAGATGAATTTTCTGGTGAATGATTCTCCTTTTGCCGGAAATGACGGTGACCCGGTTACCTCGAGAAAATTAGGCGCCAGGTTAAAACGGGAAATGGAAACAGATGTAGCTTTAAAGGTTGAAGATACCGACAGTCCGGAAGTTTTTCTGGTTTCCGGGCGAGGAGAACTGCATTTGGGCATTTTAATAGAGACGATGCGGCGTGAAGGTTTGGAATTTCAAGTTTCTAAGCCTCAGGTTATTTTTAAACATGACGAAAACGGAGCAATCACAGAACCTTTTGAGTATCTGTTTTTAGATGTGCCGGAGGATTGTGTAGGCCCTGTTATGGAGAAATTAGGCAGCAGAAAAGGCGAATTGTTAAACATGGTACCGGTCGGTGACCGTATGCATTTGGAGTATTCCATCCCGGCACGTGGGTTGATAGGATTTAGAACGGAGTTTCTTACGGAAACACGTGGCTATGGCTTGATGCATCATAGTTTTTTCGAGTATAAGCCATATTGTGGAGAGATTAACCGCCGTAAAAATGGGGTATTGGTTGCTTGGGAAACGGGAGTGGCTACAACTTATGGGTTGTTAATTGCCGAAGGGAGAGGGACGCTTTTTATTACTCCCGGTACAGAGGTATATGAAGGAATGATTGTAGGAGAAAATAGTCGTGAACAGGATATTGTGGTTAATGTTTGTAAGGAAAAAGCCTTGACCAATATGCGTTCCTCGGTAAAGGAAGAAACGGTTAAGCTAAAAAGCGCGCGTTCTCTGTCTTTAGAGCAATCACTGGAATATTTGGAGGATGACGAGTATTTGGAAGTAACGCCTCATACCTTAAGGTTAAGAAAAAAGGTGTTAAATAAAGGAGAAAGAGCAAAATACGAGAAATATAAGCATACAACTTAAATTGAAGGTTAAAATTGGCTCAAAAAGTGATAAAATGTTAATTAGATAAACAAATTTAATTTAAGTACGGAAGTGAATATGCCTAAGATTATTTGTAAAGCTTATGGGAAAATTAATTTAACCTTAGATGTTTTAGGGAAAAGGCCTGATGGGTATCATGATCTTTTAACGCTTTTTCAGGGGATTAGTCTTTATGATGAGATCACTTTGACGAAAGGGGACTCTGAGGCTGAGGAGATTGTTTTGACCTGTGACTTGGCCGGATTAAGTACAGGCCCGGATAATCTTGCTTATCAAGCTGCATACTTATTAAAAGAAAAATTCCCCCAGATTGTCGGTTTACGTATTGATATCCGGAAGAGGATTCCGTTGGCGGCAGGGTTGGCCGGAGGGAGTGCAGACGCAGCTGCAGTATTATTAGGTCTCAATCGTTTATACAATTTGGATTTATCTTTGGAGGAATTAGGTAAGCTTGGGGCAAGGTTGGGTTCTGATGTACCTTTTTGTCTTCATCCCCTTACGGCGATTGGGGAGGGCAGAGGTGAGCTGCTTAGTGAGGTAAGTTCCCCTTCCCCGGAATTATGGTTGGTTTTATGTAAACCTCCTTTTGGTGTTTCGACAAAGGAGGTATATCAACATCTTTCACAGGTGCAGGTAACGAAAAGACCGGATTTAGCGGGGGCTTTGGCCGGGTTACAATCAAGGAACAGAAAATTATTCTATGCTTCGCTGGGTAATATCTTGGAGAATTCCACCTTTGATTTATACCCGCAATTGCAAACTTGGGCTCAGGAAATTGAAGCTTTAGGTGCGGAAAAGGTGATGATGGCCGGTAGTGGTCCAACTCTAATGGCTTTCGTGGAAAATAAAAAAGAAGCAGAAAAACTAAAATCTTCCTTTAAGAAACCAAATTGGAGTCTGGAGGTTGTTCGTACGACTACTTGCGAGGATCTAAAGGGGAGGCTGATTGCTGATGAGTGAGAGAAGTCTAAATACGATCAAGCTGGAGAATTATAAACCTTTACGTGATGTGGTTTTTGAAACCTTGCGGGAAGCAATATTAAAAGGGGTTTTTAAACCTGGTGAACGCTTGATGGAAAATCAGCTGGCTGATGAAATGGGAGTTAGTCGTACTCCGGTTCGTGAAGCTATACGGAAACTGGAATTGGAGGGTCTTGTGGAAGCTATTCCACGTAAAGGAGCCTATGTTACGGAAATATCTTCTAAGGATGTGTCCGAGGTTTTTGAAATTCGTGCCGCTTTGGAGTCTTTAGCTTGTGGGTTGGCAGCGGAGAGGGCAACTCCTGAAGAAATAGAGGAAATGGAGAGGCATCTTGTGGAAGAAAATGAATATCTTCATAATGATGATTTATCGCTGACGGTGAATACGGATGTTGATTTACATGCCCTTATTTATAAAGCTGCCCGCAATGAAAAGATTTCCAGTCTCATTAGTAAGTTAAAAGATCAGGTTTTTCGCTTACGTTCTACTTCGATTATGTTACCGGGGAGAAAGAAGGAGAGTTTATTAGAACATCAGAAAATAGTTCAAGCTATTTCTCAACGTGATGTAGAGTTGGCTCAGAAATTGGGGCAGGAACACGTTAAATATGCCGAAAAGGCCATGCAGGAATTTGTAAGGAGAAAATAGTTTGTATGAAAAGGGTAGAGGGATGTAAGATGACGGTAGCTCTTATTTTAGCTGGAGGGATTAAATCTGAATTAGCGACACATCAGCAAGTAATTGTGGAAGATGCCTTAATCCGTATTGCTAATCGCTATATGGTGGAGTATGTTGTCGATGCGTTACAAGGGTCACCATATATTGAGAAAGTGATTATTGCCGGACCTTTACAGCAACTGGAAAAGGTCTATGCTAAATCGACCTTTGTCCAAATCACCGCTAATGGCAAGACCACTGTGCAAAGTTTTTTGAATGCTTACCAATTAGTTGCTCCGGAGTATGAGCAACTTTTAGTGGTAACCAGTGATCTGCCTTTACTTACTACTGAAGCGGTAAATCATTTTTTAGAAACCTGTCAGGGTTTAGAGGGTGATTTTTTTTATCCAATTGTCAGTCGTGAAGTAAATGAAAATAAATATCCCGGTGTAGAAAGAACATATGTACATTTGAAAGAAGGGTTATTTACCGGTGGGAATCTGCTCTTGGTTAAGTCAGAGGTCGTAGACAGATGTATTTTCGAAGCCGAAGAATTAATCCGTTTAAGAAAAAAACCGCTTTCTTTGGCTGCCCATCTTGGTTGGAAGCTTTTGTTCTTTTATTTATTGAGACGTCTCTCTATTGAAGATGCAGAAAAAGAGCTGTCCCGATTATTGGGTGGGGTAAAAGGTGTCGGTGTTATTTCACCGTATCCTGAGATAGGTATAGATGTAGATAAGCCTAGTGATTTGGCTTTTGTAGAGAAAGTATTATGTTCTTAGTAAAAAAGCAAATATAGTGCTAATATAGATAAGTAGCTATTGGGTAAAACGGATGTAGCAGGGGGATTGTAATGAAAAACTGGCGGAGAATTGAGCGAATTACAGTGATAACTAAAATTTTATTAGAAAAACCTAATTTGCTTTTGTCTATGAATATATTTACTGATTTTTTTCAAGTGGCTAAATCCACGATTAGTGAAGATATCAGTATTATCAAGAATGTTTTTCAGAGATTGGGTTATGGTAAAATCCAAACGCAAACAGGTGCCGGCGGAGGTGTGCTTTTTTCGCCCGGGGTCTCTCCGCAGAAAAAAGCAGAATTTCTGCAAAGTATTGCCGATAGACTTTCAGACCCATCACGGATCTTAACCGGCGGTTTTCTTTATCTTACTGATCTTGTTTTCGATGTGCAGGTAGCAGATATGGTGGGTAAGATTTTTGCTGAACATTTTGGGGCTTTATCTCCTCAATATGTTGTGACCATTGAAACCAAGGGGATTCCTTTGGCGATGATGACAGCAAAATATTTAAATATTCCGTTGGTAATTGTCCGTGATGGTGGGCGTGTAACCGAAGGTTCTGCAGTAAGTTTGAATTATGTAACCGGTTCATCGCGACATATCCGCACGATGTCTCTTTCCCGTCGGGCTTTGCCTACAGATAGTAAAGTAATTATCATTGATGATTTTATGAAGGCCGGTGGTACGGCGAAAGGAATGAGCGAACTATTAACTGAATTTAAGGCCGAAGTATTAGGGATCGGAGTATTAATTGATACAGAGATTCCCGAACAAAAACTGGTGAAAAATTATACTGCGCTCTTGAAATTAAGTAAAGTTGATGAGAGTAAAAGGGAAATTATTATCTATCCGCAAAACGGAGAAGTGTAGTATTTTAACAAGCAATGTGTTATAATGCGAATTTAGAGAATAGCAAAAATGGACTAAATTTTGGAAAACTATTCAAAGAAAAGAAGGAAATCTTAATTTTATGACGAATAGGGTTAAGAGTTAGAAGCGGGGAAGGTGGTGAGTACTTTATGAATATCACAGATATTAGGATTAGGAAGATAAACCATGAAGGCAAAATGAAAGCAGTAGTTTCCATTACTTTTGACGACTCTTTTGTCGTTCATGATGTTAAGGTAGTTGAAGGTACTAATGGCTTATTTGTGGCGATGCCTAGCAGAAAAACACCTGATGGTGAGTATAGAGATATAGCACATCCTATTTCTACTGATGCTAGAGAAGTGATTCAAACAGCTGTTTTAAAGGCGTATGAAGAAGCAGCAGCTATTTAATTAAATGAAAGTTGTCAAAATAATTGAAAATTGGTGACAAAGGGAGTCGCAGAAAGGCTCCTTTTTTGTTTTTTAAAAAAAGCTCTTGTGGATTGATGACTAAGTAGAGATATTGTGATATAAATATAAAATGTAAGAGTTCTGTTTTGCGAAAAGGGGGTTTTAGGATTGCCTAAAACAATAGCTGTTATCTTAGCGGCGGGTTTGGGAACGAGGATGAAATCGAAGATACCCAAGGTATTGCATCAGCTAGCAGGCGTTCCCTTAGTTTCTCATGTTTTGGATGCACTTAAAGAAGCGGCAGTGGATGACATCATTATTGTGTTAGGGTATCAAGGAGAAATGGTAGAAAAGACTTTGGGGAAAGACTACCGCTATGTTTATCAGCAAGAGCAGCTAGGAACGGGGCATGCTTTGTTACAAGCATTGCCATTATTACAGGAATATGCCGGGGGACATTGTTTGGTTTTATGTGGAGATACTCCTTTATTGACAGGTGAAACGCTGAAGAACTTAAAAGAAAGACATCTGCAAACAGGAGCTAAAGCTACTGTGCTTACGGCTAAATTAGATAATCCAAGCGGTTATGGCAGGATTATTAAGGGTTCAGGAGGAATAAAGAGAATAGTTGAGGAAAGAGATGCTACAGTTGAAGAAAAGCTGATTAAAGAGATTAATACCGGTGCTTATTGTTTTGACTTGGCTAGTGTTAAGGAAGGGTTAGCAAGATTAACACCGGCTAATGCCCAAGGTGAATATTATCTTACCGATATAATTAAATTTTTGGTTGATCAAAAGGAGCGTGTGGAGACGTATCTTTTAGAAAACGCCTGGGAAGCGCTGGGGGTTAATAACAGGATTCAATTAGCAGAAGCGGAAGCTTATTTGCGTCGTCGTCTGTTAGAAAAGCAGATGTTAGCAGGTGTAACGATTATCGATCCGGCAAATACTTATATCGGTAAACAGGTGCAAATTGGGCAAGATACGATTGTATATCCTGGGGTAATTATGGAAGGAAGCACAAAAATTGGGCAGAACTGTCGGATTGGGCCATATACCAGGTTGGTGGATACTATTGTCGGTGATGATTGTACGATCAACAATTCTATATTGCTGGAGTCTAAGGTTGGTCAAGGGTGTAATATTGGTCCTTATAGTTATTTAAGACCGGGGACCGAATTGGCGGATCAGGTCAAGGTAGGAGATTTTGCCGAGCTGAAGAAATCATATGTAGGTAAAGGCTCTAAAATTCCGCATTTAAGTTACATTGGCGATAGTGTGATTGGTGAAGGTGTTAACATTGGCGCAGGAACGATAACCTGCAATTATGACGGCAAAAAGAAGCATCAAACCATTATCAAGGATAGAGCATTTGTGGGTAGTAACACAAATTTAGTGGCACCTATTACTGTAGGAGAGGATGCCTATATTGGCGCCGGTTCTACTGTTACTAAAGATATACCTTCAGGAGCTTTGGCGATAGCTCGGGGGAGACAAAGGAACTTGGAGAATTGGCAACGCCGTAAAGAGGAGCAAGAGGCAAGTAAAAAACGGGAGGAATGAATAACATGACTAAACATAGGCCTTTAAAAATTTTTACAGGAAATGCACACCGGCAATTAGCCGAGGAAATCGTCGAATATTTGGGAGTAGAAGTTAGCGCAGCTTCGGTAAAGACTTTTAGTGATGGCGAAATTAATGTGGTTATTGATGAAAGTGTTAGAGGAGCAGATGTGTTTGTAATTCAACCTACTTGTGATCCGGTAAATCATAATTTGATGGAGTTACTGATTATGATTGATGCTTTGCGCAGAGCTTCGGCGCAACGGATTACGGCGGTACTTCCTTATTATGGTTATGCCAGGCAGGATCGTAAGGCGAAAGGCAGAGATCCGATCACTGCTAAATTAGTAGCCAATTTATTAACGGCAGCCGGAGCAATGCGTGTTTTGGCCATTAATCTTCATGCTGGGCAGATTCAGGGATTCTTTGATATTCCTGTTGATAATTTACTGGCAGAGCCAATTCTGGGGGAATATTTCGCTAACAAAGGTTTAGAAAATCCGGTGGTGGTATCCCCTGATATTGGTGGGGTTACCAGAGCGCGTTCTTTAGCGGAAAGATTGCAGGCACCTTTAGCCATTGTTGATAAGCGCAGACCACAGCCTAATGTAGCTGAAGTAATGAATATCATCGGTGATGTTCAAGGTAAAAGTGTAATCATGATTGACGATATTATTGATACGGCAGGAACGATAACTTTAGGGGCCCAGGCTTTAGTGGATAGTGGAGCGAAGGAAGTTTATGCTTGCTGTAGTCATCCGGTTTTATCGGGTCCGGCCATTGAAAGACTAGCTAATTCGGTACTGAAGGAAGTTGTTGTCACCAATACGATTCCCCTTGGACCGGACAAGCAGATTGATAAAATTAAGGTTTTGTCGACTGCGCCTTTGCTGGGAGAAGCGATCATTCGCATTCATGAAGACCTTTCTGTAAGTAAGCTTTTCCGTTAAGAAGGTTTTGCCCCGGTATTTATTCCGGGGTTTTGTTTTTCCATTTGGTGCGGGAAGGGGGTAAAGTTTGATGAAGATGATTGTGGGTTTAGGTAATCCCGGAGCGGGATATACGCAAACCAGACATAATGCAGGATTTATGGTGCTCGATAAATTTGCCGCTACTTATCAGTTAACTGTTGAAAAAAAACAGTGCCGGTCTTTATTGGGACAAGGATTTATTGAGGGTCAGAAGGTGCTTTTAGTGAAACCGCAGACGTATATGAATAAAAGCGGGGAGGCTGTTTTAGAAATTTTAAATTATTATCGGGATGGTATAGAGGATTTAATCGTTATCCATGATGATTTGGATCTAGCTTTTGGCCGTCTCCGGTTTAAAAGGGACGGAGGCACCGGTGGACATAATGGGTTGAAATCTATCACTCAAATGTTAAATTCTCCGGAATACTCCCGCTTAAAAATCGGAATTGGACGCCCTCCCGAGTATATGCCAACAGAGGCGTATGTTTTAAGTTCTTTCTCGGCAGAGGAGAAAGAACGTCTACCGGAAATAGTTAAAAATGCTGTAGAGGGTTTAAAAACCTGGTGTTTTGAGGGTGTAGAAGTGGCGATGAACAAATTTAACTCATTTAACATAGATTAATAAAAATAAACAGCTGCTAATCATTATGCTCTTGAATAAATGCCTTCCGGTTAGGAGATACTAGAATTTAGTCTTAGCCGGGAGGTAAAAATGTCTTATTGGGGGGCGGGTCTTTTGGCCGCCGGGGCAGCTTGGGCTGTCAACAGATTTGTGGTGAAATATTTAGGAGAAGCGGCAATTATCTGGATAATACCCTGGTTGGAAGAATTATTAAAAACAGGGATAGCGTTATTTGCCGGAGCCTCCCCTCTTTTGACACATGGAGTATTTGGTACAATTGAAGCTTTTTATGATTACGCCTACGCCGTTTCACCACGGTGGGGATTACTCGCCGGTCTTTTAAGTATAATCAGTCATTGGCTCTACGGTCTTGTAACAGTTTTTATTTTCCAGCAAAGCTCTTCTTGGTTAGGCGGCATTTTGTGCGCTAGTTTCCTTCATGTTTTGTGGAATTATTCTATGGCTGTGATTAATAGGAACAGAAGTTAGGGGCTTAGGGCAGTGGAGGTTTAATCAAGTAATGCGTTTTGTTTATATTTGTGCAGAGTGTGAGAATTATATAGGCGAGTTGGAGCTAGCTAATTGGGATGAGTCTATGTTAGGATTTGATACACTTGACAGCGAAGAAAAAAAAGAACTCGTTCAGATTGATTTTGCTGACCAGTTGGGGACAGTAAAAGCTATTTGTGATGATTGTTATAAGAAAAAAACTGCCTCACCATTTTTCTATCATCAGGCGGATGATCCTGGGATACATTAAATATAAGAAATACAAGAAAAAATTTATTTTTTAGAAAAAATTTAGTCTCAGATAAGCATAAATAGTATATTATATAACTATAAAGAGATAATATAGAGTTGGAAAATTCCAAGGTATTTATGTGGGGGTCTTAGCTGACGCCCACTATTTGAACGTGAGAGGAAAAGACGATGTCATTACAATCAGTGTTAAATTATTTAAAAAAAACAAAAGAATACGGTTTTTTATTAGAAGAGGTAAAGGGTAGTAAAAACCATCATATTTATGGTGTTACCGGTTCACAGAAGAGTATTCTCGCAACTTTATTGTTGGAAGCAGAGAAGAAACCTTTACTTTATATCGTGGAATCAGTGTTGAGAGGTAAAGAAATTTTTGATGATTTGTGCAATTTGCTTTCTGACCAGAGTGTACAATTTTTTCCGGCTTTAGATGCCCTTCCTTTTGAAGTTCTTGCCCAAAGCCATGAAACACGGCGCCAACGGCTGGAAGTACTGGAAGGATTGCTTTCACGCAAAACGAAGGTGGTCATCACTACTTTAGAAGCATTATGTAAGACGCTTATGCCTCCCGAAGATTTTGCCAAAGCTTTAATTCGTTACGAAGTAGGACAAAGGGTAAATATGGAGGAGCTGCTTGCTTATTTGGTAGGGGTAGGATATCAAAGTGTAGAGAGAATTGAAGATCAGGGGCAATTTTCTCGGCGGGGCGGAATTATTGATATTTTCCCGGCAATAGCTACTTATCCTTTGCGCTTGGAGTTTTTTGATGATGAGCTAGAATCTATTCGCTTGTTTTCTATAGAAAATCAGAGGTCTTTACAAGAGGTTAAAGAAGCGGTGCTTTCGCCGGCAATGGAATTTTTTCTTTGGGGTTTGGCTAAGGAAAAAGCCAGTGAAAAAATAAGACAGGAAGGAAGCGAAATCCTTCATAAACTTAGTCAAAAGAGAGAGAAAGAAGCTTTTGAAAATTTCTCTCATAAAATCAAAATGGTTGAAGAGTTTATCCGAGAGGAGCAATATTTCCCTGGTCATGAGCAGCTTTTACCTTATTTTACGAAGAAGAAGTATACTCTTTTTGATTACTTTTTAGAGCCGCCCGTAGTGATTTTTGATGAGCCCGGTCGGCAAAAGGAAAGTAGTCAAGCTCGGGAAAGAGAATTACAGGAGACTTATCTGGCGTTATGGGAAAAAGGCAAGGTATTGCCTGGTCAAGTGGATAACTATTTAAACTGGGAAGAGCTAGGCGAGACTTTGAAGCCTTTGAAGACGGTGTTTTTCTCTTTATTGCCTCAAAAACCACTTTTCCAAGAAACCATAAATTTATTTGGTATTTCCGCGAAAACTACTAGTTTGTTTATGGGGAAGACACGTCTTTTAGCTGATGAATTAAAGGAATTAAAGCGGCAAAAATATACGGTTGTTATTCTCGTTAATTCACAAGAAAGAGCGAAAAGACTGCAGCAAGGTTTGAGGGATTTAGGGGTAGAAGTATCTTTGGGTGGTCAAGATGATTTGGAATTACAGAACGGAAGAGTTTATCTGACCACAGGATATTTGACCAGTGGCTTTGAATTGACCTCTTGGAAATTGGTGGTTTATACGGAACATGAGTTGTTCCACCAACCTAAAAAAAGAATGCCTCGTAAGATGTTCAAGGAAGGCAAAAAAATTACAGTTTTAGATGATTTGCGAGCAGGCGATTATGTTGTGCACGTTAATCATGGGATAGGACGTTATGTTGGTATAGAAAAATTGGCGGTAGGGGATACGGAAAGAGATTATTTAGTAATAAAGTATCGTGGCGAAGATAAGCTCTATGTTCCTACGTCACAGGTGGGTTTATTACAAAAATATTCTTACCAAGAAGGGGTGACGCCGAAACTATTCAAATTAGGCGGAAATGAATGGAGTAAAATAAAAAGTAAAGTTAAAGGCAGTGTGCGCGATTTAGCACAGGAGCTTTTAAATTTATATGCTATACGTTATGCGATGCGTGGTCACTCTTTTTCTCAGGATACTCCGTGGCAAAAAGAATTTGAAGATGCTTTCCCCTATGAAGAAACAGAAGACCAGTTGAAATGCGTCGAGGAAATAAAACGGGATATGGAAAAGCTCAAGCCCATGGATAGATTATTATGTGGAGATGTCGGTTATGGGAAGACGGAGGTTGCTTTACGTGCAGCTTGTAAGGCGGCTTTTGATGGCAAGCAAACGGCAGTTTTAGTTCCGACGACAATTTTGGCACAACAGCACTATAATACTTTTCGGGAAAGGTTTGAGGGTTTCCCGGTGCGGGTTGATGTTTTGAGCCGTTTTCGTTCGGCGAAGGAGCAAAAACAGATATTACAGTCTTTAGCCCAAGGAAATATTGATGTGATTATCGGTACACATCGTCTTTTATCGAAGGATGTTAAGTTTAAGGATTTAGGGCTTTTAATCGTTGATGAAGAGCAGCGCTTTGGTGTTGTCCATAAGGAAAAATTAAAAAATCTTAAGAAAACAGTAGATGTTTTAACACTAACGGCTACTCCCATTCCCAGGACGTTACAGATGTCTTTAACCGGAGTAAGGGATATGAGTGTTATTGAAACACCTCCGGAGGATCGGTATCCTGTGCAAACTTTTGTGGTTGAATATAGCCCTCAATTAGTGCGTGAAGCTATTAAACGGGAATTGGGGCGGGGAGGACAGGTTTATTTTGTTCATAATCGCGTAGAAGATATTGAAAAGGTTGCTATGGCGATCCAGGAACTTGTTCCGGAAGCAAGATTAGGAATTGCCCATGGTAAAATGACAGAAATTCAGTTAGAAAACATCATGCTTGATTTTATGGAACAGCATCTTGATGTTTTAGTTTGTACAACAATTATCGAATCAGGTTTAGATATTGCCAATGTAAACACTTTAATTATTGATGAAGCTGATAAACTTGGACTTGCTCAGTTATATCAGCTCAGAGGTAGAGTGGGACGCTCGAATAGAGTAGCCTATGCTTATTTGACCTATAAAAAAGATAAAGTTCTTTCGGAAGTAGCGGAAAAAAGGTTAAATGCTATTCGCGAATTTACCGAATTGGGGTCCGGATTTAAAATTGCGATGCGTGATTTGGAAATACGCGGAGCCGGAAATATTCTCGGTGCTGAACAGAGCGGGCAGATTGCTGCCGTTGGTTTTGATTTGTATTGTCAAATGTTAGAAGAAGCAGTAAGGGAGGCCAAAGGGGAAGAGCAGCCGGTAGAACAAACGGTCACCATAGATATTTATATTAAGGCCTATATTCCGCAAGAGTATATTTCCGATAATGGGGTTAAAATTGATTTTTATCAGCGGATTAATGCGGTTAAAGAGAAAGCGGAATTGACGCAGTTAGCTGAGGAATTAAAGGATCGTTTTGGTCCTTTGCCGGATACGGTACTCAATTTGTTAAAGATTGCTTCGATAAAACTTGATGCTGAGCAGTGTAAAATTCTTTCGATAACACAGGAGCAAGATGTAATTAAAATCAAAATGGCCGATAATCACGGCTTGACCGGTAAAGAGCTGATGAGTTTAGTTAGACGGTATCGTAGACAGGTTAGTTTTAGTGCTTCTGAGGGTCTGGAAATCATGGTAAATGTGGGTAATCTAGAACAGCAGCAGAGGTTGGTATTATTGGAAAAAATCATCTCGGAAATATCTGCTCTTGCTATACCAGAAAAGATTCTGGTATAATGGGTTTATATTTGTGAAGGAGAAAGTGGGGATAAATTATGAAAAAAATTTCGAAGATACTAGTATGTTTGCTTGCTCTTGCTTTAGTATTTTTATTTACCGGTTGTGGTGAGAAAATAGTAGCTAAAGTTAATGGAGAAAAGATTACTGAGGAAGAGTTAAATATCAAGGTTGAGCAAATTGCGGCATTGAACGGGTATGATTTAGAAGGAGCAAATAGCGATATAGTGAAAAACTTTCTGCAGGAGCAGATGTTACAAGCCATGATTATGGAAAAACTAGTGATACAGGATGCCAAAGAGAAGAAACTTTCCTTGGATAAAAAAGTTCTAAAAGAAGAAATGAAAAAATTTGAAGAAAGTTTTCAATCGGAAAAGGAGTACCAGGATTTTCTGGCTGCTAACAAGTTAACGAAAAAAGACATGGAAAATATTTATAAAAACATGCTTATTTATAATCAGCTCTTTGAAGAAGTAACTAAAGATATAACTACACCGTCCACTGATCCTGAACAATATTATAATGAACATCCGGAAGAGTTTGATCAGCCTGAAATGGTTCAGGTTCGTCATATTTTAGTGGAAAAGGAAGAAGAAGCTAAAGAAATAATCGCTTTGTTGGATAAAGGGGAAGACTTTAAAAAATTAGCTATTGAAAGATCAAAAGATCCTTCAGTAGAGCATAATGAAGGGTTAATGGAATATTTCCCCATGGGCGGATATATGGTTCCGGAATTTGAAGAGGCTTCTTTTGCTTTAAAGGAAATCGGTTCTTATACAAAGGAGCCGGTGAAAACTGATTTTGGTTATCATGTAATTAAGCTTGAAGGAAAGCAAGAACCACGGCGTATACCTTTTGAAGAGATTAAAAACACTTTAATCGAAAGGTTTTTAGCAGAAGAGAAAAATACAAAATTCCAAGAATATGAACAGGAGCTTTTGGATAAGGCTGTAGTTGAAAATTTCTTGGCTCAGGAAAATGAAGAAGGTAATGGAGAAGAACAAGAACAAGAAGTAGAGCATGAAGGGCATAATCATGAAGAACATAATCATGAAGAAGATAGTCAACAGGAAGAAACTGCTTCAGTTGAAGAAAATTAAGACTACAAATGTTGCTTAAAGTTGAAGAAAACGCCGATTTTAATCGGCGTTTTTTGTTATTTTAGGTGAATAATTGAAATCTAAAAGATATATACTATCTCTAAAGGATCCTTGAAAGACTTAAAAAGACGATAGAATGAAAGGGGTGACCAAATGAAGGCTACAGGTATTGTACGTAGGATTGATGATCTAGGTAGAGTGGTTATTCCCAAAGAAATACGTAGGACGCTTAGGATTCGAGAAGGAGATCCTTTAGAAATTTTTGTGGATAGGGAAGGGGAGGTAATTCTCAAAAAATACTCCCCCATCGGGGAATTAGGTGAATTTGCTAAGGAGTACGCCGACTCTCTTTATGAAGCGTTAGGTCATATCGCTTGTATTGCGGACAGAGATCAGATTATTGCGGTAGCGGGTGGTCCTAAAAAGGAGTTTTTGAATAGGAGAATTGGTGCGGCTGTAGAAAAGGCTATGGAAGAAAGAAAGGCAGTTTTAATCAATCAACCTGGTCAAGAAGCATATTGTGCTATTTGTTTGGGTGATGAAGAAGAATGTAAGTATAAGGCGGAAGTAATCGCACCGATTATTGCTGAAGGAGATCCCATTGGAGCAGTAATTATCATCTCAAAAGAGGAAAACGTGAAGTTTACTGATTTGGAAATGAAATTAGCTGAGACGGCAGCATCCTTTTTAGCTAAACAAATGGAACAGTAAAAGGTGGCGAAAGCCACTTTTTTTATGGTATGATTTGTAAAGGAAAAAGTAACGGTGGCGGGGCATGTGGCACGGGGNNGTGGCACGGGGACGTTTCGCCTGCCACATTGAGCGGTAATATGTGGCACAGGGACGTTTCGCCTGCCACATTTTCATACGATGAGATAAGGAGTGTGGCAGGAGAAACGTCCCCTTGCCAGACGTCCCCTTGCCAGAATGTCCCCATGCAAGAAGAATGTGGCAGGCGAAACGTCCCCGTGCCACTTATGAAGGAGAGAGAATCGTGAAAGAAATAGTTGTAGTTGGTTTAGGTCCGGGCAGTTTTGACCAGCTTTCAATGGGAGCATGGAAGTATTTGTCCGAGGGTAATCTTGTTTTTTTGCGAACAGTTAAACACCCCATCGTTGAGGAATTAACTGCTCGTGGTCTTAAATTTACCTCTTTTGATTATCTTTATGAGGAAAAATCCAATTTTAAAGAAGTCTATACTAGTATAGTGGAAGAATTGTTTACTGCAGTTAAAAACAATCCTGTGTCTAAGCGCATTGTTTATGCAGTACCGGGTCATCCTTTTGTGGGAGAAACAACAGTAAAATTACTTTGGGAAAAGGCAGTTGCGCAAGCTGAAAATACAGAAATAAAAGTGAAAGTCATTTCCGGTATGAGTTTCGTGGATGTTTTGCTTAATTCTTTGAAAATTGACTTACTTTCTGGGTTTACAATTTTAGATGCCTTGGACATATCTAAGGAAAGTCTTACTACGATGCATCATCAGATCTTTACTCAGGTTTATAGCCGTTTGGTAGCTTCAGACTTAAAATTGACCTTATTGGAAGTATATCCTCCCGAACACCTTGTAACTGTAATTAGAGCAGCGGAGATTAGTGCAGAAGAAAAAATAGCCCGAGTAGCGTTAAGTGATCTTGATCATCTTACTTGGTTTGATCATTTAACTTCTGTTTATGTGCCGCCCTTGGCAACTTCGTCGAAAAAAAGTACAGATACAAATGCTTCTTGTCAATATCCTTTAGATCCTTTAGCCAATATTTTGGACAAGCTTTTATCTCCGGAGGGCTGCCCTTGGGATAGAGAACAAGACCATTTTTCTCTTAAATCGTGTTTAGTAGAGGAAACTTATGAAGTTCTAGAGGCGATAGATTGTCAGGATATGGATAAATTAAAGGAGGAATTGGGCGATTTAATGTTGCAAGTCGTCTTTCATACTGCTTTAGCTAAGCGGGAAGGTAGTTTTGACTTAAATGATGTGATTGCAGGAATAACCAGCAAAATGGTGCGTCGTCATCCCCATGTTTTTGGAGAAAGAACAGTTGAGGGCACAGCAGATGTTTTAAAGAATTGGGAAGAAATTAAAAAAGAAGAAAAAGGTAATAATATGACTGAAAAAAGAGTTATGGATGACCTCAATCGCACCTTGCCGGCTTTACTTTTGGCAGAGGAAGTACAAAAAAAAGCTAAAAAAGTGGGCTTTGATTGGGATAACGTAGAAGGCCCCTTTGCGAAGATTAATGAAGAATTAGCAGAATTAAAAGCAATACTCTCTGCACAGGGGCGGGAGGGAGAAGATAAGGAGAGAATTGAAGAGGAATTAGGCGATTTGTTATTTGCTGTAGTAAATGTCGCCAGATTCATAGGGGTTTCTCCGGAAACTGCTTTGTATAGTACAATCCGTAAATTTATTCAGCGTTTTAATTATATTGAACAAGAAATAATAGATCAGGGATTAAATTGGGAAAGACTGGATTTACAGTTTTTGGAAAATATTTGGCAAAAGGCGAAGATAAAAGGGCTTTAATTAACATTTCTTATGAAAATCTTTAGTATCAAGGCAGGAATTTGGAAAAGTATAGCGAATGTAGAAAATGTAAAATCTCAAAATATTTGTTGGGAGGGGTAAAATTGAATAAAACTGAATTAGTTAGTGCAGTAGCAGAAAAAGCAGGCATGACTAAAAAAGATGCAGAAAAGGCATTATCTGCTGTTCTGAGCAGCATCGAAAGTGCACTAGCCAGCGGCGACAAAGTACAGTTGGTTGGTTTTGGTACTTTTGAAGTAAGACCACGGGCAGCTCGTACAGGTCGCAATCCGTTAACTGGGGAAGAGATTAGAATCCCAGCTACAAAGGTTCCGGCTTTTAAAGCAGGAAAAGCATTAAAAGAAGCAGTGGCAAAATAATTAGACTTCATACATAAACTTAAATATAAATTTGGGCTTTTTATAATTGTTCAGGTTCCATTTGAACCTGATTTTTTTTAATTGTTTTAGGAATAGAAAATTTTTAAGAAAGGTTGAATGTTAGATGAGATTAGATAAGTTTTTAAAAGTTTCCCGCTTGATTAAACGGCGTACTTTAGCTAAGGAAGTTGTGAGTGCAGGTAGAGTAACCTTAAACGGTAGAGTAGCGAAACCAGGTTCAGAGGTAAAACCGGGAGACATTTTAGAAATTGGCTTTGGTACCCGGCAGATTAAGGTAGAGATTTTAGAAGTTAGAGAAAATGTGCGGACGGAAGAGGCCAAGGACTTATATAGAATCATCTAAAAAGTGTTAGTGATTTTAGATATGGTATTATCGTGTTCACCTAAAATTAATATTGAAGATAAGTATAGAAAACCTTCTCGATGCCAAACTAGATTTAAGAAAAGCAGCGAAGGAGGTTTTTTTATGGGTAATTTAATGAAGAGAAGAGTATTTTTTTTAAGTGTTTTAGTGCTTTGTTTATGCTTGCTTGTTTCCGGTACTGGATGTGGTGAGCAGGAACAGCGTCCGGGAAGGGAAATGAAGGAGGAACCAACGATCTCTTTATATATTGCGGAAACGGGTGAGAAAAAAGAGATTAAAATGGAGGAGTATATTAAAGGGGTGGTTGCCGCGGAAATGACTCCCACCTGGCCTATTGATGCGCTGGCGGCACAAGCAATTTTGGCGCGTACTTTTACTTTGGAAAAGATAGAAACAGACGGCGGAGTGCCGGCTAGAGGAACGGATGCCTCTACAAATGTGGAAGAGTTTCAAGCTTATGACCCCAGTAGGATTAATGATCGTGTGATCAAAGCGGTAGAAAAAACCAGAGGGGAGGTAGTAAAATACCAGGACAAATACATTAAGGCATGGTTTTTTGCCGATGGCGGCGGTATTACAGCAGCTTCTGCCGAAGAAGGATTGGCTTATAAAAAAGAGCCTACTCCCTACATCCAAAGTGTGGAAGATCCGGGATTTGCCATTACAGAAGAAGAGAATAAAAATTGGCGGGTAGCAATACCTTTAGCGACGGTGAGGGAAAGTGTTAGGAAAACAGCAGGGAATGACCCCGGGCCGATTACTTCAGCACAGATTGTAAAGAAAGGTCCTTCCGGACGGGTAATGACTTTTAAGATTAATGATGTGGAAGTAAGTGGACCGGCTCTTCGTTTAGCGCTAGGGAGTGAAAAAATGCGTTCAACTCTACTGACGGGATTTGCGATTAGTGGCAATAATTTAGTGATAAAGGGTAAAGGGTATGGTCATGGTGTAGGGATGAGTCAATGGGGTGCCAGAGCACTTGCTGAGCAAGGTAAGTCTCCCGAAGAAATTATTAGTTATTTCTTTAAGCAGGTCCAAATCGTTAAAGAGTGGGAGTGAAGGTGATGATTAATGAATGAGCAAGAATTGGCGCAAGCAAAATTAAAATTAGAAAAGTTAAAAAGTGAAGAAAGTAAACGAGGGAATAAATTAAGAGAGGGCTTACGAGAATCTGCCGGTGAATCTGTAGAAGAATTATCGCTTTATGATAATCATCCAGCTGACATGGGTGATGTGACTTTGGAAAGAGAAAAGGATTTAGGTTTGGTTTTTTTTGTGGAAGATCGTTTAGCGATGATTGATGATGCTTTGGAAGCTATTGCTCAAGGTAGATATGGTATCTGTGAAATATGTCAGCGTGAAATCAGTTGGGAAAGGTTGCAGGCTATTCCGTATACAACTTTGTGTCAGGATTGCAAAAAAGAACACGAAAGTCGAGAAAGACCGGTAGAACGACCCATAGAAGAGGCTGTTATGAAGTTCCCCTTTGGCGGTTTGCAGGGATATCATGAAAATCTAGAGGATAACGCTTTTGACGGGGAAGATGCTTGGCAGACAGTAGCTAAATATGGGAGTAGTGATTCACCTTCCGATATCGGCAGTGTGCAAGATTATAATGAGCTTTATATCAACTCAGATGAGGATGTAGGGACGGTAGAGGAATACGAAAAGATTGTGGCAAAAAAGGCGAAGGATGGTCAGATTTATCAAGAGTTTAAATAGAAGGGAATATTTATGTTTCCCGTGCATAAAATTAGCTAAAAGTATTTAGGAGGGGAGATAAGATGATAGTCATGGAGAATAATAAAGATACTCCTCTTTATCAGTTGTTATTACAAAACCGGGAACTGTTACAGGTTAACGGGGTAATAGAGGTAGAAAGTTTTGATGAGAAACAGGTAATTGCGGTTAGTAAGTTGGGACCATTAGTGGTGAAAGGCGAGGCCTTACATATTACCCAACTGAACTTGGAAGAAGGTCAGCTGATGCTAGAAGGGGCTATTAATAGTTTTGAGTATGTAGAGGATAAAAAAGCTAAGATGAGAGCTAAGGGAAAAGGAGTAATGTCACGGTTATTTAAATAAAAAACGGGGTGGGCAGCATGTCTGTGCTTAACCAGGCGATGATTTTCTTCCTTGTTTTAGTTTGGGGAAATTTTGTTGGGCTAATTTTTGATTGTTATCGGCTCTTTAGGCAAATTTGGCGTCTTGGATTTTGGGGTACAAGCTTGGGTGATTTGTTTTTTTGGCTGATTGTTACTTTTTTAACGTACCTTTTTTTAATGCTGATTAGTTGGGGTGAAGTAAGATTTTACGTATTTTTAGGCATCGGAATTGGTTTAATTATTTACTTTAAATTGTTTAGCCCATCGGTCAGGTGGTTTTTACGCAAGATATTTTTTTATTGTAAGCTGTTATTTTTTAATCTCTATAAAATTTTGAGTAAACCGGTAAAGATATTTTGTAAAATGGCGCATCACTTGAAAAAAGGAGTTTTTAGGTTGATGTAGAATTAGATTTATTAATAATTGGGCTGGACATCAGGGAGTGTGGGGGTAGGTGGTCAGTAGTACGGGTAATAGAATAAATTATAATTATATTAGGGTTAGACGCAGAAGAAGGAAAATGCCCCGTTATCTGAAACTAATTTTAGCCTTTGTAGGGGGTTATCTTCTTTTTTGCTTTTTCGTAGGAGGCTATCAAATTTGGCAACTAAAGGGTGAGATTAGTCAATATAATCAGCAAAAAGAAGAGTTGTTAATGGAACAACAGGAATTGCAAAACGAACTTGCCGCTTTGCAAGAGCCGGAAATGATTGAAAAAATTGCACGGGAAAGCTTGGGCATGGTAAAACCTGGGGAAATCTTGATTATTCCCGCAATTCCGGGTGAAAACCTCTCTAAACCTAAAGATGTCAAAATCGAAGATCTTCGAGATTGAAAAGATGTTGACACTGTGGGAAAGCTTGAGATATAATACCGTTGTATGGATAGTAATCCAGAATGAAAATAAGAAAGAATAATTTTGGGGGGAAGTTTTTTCACATGTCAGTATCTGTGGGGGCAATAGTTGAAGGGGTAGTCACCGGTATTACAAATTTTGGTGCGTTTGTCGAATTGCCCGGAGGAACTACAGGCCTAGTACACATTTCAGAAGTTGCGGATTCTTATGTCAAAGATGTAAAGGATTTTTTAAAAGAGAAAGACAAGATTAGAGTAAAGGTTATTCACATTGACGAAAACGGGAAAATAGGACTATCGATTAAACAGGTTAATTCACCGCAAACAACAGTTAATTCTCAAAAAGATCGTAGCAAAGGAAAGCTTAACACTGAATCCTTCGAGGATAAATTGTTGAAATTTATGAAGGAAAGTGATGAGATTCAATCGGCTTTTCGCAAAAGCATTGATTCCAAGAGAGGGGGCAGAGGCTCCAGCCGCATTTCTAAATAAGTGATAATCATTAGCACTCCTTAGGGAGTGCTTTTTTGGATGGTGTTGACCTTGTGGGCAGTTATGGATATTGGGACTAATTCCAGCCGGCTATTGGTAGCGGAATATAATCGGGAATCAGGAAAGCTGCAAACCTTTCGCCGAGAATTACGTACAACCAGGATTGGTCTGGGAATGACAGAGGGGAACAGCTACTTAAGTCCTGAAGGGATCAACAGAACATTGCAGGCTTTAACGGAATTTTCTGATGTGCTGAAACATTATCCGGTAGAGCAAGTAGTTGTTCTAGCCACACAGGCTGTAAGGGTGGCTTGTAATCAGGAGGAGTTGGCAGAAAAAATTAAAGTTGCCTTGGGCTGGGACTTGCAGATAATTTCCGGTGAAGAAGAGGTCAGGTTAAGTTATTTGGGAGCAATGCAAGGACTGGTGGTGACAGGCATTCCCGTAGTAATAGATATTGGCGGAGGTAGTACGGAGTTTATTCGTAAAGAAGAAAAGGACCATAAGACTTATCAGGTTCATAGTTTACCTCTTGGTGCTTTACGCTTATGGGAAAACCCGCTTTCTGATGAAAAAATACGGAGACTTTTAGCGGAAGGATTGGCGGATTTTTCTTGGCCCCAAAAGGTAAGTTTAGTGGGGGTAGGAGGAACTGTAACTACGGTGGCGGCGGTTCAGTTGGGTTTGTTGCATTATGTTGCAGAGAAAGTACAAGGATTAAAAATAAGTATTACAGAGATTAGAGCACTTTATCAAAAACTAAAAGAGATGCCGCCTGAAGCGAGGTTACAGCTAGCGGGGATTACTCCGGGTAGGGAAGATATTATTGTTGCCGGTTTACAAATATTAATCAATATCATGGATTATGGGCAGGTACAGCAGATTACGGTAAGTGATCAGGACCTGTTAGTGGGGACAATTATTAATCAATTATTAATTTAATAAATAAGTAATTTTAAGCTCATCCTAGTGTAGAGAAAGGGGTGAGCTTTTTTGAAACCTGATAATGCAGAAGTAAGTTTTAAATGTAAGCGTTGTGGTATTACTTTTTCTAAAGGTTCGCTTACGCAAAAGCAGTGTCCCTCCTGTGGCTTTAATTGTACGGAAAGCTCTTGTAAGACTTTGGGATCCTCCAATGAAGGTTATTAAGGAAAAATAACTTCTAAAAGTGAAATTACAGCATAAAAGAAAAAAGGGGGGGATAAGAGAATGGGAATAGCTACTGATTTGCCGGGTTATGTCTTGGCGAAATATGACATGCAAATAGAGGATATAGAAACAATTAAAGACGGGGAAACCCAAAACAACTATTGGCGGATAAAAAGTGCCGACAGTGTTTATCTTCTGTGGAAATATCAAGGAGATTTAGGCTTATTACAGGAGGTTTTAGAGTGGAGGGAGCTGTTGGCGGAAAAGGGGTATATGGAGTTTCCTCTTCTTTATAAAACAAAAAGTGGTAAGAATTTTGTGCAGGAGGAGCAGAACGGGTATTTTGTAACGCTTTGCTCTCCGGAAAGATATGCCTATTTTTCACCGGAAAAGAGTAGTGGGTTTATCAAAGTGGTGGATGCACTGTCAAGATTAAATACAGCAACTAAAAATTTAGCGGTAATAAAAGACAAACAGACTGAAAGACCGGAAAAGGTAGCGGTTTATTGGTTAACGGCATATCAGGAGAAATTGAATAAATTGTTATGTTTTTATCGTTATTTACAGGAAAAAAGATTAGCTAATGATTTTGAACGGCTTTTTGTGGAAAATTTTGAAGGGTTTTATGAACGGGGACAGCAGGCCATACAAAGAATGGTTTTAGCTAGTTCGAGCCTTGAGGAAAGTGAAGAAGCAGGTTTTTTAATCGGTAATTTTTTACCGAAAAATATGTTAGAAACCGAAACGGGTATGATCTTTTTAAACATGGCTAACTATCCTAAAGGGCTTCCTATTCATGATCTAAGCTTGTTTTTGAAAATGTATTTACCGTTGCAAAAGTGGGATGCAGAGTTTGCTCTTAAACTGCTTACTCGTTATCAGGAAAAGGTAGCTTTGGCTAATCAGGAAAAACATTTATTTTTAGCTCTACTTTCCTTCCCGGGGCGCTTCTGCACGTATACTCAACAGTATTGGCAAGGCACAGGGGATAATATATCTGAATTGGCAATTAATTTAATCAATTATCTTTGTGAGATTTATTGGCAGGATCGCTGCTTGGAGCGATTGGAAAAATCCTTGTGGGGTGAGTGAAGCGATGAAAAGGATGGATGTAGAAGGGAAACAGGCTTTACAGCCTGAAAAACCGGCTTATCCTTGGCAGATATTGGAGGCTGATGGAGAAACATGGGTAATTGTACGTTGGAAAGAGGTGGTAACTACTCAGCCCCTTCGGGATTTAGAGGGCGTTTATCTAGAAAATTTTTCTTGGGAGCTTTTGGCGGAGCAGGAGGAAAAATGTTTTTATGCAGGTGAGCTAATTTTTCAAATCTACTATCGAGAAACTGATATCACAAAAAAGGAACCGGTGGGGCAAGAGCCTTGGGTGGAAGAGTTTCTTTTTAACGAGAGTTTATTCAACGAAAAAAACCAGGAGAATTTTGCTTCTTCGGCAGGGGAAAATTATAACCAGGAGACTGCCTTTTCTTCTTTTCTCTTGGCAGGTGGTGAGCTTAAAGAAAGTCAAGAAGACCGGGATTCTTTAGCTGAGGAAACAAAATGCCGTAAGGTGATTTTACCTTGGCGCTGTTGGCTTAAGGGTAGAGGAAAGAACGAGACACCTGTTTTGCAAAAAGTGCATCTTACGCAAGCCGGATTATATACATTATTATTGGAAGCTCTCATTAAGTTAGAAAAAAGACAGGAATTTCCGTCGCAGGGAGAAGCTGCTCTTACAACTACTGTTGAGGAGGAAAAAATGTATGAAATGACGGAGGATTCTGTCTTGGAGCCTTTGGGCTTTTCTGTAGAACGTGCTTTTTGGAGATATACATATGATTCACGTAGAGAGAATTTGTTTTTACGGGCAAGAAAAATAACCAGCCTAATTTATGTTAGTACAGAAGGCGGAGGAGAGCGTTTTTTACTTGCGACAGGTCCTGAGGAAGAAGAAACAGTTATTTTTAAAGGAGTAACTAAATCTTTATATCCGGCTATACTGGATATTAGGTGTGAGCAGATGAAGCCGGGTTTAATCGGGACAAATAAAATTTTTTATCAGTGTAAACATTTATACTGCCTTCAAGGTGAACCTCCACAGAGCAAGATTTTAGCAGTGGCTGCTGCGGAAAGTGATGTGGTAAAACGTGAAGTTACTCTTGGTCCTGCCCTGCTAAAGAGAAATAAACCGGGTGAAAGATGGATGAAAAAGAAAGAATGCTCTGACAAATGGAGGAATAGAACGATTATAACGATAAAACTATAAAAAAGGTCGGAAATTTTTCTGTAATCGGGACATAATATGCCAAAATTTTCCATATAGTTGTAATATAATATGGACAGTGCTTTTTAAATAAAGGTGGTGAACATCTTGTTAAAAGCTCTGTCTGAGTCTGTGTGGTTAAACAAAAGGTTACGCTCGGAACTGCATCATCTTTTTTCTTTGTCTTATGGCGGAGTTTTTCTTTTAGGGGTTTTTCTATCGCGAGCGGTACTGCTTGGTGAAATATATCCTTTCGGGGTCGGATTTTTTGCCGGTAGGTGTATATATAAAGCCAAACAAAGGGGTGTGGCTTTTTTAGGTGTTTTATTGGGGACACTGTTTACGGTAGACGGATGGCCATTAATCGGTTATCTTCTGAGTCTATGTGCAATTTATGCCGTCTTTTTTTGTTATCAAAAAGAAGATTTGTCTTGGTTAACTATTCCTTCATTAATTTTTGCCATACATTTATTGGCCAGAGGGAGTATTGCTTTTTTTAGTGCTAATGAACTTTATTTATGGATTGAGATATTTTTCGAAAGTATTTTTGTTAGCATTTTTGCTATGGTCACCTTGACGGTGTTTCAAAGTGTTTCCAAATTAAAGGAGGGTGGCATTTTAACTGTAGAAGAAATCACCAGCTTCGGGCTAATTATTATGGGGATTATTATTGGGGTTGGTGAGCTTTCTTTTTTTGGTTATAGTTTGCAAAGTATTTTGAGTCGGTGGTTAGTTTTATGGGGTGCTTTATTAGGCGGACCGGGTGGAGGAGCAGCTATCGGCGTAGCTGTAGGTCTTGTTCCTAGTGTACAGGGAGTCCTCATGGTTGGGTCTATTGCATATTATGCATTAGGAGGACTATTGGGAGGAATTTTTTACAACTTCCAAAAAATTGGGGTGATTGTAGGTTTTGCTTTGGCTAATCTATTTCTTTCCTTCTTCTATACGGAAAGTGTACTGATTGTACAAGCTTTAAAGGAAACAGGTGTTGCTGTATTAATCTTTTTGCTTTTTAATCTGCCGATAAAAAAAGAGGCAAGTATTGCGGCGGCGCTTGAAAACAGTAACAGTAGTAGTTGTCATGAAGATATTGGTTCTTATTATTCGGACAAGCTGGGGAAAATGGCAGAGGTTTTTTATCAGTTAGAAAGAGTTTTACGGGAAAAAGGTGAGAGTAAATTAGAAAACAATAAGCTTAATTTGCTTTTTAATAAGGCTACAGGGCGGGTTTGTACAGGATGCAGTCTGAAACGGATTTGTTGGGAGCAAGATTTTTATAAGACTTATCGGGCGGTGTTGGAAGCTTGCACAAAGTTGGAAACTAATGGGTTGATAGAGGAAAAAGATTTTAATGCTGATTTTAAAAGAAGATGTATGCGGCTTAGGGAGCTTTGTGTTGCGTTGAATTCACAATTGGAAGTGCTAAAACTGATTAGTTTTTATGAACAACAGTTAGCTTTAAGTAACTATCTGGTAAATAGGCAATTAATTGGTTTAGCGAAAATTGTAGAAAGTTTTTCCGAAGAAATATTGCAAAAGTTAGAGCGTGAAGAAAATTTAGAGCATGTTTTGACGGAAAAGTTAGCGGAAAAAGGTTTATATGTTCATCAGCTCAGTGTAGTAAAGTGTCCGGGTGGAGAAAAAGAGATCCATATAACGCAAAAAATATGCCAGCGCGAAAACTGGTGTACAGCTTTGGTTGCTCCTAATGTTTCGCAAATTTTAGACCGGATGTATATTTTAAAAAGTCGAAACTGTAGTGAAAAGAGAAAAAGAGGTTTATGCTCCTATGTTTTAGTACCAAACCGTGATTTACAAGTTACGGTAGGCAAAGCCTATTGCCCGAAGGAAGGTTTAAAGGTCTCGGGCGATCTTTGTTCGGCATTAACTTTACCGCATCATAAATTTGCCTTAATTATGTGTGATGGTATGGGAGTTGGCACTAAAGCCTATGCTGAGAGCAGTTTGACCGTAAATATCTTAGAAAAGTTATTGTTGGCAGGTTTTGCCCCGCAAACGGCGGTGAAAACAGTAAATACAGCTTTGTTATTAAAGTCTACCAGTGAGAATTTTGCTACTCTGGATGTAGTAATTATCGATCAAATCAGTGGCTGCTGTGATTTTATTAAAATTGGCGGAGCACCGACCTTGATTCGTTCTGCCAGAGGAGTTAAAGTTATTCAGTCCTCTTCACCTCCGGTAGGGATTTTAGAAGAAATCGAACCGCAAATATATAGGCATTATCTTGGACCGAGAAATAATATTATTATGATGAGTGATGGTCTCTGGGATGCGTTAGAAAGCATGGAAAAACCAGAGGAAAGATGGGACAATCTCTTAGCAAAGCTGGAGGTTTTCGATCCACAGATGGTAGCGGACTATCTTTTATTCCAGGCGAAAAAAGCGGCGGGTAATCAAGCCTTAGATGATATGTGTGTGATGGTAGCCTGTTTAGAAAAAAGAGATTAGGCAAAAATTATAATAAAACGAGAAAAAGGGAATTCCGATTAGCAGGAGTCCCCTTTTTTTTGTAGAATGAAATAATATTTATGGGGAGTATGGGAAAATGAAAGATTTACAATTAGAAAAAGTGGTTAGAGATACCATTGTTAAATATAAAATGATCGTACCCGGGGATTTGCTTATTGCCGGTGTTTCCGGAGGAGCAGATTCCTTAGCCATGTTGCATCTCTTAAAAGGATTACAGGAAGAATTTAATTTTAAACTGCATGTGGGTCATGTGGATCATTCTTTACGCGGAAAAGAAGCTGAGGAAGAGGCACGTTGGGTGCAGGAAACAGCTGAAAACTGGGGGATTCCTTGTACGGTGACTAAAGTTAATGTACCGCAATATGTACAGGAAACGGGGGCTTCGGTAGAAGAAGCCGGGCATATACTGCGCCAAAAATTTTTTTTAGAACTTATGACCGAAGTAGGTGCACAAAAAATTGCGTTAGCTCATCAGGCTAATGACCAGGCCGAAACTGTTTTGATGCATTTTTTGGTGGGGGCAGGAATGCAAGGCTTACAAGGAATTAAACCTGTCAATCTTCCTTTTATCAGACCGTTAATTTTTTTGCAGAGGGAGTCAATTGAAGCTTATTGTCGGGAACATTCTTTAGAGCCGCGTCAAGATGCGAGTAATAAAAACCTGATTTTTTTACGTAATAAAATTAGACATGAGGTTATACCATGGCTGGCAGAAAAAACAAATCCTAATTTAATTGAAACTTTAAATAGAACAGCTTATATTCTTCAAGCTGATGAGGATTTTTTACAAAACGAGACAAAGAAGTTGGCACGGAAATATGTGCAATTAAAGGATAGGATTATTAGTTTGTCGATAAGTGATTGGGTGGTTATTCCTGAAAGTATGCAGCGGCGTTTAATCCGTTTAGTTTATATGAAAGCAGGAGGAAAAAAGGGCTTAGACTTTCTGCATGTGGAAGGAATTCAAAGTTTGATTAAGGAGGGACAGGTAGGAAAGTATTTACAGTTGCCTGGTAAGATCACTGTAGAAAAGGGTTATGGCGAACTTTTTTTTTCTCAAGCTGAGCATAAAAAACGTTCATTAAATAATGTTGAAAAGAATAGTATGGAGAAAATAAAGGAGCGCCCCTTAATAATCCCCGGCGAGACTTTTATTCCGGAAACAGGACAACGGATTATTGCCGAGATTGTTGAGTTTATGGAGAGCGCTTCCGGTTTAGCTGATGATCGAGGTAAAAAGAAAGTTTATTTACCTTGGGAACAGCCATTTCTGCAATTTTATGTACGTTCCAGAAGAGCCGGTGACAGAATTGCACCTGCCGGTTTAAAGGGAACGAAGAAACTAAAGGATTATTTTATTGATAAAAAGATTCCGCGTAAAGAAAGGGATAATATTTTGTTAGTAGTTTCTGGGAATGATATTGTCTGGATTCCGGGATTGGCGTTAACTGAAAATAGTAGAAAGAAGAGTAAAAGTGGTAAGTATTTAGCTCTTAGTCTCATCAATCCACCCGTCAATCCTGCATATGAATAATTTGATAAAAATTCGGTAATATGGTAAAGTGTATTAGTTGTAATGTAATTAAGAGGTGATATAAGCCCTAAGGGTATAGAATTTAATAATTTATTTATATTAAAGAGTGGAAGGAGGAACCACGTGAACCGAATTTTCAAGAATATAGCAATTTATTTATTGATTGTAATGACGGCTTATTTTATTTTTAGTCAAATCGATGTTGCCCCGCAGAAAGAAGATCCGTTTAATAATAATTATACGGTCTTTTATAAAGCTTTGGAAAAAGGTGAAATTAAGAGTATAACCATAATTGACGGTGAAGATGTACGGATCATTAAAGGAACTTTGCATGATGGTCAACAGTTTGAAATTCTTGGTTCTAAAGATGATGAGAAGCTGATTGAATTAATTAAATCTAAAGATAATATTATTTATTCTCATGAACAGGCTCCGAAGACGTCTATTTGGATTACTCTTTTAACTTCATTTTTACCGTTTCTCTTATTAATAGGTTTTATGTTTTTTATGTTGCAACAAACCCAAGGCGGTGGCAGCCGGGTAATGCAGTTTGGCAAGAGCAGAGCAAGAATGCTTACTGATGATAAAAAACGCGTTACTTTTGCTGATGTGGCCGGGGTAGATGAAGTTAAAGAAGAATTGGAAGAGGTTGTAGAATTTCTCAAGCATCCTAAAAAATATACGGATTTAGGTGCGAAAATACCTAAAGGTGTTTTGCTTTATGGTCCTCCCGGTACAGGAAAGACATTATTAGCAAGAGCTATTGCCGGGGAAGCAGGCGTACCGTTCTTTAGTATTAGTGGTTCGGATTTTGTAGAAATGTTTGTAGGTGTAGGTGCTTCCAGGGTTCGCGATTTATTTGAGCAGGCGAAGAAAAATGCTCCTTGTATTGTCTTTATTGATGAGATTGATGCTGTAGGGCGTCAACGTGGTGCCGGTTTAGGCGGTGGCCATGATGAAAGAGAGCAGACACTGAATCAGTTGTTAGTAGAAATGGATGGTTTTAGTGTTAATGAAGGGATCATCATTGTAGCGGCCACAAACCGTCCCGATATTTTAGATCCGGCCTTGTTAAGACCGGGACGTTTTGACCGTCAGATTGTTGTTGATGTTCCTGATGTCAAGGGACGTGAGGAAATTCTTAGAGTTCATGCCAAAGGTAAAGCTTTAGCAGACGGTGTGGATTTAGATATCTTAGCCCGTAGAACTCCGGGTTTTACCGGAGCGGATTTAGCTAACCTTTTTAATGAGGCTGCACTTTTGGCAGCGAGACGCGATCTCAAGAAAATTACCATGGACGAGTTAGAAGATTCTATTGAAAGAGTTATTGCCGGTCCAGAGAAGAAGGCGCGTACGATTAGTGATTTTGAGAAAAAACTTGTTTCTTATCACGAAGCCGGTCATGGATTAGTTGCAGCTCTTCTGCCGCATACAGATCCGTTGCATAAAATTTCGATTATCCCCAGAGGTAGGGCAGGCGGATATACCCTGCTTTTACCTAAAGAAGACCGTCATTATATGACCAGGTCGCATCTCCTCAACCAAGTAACTATGTTATTAGGTGGGAGGATGGCAGAAAAACTGATTCTTAACGAAGTTAGTACCGGAGCACAGAATGATTTAGAAAGAGCAACAGAGTTAGTGCGGAAAATGATTACTGAGTATGGTATGTCTGATGAACTTGGTCCGCTTACTTTTGGCAGAAAGCAAGAGCAGGTCTTTTTGGGTCGGGATATCGCCAGAGACCGGAATTATTCTGAAGCAGTGGCTTATTCCATTGACAAGGAAGCCCGGCGTATTATTGAAGAGTGTTATTCTGAAGCGGAAAAACTGTTAAAAGAAAATATTAGTGTTTTGCATCGTATTGCTCAGACTTTAATAGAAAAGGAAACCATTGATGCTCAAGAGTTTGCGGATATATTGCGTGAAGAAGGTTTAGGAGAATATATCGAAGAAAAAATGGGTAATAAGGAAACGAAAGAGAAAGAACAAAAAGAGGAAAATGTTTCTGCGGAAAATCAAATGCAGGCTCAAGATGAAAAAGCACAAGATGAAGAGGACAATAAAAGTGACTAAACTGACAGATAATGTGAAGAAGATAGAGAATTAAAAAAGAACATTAACTTTGTTTGATAAATGGAATCGATTTCATTATAATGAAATCGATTCCATTTATTATGTATTGAAGCGCGGTGATTAGATTATAGTGGAGTGTAGATAATGAGAACTATTCTTTAAATTGAATGGATGGTGTAGTTGTATGCGTGGTCCTTATATCTTAGAACTAGGTCGTGAACAGGATGTGCTGCGTCAATTTTCCGAGATAGGTTGTGATCCCCAGAGCTATCAGATAATGCTTAAAAAGAGTAAAATCATTCCTCTTTTTTTAAAAGAAGTAAAAAGCCCGGCAGCCAATATATTAAAACAGCAGATGCTTTCTTTGGGAGGAGAGGCAGTTGTTGGCAGAGGAGTAATTAACCATAGCCAGGAATACAGTGATGTTTTACTTCTCGGAACGATTAAGGAATATGAACTTTTAGTAGGAAAGCTTTGGCAACAGCCTTGGGGTCTGAAGACTTTAGCCGAAAAAATCAAGTCGTTACTGACAAACTTAGGCGTAAAAAATTGTGTTACTTGGGAGTGGTCTGAACACAAACTTATTCTTGGCAGTAAGGTTAAGGTAATGGGAATTTTAAATGTAACACCAGATTCTTTTTCTGATGGTGGTAAGTATAAGGAGCCTGCTCAGGCAATAGAACATGCTTGGAAAATGGTGGAGGAAGGAGCGGACATTATTGATCTGGGTGGGGAATCTACGCGTCCCGGCTTTATGCCCGTTTCTAGTGAGGAGGAGCTTAAGAGGGTGTTACCGGTTTTAGAGAAGCTTTTGCTGGAAAAGCTCCCCGTCCCTATATCTTTAGATACGTATAAAGCAGAGGTGGCAGAAGAAGCTCTGGTTATGGGTGTTCACATTATTAATGATGTGGGCGGAGGCTTAAAGGATGCTCGTATGGCTGAGGTTGTAGCTAAATTTCAGGTCCCCGTGATTATTATGCACAATTCGGAAAGCGGGAGTTATGAGGACTTAATTCCCGATCTTGTGGATAGTCTGGCGGAACAGGTACAGCTTTATGAGCGTGCCGGTTTACCATCGGAAAAGATTGTGATTGATCCCGGGATAGGGTTCGGTAAGGATTATCAGCAGAATTTAGAAGTGCTGAAGAAGCTAAAATCCTTGACTATTCTTGGTAAACCGATGCTTTTGGGGGTTTCGCGGAAATCCTTTATCGGTGAAATCCTTAATCTTCCTGCCTCAGAGCGTTTAGGTGGTTCGTTAGCCGCAGCAGCTTGGGGAGTTATGAATGATGCGGATATACTGAGAGTGCATGATGTACGGGAAACAGTGAGCTTGGTAAAGGTTTTGGAAACCATTAAGAAGGAGGCGGGTAGCTGTGAAGGAATTAGATAAAATCATGTTAAATGGCATGAGATTTTATGGTTACCATGGTTCTTTAAAAGAGGAAAAAAGCTTAGGTCAGTGGTTTGAAATTGATGTGATCATGTGGGGAGATTTTTCCGAGGCTGTTAATACAGACAAGCTGGAAAAAACCATTGATTATAGTAAAGTTTATGATTTAATCCGAGAGGTTGTAGAAGGCGAATCGGTAAATCTTATTGAACATTTGGCTTATAAAATTATGGAAGCAATTTTTCAAGTACCTCTGGTGGAAAAGATTTTAGTCAGAGTAAAAAAACCGCAGGCCCCGATAAATGGCCCGCTTTGTTATGCGGGTGTAGAAATAGTAAGGTGGAAAAATGAACAATGAGAAAGTTTACCTATCCTTAGGGAGTAATCAGGGAGATTCTGTAGAACTTTTATTGCAAGCTTTGGAATTACTTCAGAAAAAAGGAATAAGCATAACAGCACTTTCCGGTGTTTACCAAACCGCAGCTGTAGGTTATACCGAGCAGGCTGATTTTTTGAATATGGTTGTTTGTGGAGAAACTGTATTCAGCCCTGAAAAGACGTTAAAAGTATGCCAGGATATTGAAAACATGCTAGGCAGAGAGCGTACGATACGTTGGGGACCGCGCACACTGGATATAGATATTATTTTCTTTGGAGAACAGCAAATAAAGACAGAGGAACTACAAATTCCCCATCCACGTTTCAGCGAACGGGCTTTTGTCTTAATTCCTTTACGGGAAATTGCGCCCTTGTTATTAGAAAAACTGGAAGTAATGATTCCCCAGCAAAGAATTAAGTTGCTAATTACTAGTGCAGATGTTAAAATAATGTTGAAAAATAGAGGTGTGGTTATAGCGAAGGGTTAAACGAAAACCTGTGTTCAGGATTCGTATTAACTGATTAGCTATAGTCAAAGTACAGTTACTTAATTGTATATACCGCTTAGAGCCAATTTGGACTGAGACGGAAAGAAAAAGAAAGGTATATTGTTGTTTGTTACCTTCTGGGTCTTTGCGTTCCAGAAGGTTTTTTGTTTAAGGAGGTGAAAGATTGAAAGATTTTTTTATTCAGAAGCATTAACGATAAATAGAAATCATTAACTGGGAGGAACTCCGGATGAAAATAACTGCAAAAGAAATGACCAGAACCGCAATTTACACTGCTTTACTTTGTATTGCTGCTTTTATTTTGAGGGTAGGCGGAGAGGCAGTGGTACCATTTAGCTTTTTACCGATCATGATCTTGTTGTCCGGAGCGATGCTAGGGTCGCGTTTGGGCTCGCTTAGTGTTTTGATTTACGTCATGCTTGGGTTATTTGGGGTGCCTGTTTTTGCCCAGGCTCCTTATGGTGGGTTTTCTTATATCTTACAGCCTACCTTTGGATTTTTACTAGGTGATATCCTTGCTGCTTTTATTGTAGGAAGGGTAATAGAGAAAACAAAATTTGCTAATGTCCTAAGGTATGCCCTAGCCATGTTATTGGGGATTGTAGCTATATATCTTCTTGGTTTACCTTATCTATATCTTATCTTAAATGTTTATCTTGGTGAACCGATGACGTTTTGGGGAGTTATAAAAATAGGATTTTTGCCTTTTATTTTAATGGATCTTATTAAAGGTTTGTTTGCCGGCGCCATTGCGTTGCGCCTTAGCAGGCGGGATGTATATAAATTCTAAAATAAGTTTAGCTTTAAGGAGGAGTATTTGTGAAACTATCCACAAGAAGTATTGTAATTATCGGTATGTTAGGTGCTATCTCCATTGTGTTAGGACAAACGGGTTTGGGGTTAATTCCGGTGCCAACTCCGGCTGGAAGAGCCACGATTTTGCACATTCCCGCAATTTTGGCCGGTATCCTGGAGGGACCGGTTGTAGGGGCTTTTGTAGGTTTGATTTTTGGCATATATAGTTTTCTCACCGCTCCAAGTGCGTTAGCTGATGATCCAATCGTTTCAATTGTTCCTCGTCTTTTCATTGGAGTTGTTTCTTATTATGTTTATAAGTTTGCTGGGAAGAATATATATTTGAGTTCAGCTTTGGCGGCTATTGCCGGAACGGCCACTAATACGGTGGGGTTTTTAGGGTTAGGAGTGCTTCAGGGCTATATCCCCAGTTGGTATGTAGCGATGGGGATTGCTACTGTCCATGGTGTTCCGGAGGCAGTATTGGCGGTATTGATTGTGGTGGTACTGGTGAAGGCCTTTAAGAAGAGCAATCTTATATAATCTAATTTAACCTGAGAAGGTGGGCTGGTTGATATGTTAATGGCTATTGATGTGGGGAATTCCCATATTGTTTTGGGGATTTTTAAAGATGAACAGTTGTTGTACAATTGGCGTCTCTCTACGAAAATTGATCGGACAGTTGATGAATATGGGCTCCTTTGGCGTAATTTGTTTTTGCATAACGGCTTGGATTATCATGAAATTAACGCTATTGTTATTTCTTCGGTCGTACCACCGGTTATGCCTACACTAGAAAACATGGCGCGTCAATACTTTCAGCTGGAACCATTAGTGGTGGGACCGGGAGTAAAAACGGGGATGCCTATTTTATATGATAATCCGCGGGAAGTAGGTGCAGACAGAATTGTCAATGCTGTAGCCGGGTTCGAGCTCTATGGAGGGCCTTTATTGATTATTGATCTTGGTACAGCGACGACTTTTTGTGTAGTCAGTGCCCGAGGAGAGTATTTAGGAGGAGCCATTACGGTAGGAATTGATGTGGCCATGGAAGCACTTTTCCAAAAAACAGCTAAGTTGCCACGGATAGAATTGGTGAAACCGGCTAAGGTAGTGGGTCGTAATACAGTAGGTAGTATGCAGTCAGGATTAGTATATGGTTTTATTGGACAAATAGAAGGGATTATTCAACGAATTAAAGAAGAATTAAATGAAGAGCTTTTTGTAGTAGTTACAGGGGGTATGAGTAAATTTATAGCCAGTGAGTCTAAACTAATTGACAAAGAAGACCCCTATTTAACCCTAGAAGGTTTAAGAATTATTTATAATCGTAATCGTTGATGGGGTGATTTTACTTGGGAACCATTAAGATAGGCGAGCTGAGTATTCCTAACAAGGTTTTTTTAGCGCCTATGGCGGGCATAACGGATAAGGCTTTTCGGATTATAGCCCGGGAACATGGTTGTGGTTTGGTTTACACAGAAATGATTAGCGCGAAAGCGTTAACATATAAAAACGTGCGGACAAAAGCTCTTTTGGATTTAGAAGGAGAAGAACCACCTCTTGCTGTACAGTTGTTTGGCTGTGAACCGGAGACGATGGCGGAAGCAGCCAAAATAGTAGTTGCAGCAGGAGCTCAGCTCATCGATATAAATATGGGTTGTCCGGTACCAAAAGTTGTAAAAAATGGTGAGGGTTCGGCTTTACTGACGAACTCTCAATTAGCTGTAGAGATAGTTAAGGCGATGGTAAGTACTGTTTCTGTTCCGATAACGGTAAAAATACGGTCGGGATGGGATCAGGAAAATGTGGTGGCAGTAAGCTTTGCCCAAAAAATGGAGCAAGCCGGAGCAAAAGCGTTAGCGGTACATGGTAGAACGAGGGAACAGTTTTATAGTGGAAGTGCTGATTGGGAGATAATTAAACAGGTTAAAGCAGCAGTAACGATTCCGGTTATTGGTAATGGTGATATTTGGTCAGCGCAGGATGCCCGCAGGATGTTGGAGGAAACAGGCTGTGATGCGGTAATGTTGGGACGTGGTGTGCGCGGAAACCCTTGGTTGATTAGCCAGGTAAGTCATTATCTAGAAAAGGGAGAGTTGCTTTTACCTCCTAGTCCTGAGGAAAAAATCAAAGGCGCTTTAAGGCATTTAGATCTTGTGATCAAGTTAAAAGGTGAGTATATAGGGTTAAAGGAAATGCGTTCGCATTTGGTTTGGTATCTGAAAGGAATGCCCCGTACCTCATCTCTTAAAGAGGCTATTTTTCGGTCAGAAAAAGTGGAGGAAGTGAGGGGTCTTTTAGAAACTTATTTGGCAAAGGAATTTGGCGATAAAAGATAAATATGGTAAAATATGTATAAAGAAACAAAGAGTACTGCTTATGAATGAATCATTACAGGGGGTAAGGTGATGAAACGGGTAGTAAGCGTAAGTCTTGGCACGAGCAAAAGGGACCATGCCGTAGAGATGGAGATCTTAGGTGAGAAGTTTCTGATTGAACGTATCGGAACTGATGGGGATTTAACTAAAGCAGTAGAATTAATCCGTTCTTTGGATGGCAAGATTGACGCTTTTGGCATGGGCGGCATAGATTTATACATAACTGCCGGGCAGAAGCGATATGTTTTCAAGGATGCGCTGCGGTTGAAAGAAGCGGCCCAAAAAACCCCCATTGTAGACGGAACGGGTTTAAAGGACACCTTGGAAAGACGCACTGTACACTATTTGGTGCAGCAAGGTTTGTTTAATTTCAAGGAAAAAAATGTCCTACTTGTCTGTGGGGTAGACCGTTTTGGCATGGCTGAAGCGTTAGTCGAAGAAGGTGCCAAGGTTACCTTTGGCGATTTAATTTTCGGTCTGAATATCCCTTTGCCATTAAAGTCTTTACAGACGCTTTCTCTGGCCGGCAGAACATTAGGGCCAATTGTAAGCAGACTGCCTTTTAAATATTTTTATCCTACCGGGGACCAGCAAAATGTCATATATGGGCGGTACGAAAAATATTATAAAATGAACGAGGTAATCGCCGGAGATTTTCATTATATAAAAAAGTACTTACCCCTACAGTTGAAAGGGAAAACAATCTTTACAAATACAGCTACTTTAGCGGATGTGGAGCTACTGGCTGACAGGGGTGTTGAGTATTTAATAACAACTACGCCCGAATTTGAGGGTCGCTCTTTTGGCACTAACGTGATGGAGGCTGTCTTAGTTGCTATAGCGGAAAAGCCCATTGAGGCTATTACGGCGCAGGATTATCATTATCTTTTGGATCTGGCGGATTTCCGACCGCGTATTGAGCGTTTAGCGAAAACGGAGAGTGCCTAAAAGTATATGCAAAAGTACTTAAAGCACTAATTTGGGCAGGTAAAAGAATAACTGCGGAAGGGGGACGTATGGAGAAATTCTCTTTGATCATTCATCCTTTCTCGCTGCAAGATTTTGCTTTTCTATTACCGCAGATAAAATACATTCCCAAAGCGATTATCGAAAGGTCGGCACGATTTTTACCTCCCTTTCAAGTTTCTGTGCTTAAGGGGATTAGGTCTGAGAACGGGTTGTTCTCTGCGGAAGCAGAAGGAGAATTACGTTGTTGCCCTTTAATGACGCAGGATTTCTTGAGCTTGCCGGAAGAAGTAATACAGCGTAAAGTTATCAGCACGGTAGAATCTGCAAAAAAGAATGGGGCAAAACTTGTCGGTTTGGGCGGATGGACCGGGCTAATTGGGGAGAGAGGGAGCACTATAGCACATAAGGCAGGGATTCCAGTTAGCACTGGGGATGGTTTAACGCTCTATTTTGCCTTAGAAGCGGTCAAATTAGCAGTACAGACTAAGGGGATTGATTGGAACACGGTTAATCTGCTTATCTTGGGGGTGCCGGGTTTAACTGATAGCGTTTCTGTTTGCGCACGGTTATTGGCGAGAGAGAATCACTATTTAAGGCTGGTAGTGCGTGAATATGGCAAATTTGACAAAACAGCGTCTGAAATACTGTATGAAACAGGGGTAGCCGTGAGCGTTTCCGGTAATTTGCAAGAGTTTGTGCGTCAGGCCGATGTTCTTATCTCTTTTACTACTGCGGAGGATTCTTTCGAGGATATAGAAGCTGGTGATTTGAAGCAGGGAGCCATAGTATGTGATATTTTTTGGCCACGGAATCTGGCCAAAAAGCTAGCGCGGGAGAGAAAGGATGTGCTGGTTATTGAAGGTGGCGTAGTATCCATTCCTGGGAGCGTTGCTGGAGATTTTAGGTGGAAAAATTTATCCTCAAAATGCCCAGCGTGGATGGCTGAAGTGATGATATTAGCGCTGGAAAAGCGCTATGAAACTTATTCGTTAGGCAATAACATAGGAATTGGGCAAGTAGAAGAAATCGGCCGTTTGGCGCATAAGCACGGCTTTAAATTGGCGGGATTTCAGGTCTTAGAAGATTGTTGGTCTCGAGATTTATTCTATTGATTAATAGGGGAATAAAAGAACAACGGAGTATTTTTGTGCGAGGATATTGCCGCTGCCTTCATACTCCCCGGAGCTGTTTCCCGACATATGCAACATTACAACAGGGTCACCGTTGCCGGCGAAACGATAGTGCATTTGTCCACGTTTAAGATCTATATACGCCTTTTTCATATGTGCTCTTTCCTTTCATTTTAAGTGAGTATTTTGTTAAACACCCCTGGTAGCTATTACCAGAGGTGTTTAACACATAATTAAGGTGGTATTGGGTTATTTGACTGGATAAACTTTGTTTTCCAGCACTTTGTAATCATGGAACGGTAAAATAAAGGCATTTAGTGTTTCAATTCTTTTTAACGAAGCATCAAAATCTAGCAAATGGAATTAAGTACTTTTGGTCTGTTTATGGTAACTGTGGCAATTCTGTTTGTAATGCTTACTAATAAATTTTCATATTTCATTATTATTAGCCTCCTCTATTTTTACGATCGTTGGTATAAATAAAATTACATTTGTTACCATAATAACATCATACAAATATTTTGTCAACAAAGTAATATTTACGGAATTTTTACTTATTACAAATTAATCAAGCTAGAAAATGACGGTATGACCGTTGAATAAATGACGGCATGACTGTATGAATAGCTGTATATAATGATAGTATGGTGGGGGTCGGGAATAATTTGAAGGCAAAATATTTATTGACAAACTATATTTAATGTTTATATAATTTTTTGAAAGAGTATTTTTAATGTCCTTTTACTTATTTAGGCCGCCGGTGGAAGCGACAGAATGGAGGTTATAATGCAAATTGATCATTGTATAAACTTTTTACTTACTAAGGCGCAACTAAATGTTCTTCAGTTTTTTAAATATAAACTTCGGGATTATAATGTTACTCCTGTTCAATACGCTATTCTCGCATGCCTTTGGCAACAAGACGGTCAGTCCCCTAGTCAGATTGCCCAAAGGCTTCAGATTGACAATTCTACGATTACCGGGGTGCTTGATCGCATTGAACAAAAGGGCTTGTTAAAAAGGACGCCTGTTCCATGTGATCGGCGAGCTTTAAACGTAGTATTAACTGAAGAGGGAGCTGCTTTGCGCAAACCCCTGGAGAGAATAATTGAGGAAGCAAATGCAGAAGTTTTGAAGGATTTTACTGAGGAGGAACAGAAAACTTTAAAAACAATGTTAGTTAAGTTAGGTAAAGGTGATTTTATTAACAAAAAATAGCAAATCACCCAATCGCCTTTAGGACATTCAGTACAGATTTCGTGGTTCAAATGGCCCTTTAGGGCAGAGGTGTTTCAACGAGACTAAGTTTAGCTGCTTTGATAAAATGATCTGTAAGGTTTTCAAATTGAGCAAACATGAGGTCTGCTTCTTCAGGGCTGTGAGTCTTTTAAGCCCTTTTTAGTGCGCCTTGACACTATGATTATCATCTATTATAATAGTTCCTAATGCATTTGGAAAAAGCTTAAAAGCACTGCTTATTTATTGGATGCAGTGCTTAAGTGCTTATCTGCAAGCTTTTTTCTAAATGTATTTGTTAATGCATTTGTTCAATTTGTGGCAACTTTCTTTATTGTATATATATTTAATTAGTTTAAAGGGAAATTAGTAAAATTATTGAGGGAGCGAATATGATGACGGAGAAAGAAATTATTTTGACGCCAGAAGGATTGAGCAATCTTGAACAGGAATTGGAAACACTAAAGACAGTAAAGAGGAGAGAAGTCGCCGAACGCATTAAGCAGGCCATAGAGTTTGGCGATATAAGCGAAAACTCTGAGTACGAAGATGCCAAAAACGAACAGGCCTTTATTGAAGGAAGGATCATCACACTGGAAAAAATGTTGCGTAATGTTAGGGTTATTGAACATAAAAATAATGGTACCGATGTGGTTCATATCGGAGCCAAGGTTACGCTTCAAGATCTTGAATTTGGCGAGGAAGTCATTTATACTTTAGTAGGTTCTGCGGAAGCCGATCCTCTGAATAAAAAAATATCTAACGAATCTCCGGTGGGCAAAGCAATTATTGGTAAGAAAAAGGGAGATATTGTTGAAGTAAAAGTACCTGCAGGGAATGTTAAATATAAAATTGTTGAAGTTGTATAGACTCTTTTAATGAAGGGAAGATAAATTATGACAGAAATACCGCAACAAGAAACAAATGAGCAGATGCAAATACGCTTGGGAAAATTAAATGAGTTAAAGGAAAAAGGGATTAATCCTTTTGGCGGGCGTTTTGAAAGGACTCATTATGCCGGTGATATCAAAGAAAATGTTGAGGAACTGTTAGAAAAAGAGGTAATTATTGCCGGTAGGTTAATGGCTAAAAGAACTATGGGTAAGGCCAGTTTTGCTCATATTCAAGATTATTCGGGACAGATACAAATATATGTGCGTCTTAATGATGTAGGCGCCGAAGGATATGAATTATTTAAAAGCTTGGATTTAGGCGATATTATCGGAGTCAAAGGGCATGTTTTTCTTACCCGTACTGAAGAAATTACTGTCCATGTGCATGAGTTTGTTTTATTGACTAAAGCTTTGCGCCCCTTACCGGAAAAGTGGCACGGTTTAAAGGATGTGGAATTACGGTATCGTCAGCGTCATATAGATTTAATCGTTAATCCTGAGGTAAAAAAGGTTTTTGTTCTCAGAAGTAAAATTATACAAGGGATGAGACGTTATTTAGACGGGCTCGGTTTTTTAGAAGTAGAAACACCGACTATGCATCCCATCGCCGGAGGAGCATCAGCAAGACCTTTTATTACTCATCATAATGCTTTAGATATTGATCTTTATATGCGGATTGCTTTGGAACTGCATCTCAAAAGGCTGATTGTCGGGGGCTTGGAAAATGTTTATGAAATCGGCAGGGTTTTTAGGAATGAAGGAATTTCTACCCGGCATAATCCGGAATTTACCATGTTGGAGCTTTATCAGGCTTATGCCGATTATCATGATATGATGAAGATTACTGAAAATATGATTTCCCATCTGGCTCAGGAAGTATTAGGCACTCAGAAGGTGATGTATCAAGGAACGGAAATTGATTTGACTCCTCCGTGGCCTCGTTTGACTATGGTTGATGCGGTTAAGAAATATACGGGAGTAGATTATCATGAGTGGGCAAGTGACGAACAGGCGCGTAAGGCGGCCCAGGATTTAGGAGTAAAAGTAGCAGCGGATGCTTCTAAAGGTATGGTTTTAAGTGAATTGTTTGAGCAAAAGGTAGAAGAGAACCTGGTTCAACCAATATTTATTATCGATTATCCGATTGAAATATCTCCTCTGGCTAAACGCAGAGAAGACGACCCTAATTTTACTTATCGTTTTGAAGTGTTTATCACAGGACGGGAATTTGGTAATGCCTTTTCGGAGTTAAATGACCCGCTCGATCAGAGGTCAAGGTTTAAAAAACAGATGGAACAACGTGCTCAGGGGGATGAAGAGGCTCAGATGCATGACGAGGATTTTGTCAGGGCCTTAGAAGTAGGCATGCCACCTACCGGTGGTTTGGGTATTGGGGTAGACAGATTGATCATGCTGTTGACCGATTCCCCTTCCATCCGAGATGTAATTCTTTTCCCCACCTTAAGACCTAGGCAAGAGTAAGTAGTGTAAGTGTGGCAGAGCTGGCAGGGTGACGACGGTATGGCATGGGGACGTTTCATCTGCCACATTCTCAGATTTCAAGTTGTTTTATAAGAATGTGGCAGATGAAACGTCCCCATGCCACTATTTCCTGTTACATTTTGGGAACAAAACCGGAATATGAACGTCTAAATAAACCGTCTAAATAATTTGATATAGAAAAGAGGGAAGAGCGGTGATGTCGGTGTCCATAATTCTGCTTATACCGGTTGCGATTATTGCTTTAATTTTTTTAGTAACAGCAGCTGCCAAGGCTGGCTCTGAAAATGGAGGGGGAGAAGAAATGATTAAAAATGTGTATGTCTATCTGATTCTTTTTACAACCTTGATGATGGTTATCGGCGGAAGCGTAGCTGCTTTTATGGCAGTCGCAGATATTGTCAGCCCTACGCCGTATTATCAGACTTTCGAAGATTATAAATTGCGCTATCAATATGACAAACCTAGTATAGAAGGACAGCAAATAGAGAAAGAGNNCTCTTTCCGAAGAGGAAATGTTAGCAAACTATAATGCGATGGTACAATCTGAATATGAAAGACAAGTGCAAAGGGCAAAAAATAATCTGATTAAAAGCTTAGGATGGATTATAATACCTCTTCCGATTTTTATGTTTTATCAAAGACGTTTACCGAAAAAGAATGAGACTACTAAATGTTAATTATTTTGACTCCCGCGATAAAGCGGGAGTTTTTCGTTTTTAGCGTTTTGCCAATCTCCGGGAAAGAGTGTGGCATGGGGACGTTTCATCCCCATGCCACATTTCGTCCCCATGCCACATTTGTATCTTAACAATAACCGAAGCGCTCTCATTTCTCACTTTTTTTTACTCATTGTCCAATATGTATTGTAGTCCTACAACCTGGAAAAATTAATGGAGTAAAACCCCTTGACATGTGTGATTGAAGTTGTTAAGATAGATAGTGCGCCGTTTGAGCGGCGGAGGTCTTTGAAAACTGAACAGTTG
>LFSF01000035.1 GCA_001512665.1 Clostridiales bacterium DTU073
CCGATCATGCACCTGGGGACGACCGTCTATACTTAAAATTAAATAGACCTTTTCCCTGTTCAAAAAGTCCATAATTTCCGAGGTCAATAAAATAGCATTGGTCGTCAAGGTTTGTTTAAGAACCTTCCCCGTCTTTTGGGCTTTCTCCTTACCGTACTTGATGAGTTCTTGCACAACAGGGAAATTTAACAACGGTTCACCGCCGAAATAATCAACCTCTACATGCCGGCGTGAACCCGATGCCGCGAAAAGAAAATCAAAAGCTTTTTTCCCTGTTTCTAAATCCATTAGCGAGCGATCCCCACCAAAAGGCCCGGTCCCGGCAAAACAGTATTTACAACGCATATTGCAATCATGAGCCACATGCAGACAGAGTGCCTTGATAATCTGCTCCTGCCGAGGCTGGTAATTCTCTAAAGCCTCATCTTTACTAAAAAGCGCTCCTTGCTCATAAAGAGCAGTAAACCCTGCTCTAATCGACGTTAAATCCTCTGCACTAAGCTGTCCTTGAAGAGTAGCTGCTGCTTGCTCCAGGTCTCCTCCGCACTCTTCCCAAGTATGTAGAAAGTCCCAAGCTTCTTTGCTCAAGGTATGAATAATCCCGCTATTAATATCTAAAACGAGATAGGTATCTTCTATGGCAAACTTATGTATAAGTGAAAAATCATAGACCATTTATTTTATCCTCCAAAAAAATAGACCCTCCCGGGTCAGAAATACATGGGCTGCTTATCAAAGCAACTTTGCATTGCTCTTTACTGCTGTTTTTGACAATCCTGATTGCTTACGGTGCAAGATGTCTTACAAGCGGATTGACATGAAGTTACGCATTCTCCGCAGCCACCTTTTTTTAGTGTTTGCGTAAGATTTTGTTTGTTTACTGTTTGAATATGTACTTTTTGCGTCATCAGCTACTCCTCCTTTTTTGTACGTTCTTATTATATCATGGTTTACCCTTATTTAGAAGGGCACTTCAAGACTGACAATAGAATATTTCCCGGATATTCATTAGCAAGAGTGTCCGCATCTTACCTTAAGTCCCTTCCCGCAGCAGATTTAAATAGCCCTCATAAGAAAATACCCGGTTTCTCTGCTCGCCAGATGATTGGACAAGAATACCTGCATCGCATAATCTCTTTATGGCAGCGGACACGGTATTAAAGGCCATATTCAAAGCCCTGGCAGTTTTCGTTATCTCAATAATAGGATTGGCCTCGAGATAGCCAAGTAGCTGTAGAGCATTCTTTGAGGTCCTTCCCATATTGCTGATAACAGCTGTATTTTTAACATGGAGAGCTGTTAAGCTGTCAATAGTTTGGGCTGCATCCCGGGCAGATTCCAGAACGGCCTGTAGGAAAAATTTTATCCATTGCTCGTAATTTCCTTTATTGCGAACCTCAGTCAAGCGATCATAATATTCGATACGGTTCTTTTTTAAGAAGTACGAGATATACAGCACGGGAGTAGTCAACACTCCTTTTTCCATTAAAAACAGCGTTATCAAAGTGGAATTTGCTTTTTCAATTGACCAAGGTTTATAAAGTTATAAAGTCTAATGTAATACGCATTCTGCTTCTTTCATTATTGCTTCCATAGAAGTTATAGCTTCTTTTGCTTCCCCAAGACTAACATGGGGTTTAAGTTTATTAAGAATTTTCGCCCGTTCAATGTTGGATTCTCGCTCATGTTTTGTTGTTACATAAAAAGCCGTTGCCAATCTCTCTAATTCTGCCACTCCAAAGTTTGCGAATTTATTAACAATAAAATCGATTTCCTTAGTATACATCGTGCTTGTTTTGGGATACATTTGTTTCAAACTGTCCGCAGCGTCTCCAGGAGAGATCGACGAACCAAAAGGGGATCTGTTGATTAATTCAATTATCATATTGCTCCTCATCAAGCCAAGCTCATCTCTCAAGTCAAAAGAAAAAGGACCATGTTTATATAGAATATATTCGAATCCAAGCGGAACAGAAAGTAATTCTTGCAAAAAATAGCCACATTTTTGTATATGTGTTTCTCCACACCAGCTACCGTTGACTTTCATTTTTTCTATTAAGGATAACAAAACTGTTTGCCTTTTTACGCCAGACAAAGACATTTCTATTCCTCCTCAGGTTTAATTTTCAGTAATTCTGCTCTATTTTTTTTCAACCAGTCATCAGCCTCTGGTATTAATTCCGGTTTAATAAAAATATAATCAAACGAAGGGACAGGTATAGTTTGCAAATTCTGTGACCTTTCATAGGATGAGCAAATCCTATTGTCATTACAAAGAACGGGAAAGTCATATGCTGTACTATTCTTGGCATAACTATCTCTTCTTACATTTTCTTCTCCGTACCGTTCTTTAATAGCATTAAAAATTACCTCATTTGCATTTGCGTTTTTCTTTAAATCATTAGGAGCCCTTTGGTAAAGCAACTTGAAATGCTCCCTTTTTAAAAGCCTTCTAGCAGGATCATGACCAGGTGAAGTATTATCCTTAGCTGCTTCTTTAATCGCAACTAGGACTTCATTATCAGTCATATCAAGTATGTTATTAATATTTGTTGAAAACTTACCGTTTTGAAGCCATTTTGAAAGAAAGTCTTTTAGATGAATATCATAGATCCTGCGAATAGGATGAAAATAAACAATAATCTCAATAGTTATCTTTTCATGATCCCAACCCTCTGGAAGTAATTCTTTTTCCGCAGCATGTGAGAAAGGTAAATGTCCCACATCATGGAAAAGGGCTGCAACCCGTAGAACTCTTCTCCAATAACTAATTATTTGTTCTTGAGTTGTTTCTGGAACTATCTCTCTTATTACGGAATGTATATTATTTTGATTGGTTACAACATCAAAAACTCGCCCCGCCAACTCCATAACCCCTAAAGAATGTTCAAATCTTTTATGAGTTGCCCCAGGATAGAACGAGATAAGTTGTGGCTAATTGATGCATTTTTTATTGTTTTAAAATCTACTGGGGTATAAAAATGCTACCGCCAGATCTCTCTATCGGTAGCACAGTTGCTCTAAAATTTGTTCTTTTTTAATCTTTCCCCAGCAATTAACATAAAGCTTTATTTATGCATTATTTGCTGTTTAAAAATGGAGCGGGTGAAGGGAATCGAACCCTCGCCGCCAGCTTGGGAAGCTGGAGTTCTACCATTGAACCACACCCGCAATTTTACCTTCGTTTATAAAGCTGGTTTAACAGCAACCTGTATAACTTCGTAAGATGGTGGGCAATAAGGGAATCGAACCCCTGACCTCATGCATGTGAGGCATGCGCTCTAACCAACTGAGCTAATTGCCCACTGCCTATATTATAATCTTTTGCTCGGCATGAAGTCAAATGGTGCCTTGGGGCGGAATCGAACCACCGACACGAGGATTTTCAGTCCTCTGCTCTACCAACTGAGCTACCAAGGCTAATTAAATTAATCAAAATAAAAGTAACTCTTTTAAAAAATGAATGGCGGAGCTGACGAGAGTCGAACTCGCGATCTCCTGCGTGACAGGCAGGCATGTTAGACCACTACACCACAGCTCCAATATACAAAATTTTAACTATTATTAATGCTTAATCATAACTAATCTTTAAACACATTTAAAAAAAATGGTGGGCGATGACAGGCTTGAACTGCCGACATCCTGCTTGTAAGGCAGGCGCTCTCCCAGCTGAGCTAATCGCCCTTTTTGGTGACCCCTATGGGATTCGAACCCATGTCACAGCCGTGAAAGGGCCGTATCTTAAACCGCTTGACCAAGGGGCCTTTTTAAATTTTGTAAATGGTGAGCCATCCGCGACTCGAACGCGGGACGCCCTGATTAAAAGTCAGGTGCTCTACCAACTGAGCTAATGGCTCACTTAGGTCTCACAGTTATATATCTTAACATGGGCATTTACCTTATGTCAACTACAATTTCTGGTGAATATCCTGAGCCACGATAATTCCTGTAACAGATGCCTGGATTAACCCTCTGGTAATACCGGCTCCATCGCCGATAGTATATAGTCCTTGAATATCCGTTTCCAAATTCTCCTTTACCTTCACCTTTGAAGAATAAAACTTCACTTCCACACCATAAAGAAGAGTATTGCGGCTATATATGCCGGGAGCAATATTATCAAAAGCACGTAGGGTTTCAGTAAGTGAAGTCAAATAGCGCTGAGGTAAAACAAAACTTAAATCCCCCGGTACTGCACTTTTTAAAGTAGGAATCGTCGTAGACTTTTTTAAACGACTCTCATCTGTTCTACGTCCCTTCAATAAATCCCCTAACCTTTGAATGAGAATACCTCCACCTGTAAGCATATTGGCACATTTGGCAATATATTTCCCATACTCAATCGGTTGGTTAAAAGGTTCAGTAAAACGAGTGGAAACTAACAAAGCAAAATTCGTATTGGGTGTTCTGAGTTCCGGGTTGGCATAACTATGCCCATTTACTACGGCAATATCACCGTCGTAATTTTCCTCCGAAACTACTCCACCGGGATTCATACAAAAAGAACGAACTTTATTATCAAAGGTATCCGAATAATATACCAATTTAGCTTCATATAATTCGCGGGTTAGATGGTCCATAATCGAGTTAGGTACTTCTACCCTTACCCCAATATCAACTTCATTGTTTTCGGTCTTTAAACCCAGTTTATTCGCTTGCTGAGATAACCATTGTGCACCGACCCGACCGGGAGCTACCACCACAAAAGGTGCTGTAATCTCTTGTTTTTCTCCCTGCGGTGTTGTGAGTACCACTCCTTTAACGACGCGATCTTCCGAAACCAAAATTTCCTCCACCGTAGTTAAAGGCAAAAACTTAGTTTGCGTTTCGGTTACCAGATACTCATACATACCTCTTAAAACTTCTAAACTCAGGTCTGTCCCTAAATGTCTGACCGGACAAGGGATAAGCTTAATATTATAGCGCGAAGCTTCATACATCAAATCATCAACTTTTTTATTATTAAGTCCGAAAACTTCCTTATTTGCCCCAAAACGCAAATAAATTTGGTCCGCATAAGCAATATATTCCTTAAGCGCATCCTCTGAGATATAATCGGTCAAACGACCGCCCACCTCAGGAGAAAGCGTCAGCTTGCCATCACTAAAGGCACCGGCACCGGCCCACCCGCTCATGATCGAACAAGGTTGGCAGCGCACACAATGCCCTACACGGGAGAGAGGACAATGCCGCTGATCTAAAAGTTTGCCTTTGTCTATTAATAAAACATCCAGGCTTTTGTCATAGTTAGCCAATTCCAAGGCGGCAAAAATACCCGCCGGACCTGCTCCTACAATAATTACATCATAATTACTTTTCATGTGTCTGTACCTCCTTAAGCCGGCATTTTGGTACTGCTTCCCAACATAATAAAAGCGTGCTCCCTAATGATCACGCACGCAAAAAAACAAACCATACCTTTTATTTGCATAATATATTAAACTTCTCAAATAGCCTCTTTAATTTTAACATTATGACCTTTTAAAGTCAAGCATACACCCTCTGCCCCAACTATTCTGGGTTATGGTGTTTATCTATGTTCACAAACTTGGTGAATTCCTTAATAAAGCCCAGCTCCACCGTTCCGGTCGGACCATTACGATGCTTGGCAATGATAATTTCGGCTATGCCCGGTTTTTCACTCTCCGGATTATAATAATCCTCACGGTAAATAAACATAACCAAATCCGCATCCTGCTCCAAAGCTCCTGATTCCCGCAAATGACTAAGGGCAGGTCTTTTATCTTGTGTCTGCTCAACAGCACGAGAGAGTTGAGAAAGGGCGATTACCGGAACATTCAATTCTCTGGCTAACGCTTTTAAGGAGCGGGATATTTCGGAAATTTCCTGTTGTCGGTTTTCCTCTCTGCGACCAACACGCATCAATTGAAGATAATCAATAATAATCAACCCTAAGCCTTTTTCCGCTTTTAACCGTCTGGCTTTTGCCCGCAGTTCTAATACGGAAATAGCCGGGGTATCATCTATATAGATATCCGCTGTAGAAAGGGGCTGAGCCGCTCTGGTTAACCGCACCCATTCTTCATCTAATAGACGTCCCGTCCTCAATTTATGTTGATCAATCATGGCTTCCGAACTCATTAATCTTTGCACCAGCTGTTCCTTAGACATTTCTAAACTAAAGATGGCTACGGGTATTTTCCCTCTAATGGCAGCGTTCTGCGCAATATTTAAGCCAAAAGAGGTTTTCCCCATGGCCGGACGAGCCGCAAGAATAATTAAATCAGAAGCCTGCCAACCAGAAGTCATATTATCTAAATCAATAAAACAAGAGGGTACCCCGGTAATATTCCCTTTGTTACCGGCCAAATACTCAATTTTTTCCAGTGTCGAGCCTAAAACCTGTTTAATGGGAATAAGTCCGGAAAAATTCCTGTTTTCCGCTATTTCCAAAATCAACTTTTCCGCATCATCTAAAAGTTCATAAGTATCCTCTTGGTCCTCATAACAGCGATTGGCAATATTGGTAGAAACTCGGATCAACTTGCGTAAAATTGTCTTCTGCACAACAATCTCCGCATAATGACGAATGTTAGCCGCAGTAGGGACAATATTCGCTACTTCGGCTATATAACCAACCCCGCCAATCTTGTCAATGTTATTTTGACGATGAAGCTCCTCGGTTAAGGTAATCATGTCTATAGGCTGACCGGCTGCTTCCAAACTAAGAATTGCCGAAAAAATAAGCTGATGTGCCTCTTTATAAAAGTCCTCCGGCTCCAGCATTTCCATAGCAATATAAACAGCTTCCTTATCGAGCATCATCGAGCCTAAGACAGCCTGCTCAGCTTCTAAATTATAAGGAGGTAGTTTTTCTAAAAGCATCCTCTCGTTCCTCCACTCTTAAAAATGGATTCCCTAATCCTAATTTCTTTTTATCCTATAGTAATTTCGGCTAAAGCTTCCTGCACCGTACTTACGTAAACGACCTCCAAGTCTGCCAAATTGTACGGTACATCTGCCTTGTTGTCTTGAGGGATAATCACCTTTTTTATGCCAGACTGGCTGGCACCATATAATTTTTCAAAAATACCGCCAACTGCTTTGGCTTTGCCCTGAATAGACAATTCTCCGGTAACGGCTACATCTTGCCGCAGCGGCGTTCCCGTTATCGCACTATAAATAGCGATAAATATGGCCATGCCTGCAGAGGGTCCGTCTATTTTACCGCCCCCTACCACATTGACATGAAGGTCATAATTATGTAATTCCTCTCCTGTTACTTTGCGCAACACAGAGGAGGCATTGAAAACTGAATCCTTGGCCATCGTACCTGCTGTTTCATTAAAGCGAATCTGACCTTCGCCTTTTTTATGGGCAGGGAACGCTACAGCTTCAATTTCGATTACCGAACCTAAAAAACCGGAAACACCTAAGCCCAAAACCCGCCCTATTTCCATCTGGGACGAACTTTTTACCGTAACATAAGGAGATAAACGCGAAATCTGAATGACTTCAAAAACGTCTGCTACGGTAATTAGCGGCGGTGTTGAACTATCTGTATCTGTTGCCTCACCACCGGTTTTCTGACGGTAAAGAGCTAAGCCATAAGCATCTGCTAAAATATTGTTCGCCTTCCGCGCCTCTACTGTATATTCACTGATAATGGACGGAATATTATCTTCAAGCCTTACATTTAATTTTTGTGCAGCATTTACGATAATTCTTTCTATATCCTGCGGGGTAAGCGGTTCAAAAAATACTTCGACACAACGGGAGCGTATTGCTGAACTAATCTCCGCAGCATCCTTGGTAGTCGCGGCGATTAAAACAAAATCAGCCGGAGCTCCTTCGGCAAAAATCTTCTTAATATATTGAGGAACATTGGGATCATGAGGATCATAATAAGCTGAATCAAAAAACACTCTCTTATCTTCTAATACTTTTAACAATTTATTTTGTAAGATTAAATCCATTTCCCCTATTTCATCAATAAACAAGACTCCGCCATGAGCATCTGTAACTAAACCCAGCTTTGGTTCAGGTATACCTGTATCTGCGAAATCCCTGCGTGCACCCTGATAAATAGGATCATGTACCGAACCGAGAAGAGGATTGGTGATATCCCGCGGATCCCAACGTAAGGTTGAACCATCAACCTCCACAAAAGGGGCATCTTTTAGAAAAGGGGATTGAGGCATATGCTTAACAATATCCAAAACTAACCTAGCAGCAGAGGTTTTACCCACTCCGGGTGGTCCATACAGCAAAATATGTTGAGGATATGGACTGGCCATTTTCGCTAAAAGTGATTTTACCGCCCGGTCCTGTCCGATTATTTCCTCTAACTTCTGAGGACGCAATACTTCCATCGCGGAACGAGCTAAACCGGATGCGTTCTTTTTCTCCAAAATTGCTAACCTTTTTAATGTCTGGGCGTTTTCCGGATTAGGGGCTTTTTCTTTAATTACTTGTAAACGTACTTCATTTATGTATTCATTATGCCGTTCTTGCATTTTTTCGATTACTAGTTGTTCTATTTCATCTTCCAAAGACTTTTTGGCGATTATTTCGGCTATTTTTTCTTCCATCTGCTCTATAAAAAGAGCCCAATTTGTTCTTTCTTCTTCTGTTAAAGTAACGGTTGGATTTTCATAGACGATGCTCTTTAGAGCATGAGCCCTGTCCTCGAGCCGACTGGAACAGAGTAGTTTTACGGTGCCTAATTTTGTTGCTTTTAAAACCATTTTATCAGAACCATAGATCTCGGAAAGCAATTCTAAAAGTGCATCAATCTGATAAGCCACTGCAGTTTTACTACTATGCTGTTTATCTATCTGTTTATCTTTAGTTTGGAAATAGGTACTCAGCAATTCTTCCATGAGCTGTTCAAAAACCCCTTTCTGTTACGCTTCAACAATTTTTACTTGTATCTGAACGGAAACCTGTTGATGTAATTTAATGGTAACCGGATAGCTTCCTAATTCTTTAATCGTTCCCTCCAATTCTATCTTCCTCTTATCAATTTTTAAACCCTTTTCTTTTTCCAAAATTTCCGCAATATCCCTATTGCTAATCGAGCCAAAGAGACGTCCGCCCTCACCGGTTTTTACCGGAATACTTAAGCTCACCTTTTTTAACTTCTCTGCTAACTCCTGAGCCTGTTGTAATTCTCTCTCCTCTTTTATGTCTTGGCTTTTCTTTTTCCGCGCCAACTCTTTTAAATTTCCGGCAGTCGCTTCCACAGCCAGCCCTTTCGGAAATAAGTAATTCCGAGCATAACCTTCAGCCACATTAATAATCTCATCCTTTTTTCCAGTACCTTTAATGTCTTGTTTTAAGATTACTTTCATGCTTCCTCCTCCTTGCTCTTTTGAAATTGTTCTTCGAGCATATTCAAAAATTGTCTTTCCACTTCCTCTAAAGAACCGGGTAATTGAGCAGCAGCAACGGTAAAATGTCCCCCTCCGTTTAATTTTTCCATAATGATTTGTACGTTAATTTTACCATTAGAGCGTGCACTTATCGCTACTCCTTCTTCTGTATCAAAAGGCCAGAGAACAAAAGTAGCATTAATTCCCGCAATACTAAGCATCGCATCAGCAGCTTTTGCTGCTAAAAGCTGTGCATCAGCAGACGGTTCACTACTCCTGCTGACCGCAATTTCCCCATAGAGAATCCTTGCTTTGCTAACAACCTCCGCTGTCTGTAACACTACCTGCAACTCATCTTGTAAAAGCTTTTGTACCACCAGTGGGTCTGCTCCCAAACTTCTTAAATATGAAGCGGCGGCAAAAGTCCTTACGCCTGTTTGATAAATAAAGTTTTTTGTATCCACGGTAATTCCCGCCAAAAGAGCTGTTGCTTCTTCTTTACCCGGCTTTATTTCCTCTCCCATATACTGTAAGATTTCGGTGACTAACTCACTGGTAGAGGACGCATATGATTCTAAATAAACCAGCTCAGCCTTGTCAAGAAATTCTTCACCACGTCGGTGGTGATCAATCAGTACAACTTTGTCTACTACGGATAATAATTCAGGCTCGGGAAGAAGAGAAGGTTTGTGTGTATCTACTATTACCAATAATGTTCCTTCCTGAACTTTCCGTATTGCTTCTCCTGCTCTGACTAGATATTCTCCCAACTCCTCAGGAAACAAAGCAAATAATTGCTCTGCTGCGGGATTTTCTATATCTCTGACGAGCCAAGCTTTTTTACCCAAATCTCTAGCTGCTTTAAAAATTCCCACCGCAGCACCTAAACTATCATACTCAGCCATCTCATGGCCCATAATTATTACCTGAGAAGACTTTAACAACAATTCTTTTAACTTTTGCGCTGTGTGACGAGCCTTTACTTTGGTCCTCTTTTCCAAAGTTAAAGATTTACCACCATAAAAACGCACTTTCCCCGGATATTTAACCACAACTTGGTCGCCGCCACGCTCTTGAGCTAAATCTAAAGCGGATTGCGCTAAATTACCTAATTTACTAATCCTCTCTTCCCCTTTCCCTATACCTAAACTAAGGGTTAGGGGAATTTCATTCCCCAGTTCCAGAGCCCGAATTTTATCCAATACAGCAAAGCGTTCTTTTTCTGCCTGTTTCAACCCCCACTGTAGAAAAACAATGAGATAACGTTCATCAGAGAGCCTTGTAATAAACCCTCCGAATTTTTCCGCCCACTCACGTAAGATTCTTTCCGTCGCCCCCAAAAGCAAGGGTTTGGCTTCTTCCGCCATGTCTTTTAATACTTCACCCCGGTTGTCTATTTGCGCAAAAGCTATTACCGGTAAATAGCCCCTTTCTTTGGTATATAATCTCAACTCTTCTGATAAATCTTGACAGGTGACTAAAACTACCTGTTCTTCCGCCCCCAAAAGCTCCTGTGTCTCAAAAAAAAGATATTTGCCACCGGAATTGCGCAGAGTCGGCAGATGTAAAAACTCCGGATGTTCCTCCCCGGAAATAATCCTTTTCCCGGTGAGAAAAGAAAAGAGTGGATTTGCCCAAATTATTGTTCCTGTTTGACTTAACAAACAGATCCCCAAAGGCAAATTATTTAAGAGCAGGTCCTGCCAATTTTGCATGCGCCCCCTAGCAAAGTTTTTCCAGGGCCATTTGATGGGCAAAGACAAACACCACCTTTAATCTTAACATCTCGAGAGGTGACGGTAATTGAATAACAAATCTAATAGTCCTACACTCATCAAAGCTATGAGCACAAATTGTAAAAAGAACACGGCAATAATCACGATGATGATCCGTACCCATACACTGGAAAAGAATTTTCCCATAAAAAAGGATACAACAGATAATCCTAAAACAAATAAGAGCGGGGCATAAAGCAGCATAATGTTCAACCCTACCTGTGATACTGTCGACACGGCCAAATTATTGCCAACCAAATATGCCGCAAAGCCAAAAATAAAACCCCACACAGTCCACCAGGGAAGACGCCATTGACTAAAGGGCGGTAAAACAGGTATAGATATTTTTAATCTCAACAAAACCACTTGGGCAATGACATAATTTAAAAAGGCAGTCGTTAACGCCCATAACGTAATAAGAGCAGGAACTAGTAAGGTGATTGTATAAACAAAGGATTCCAAAATTTGCCGTACCATCTCTTCTGTCAGCCCGGTTTGAGCACTTTCACTAAAAAACCCGAGTTTATCATATAATTGCAGAGTCGGCTCAATACTGGCCTGCATTTGCTTGGTAATATTAATTACATCTGCCCCGAAAAGTCCCAGCATTAACAATATAACCAAAAGCAAAGAAAGTACAGCTACTCCCGTGCCTACTAATAAAGTGAATGATGGTTTAATTCCTTTTTTAAAAGCACAACCATAAAAAAGTGCTAATGCCCCAAATTGCAAAATCAGAAAAACAGCTTGTAAGGGATGAGCTAATGCGAAAATCAAGAGACCTGCGACCCCTAAAGAAACTGCCCCCGCCGTCAGCCCATGACGTGTTGTTACAATAACAATCGGTATCGTCCAGATCATATCAGTAAAAATTCGAATAAAAGGTAAGTATATCCCGGCTAAACCCAGTATAGCCGTAATCGCAGCCATAAGTGCGCCTTCGGCCATAGCCTGAGTTCGCAATGAATTATTCACGCCTTATTATCACCTCTTTAGATCCCAGTAATCCTTTAAGGCGGAAATATCGCCATACCACTCTTCCACACAATTCTTTTCTACTAAAAGCAACTGAGTATTATTATAAACCTCTTTCTCCAAATGTCCAAAATTTAAACCCAGACGTTTTGTTAAAAGAAAGCAGGTAATAATCATCTTCGCAGAAGCTTGAAGAAAATCCTCTGAACTCCCTTTAAGCAAGGCTTGATATAAATCGGCCTGAAAACTGGCTAAGTCTGCTTTTAAGCAATCTAAGGCTTCAATGTTTCGCGCAATATCTAATTGTGGTTCTCCCATCATCCTGCCTCCTTAACAAGTTTTCAACCTATTTTTGTAAGTATCCTTTTACTTATTCTCTTTCTAAAAGTAAAGTCCTGCCCTCTTTATTTGTGGAATTTGAAAAATAAAGGGAGCACTATGCTCCCTAATAAGTTTTTTATTCTGCTTCCGCATTATTCTGCTGTAAAAGGAAGCAAGGCGATATTTCTAGCCCGCTTGATCGCAATCGTCAGCTGACGCTGATGTTTGGCACAATTGCCGGAAATACGGCGAGGTAAAATCTTGCCCCTTTCCGTAATATACTTACGAAGGCGGGCAACTTCTTTATAATCAATATCTTCAACCTTTTCCCCACAGAAAGCACATAACTTTTTACGTGGGCGGCGAACTCGTTCTCGTTTCATTTCTTCCCCTCCTTGGTTTTATAATCTTAAAAGGGTATATCCTCTTCGTTATACTCTACTTCACTGCCAATCATACCGATATCCTGCAGATTAGTGTTTCCTCGTTTATCTAAAAAACGAACATTATCTGCTACTACTTCAGTTACCCAACGGCGCTGACCGTCCTTAGCATCATATGTTCTCACCTGAATACGACCCTCCACGGCAACAAGACTACCCTTGCCGATATAATTAGCACAATTCTCAGCTTGCTTCCGCCAAACAACAACCGGGATGAAATCCGCTTCCCTTTCTCCCTGCTGATTGGTAAAAGGGCGATCTACAGCAAGAGTAAAAGAAGCCACGGCCACTCCGTTAGGCGTATAACGTAATTCCGGGTCTTTGGTTAGCCTACCTATTAATATTGCACGATTTAGCATGAAAATCACCATCCTCGGTATTTAACCATACCGACAATTATTTATCTTTACGGATAATCATAAAGCGAAGAATTTCATCGGTAATCTTTAAAACTCGGTCTAATTCTTCAGCAGTTGCGGGAACTCCTTGGAAAGTTACTAAATAATAAAATCCTTCACGGAAATCATTAATTTCATAAGCTAACCTTCTTTTCCCCCAATTGTCTACAGCAGTTACTTCTCCACCGTTCTCATTAATCAGAGCGGAAAACTTATCTACTACTGCCTGAACTTGTTCTTCTTCTAGATTAGGTCTAATAATATAAACCACTTCATAATTACGCTTCAAAACATTCACCTCCTCCCCTCGGACTAAGCGGCCCCACCACCTAGATGGAGCGGGGGTATTTCGACGTCAAAAAATTATATCACATCTGGCTTTAACCTGCAAGAGCTAAAATGCTCATGGTCATCTTCCACAGCTTCATTCTACAGCTTCATCTTCCAATTTAACAATTGCGTATTCTCCTCTTCCGTTTCTGGTAAGGTACACCGGATTATTGTAGGATAGCATTTTCATCACACACTCATATAAATATTATAGGCGAGTCTGCTTAAAATAACAAAAAATTTAGCACGCTAATTTACAGCATTTAAACAGAACCTTCCGGTGAGTGCTGTTTAATGATTTTTCGCACTGCTTTTTCAAAAGAAGGTCTGTCTAACCACACCTGTCGCTCACATTTTAAGCATTTAATACGAAAATCCATCCCTGTTCGCATGACCTCCCATTGGTCATTGCCACAGGGATGTTTCTTTTTCATCTTCACAATATCTCCCACATAAAATTGTGCCATGACTACCTCACACCTTTTCTAATACTTCCAAACAAGCTGCTGCCTCTTTTCGTACCCAAGGGTCTTCGTCCTCTAGACAAGCTCGCACATTATCCAAAGCCTCATTTGCTCTAAGCTTAGTTAATACTTCTAAAGCCTTGACCCTAAGCGGCCAAGCCGGGTCCTTTAAACATAACGCTACCTCCGGCCATAAATCCCGGCACATAAATTCGGATACCGCCTGTAAAGCGGCTTTTTTTAATGCCGGTTCGTCATCTTTTAAAGCCTCCATTAAAAAGGGTTGACATTTTGGATAATGACTCAAGGTCAAAAGTTCTAAGATTTGCGCCTTTACCTGCGGCTTAGCTTTCTCATAAGCTTCCAATAGAGAATCCTGAGCAAGATAACCCATTTCCAATAAGACTTCTCCCGCCCTTGCCGGCGGTACTTCACAGGTTAAGAGCTTTTCAATCAAACATGGCACCACCAGCCGCGGTGTATGATTTTTCAAAGCACCGGCCGCAATTAACTGTATAGTATCATCTAAATGCGCTAATAAATTCACCAGTGCTTCCACTGTATCACGAGAAGGCAGATATTCTAAACAAGAAATCGCATGATTGATTTCTTCCTTGTTTTCTAACTGTTCGGCTACGAGTTGGTTTTTATCCGCAAAAAGCAAGCGTATCAGACTACGCGCTTTTACCTTATCAATTTGGGGCAATAATTTTTTGCTTAATTCCCAACCACTTGCAAAATCTAATAGTTTTATTTTATTACATAATGCCTTAGGAAATTCCGCCGGGCTTTCTATAATCTCTTTTTCTAAAACCGGCAGCTCCGGAATTTTTACTCTTTGCCAAAACCAGACCACGCTATAACCTCCTAATCATTTATAACCAAAGTGTCAAGATTTGCCCTGTTAAAATTGAGAAAAGCGTCGTGAAACAAGGGACAAGTTGTGCCTCACTGATAGTAATTAATACTGCGCTAAAAAAAGACGGTTCTGCATGTGGAGCAACATTAAACAGAGGATTACATAATCCTATAATAATCGTTAAAATCAGCACTCTAATTAATAAGCCGATACAAATGCCTCCTATTCTATTGAGGGAACCCAAAAATGTATCCTTAGTAAGGCTGGTGAAAAAGTTAGACAGGAGACATAGGCCCTTATTAACAACAAACCAAATCAGAATGATGGCTAAAAGATTTAAAACTTTCTCCGCTAAAAATAAATATAAAACATCACCGATATTGGTCACTGCCGCCTGTCCAAACTTTTCTCCCAAACCTTGGGAAATTTCTAACAACTGGGTCTTCAATATTTCCGGCAAAGGCAAACCTCCCCAAGCCGGACTGGCTTCAGAAAGAGGTAAAGACCCTAAAGTCGACTCCCCTACTGTTTCCGAAAAAGTTAAACGTTCTGCAAAATATTGAGAAAGTTTACTGGTAAACTGATATTTAGCTTCCAGCCACGCAACTACATATGAATAGGTTTTTATCGCTACAAATAGCCCGATGATACTGCTACACAGACCGACGAGACTGTTTAAAAGCCCTTTTCTATAGCCCTTAATTATCCCCAGTAACAGAAAAACTATCAACAACAAATCAATGAGATTCATGTTCATCAGGCTGCCCTCCTACGTTAAATTTTCGGGAGAGAAAAGTAACGCCGACTTTTACTCTAATGTTTTTTGTTTGATTAACTTCTTGAAATTTTCTCGAGAAGGCGCCGTGCCTACAATGGTTAAAACATCATTAGCTTTAAACTGTAAATTTGCCGGCGGAGAATAGATCTCTTCGCCTCCCCTGTGTATAGTCATAATTGTTGTTCCCGTAAGATGTCTAAGATTGGTTTCCGCAATGGTTTTATCGATAATCCACGAATGCTTCGGAATCAATATTTCCTCGATTTGTTGTAGAATTGAGGCTTTCTGAAAGGAAAACTCCAAAAAGCTGGATAGCTCCTTTTCTAACTCTTTATCCAAAGCACGACGTTGATTCAGTAAATTATTGATTCTGTTTTTATGATCCATTATTTCTTGCCGTTCATTATATTCTTTAAGATATTCCCTGGCTAATTCAATTGATTTAACTACTATTCCACTACCTGTAATCGCTTCGACTACCCCAATATTTTGCAGAAGAGCAATACTACGACGAATTGTTTCTGGAGATACATTATAAGTACCGGCTAACAAAGAACGTCCTGATAATTTTTGGTTCTCACGAAACTCCCCACGGCTAATTCTTCTGGCAATATCAATAGCAATTTGTTCATAACGTGACTCCCCGGAATCAACACGCAATTGCATTTTTTACCTCCATAAAAATATTCCTTAATCATTCTACATTATTCCTTTTAACTTAATATCTAAAACAAAAGATATACCCTAATTACACCCTCTCTATTTCTGCGCCTTTATCACCATAATGAGCAGAAATAGTTATGGGGGCTAAGCCCTTAAGAAACATAACTTGACCTGTTTCGGTTACAACCGCAACATTTTTATTACTCGTATTCCAAACAGCCTCTGCAGTAACATCTTTACTGCTTCCATCATTAAAATATGCCACTGCTTTTAGCTGATTAACCCCTTTAACTAATTGCCCTTCTATTTCTACATGCTCTACTCTCGGTTGTAAGTCTTCCGGTCGCACTTCTACGGTTAATGAATCCCGGAAACCAAAACCTTGTGCAGTAATTATCGCTTTCCCGACTCTTCCGGTAAAAGTCAAAACCCCTTTTTCTACTTTCGCTACCAGAGGTTGGCTGGAATACCATCTTATTTGTGAGCTTACATCTACTACACTGCCTCCGCCTTTAATCGCCAGCCCAGTTAATTGAAGTGGCCGAAAACTAAAAGGAACATAATGTTCTTTTATACGCAGCTGATAGGTTTTTTGCGCATATTTGCCTGAACCCCAACCCCAGTTAAGACCATTAATATATCCTGTTAAAGTATCTGTCAACCCTTGAAAACTGGCTACTATCTTGATTTGTCCGGGATTAGGCGAAAAATAAATCGTTCCCTCATAAATACTGGCAGTTTCCGGAGTTAAAGTAGACCACTCTACTTGATCCGTAACTTCTCTGATTTCCCCGTTTTCGTAAATACAATAGACTTGAGGCGTTAAAAACCCTTCCTCACTAATAGGATTATAATTAATAAACAGTTGGCGCGGATTGGACTTTTCTCTAGGCGGTACAGTTACCGTAACCTTATCTTCTATAATCAAGTCTCCATCGCCGCTACCGGTGACAGTTATCTCCACAGTGCCTGCTTCCCCGGTAAAGGTGATCATCCCATCTTCGGTAATCTCAGCTATTTTAGCATCACTCGATGTCCATTTTAGATTGGTGGTTTGCACTAATTGTGACCCATCGTTATAATCAGCTGTAACAGAAAGCTGGAAGGGGGAATTATCCCAAGCCGGTGTATAATTCAAGCTTTGATTAATCTTTATTTTTTTAAGAAAACGACCCACCTGAAGCAATCTTTCATGATGATAACCCCCAAAGGAAACCTTAATTGTGGCAAAACCTGGTTTCCCTGTAAATGTGAGTACCCCTTCACCACTAATATTGGCAACATCTCGATTACTGGAATGCCAATTAGCACTCTCAGGCTTTAAAACTTCTTCCGTTCCATCGTGCATAATGGCAACAAGGGTTAATTGCTGTGCTAGAGAAGAATACTTGATGTTTTCTTCTTTAATCTTGATCCCTTTCGGTCTAAGTTTCGTCTCTTTATCAGCAGTTACCGTAGTATTGACAGAATCCGAAAAAGCTCCCGAAACTGCCTTAATCGAAACATATCCTTCTTCGCCGGTAAAAGTTACGATGCCTTCATTATTAACCCAAGCTACCCAAGGATTAGTACTAAACCAAGTGATTTTATCTTCAGGTCCATAATACCGCGTTGTACCATCACTAAATTTCCCCTTAACCAAAAGACGATAAGGGTTTTCACTATAAACCAGCGTTGATTCAATGGATAGACTTTTCGGCCAGGCTTTAACATTTATTGTTTTCTTACCACTGACCGCACCTTTGTTTACAAAAATTGTGACCTGGCCTTCCTTTCCGGTAAATGTTAATGTCCCGCGACGCGACACATTAGCAATAGAAGAATCAGAAGTCCTCCAGACTAGATCTTCACGAATTTGTTGTTTTATTCCATTGGAAAGCGTCCCTGTCACTGTCAAGGTGATAGGCTCCGGCCCGGGAATAATCTCCTCATTAATTTCCAGGCTGACTAGCTCCAGGGCGTTTAATGAAAGAGGAATCAGGAATAACGGGAAGAAAACGAGAGGAAGAAAAAACAGACACAATTTTCGCATTTTTTTCACCTTCTCTACCATCTTACACAAATTATACCATGTTATGCAATAATATGTCGAAAATAATATACAAAAAAGACATCCGGTGTCTCCGAATGTCTTACTCATTAGCTTGGTTGCGGGAGAAGGATTTGAACCTTCGACCTCCGGGTTATGAGCCCGACGAGCTACCAACTGCTCCATCCCGCGATAAATAAATTGCTTTCTTAATTTCACATCTTTACTATAACATAAATTCGCCCCTAATGCAAATAACCATGAAATTACGCTATTTGGTAGTATAAGCTAACCCTAATGTGCCGGGACCAACATGAATCCCGAGGACAGGACCGATTGGGCGAAGCGGAACCTCTAGATCCGTAATTTTCTGTACTTGCTCCACCAGCCTTTGTCCTTCTTCCAGGCTATTGATATGATGGACGGCAACTGCCTCAATACCCTTAGTATTAGCATCTTCCTCGTAAACCGCGAGCATTCTCTTTACTGCTTTTTCAAAGGTGCGTACTTTTTCAAAAACTGTCACCGGCCCCTTAACCGTAAGGATTGGCGTTATTTGCAAAAGACTCCCCAAAAGTGCCGCAGCCTCTCCGATTCGACCACCTTTTTTTAAGTGATCTAATGTTTTGGGAATAAAGAAAATTTTGCTTCTGGACAGTAAATCGTGGGCTTTGGCTACGGTTTCCGGCAAGGTGCTCCCTTCCTGAACAAAACGAGCAAGTGATAAAGCTACCAACCCCATAGCCATGACCGTTGTGCGCGTATCAATTATTTCAATGTTAGCCTCAGGATACTTCTGCAAAACCATATCGCGCCCTTGCACAGCAGAAAAATATGTGCCACTTAGATTAGAAGATAATAAAACACTTAAAACATCATAACCCTGTTCAACCTTTTCCAGAAAAGCTTGATAAAAAGTTAAGGGAGAAGGCTGAGAAGAAGTGGGCAGTTTCGCCATTTTAGCAATTCGCTGATAAAACTCCTCATTAGCAAGTTCTGTCTCGAGACAAGAATGTTCCTCAAAATTAACTGTCATGGAAACTTCCGTAATATCAAGCTCTTTTAATAATCTTCTGTCTATATATGCAGTACTGTCTGTAATAATTTTTACCGGCACTTCTTTTCACTCACTTTCAATAAGCGTCTCTTTAATTTTATTCTATTAAAAATGATTTTAATTGTTATTTCTTTATTTTCATCTTTCTTCCCTAAAATAAGGGACGCTTAAAGCTTTCGGCGGCGCCTTTTCTTGGGACTTTTTCATCGAAACAACGATTAATACTAACATCGTTACTAGATAGGGAAGCATATCTAAAAAATATTGTGAAACAGCAAAACCGGTACCTTGAATTCTAAAGCCAATAATATCTAACCCGCCGAAAAGATATGACCCAACAATAGCTTTAAAAGGATTCCAGGCGGCAAAAATAACCAGAGCTACCGCAATCCAACCACGCCCCGCCGTAATATTTTCGGCCCAGGCCGGAACGTATACTAAGGATAGGTAAGCCCCGCCTAGACCGCAGAGCGCCCCACCCAGTAAAATATGAACATATTTATAAAGCGTAATATTAACACTGGCCGCATCTGCAGCAGCAGGATTTTCTCCAATTGCTCTTAAGTTTAACCCAAATCTGGTTTTATACAGATAGATACCCATTAAAACAGCTGTAAGATAACCAAAATAAACAAATAAATCTTGTTGGAAAAAAATTTCCCCAAGCAAAGGTATCTGTCCCAAAAGAGGAAGGGTAACGGGTTGAAAAAATGTTTTTATCGTTTCCGGCGCTATTTCGCCGACCAAACTCTGCCCCATAAAACCGGCAAAACCCGTCCCGAAGATAGTTAAGGTTAAACCCGTAACTACCTGATTAGCACGCAAGCTTACGGTTAAAACCGCAAAAATTAAGGCTCCAACGGCTCCACAAGCCATGGCTGCCAACAAGGCTAATAGGGGGTTACCCGTTTTTAAACCCACATAAAAACCGGCAACAGCTCCCATTAACATCATACCTTCTACACCTAGGTTCAAATTTCCTACTTTTTCAGTAATTATTTCACCTATTGTGGCAAAAAGCAAAGGGGTCCCGGCAACAATAGCTGCCGCTAAAAAGGAAACTACATTTGAAGTCATTCTTTTGTCCCCCTTCTAACATTGAATAATGGTTTTTCCAGAACTACTTTATAACGAATAAAGAACTCACACCCCAAAACAAAGAATAAGATTAGTCCTTGTAAAAGTTCTGCTACTGCCTGAGGGATCCCCACCGCCGTTTGAATAAAGGAGCCTCCCTGCACTAAAGCAGCAAAAAGTATAGACACAACCAAAATGAAAGCAGGTTTTAAAAAACCCAGCCAGGTTGTAATAATGGCGGTAAACCCAATCCCTTTGGAAATCTCCACTGAAAGTGTATTATTAACAGCTGAGGCCTGAATCATTCCGGTCAATCCACACAATGCCCCGCTAATAAAAACAGCCGTAATAATGGTCCTTTTAATATTTACTCCGGCATAAAGAGCCGTATTTTCACTTTCTCCCAATACAGCAATTTCATAGCCTTTTTTCGAATGATTGAGGAAAATGCTGACGAGAACTACTAAAATTAACGCAAAAATCCAACCGATATGCACCCCGAAAACTTCAGGTAAAATGGCATTATCCGCAAAATTGGCGATCTTAGGAAAACCCAAAGCATTAGGGTCTTTCCACGGTCCGAATTGCAGATAGGTAAGCCATTTCAAGGCTACATAGTTCATCATTAAAGTAATAATTGTTTCATTTGTTCTCCATTTAGCTTTAAAATATGCCGGAATTAGGGCCCATAGCCCTCCTCCCAACATTCCGGCTAAAATCATCAAGGTCAAGAGCAGCGGTTTAGACATTTCCGGAAAATTTAAAGCCAAAAAACTAGCGAAAAAAGCACCCATACAAATTTGCCCTTCACCGCCGATATTCCAAAACTGCATTTTAAAAGCAATGGTGATTCCCAAAGAAACAATCGTTAAAGCAGTGGCACTCTCTACTACCTCTCTGATTCGATAAGCTGAGCCAAAGGCACCTTTAAATAAAGCTATATAAACGTCAAGGGGATGAAGAGATAAGGCCAGGACGATCAAAACAGCTGAAGTTAAAAGGGCGAGAAGAATTGCCAGCAGTCTGATTCCGGCGCTTTTAGCCTTGGACATTTTTGCTCTTTTAGCTATTCTGATCACGTGTTATACCCTCCATGTCCTGATGTTTTTCTCCCGCCATTAAAAGCCCCAGCTCTTCTTTGGTCGTCTTTGCCGCCTCAACAATCCCTGTAATTTCCCCGTGACAAAGCACCATAATGCGATCACAGAGTTCGATTAAAACATCTAAGTCTTCCCCCACAAAAAGAATGGCCTCGCCTTTCTTTTTTTCTTCATTAATTAAATCATAAATCTTGTAACTAACATTAATATCTAAACCGCGTACAGGATAAGCTGTAATCAACAACTTGGGATGAGCTTCTAATTCTCTGCCTAATAAGACCTTTTGAATATTTCCTCCTGATAATTCTTTAATCGGATGATGGATACTCGGAGTGCTGATATCTAATTGCTTAACTATTTTTACCGCTTTTTCGGCAGCAGGTTTGCGATTGATTAAAAAACCCTTTTGTTTATGGTAATCCTTAAGAATCATATTATCAACGATGTCCATAGAGGCTACCAAACCCATGCCTAAACGGTCTTCGGGAACAAAGCTCATGCTTATCCCTTTGGTAATAATCTGCCTAGGGGTTAGTCCTACTATATTTTCTTCATCAAAGATGATCTCCCCATCTTTTACCGGATAAAGCCCGGCAATAGCTTCACATAATTCCTTCTGACCACTGCCGGCAATCCCGGCTACTCCTAAAATTTCTCCGCCTCTAATCGTAAAATTTAGCCCTTTTAATACTTGTACTTTCTCTTCATTAACACAAGTTAGATTTTTTACTTCCAGTAACACTTTCCCTTTAACTGTTTCCACTCTGTTGATGGCTAAATTGACAGGATGTCCCACCATTAGTTCTGCCAATTCCTTGGTGTTTGTACTTTTGGTTTCTAAAGTCTTTACCTTTTGGCCTTTTCGTAAAACCGTAAGACGATCAGAGATGCGCAAAACTTCATTCATTTTATGAGTAATAAAAATAACTGCACAGCCTTCATCTTTCATTCTGTTCATAACCTGGAATAGTTTTTCTGTTTCCTGAGGAGTAAGAACCGCAGTCGGCTCATCTAAAATTAAGATATTAGCCCCTCTATACAGTACCTTCAAAATTTCTAAGGTTTGTTTCTCGCCTACGGACATCTCATAGACCTTTTTATCCAGATCTACCCCCAGCTGAAAGCGTTGGGAAAGCTTTTCTATTTTCTCTCTAATTATATTAGCGCGCAAAAAGCCCCCGCCTTTTTGCCCCAACATAATATTCTCGAGGGCGGTCATAATCTCCACCAGCTTATAATGCTGATGGATCATGCCAATCCCTACATCTATGGCTGCTCGCGGCGATGTGAGCTTAACCTCTTTTTCGCGAATAAAAATAGAACCGCTGTCAGGGGTATAGATCCCTGACAGCATGTTAACAAGAGTACTTTTCCCTGCTCCGTTTTCTCCTAATAAAGCATGGATTTCCCCAAATCTTACTTCAAAATCTATATCTTTGTTGGCAACGACACTCCCGAAAATTTTGGTAATGCCTTTCATCGAAATAACGTCCATTATTTCAATCCCCATCTAGTTAATTTGCTATTTCTTATTCTACGGTGCCAATAACTCCTTCTACCAACCAGTTGAAGTCTGCACTGGTTAATTCTTGGTCAGTAAGGGTAACTCCTTCCGGTACTCTCAATTCACCGGTATTATCCTTAAGCGGACCGGTAAAGATCTTGTTTTCGCCGGAAAGAATTTTGGCTTTGGCGGCTTCAACAGCTTCCGCAGCACCTTCAGGAGCATTTTCTGTAAGCGGTGCTAAATCAACAATACCTGTTTCCATACCACCCCAATAATTTTCCGATTTCCAAGTGCCATCCATAATTGCCTGTACCTGCTCTACATAATAGGGACCCCAATTCCAAATAGGAGCAGTCATATACGCTTTGGGGGCAACGGCAACCATGTCTGTGTTATACCCAATAGACCATTTCCCCGCTTCTTCAGCTGCTTGTTGCGGCCCTGCAGTATCCTGATGCTGGGCAATAACATCACAGCCTTCCGCTAATAAAGCTTTGGCAGCTTCTTTTTCTTTAGCCGGGTCATACCATGTTTTCGTCCATTTTACGTGGACCGTAGCATCCGGGTTCACAGAGCGAACACCCAAAGTAAAGGCATTTATACCTCTCAAAACCTCAGGGATATTATGAGCTGCGACATAACCAATCTTATTGCTTTCAGTCTTCAATCCGGCTACTATCCCGGAAAGATATCTGGGCTGATACATCCGACCAAAATAAGCCGTCATGTTTTCAAGAGTTTTATAGCCTGAACAATGGAAGAAATATACATCAGGATGGTTCTTTGCTGCTCTCTCTGTCCAATCCATAAAACCAAAACTGGTGGTAAAGATAATATTACAGCCTTCATCAATCATATCATTGATAACTTTTTCGCACTCAGCTTCTTCAGGAACAGATTCTTTGTAAATTGTAGGAACTCCCAACTTTTCTTCTAAATATAAACGACCTTCATTTTGTGCATAAGACCAACCGCCATCACCGATAGGACCAACATAAATAAAACCTACCTTATATTGCTTCTCCTGGTCATTCGTACCGGTAGCCTCCTCACTTTCCGAACCGCCACAGCCAGTCAAGAGAATGACCATAGCCATAATGATGACTAAAAACAGACTTAACTTTCTTTTCATTCTTTCTCCTCCCTTTAACTTTATCTTTATTTATTTTTATTGAAAAATTATTTCTCCGTCGCGAATAGACTCGATAATCGCTAAAGATTCCAATTGAATTCGTTGATTGCTGATTTTTTCTCTGCCTTTCTGGAAAGCCTTTTCAATAACGATGCCAATGCCTACTGCTTCTGCACCTGCCTGTGAAATCAATTCCAGCAGACCGTTAATAGCTTGTCCATTGGCCAAAAAATCATCTATAATCAAAACTTTATCTTGACGGAGCAAATAATCTTTAGCTACCCTTATTTGATACAATCTGTCTTTAGTATACGAATAAACTTCGGCTTGATAATTATCCGCATCCAAATTGGCCGCTTCATGTTTTTTGGCAAAAACCACAGGAACATGAAAATATTGGGCTGTTATACAAGCAATGGCGATACCTGAAGATTCAAGAGTAAGTATTTTCGTAATCGTTTTATCTTGAAATCTCTGCTTAAATTCCTTACCAATTTCATTTAATAGGTCTACATCCAGCTGATGATTAAGAAAGCTGTCTACCTTAATAATACGATCAGCAATCGGTTTCCCACAGCGAATAATTTTATCTTTTAAGATCTGCATGTTCTATAGTTTCCCCTCTAAAGGTATTAGCTTTTGTAATAAACGTAAAAATCGGGACCATTGGCGAGAATCCCGAAGTCCTGTAAGCTCCGAACTTTATTGATACTTTCTTCATTAACGTTCGTCCACAGCTATTATAATACGCTAGGTTACGACAAAAATCAAGTTGGTTTTTATTATACAAATTCTTATCTTCTCCAGCGCGAAAGAATAAGCTTCCGAGGTAAGGTTTTAGCTAAAAGTACACATAAAAAAACAAAGCCGCTATACCCAATTAAAGGATAAATTGTCACAACCATCCGAGGGAACGAGAAGTAAATAAAGGGCAAAGTAGGCACAAAAATCAGCAGAATAAGAATAAGCTTTGGCCAACTAAACAATTGTTCCAAGCGCTTTAATAACCCAAAGCTGACACTTAAAGCTGTTGACAATATGGCTATCCACAGAACAAAGGAATAAACCCAACCCATGAGAGGATGCATATTATAAGCTAAAACCAACATCGGTATTTCTTGTTGTATAGCCGCAGACTTCTGGTTAAGTAAAGAAACGCTGATCACTCCGGCCATCAGGCCAAAGAGCATCCCTCCCAACAAGACCCCACTTTGGCCACCCTCTTTAGCGGTATGACCTAAGGCGGAGAGTATAGCTGCCGATAAAATAAAGTTATAGGAAACGTATAAGCAAGTGGCTAACAACCAATTCTCACCTACAAGATTAAGCTCGGAGAAAGCGGCTACAACCAATTCCTGATTAGACAAATTAAAAAAAGCAATGACTAAAGATAAAATAATTAAGCCCGGAATAAGGGCGGTGTTTAGCCAGAGAACTCCTTCTGTTCCCACTAAGAGAGTAACACAAATGACCAGTGCGGTAAGAAAAAAACCTAGAGAAAAAGGGAAATCCCATAATTGATGAAAAAGACTCCCGCCGGCTACTAACATTATCGCTAAGCATAATAAAAAGAAAAAACTTAGCAACACTTCAAGAAAAACACTTGCTTTTCTACCAAAAAGATACTGCAACAATTGTCCATAATTACTCATCTTCTCGCGCGAAGTTATTTTAATAACCAGCAAGCCGAACAAACCAAATAATAAGCCGGAGAAAACCGCTCCGATAATACCGTTTGCACCAAAAACAGTAAAGAACTGTAAAGATTCCTGTCCGGAAGCAAAGCCTGCTCCCACAAGTGCCCCGATATATGTGAATGCCACCTGCAAAGTGACGAGAATCTTTTTTTTATGCATATTTATGCCTCCGCATAAAAATCCTTTTCTTCTAAATCTATGTGTGAAAAAGAATTTTATCCGGATATTTTTCTCGCTTTTGGCACAAACTACCTCCTAGTTGTGAGGAGGTGAGTCCAGTAAACCTTATAAACACAATAAAAACTTTGTTCCCCAGCGAAGAAACAAACAAACAATTACGCATCAGTATTAACGAACCCCTGGCTACCTACTATCTTTCCAAGGAGATTAAAACTTTCCTAAAAAATTCAACGAAACCACAACCACCAATTATCCTTTGTATTGGCACAGATCGTGCCACCGGCGATAGTCTTGGCCCTTTAACCGGTTGGCAATTACAAACCTTATTACGCGGTACAAATATCGAGGTTTTAGGAACAGTGGACAACCCTGTGCACGCCGCCAATTTAAAAGAGGTTTACAAAACACTTACCCCTAGACTTGCCCTCCACCCCCTCTTGGCTATCGATGCCTGCTTAGGTCATTTTACCAATGTGGGGACGATCGTCTTTCAACAGGAGGCTTTAAAACCGGGAACGGCAGTAAAAAAAGATTTACCGGAAGTGGGGGATGCCGGTATTACAGGAATTGTTAACGTTAGCGGTTTAATGGAGATGCAAGTAATCCAGAATACCCGTTTAAGCCTTGTGCTAAAAATGTCTCAGATTATCGCTCATAGCATCTATCTAGCTCTTCGATAAACTCTAAGCCAAAAAAATTAAAACTCGATGAAAAAACCCAAGCGTGTTTGTCTATGACTATTCAACGCTTGGATTTATACATCTTGTGTTCTTATATTCGATTTTGCTATTCCTACAAAAAGGTACATTATGTTCGGAAGTCTTATTAATCTTCTTTTACTTATTTACTTAGCTAGCCTGCTCGACAACCGGCTCAGACTGTATATCTTGTTGCTCTTCTTCTCTCTTCGGTTCATGCATTTCACAATTACCTTTAAAAACTGCCCCTTCTTCGATATTCAGAATTCCGACTAACATATCGCCGAAAAAGGCTCCTGTAGGCGTTAAGTCAACCTTACCCTCAGTTTGGATATTCCCTCTAATATACCCACCAATATAAACGTTTCTGGCTTCGATTGAGGCCTCAACCATTGCTTTTTCGCCAACTATCAAATCCCCTGCAATTCTTATTTCACCCTTAAAGTCCCCATCAATGCGTAAGGAACCCGCAGAATTAATCCGTCCTTCACAAGAAGTCCCTTCTCCAATAAGAGTATTCATTTTTTCCAGCTCTTCATTTTCGCCTTGTTTCTTTTTAAACATTCTTTTACCCCTCCCTTCATCCTTCCCCATCACACTTAGCAATAATATTCACAAAACATCTCACCCAAGCTTATTTTAAAACCGTCAAAGGATCAATCCATTCACCGTTTTTAGCAATCCCAAAATGGAGATGCGCCCCGGTAGCCCTTCCGGTACTACCTAACCTAGCAATAATCTGTCCCTTTTCTACTTTATCTCCTTTTTTTACGAGCAGAGAGGCATTATGAGCATATTTACTAACATAACCAAACCCATGAGAAATCAACACAACATTGCCCCAGGCTCCTTGATATCCGGCCATTGTCACTACTCCATAGCCGGCGGCACGAATTGGAGCCCCATAAGTTCCGTCTATATCAATCCCTTCGTGAAATTCCTGAACACTATGGTCAAAGGGATTGTCGCGCATCCCAAAACCAGAAGTAATAATTCCTCGAATAGGCCAGGCTTCAGGCACTGCTTGCTCAATAGCTAATTGTTTTTCTACATCATATTTTAGCTTGTCCATAGATTCGGCTTGTTCAGTTAAGAGTCGATCCATCTTTTCCAGTTCCTCTTTCAAATCTTCCAATGTATTAATTTCCTTTTGAGGAGTCAGTATATCCTCGGCACGTGTCTGCGGACGAGAAAAAGCCAGCAAATTCGGATTCTGTTCCGATTGCCTATAAAAGCTGTTTTGATTACTACGTGAAGCAAACGGCCTCTCCACTAAACCTAATGTCAATAAAGTGTAATGATCAAAGCCGGCAACTGTTTGTAATTCCTGAAGAACATCCTTTTCTCCATCAGTCGGCTCGAGCATTCCAATTTTTAACCTAATCTCCCGATCTATCTCCATTAAGGCTTCTAATTGGTTTTGCATCTCTCCTGTCAGGCTCTTTAGTTTTTCTATCTCTACCGCTTGTGCTAAGTTAATTTGCTCTAATTCCTTATTTTCTAACGAGATATATTGCAAGGAAAAATATTTACTCACAAAAAAACCTACTATGAAAACGCCAAGCAAACAACCAACTACACAGGTTTTAACAAACCTTAAGGAAAGGGCATAATTTTTAACTGCTTCCCCTTGTGCATGAGGAATCAGCATCATAGTTAAATATGCCTTCTTATTTTTCTTCTTGTTTTTATTAACCCTTTTGAATTTTGCCAAAAATTTATGGCAGAACAGATCAAGCAGCTTCATATTTCTGGATTCCTCCAATGGAACTCAGTTATGGTCTTACACAATTTCTAAGTTCTCTATTCCCTAAAGTTTTTCCTGCTCTCCAAACACAGTTTTAATCTGCATATTCAGACAGCTTTCGTGGAAAACCGCTTAATAAGCTTTAAAACATTGCTTACTCTGTAAATCCTAAAGCCCGCCTAATAGCCTTTTGTTCATCTGGAGAAAGGGCGTGCTGAGACTTGCCGGCTTGCACAGGTTTACAATATGTACGAGCATCATCACGAGCAAAGATGCTGCTAATAATCACACCGTCATTGTTTTTATTTAAAAATGCCACCGCATAACTCATTTCACCGCCTATATCATCAAAAGCATCGAAACGCTGCAGACCAACCTTCTGAATACTTTTTTCGCTGATTTCCTCCACAACTTCCAATCTTTCTCGGAAAATGTTCAATTCAAACATTACCTGTCGTAAGGCTTTAGTATTATCCAAAATTATCTGTTCTAAATTTTTCTGTTCGGCACCTTCTACAAGCGTTTGATATTTTTTAGCCGTCTTATTTAAACGTCTTAAAGTAAACAAAAATATCAACAAAAGAATAAAAACCAGTGCAGTCAAAGATAAAATTATCACTGCTGAATTTGCGGCAATCCAAGTAAAAACATCTGCCATATTACTAAAAACCTCCTCCTTCTTAAAACAGCTACCCCTCTTTTTTAGTAAATGTTACCAATAAATTTATGTATATTATATCATACCTTTTTTTTAAACAAAAATAAACAGAAATTTTTAAGGAAATGTGGCATGATGTGTCAGGGGGATGGGTGTGGCACGGGGACGTTTCTCCTGCCACGTTTTGAAATAATTGAGGCTATTTCTTAATGTATCCCCTTGCTTTATTAGAGCGTGGCAAGTGAAACGTCCCCCTGCCACAAGGCGAAGCGTCCTCCTGTTACAACGACTTGAAATAAAAAAGG
>LFSF01000032.1 GCA_001512665.1 Clostridiales bacterium DTU073
CTTTGCGGATCAAAAGGAATGGTGTTTTTATTGACGGTAACTCCGGCATTGTCTAAGAGCGCTTCCGCTTCTTTTCCGGTTATCTCTTTATTGCGTAAATCCACCAGCATCAAATGATTGTCCGTGCCTCCCGAAACAAGACGGAACCCCTTCTTCATAAGGGTCTGCGCCAAGGTTTGGGCATTCTTGACAATCTGCTCCTGGTAAGCTTTAAAAGAAGGGGAAAGTGCTTCCTTAAAAGAGGCTGCCTTAGCCGCAATTACATGCATCAAGGGACCGCCCTGAATCCCCGGGAAGATTGCTTTATCAATATCCTTAGCATATTTCTCTTTACAAAGAATCATACCACCTCTGGGTCCACGTAAAGTTTTATGGGTTGTGGTTGTAACAACATCCGCATAAAGGCAAGGATTGGGATGAAGTCCGGCGGCCACAAGACCAGCAATGTGTGCCATATCCACCATCATCAAAGCCCCAACTTCTTCACAAATTGCGGCGATTTTCTCAAAATCAATAATCCGCGGATAAGCACTGGCTCCGGAAACGATTATTTTAGGCTTAACCTCTCTGGCCAACTCAGCTAATTGTTCATAATCAATTTGTTCCGTTTCCGCATCCACACCATAGGGAACGAAATTAAAATATTTACCGGAGATGTTGACCGGGCTGCCATGGGTAAGATGACCGCCATGGCTTAAATTCATCCCCAAAATAGTATCACCCGGTTTAGCCAGAGCAAAATATACTGCAGTATTTGCCTGAGCTCCGGAATGCGGCTGGACATTAGCATGCTCGGCACCAAAGATCTTTTTTGCTCTTTCGCGGGCCAAATCCTCCACCTTATCTACCCATTCACAACCACCATAATAACGTTTTCCGGGATAACCTTCCGCATATTTGTTGGTTAAAACAGAACCTTGGGCAGCCATTACTGCTCTACTGACAAAGTTTTCCGAGGCGATCAGCTCAATTTTGTTAAATTGCCGCTTCTCTTCTCCGGCAATATACTCGGCAAGCTCCGGATCAACTGGTGAAACATATTTTTCGATATAATCCATTGTTTATCTCTCCTTGTCTTCTTGTTTATATTATGCATGATAACATGCGCGTTCTCCGCCAATCAGTTTCGGTCTGGTGCGAGCCATCGTAAGGTGAGCCTGTCCTATAGTCAATAGAGAACTACGCACAGGTACAACTACAGGTTTCAAATGCATCCCAATAAAGGTATCTCCAATATCCATCCCCGCATGCCCTTGGATTTTTTCAACAACTACGGGGTTTTGCAAGGTTTGCATCGTTTGATACGCCAAACTGCCGCCTGCTTTTTCTACAGGATAAACAGTCACTTGTTCCAAATTATATTTTTCTATAGCTTCTGCCTCTATCACCAACGCCCTATTCAGGTGTTCACAACACTGTACGGCAAGGTAAAGACCATTTTCAAGAATCAGCGGATAAATTCCTGCTAAGATTGCTTTGGCAATATCTAGGTTGGAAGCTGTACCAATCTTCTGACCCGCTACTTCGCTGGTACTACAGCCAACAACCAGAATTTGCTGCTTTTTCAGAGAGGCAACCGCTAACAGTTCTTTTAACGCTTTACCAACATCTTGCGTAATCTGTGCTAAATTTGTTGGGGTAAAATTCATAATAAAAAAGCCTCCTTTTGCTTTTACCCTTTCTTTTCATCTAAAGCCTTAATCATCTCTACCCGTCTCTGATGCCGTCCACCGCTAAAAGAAGCATTAAGCCACGTTTCTACAATATCCAAAGCTAAACCTCGTCCAATCACCCTTTCGCCTAAAGTTAGCACATTGGCATCATTATGTTCACGACAAGCTCTCGCCGAAAAGGTATCATGACATAAGGCCGCTCTTATTCCGGGAACTTTGTTGGCTACAATACTAACACCGATACCTGTTCCACATACGATAATGCCATGTGTACATTCTCCGTCGGCTACTGCATGAGCAACTTTTAAAGCCAACTCCGGATAATCACAGGATTCGGTGCTGTAAGTTCCATAATCAATAAAGCTGTAGCCCTTTTCCTCCAACCATTTTTTAATTTCCTCTTTAAGATTAAAACCACCATGATCAGAGCCTAAAGCAATTTTCAAAGAAAAATACCTCCTTTAAGATTAGCGTTCTTTCCGAAATCTCTCTAATGCTTGTGTTACATAAGTAGAAAGTTCTTGGGCACAAGCTTGATAAAGCTCTACAGATTGACCAAAAGGATCAAGTATATCCATATCCTGATTATTGACTTCTCCCTCTGGATGAGATTCAGGCAATTTTTGTCTTTCAATGCCTAAAGCATATTCTTTTAAGAGATGTACCTTAGAATCTTTCTGCCCTGCTGCCAGCATTTCTTCAATATATTTCTTGTGCCCGACAGTCATGGTCAGAATCAAATCAGCTTCTTCCAATAATTCTGCAGTCAATAAGCGGGCACGATGTGCAGATATATCTAAGCCTAATTTTAACATAACTTCTCTCGCTTGAGGAGAGGCGGGCGCATCAGGAAACGCACTTAGCCCCGCCGAAATGATCCGGAGAGGCTCTTTTTCACCCTGCTCATCTTTTAAGAGATAATCCTTAGCTAACGCTTCTGCCATTGGGCTGCGGCAAGTATTCCCGGTACACACAAAAAGAACGGTTTTTGCTTTCTTCTCCATCTTTTCACCCTACCAGATTAATAATTTCAAGCCTAACAAAACCAGAATCATTCCACCCAACATACTAGCCTTCGACCCCACAAACCTGCTTAACTTATAGCCAAAAATTAGTCCTGTTGCTGTCATTAAACCGGCAGTGATTCCCATCGTCACCACTGTTAACAATAAATCGACCTTCAAAGTGCCTAAACCAAACCCAACTGTTAAGGCATCCAGACTTACACTCCCGGCCATCAGCACTAAGCTCAGCGTACTTTTTAAATCTAACACCGGCCGTTTCTGTGTATTCGTTTCGCGAATACTGTCCCAAAGCATATTTAACCCAATCGCTAAAAGAACTAAGGCACCGATGGTGCTGGCAATTGGACCGGCAATTTTTCCTAAATATGTACCCAGATATAGTCCGATTAAGGGCATAAATACATGAAAAATACTGACCGTACCGGATACCAAGAAAACCTCTCTCCATTTTACCCCTAATAAGCCAATCCCAATCGCCACAGAAAAAGCATCAATGCCTAAAGCTATAGAAACTAATAAAACCGCAGGATAATCCATTTGTTTTCTCCTAACCTAAAAATTAAAGAGTTATGCTTTAATTACCCGCTGTCCGGCGGATTTAAGCAGCCGGTTCATTAAAGCGGCACCTATACCACCAGTCTGATAAGTTTCTGTTAAAATTACTTCCACACCTTGCAGATCACACTTTCTTAATTCGCTATAAATAATTCTGGCTATCTCTTCAAGCTGTGTGGCACTGCCTAAATCTCGGCGGTAAAAGGCCGGCAACATCTCTGCTTCTGCCCCTAAACTCGCCCAGCTTTCCTGTGTTAAAAGAAGGCCTACTTTCTTGCCTTGATCCGCATAGTGAAAAGTTAGCTCTTTGATTTTAGTCGCAACCTTAGCCCTCTCCCCCTGTACTAAAAACACTTCGGCACGTGGCGAATAATGTTTATACTTCATCCCCGGCGACTTAGGAATTAGCCGGGGATCCGATAAGCCCGGGTCAAGTTCAACAGTGCCCAATACCTCGGTTAATGCTTCTCTGGTCACTCCGCCGGGACGTAAAATTACCGGTACATTGCCAGATAAATCTAAAACAGTAGATTCTACCCCTACGCCCGTAGGGCCGCTCTCTAAAATAGCCTCAATCCTTCCACCCAAATCAGTAAAAACATGCTGTCCGGTTGTAGGACTGGGGTAACCCGAACGATTAGCACTGGGAGCAGCTAAAGGAACGCCGCTTTCTTTAATCAAAGCTAACGCCACAAGATGTTGGGGCATACGTATAGCCACAGTATCTAAACCTGCCGTAACTTCATCAGGAACTATTTTTTGTTTAGCTAATACCAGTGTTAAAGGACCGGGCCAAAAGCGAGAGATTAATTGTTGTACCCTGGGATCGCCGTCAGCTTGACGAGCCAAACGTAAAATCTCTTTACCCTCGGCAATATGTAAAATCAGAGGGTTATCATTTGGTCTGCCTTTGGCTACAAAGATCTTTTTAACCGCCTCCGGATTGAGACCGTCAGCTCCCAATCCATACACAGTCTCTGTAGGAAAGGCCACCAATCCGCCTTCCCGAATAATGGTGGCAGCTTGTTTAATAATGTTTAAATCCGGATGTGTGGCCGATACCTGCCAAAATTTCGTTTCCAACTTTCTTCCCCTCTTCTGCCTGGGCAATATGCTACACAGAATATGCTGTACTGTATAACCAATATGCTATCCTGTTTAATGTTTCCGAAACTTCCTTGCCTTTTTCTACCTCGGAAATATGCTATACTGTTTAATGTTTCTTTGCGAAGTTCAGTTAAACAGACTTCACGTAGGCGAATTGAGAAAGCAAAGAGACAACAGGACGTTAGCTCAGCCCTCGCAGTACATGGATGTACATCGAGGGCGGTTTGCTTTCTCATGAACCAAGTGGCTAGTCTGTTCTGTTACGTAGCACCGAAACATTAAACAGTATAGCATATTTCCCTTTAGTATGCCACAACCCGATCCCTGCCCTCCAGGTCACGTAAAATTCTTAAGGGAATCAATCCCCATTTTTGCAGAATTCCTATCACCGCCATCGCCTGCTGATACCCAATTTCCACCAAAACATGTCCGTCGGGAGCTAAATACTTCTTAGCCTGTAAGGCAATTTCCCGATAAAATTGTAACCCGTCTTTACCTCCGGCTAACGCAATGGCCGGTTCTTTTTTTACGTCCGGCGGTAAAGCCGCCATTTCCTCAGGACTAAGATAAGGCGGGTTAGACGCAATTAAATCAAATTTACTCACCTGTGCCTTAGCCAGAGGAGTATAAAGACTCCCTTGCAAAAAGCTTACTCTCTCGCTAACCCCTAGGTTTTTGGCGTTCTCTTGCGCTACTTTTAAAGCCTCTGCACTAATATCCGTAGCCACCACTTCGGCTTGGGGCAGATAATAAGCAATACTTAAAGCAATAACTCCGCTGCCTGTTCCTAAATCTAATATTTTCGGATTTTCCCGCTCCTGCATCAGCTTAATCGCTTCCTCTACCAGAATCTCCGTATCCCATCTCGGAATTAATACGCTAGGAGAAACTTTAAAGGGCAGAGACATAAACTCTTTTTCTTCAAGGAGATAATGCAATGGAGCAAAACTGCCCCGCTCCTTGATAAAATGAGCGAACTTTTCCCAAGTCTCCCGGTTCAGTTCAGATTTTAGATCAAGTAGTACTTGGATTATTTCCTTTTGCCAGGCTTTGGCTAACAGAAGTCGAGCTTCGTGTTTAGCTTGCTCGATTTCAAAACCCTTTTGCTCTAAAAAACAAACCGCCCACCGAAGAGCCTGCTCTCCAGTATGCGGTCTATCATGTATGTTACGGCTCATGAATCCACCTTCTTTAATTTTTCTGCTTGATCCGTAGTAATTAAAGCCTCAATAAATTCATCAAGTTCGCCTTGCAATACGGCCTCTAAACGATAGGACGTCAAGCCAATGCGATGGTCAGTTACTCGCCCTTGCGGGAAATTATAGGTGCGAATTCTTTCACTGCGGTCACCGCTCCCTACCATAATCTTCCGCGCATTAGCCGTTTCCCCGACTTGTTCCTCTTGCGCCTTTTCCAAAAGCCGAGCGCGTAAAACCTTCATTGCTTTATCTTTATTTTTGTGCTGAGACTTTTCGTCCTGACACGAAACAACGATCCCGGTCGGCAAGTGGGTAATCCGAACTGCTGATTGCGTGGTATTGACAGACTGCCCTCCCGGTCCGCTGGAACAAAAGAGATCTATTCTGATATCATTGGGGTTAATCTCTACATCAACCTCTTCCGCTTCAGGCAAAACCGCCACAGTAGCCGCAGAAGTATGAATACGTCCTCCCGATTCGGTTACGGGCACACGTTGCACTCTATGCACTCCGCTTTCAAACTTTAAACGGCTATACGCACCTTTGCCTTCGACCATAAAAATAACTTCTTTAAAACCGCCGATATCCGTATAGTTGGAAGAAAGTATCTCCACCTTCCAACCATTCGCTTCGGCATAACGGGTATACATTTTAAATAAATCTGCAGCAAAAAGAGCTGCTTCTTCACCCCCGGTACCACCCCTGATTTCCATAATCACGTTCTTTTCGTCATTAGGGTCTCGAGGAAGAAGCAATACTTTCAAATGCTTTTCCAGAGCTTCTTTTTTCTCGCGCAATTCAGCCAGATCTGTTTCTACCAGTTCTCTAAATTCATCATCTAGCTTGCTTGCTAAAAGTTCTTCGTTTTCCTCAATGTTGGCCTCGATCTGCTTATATTCCCGATATGACAACACTACCTCTTCTATCGCAGCAAGGGCTTTGGTATGTTTTTGCCATTCACTTTGATTGGCAATTACTTCGGGAACACTGATTAACTTAGTTAATTCTTCGTAATGTTCTTCTAACTGTTGTAATTTTTCTAACACTGCTGATTCACTTCCCTATCTGAAAAGGAGTCTTCTTCCATAATAAAACGTACTGCCGGGCAAAGCTCCTGCCCCGTGAATTTATGACCTTCTTCCGCTTCCAAAACCTTTTGCAAAGCACAAATAGCTACTTCAATCTGACTGTCATCAGGCTCCCGCGTTGTTAGTTTCTGCAGCCATAAGCCCGGAATACTAAAAAACCGAACCAAAGCTAAATGCTGATATTTACCGGTAAATTTCAGAAACTCATAAGATACTCCCGCTACCACCGGCAGAAGCAAGACCCTTGATAAAAAACGGGTCTGCAGATTAGTTTCTCCGGTTAAGGAAAAGACTAAAATACTAATCACCATGACGAACAGCAAAAAGCTGGTGCCGCAACGTGGATGTAACGTGGAAAAAGGACGTACATTTTCTACATTGAGTTCTTTCCCAGCTTCATAGGCATGAATGGTTTTATGCTCTGCACCATGGTATTGAAAAACTCTCTGAATATCCTTCATAACAGAGATAGCAACAACATAAAGCAAAAAAATCAGGATTCTGAATAAGCCTTCCAGGAGGTTTTGCCAAAAATGACCCGATACATAAGCTTCTAAAAGATGTGCCATGCCTACGGGTAAAAGAAAAAATAATCCTGTTCCGGCTACTAAAGCAAAGGCTACCGAAAGACCCATTTCTAAAGGAGAGATCTTTTCTCCTGCGCATTCCCCTTCCACTACCTGATTAGCAGAAAAGGTTAAGGTCTTGATCCCTGTAACCAATGATTCTACTAATGCCACAAACCCTCTAATCAAGGGAAGTTTAAGCACGCGAAAACGATCCATCAGAGAAGAAACGCCTTCTGTTTTTAAGACAATCTCTTCCGGAGTCCGGCGCACAGCAACAGCCATATTCTTTTTTCCACGCATCATTACGCCTTCAATAACTGCTTGCCCGCCATAACTCGTATGTGACATTAGTTAACCACCTTTCGGTAAACAAAGCATCATAAAAAAGCATCATAGATAAATGAAATATAGCAGAGCCGGAGCTCTGCTACTTGTTGGCTTATTCAAGACCGTACTTATTTTTAAAACGTTCTACACGCCCCTTGGTGAAAACGCTACGCTGTTTTCCCGTAAAGAAAGGATGACATTTGGAGCAAAGCTCAACGCGTAATTCCTGCTTTGTAGATCCCGTTTCAAAAGTTTCACCACACGCACAAGTAACGGTAGCTTTGAAATATTTGGGATGTATTCCCTTTTTCATTCTTACACCTTCTTTCAACTCTCAGCCGGATAAGCTTAAACATTTCTTTTCTGGCGATTCTATTTATTACATTGTGTAATTATAGCATACTCTCCTCAGGTGTGCAAGAACCATTTTTAAAGGCTAATTACAAATCGCTCAATCATACATACTGCGATTTTTTATCTATGCGATGGCGCGCTTCCAGAAAACGAATGGTACCGGATACTCCCCGCATAACTACCGTGTGTGTGGTAACATGATTCCCGTAATAACGTACACCTTTCAGAAAATCTCCGTCTGTCACACCGGTAGCCGCAAAAATAACATCTTCGCCTTTTACTAAATCATCTAGAGTAAGGATTTTTTTCAAATCGGTAACGCCCAGCTTATGCGCCCGTTCTTTTTGCTGTTCATTTACCGGCCAAAGCCTGCCTTGGAATTCACCGCCGGTACAACGCAATGCCGCTGCTGCCAAAACTCCTTCCGGAGCACCACCGATACCGATCATCATGTCTACACCGGAACCCGGAATACAAGTAGCCACAGCCGGAGAGACATCACCGTCGGTAATCAGCTTAATCCGCGCCCCGATTCTTCTTAATTCCTCAATAATATGCTCATGGCGTTCCCGGTCTAAAACAACAACCGTAACGTCTTCTACCGATTTATTTAAGCTTTTAGCAACAGCCCGTACATTTTCCGCCACCGGGGCATCTAAACTAATTTTGCCAACCGCGGCGGGACCGGCTGCTATTTTTTCCATATACATATCCGGAGCATGGAGCAAACAATGTCTTGGAGCTACAGCCAAAACAGAGATGGCACCCGTCAACCCTTTCGCTACCAAATTAGTTCCTTCCAACGGGTCCACGGCAACGTCAACCTGCACATTATTTCCCCGACCGACTTTTTCCCCAATATACAGCATCGGGGCTTCATCCATCTCCCCTTCTCCAATTACCACTGTTCCGTCAATATTTACAGTGTCAAACATACTACGCATAGCACCTACAGCAGCTCCATCAGCAGCATTTTTATCACCGCGTCCCCACCAGCGCCCACAAGCAATAGCTGCCGACTCCGTAACCCTAGCAAATTCCAAAGTTAATTCTCTGTCCATTAGTGAACTTAATCTTTCCGTAGACATTTCTTTTTTCCTCCTCTTTATCGCAACTTAATCTCCTCTTGATCAAGTTAGCTTAGCATGACCTAAAAAGGGGAGTACAACTCCCCCTACTTAACACGCTCCTGCCAATCCCGCATAAACTTTTCTACACCAGATGCTGTCAAAGGATGCTCAAACATTTGCTGAAAAACCTTATACGGTATAGTAGCAATATCTGCACCAATCTTAGCCGCCTCCACCACATGTAAAGGATGGCGAATACTGGCGGCAATCACTTTCGTAGGTAGCTGATAAAACTTAAACATCTCCACGATATCCTGTACCAAACTAATACCGTCAAACCCAAGATCATCCAATCTACCGACAAAGGGGCTCACATAAGTAGCCCCGGCTCGTGCTGCTAATAATGCTTGGTTTTGAGAAAAAATTAAGGTTACATTAGTCTTGATTCCTTCTTTAGATAAAATCGGTAAGCACTTTATGCCTTCCTTGGTCATCGGGATTTTGATAATCACATTTTCCCTTATTTGCGCTAACTGGCGGGCTTCATCAAGCATCCCGGCAGTATCTGTGGCCAAGACCTCCGCGCTTACAGGACCGGGTATCAAGGCCGAAATCTCTGCAACTACTGCAAAAAAATCTTTGTTTTCTTTAGCCACCAAACTGGGGTTTGTGGTCACTCCGCTAATTACTCCATAAGGAGCAACCTCTTGAATTTCTGCAAGATTAGCCGAGTCTAAAAATAATTCCAAACCATTCACCTCCAAGAAGGTTTAGCTAACTCACGCTTTCCCGTTACTGCCGAAAACACGAATCTTTTCTCGCACTATCTCAATCATGGCTTCACGAGCCGGCCCCAGCAATTTACGCGGGTCAATTTCCTGAGGATTTTTTTCCATTGCCCCTTTAAAACCTTTAACAAAAGCTTCGCGAATATTGGTATCAATATTAACTTTACGTACTCCTAAAGAAATGGCTTTCCGTACATCTGCATCAGGAACACCCGAAGAACCATGCATAACAATAGGAATATCCACTAATTCGCGAATTTTAGCTAAGCGATCAAAATCTAATTTGGGCTCAAATTTATATTGCCCATGTGCAGTTCCGATGGCTACCGCCAAGGAATCAACTCCTGTGTTTTCTACGAAATATTTAACTTCATCCGGATCAGTAAGCATCGCTTCTTTTTCATGAACACTAACCTCATCTTCTGTTCCGGCGATCTTCCCTATTTCGGCTTCAGTAGAAACTCCTACTGCTGAAGCGATTTCGACGATTCTTTTGGTAATAGCAATATTTTCTTCCAAAGGTAATTTAGAACCGTCAAACATTACTGAGGAAAAGCCTTTGGCAATACAACGCACTACCTGCTGAAAATCAGTACCATGATCTAAATGTAAACAAACAGGAATCCTCGTGTTTTTCGCCGCTGTGGTCACAAGGGCTACAATATAGTCTAATCCGGCATATTTAATCGCACCTTGGCTTGCCTGAATAATTACCGGTGAGTTTTCTGCTTCGGCAGCGGCGATAATTGCTTGCACAATCTCCATATTATTACAATTAAAAGCCCCTACTGCATAATTCCCCTTCTGGGCTGCTGCTAATAATTCCTTACCCGTTACCAGTGTCATAATCGGACCCTCCTTAAAATACATCCTCATTATTATTATTTTTAACCTTACTCTTCTCTTTTAGCCGTTTATCCATTAAGTCCCGACAGGAGTTGGCTTCAAGTTCAATACCCTGCAGTCCTTCCAGTTTCCTTAAATCACTGGGAGTTTCAGCAAAAATGATCCCTACCGCCTGGCAATAAGGACAATAAACCTCAATACGGTCAGAAAGAAAATCCGTTTCCAATTGCCTGGTCCCACAACTACAATAAATTTTACCGGATTCCAATAAATTACGGATATGTTTCTGCGCCTTTGTCATTACTTCCGGATTTAGAAAATATTGTTCATAATCAAGTTCTTTAATTAATTCTCTAACTGAACGCTCCTCCTGTTGAATAATATGGATAATCTCTTCCTTAGAACCTAAATAGCCAAATTCCAAACCCATATTATTGCAAATCAGAGGATATATTTGCATATTCCAGATTGATTTTCCCGGCAAATTGTAATCATGCATAGAATCACACATTAAACAATCCACTTGGAGGCGATAAAAATTTCTACCTTTGCGGGCTAACACCATTAAGCAATGTCCACATTCACAAAAAATTTTCAGCTGACCGTTTTTGCCACAACTAAAACGCGAAATAGAATAGAGGTCCATTTCCCCGCATTTTGAACAACGTAAGGCCACGGTTGTTCGGGTAGACATCAGCATTTTTATACCCTCCTCTCTATGCATTTAATTACTAAAAACATTCTTCATTTATTAATAAAATCCTGCCGAAAAAACTCAGCTAACCTGCGATGTTTTCTGCCAATATTTTCTCCAATTCTTTTATCGCGAAAGGTTTTTTCATAACTGCTACAACCTGAGGGTTCTCGCTAATTTCCTTTAAATCATCCTCACTGTCATCAAACCCGGTAATCATCACGACCTTCAATTGTTTATTCATCTCCAAAATTTGTTCCGTGGTCGTCAAGCCATCCAAACCCGGCATTTTCATATCCACTAAAACCAGTTGATAATTATTCTTTTGCACTAACCCCAGAGCCTCCTGCCCTGAATCTATGGCATCGGCCTCATAGCCTAAGACAAGACAGGTTTCCAATAATAATTCACGAACACCTTCCTGATCATCAACAATCAATACTTTAGCTTTCTTGTTCATAAGAAATACCAATATCCCCCCCTGCTTGCAAAACTTCAATACCCTCCTTATAAACTTTAGGAATTGCTGAATTTATGGCTGTTCTACGGACAGGGACAGAAGCTATTGTCCCCACGGTAAGGTCTTTTACCTCGGACACATCAACCATCGTCAGTTGCATTCCTACCTTGCCGATAATGCGGCCTTTACCACCGGGGAATTGCACCGGAGCCCGAAATTTTTCCCAGCCCACATATGTTAGCAATAACTTAGCCGCTCCTTTAAGAAAATCTAAAAAGGTGGCCGGCTTGAAAAGAGGTTCAAGCTGTACTCCGTCTACATAACCGACCGGTAAAACCGCAACCGGCAGCGAACGGCGCGCTCTAAAAGTACGTCCGTAGCCTACAGAATGTCCCTGTGGCAATTCTCTGATATAGACTACTTTAGCTTTGAAAGACCAAGTATCCTTTAAATTGAAATTAATTCCTTTTTTTACTGGTGCGTTAGGATACTGACCATATAAAAGTGTTCCCGCCCGAACCATATCCAGGTGCATCTCCGGCAGTTCTATAATTGCTGCACTATTAGCTATATGTTTTATTAAGCCTTTTATCCCTGCTTTTTCTAAATTTGCACAAGTCTCCTGAAATATTTGAAACTGTTTACGGCAATAGGCTTTATTCTTCCACATGGCCGTAGCTAAATGAGAATAAACCCCTTCCAGAAAAAGCCCCGGGATAGACATTATTTCTTGCGCGGCAACAACGGCTTCCTCGGGCCAAAACCCATAGCGACCCATTCCTGTTTCCACTTTAAGGTGGAGATTAATAGTACCTCCGTGTTCTTCCAGCCACTCTTTTAAGGAAAGTATCGCTTCTCTGCTTGCTACTGTTGCGGTTAAATTCCATCTAGCCATAACACTAATCTCTTCAGGTAGAAAAGGCCTAAAGACTAAGATGGGAGTCTTAATTCCCGCTTCCCGCAATTGTTGTCCTTCGGCAGCACTGGTTACTGCTAACATATCTATGCCTTGTGCTTCTAAAACTTTACTCACTTCAACAGCGCCCAAACCATAGGCATCAGCCTTCACTACTCCCAGCAGTTTAACCTGAGGCCCAATTTTTTCCCTGATGACCCGATAATTATGTTGCAGTGCTCCCAAATCCACCTCTACCCAGTGCGTTCCCAATCCGATGTTTTCCATCATCATCAAGTCCTCCCTTTAGAACCTCTCAAGGACTTTTTAATCTTCAGCAAGCGTCTGATGTTTTTTTGATAAAAGGGCTCCAAGTTTGTCCAGAGCCAATAATAAAAAGGCGAAAAAACCAGATCAAATTCACCCACAAACTCTGTAAACGTTCCGTTAAACCCCTTTTTAAAACGATACAAACCGTAAAGAGGGTTGTCCTCAGATAAATCCCCGGAAACTCCACGAAAATCATAAAGCTTACAATTGTTGGCCTTCGCCCATTTAATCATCGTCCACTGCAGCAAATAATTGGGCATCACATTACGATGAGCATTGGAAGAGGCCCCATAAATATACCAAGCCTTATCCCCAAAAAGATACGCCAACGTTCCGGCAATAGGTTGCCCCTGATAATAAGCGAGAAACAATTGCAGATAGCCGGAAGGAGCTAAACAATCCCACATATCTGCAAAATACTGATAAGAACGAACCAAAAACTTATCCCGCTCTGTAGTTTCTTTTAAGAGCTCGTAAAACACCGGCAAATCTTCTTTGCTGCAGTTTTCTTTGATCACTACCCCTTTTCTCTCTGCCAATCGCAAATTATAGCGGGTTTTACTATGCAAATTAGCCAGCAGGGTGTCTTCGTCCGGGGTTAAGTCCAAACGAAAAACAAATTTAGGCTGAATCCCGGCAAAGCCCTCTGCCTTACCTGCAGCTACAAAACCCCTGGTACGAAGATATTCGGCAAAATCAGTATCTTCTATAGATACATCAGGGTCAATCTTCAGAAAAATAGCCCCCTTATCCTGAGCCAATTTTCTAATCTCTGCAAATAAAAAATCCATGAGCTCATGATCATGCCAATCTCCCACCGGACCGCGGGGGGCATAAAAGATCTGCTTGCCTAAAACCGGAATCCGCCGTGCTAGAATACTAATAGCAGCAAGCGGCTCTTGGTTGTCATTTTCCACCAACAAACGATAGGGGGTCCACTCCCCTTTACTTTTTAACTCTCCCCATTCCCAAGATTGTAAAATATGACTTTTCGGTGCCTGCTCCACAAAATTATTAAAGTGTTCTTTTTCCTTTGCTTGCATTAACCTAGAACAATACATACATTATACACATCGCTTTCATCACTATCATCACTTTCCTTTTTTAAAAAATGGTGCAGCCTTGGCGCACCATAATTTTCTCCATAATTGCCTCTGGAAATTATCTTTTAGCCTTTTTTAAAGCAGCACCCACAAAATCTTTAAATAAAGGATGAGCACGATTAGGCCTGGACTTGAATTCAGGATGGAACACACAGGCCACAAACCAAGGATGATCCGGAACTTCTACAATTTCTACCAATTGACCGTCCGGAGATAGTCCGCTAAAAATCAGACCATGCTGGGCTAGGATGTCTCGATAAGCATTATTTACTTCATGGCAATGTCTATGCCTTTCGGTAATCTCTTTTTCCTGATATGCCGCGAAAGCCTTGGTACCCTCCTGAACAATACAAGGATAACTGCCCACTCTTTTCCTGTTATTATGCACTGAACCCTCATCCTCCGGAACAGGGTATAAAGTAATCACCGGTTCTGCTACATCTGCCTCAAATTCAGTACTCCCGGCTTGCAAACCAATGACGTTTTGGGCATATTCCACAACTGCCAACTGCATGCCTAAACAAATCCCTAAAAACGGAATTTTATTCTCGCGGGCATATTGAATTGCTTTAATCCTGCCCACTACACCTTGGTCACCAAAACAACCATGCACCAAAATGGCATCTGCATCATTTAAAAGTTCTTCAGGCTTTGAACCATTATCCAATTGTGCCGAAGAAATCATGGCAATTTCCACAGAAACATTATGATAGACTCCGGCATGATGAAGAGCTTCAGAAACACTCATATAAGCATCCGGCAATTCCACGTATCTACCAACCAAAGCTACCTTGATCCGACCTTGGGGGTTTTTGATTTTACGGACAATCTCTTCCCACTCGCTAAGCTCAGCCTGTCCACACTGCAAACCCAGTCGTTCAATGACAATGTCATCTAGTTCCTGTTCCTTTAATCTCAGGGGGAGTTCATAAATAGTTTCGGCATCAACCGCTTGCACCACTGCATCCGGGTCTATGTCGCAGAATAAAGCTAATTTTTCTTCCAACTCTTTAGGAAGAACCTTCTCTGTACGACAAACAATGGCATCAGGTTGAATCCCGATACTCCTTAGCTCTTTCACACTATGCTGTGTAGGTTTTGTTTTAACTTCACCGGCTGCTTGCAAATAAGGGACAAGGGTTACGTGAATATACATCACATTATCCCGCCCCAAATCACTCTTTAACTGCCTAATTGCTTCCAGAAAAGGTAAAGATTCGATGTCACCTACCGTACCGCCGATTTCTGTAATTACTACATCCGGATTAGTCTCTTCGGCAACGCGGCGGATCGATGCTTTTATTTCATTGGTAATATGCGGAATTACTTGCACTGTACCTCCGCCATATTCACCATTTCTTTCTTTATTGATAACCGACCAATAGATCTTTCCTGAAGTCGTATTACATGATTTGCTGACATTAATGTCCACAAACCTTTCATAATGCCCCAGATCCAGATCTGCTTCTCCTCCGTCTTCAGTCACAAAGACCTCACCATGCTGATAAGGACTCATCGAGCTGGGATCTACGTTTATATATGGATCAAGTTTTTGAATGGCAATTTTTAAACCGCGACTCTTTAAAAGACGTCCCAGAGATGAGGCTGTAATACCTTTCCCCAGGGATGATACAACACCACCCGTAATAAATATATATTTTGTCACTGTTCTGCGTTCCTCCTCCCATTAGCGGTTAACAACATACCTTTTAAATTCTATACTTCCCGCTTACTTCCGTCAATACAATAATTCGCTACAATATTTCATTCTTCCCATTCCTCTTCATCTATATAGTTGAAATCGTCATTTTTCTCCGAGCTGTTTTTTTCTTCATCTTCGATTTCTTCCAATAAGGAACGGCGACGAAACGGATAGGCATGTGTACCGGCACGGGAGACAGTACGTCTGACAATTTTTTCTTGGTTCCACTCTTTTAAACCCCAATTGCCCTGGCCCATCGAGATAAAACGATGATCCAGAATTATCTCCGTATGTACTGCGGCCATCCTTTGATGATCATCTAAAGGAAGGCCTTTAATTATAAAAGCTTGCTGCAACAAATCACGAAGCTTTCTACTTTCATTTTTTGAGGCTTTTAGTAACTCATAAACTATTTCCACTTCCGGTAAATTGGGATCAATCCCGCAATATTCCTCCATTTATCACACCTCTTTACTAGTCTCAGATAACAAAGCTCAGAAAACAAAGTATTCACATTATACTTAATACTAATACTTAACTTTTTCTCTTTACATTTTTTCCGGTGCACTCACCCCCAAAAGCAAGAGCACATTACGCAACGTAATCCGAGCGGCATTAACCAAGTACAACCGTGCCCTTCGTAAATCCTGCTCATCTGTCAAGACGCGACAACTGTTATAAAAGCTGTGGAAAAGTGAAGCCAACTCATGAGCATATCGTGTAAGATGATGTGGTTCATAACTTAGCGCCACACCTTCTATTTCATCAGGGAATTCCGCAATCTTACGAATTAAAGCAAGCTCTGCTTCTTCTTTTAAGAGGGTAAAGTCAACATCTTCAGGTTGAGCAAGCTTTTCGGGACTTGCCAACAAAATACTGTTAATCCGGGCATGAGCATATTGCACATAATAAACGGGATTATCCGCTGATTCTTTTTTGGCTAAATCTAAATCAAACTCCAGATGGCTGTCAGGACTGCGCATCACAAAAAAGAAACGAGCGGCATCACGCCCAACTTCATCAATAAGTTCGGAAAGAGTAATATATTGCCCACTCCGTTTGGACATCCGGACAATTTCCCCTCCCCGGAAAAGACGCACTAATTGCATCAGGATCACCTGGAGATTATCTGGGTCATAACCCAAAGCTTCCATGGCCCCTTTCATCCTGGCCACATGACCATGATGATCGGCACCCCAAATATTAATTACTTTCTCAAAACCACGTTCAAACTTATTCTTATGATAAGCAATATCTGCGGCAAAATACGTTGCTAGCCCATTAGAACGCACAATTACCTCGTCTTTTTCCTCACCTAATTCGGTAGTTCTAAACCAAAGAGCCCCTTCTTTTTCATACACAAGTCCTTTATGCTGAAGTTCTTGAATCGTCTGCGTAATCGCTCCACTATCATGCAGACTCTGCTCACTAAACCAGACATCATACTCTACGCCAAAGCGAGCCAGGTCTCTTTTAATGTTGTTAATCTTTTCCTCGAGAGCTTTCTGGATTAAAAATTCTCTCCGCAGCTCTGTCTCAACCTGTAAATATTTATCCCCCTCTTCAGCAATAATATTCTTCACGGTCTCGATAATATCTTCCCCATGATAACCCTCCTCGGGGAAATCTGCTTCTTGACCTAAAAGCTGTAAATAGCGGGCTTCCAGAGATTTTCCAAAGTTCTCAATCTGATTCCCGGCATCATTGATATAAAATTCTCTCGTCACTTCATAACCGGCAGCCGTTAAAACATTACACAGGCTATCCCCCAAAGCTGCTCCGCGAGCATTGCCCATATGTAATAGCCCTGTAGGATTAGCACTGACAAACTCTACCTGAATTCTCTTACCCTGGCCGAGATCAGAACACCCATATCGTTTATCCTCCTTAATTACCAGAGGCAAAACCTCATAGAGCCAGTCTGTGCCTAAGTAAAAATTAATGAATCCAGGACCAGCTATTTCTATCTTTTCAACGTATTGTTGAATATTCGCAAAATTATNNAAGATGATTTGGGCGATTTGCCGCGGTGCCATGCGGTTCTCTTTACTTAAGAGCATCGCCACATTTGTTGCGAAATCACCATGGGCTTTTTCACGGGGAATTTCCAGCGTAAAATCAGGTAATTCCTTAAACTCCAACTGTCCCTTGACCTTAGCCTGTTTTAAAGCATTGACAATGGCAAAATATATTTGCTCCTTTTTATCCGATAAAATACTCATGGACTGCTCCTCCTAATGCTCCCCCACTTTGTCAAACTCTAGATAGGATAAATTAAGATTTTATACCACAACAATTATATGTTGCATCTGACAACAATGTCAATCACTTCTTGGACCGGTTCATCCTTCTACGGCAAAAGTAAATTCGGGAGTAGGCGTAACCCTAACAATAGACTCTTCAATTCCTGTCTCCGCATTATAAAAGATCGCAAATTTTTCTTCGTCAAAAGAGCCCCTTACTTCCCAGGTTAATACCTCTTTTCCCCAAGTGTTTACGATTAAGGCGGGGCGAACCACTTCCACCTTAAGCCGCTCACTGATAAAGGAGTTCAATTCCTCTTGCGAAATTTCCGCAGCCGGTATCTCCCGGTTGCGATGAAACATGTAATAAGGAGTAGCTTCAAACCCAATAATTTCCCCATTATCAAGAGCAACTTCCAATTTGACCTGATCCGGATATAATAAAACCTCTCCCTGCCGTGGAACAAAGGTATAAACACCCATATTATCTTCCTGATGAGAGTTTACCGCCACAAAACCATTGTAATCATGATTTTCCAGGAAAGCCTGGGCCTTCTTTTCCCCTTCGGCTAATTCTAACTTGCTTACATTCACAGGTCTGGCTTTCATCGCCCAGATAATGGTCCCATCCAGTTTACTGACATCAATATAGACAGGGCCGGTTTCGTTTGCTAAAGGAGCTATTTCAAACCCATAGGTAGGGATATCCCCTACACCTTCATAGTTAAAACTTGCCCGATGCTTACCCGGGTCTTTAAACCACCAGCG
>LFSF01000008.1 GCA_001512665.1 Clostridiales bacterium DTU073
AGCTAAATTAACCGACACCGAACAGACATGTATGAAAGTTTTTTCCCTTAAGAAATATATCTTGACTAAATAACCTAATAAATTTATAATATTAGTGTTAGGTAATCCTAACATAATATGCGTTGTACTTGACACCTTAAAATTAGTTTCAATTCTTTGGAGGAGGTGGCTGTTCTGAACTGCATACTTACCCCTTCAACTCAAGACTATCTGGAAGTTATTCTTAAATTATCTGATGAGGATAAAAATGTACGCATTACAGATATTGCCAACTCTCTTAACATAACCAAAGCAAGTGTGACCGAAACCATTGATCTCCTTATCGAGCAGGATCTAGTGACTAAAGAAAAATATGGTCCTGTCACCCTTACCCCTAAAGGAGTACTCGAAGCTAAAAAAGTAAAAAAAATGCACAAAGTAATTTATGAATTTTTAATTCAGGCTTTAAATGTTACCCCAGAAACAGCCGATAAAGACGCTTGTATGATCGAACATGTCATCAGTAAAGAAACGATCATCAGAATGATTGATTTTCTCGAAAAAAATAACCAGTCCTATGCAAAATGTAAAGATCTTAACCTTAAACAAACCAGAGCATTGCTAAATTCGGGAGGTGAGCTCAAATGACAGAAAAAAACGCGGTTCTGCATTATGTTAAGCCGGGAAGTAAAGTTATCGTTAATAATATTTGCGGTGGAACCGGTCTCAAAATAAAACTTTCCGAAATGGGAATTAACCGTGGTACAAAGCTCAATGTGATTTATAATGACGGATGGGGTCCTGTTGTTATCGGCCTTGCCAATAGTCGGCTAGCCCTAGGACGGCAAATAACGCAAAAAATTATCGTCGAAAATATTGCTTAGTATTTTTCCCACATTTTGTTAGGGTTGCCTAACTTATTGAAAATTGTTGCACTAGGAGGAAAAATTTTATGCCTAATTTATCCAATGAACATCAGGCAATCGCCTTAATTGGTAACCCCAATACGGGAAAAACCACCGTATTTAACTGTTTAACAGGAGCTAAACAAAAAGTCGGTAATTGGCCGGGCGTAACCGTTGAAAAAAAAGAAGGTTCACTGATTGGTCACAATAATTATACCGTTGTGGACTTACCAGGTGCTTACAGTATCGGGGCGCACACCAATGATGAATTAATCGCTCGGAATTACATTATTTTTGAAAAGCCTTCTGCTGTTATTAATGTAATTGATACCACTAATTTAAAACGAAACCTTTATTTGACGATTCAGCTGCTGGAAATGGAAGCAAATGTTGTTTTAGCTTTAAACATGATGGACGAGGCAAAGACAATAAATATCGAAATTGATATCTCTAAACTTTCTACCCTTTTGGGTATCCCGGCAGTTCCCATTGTCGCTAAAAATAATCAGGGGATTAATAATCTAATTAAATACTGTACTCTTAATTCCCCAAAAACCACTAAATCTTTCCGCCTTGATTATGGTTCTGCCATTGAAGCAGAATTAAGCAAGTTAGAAAATGCCTTACAAGTACACGGAGTATCCAGTGCTAAACATCCTTTGCGCTTTTATGCACTTAGGCTGCTGGAAAAAGACAATGATATCCTGGAAATAGCTGAATTTACCCACCCGGAAACAGCAAAAAAGCAAATCCTCTCCCTACGGGATGAATGTCTGCGCAATTTAGAAAAAAATTATGGAGAAAACCTTGATACAATCTTTATTGAAAAAAGATATAAGTTTATTGAGAAAATCATCGAGCAAGTTATCAGCAATGAAGAAGGAGAAAGTACTAATACTTTCTCCGATAAGATTGATAAAATTGTCCTCAATAAGTATCTTGGTCTCCCCATCTTTTTCTTGGTTATGCTTATCGTTTTTAAATTTACCTTTGCTGTCAGCGGTCCACTTACAGAATACCTAGAAACTTTTTTTGAATTTTTAGGGAGCTGGTTGGCCACAGTGATTACCAATGAATTCCTGGCCTCCTTCTTCGTTGAAGGCATAATTGGCGGATTAGGAGCAATCATCATCTTTCTGCCGGTTATCCTCTGTATTTTCTTCGCTATGTCATTTTTAGAAAGTACCGGCTATATGGCTAGAGGTGCCTATATCACTGACCGTTTTATGCGCACTATCGGTTTGGAAGGGAAAGCTTTTATTCCTTTAGTAATAGGCTTTGGTTGCAATGTTCCGGCAGTTTTAGCGACCCGAACTTTAGAAAGACGTCGGGATAAAATGATTACTATTCTAATCTCGCCCTTAATGTCCTGTGGGGCTCGTCTCCCGATTTACGCCTTGTTTATCAGTGTTTTCTTTCAACAATACCAAGCCTTAATTCTGTTTTCTCTTTATTTCCTGGGAATTATTCTCGCCATTATTATGGCGAAAATATTTGGTCTTTTTCTCTTTCCCGGAAAGCCTGCTCCTCTTCTCGTGGAACTTCCACCCTATCGCTTACCCACCCTCAAAACTACTCTCATCCAAATATGGAAAAAGGCAAATAGCTTTCTTAAAAAAGTAGGAACGACTATTTTAGTTTTTGTCATCATTATCTGGATTCTTTCTAACCTACCTTGGGGGGTAGAATATGCCGGTCCGGAAAGCTTAATGGGATATATCGGAACAATGCTCGCTCCACTTTTGACTCCCTTGGGATTTGGCACAAGAGAAGCTGCCTCAGCACTTCTTTTTGGAATCGCCGCCAAGGAAATGGTTGTCAGTACCTTAGCCCTTTTATATGGTACAGGGCAAGAAGGATTAATCACAGTGATCAGCCAGCTCTGGACTCCCCTTAGTGCCTATTCCTTTATGGTGATGACTTTAATTTATATTCCTTGTGCAGGAATGATTGCAGCCATCAAAGCCGAAACCGGTTCTTGGAAATGGGCGCTATTTGCTATGTTATATACAATTGTTCTTGGTTGGGTGCTAAGTTTTATCGTCTACCAAGGAGGTCTACTCCTAGGATTAGGCTAATAGCTTTTTCTTACTGAATATCTATGCGTCTACCCTTTAATTTCGTGGGCTCAACTTTGGGAACACTGATCGTTAAAATTCCTTCTCGATATTCCGCTTTAGCCTGTTCGGATTTTACTTCAACCGGAAAGGGAATCACTCGTGAAAAACTGCCATAAACTCTTTCTGTGCGATAAATATGCTCGTCTTTATACTGTTCATCCCTTTTCATCTGACCGGAAAGTCTAAGTGAATTTTCGTCTATATAGACATGCAAATCCTCTTTAGAAACCCCGGGTATTTCCGCTTTGACAATTACTTCTTGTTCTGTCTGGTAAACATCAACGCGCGGAGAATTACCTCTGTTAAAAATAGAGAAAGGCGTATTTTCTAAAAAACTATCTATTCCCCTCCCGATGTTATCAAAATCACCAAATGCCTGCCAAGGTATAAGACTCAAATAAATCACCTCCAAAAAATTTTCCTAAAATATAGTTCCCTTTTCCTTAATATTTTATGTGTTTTTAACTTATCCGTTCTTTTTAGTTAAACACAAAATAACCTTTATGTAGTATGTAGCATTTTGCTTGACTATCATAAAGGTTATTTTTTTATCGGTCGTTTTTAAAGTTGTTTTTCTATTTTATTTGCTATTAAAGATTAGCTAACCCAACCGCGATCTTTCATGGCCTGAACAAGCCTATTTGTAGCTATGGCAAAAGCTGCTAAACGATAATCCGGGCAATTCTTTTCCTGTTTAAAATTATAAATATCTTCATAGGCTTTGCACATTAGTTTTTCTAATTTCTCATCAATTTCTTCTGCTGTCCAATAATAACCCATTCTGTTTTGCACCCATTCAAAGTAACTGACGGTAACCCCACCGGCATTAGCCAGAATATCAGGTACAAGAATAACCTTCTTTTGATTTAAGATTTCATCGGCTTCCGGCGTAACCGGTCCATTAGCTAATTCAGCAATCATCTTTGCTTTAATCTGAGCGGCATTCTCTTCAGTAATTACTGCCTCCAAGGAAGCCGGAACCAGAATATCACATTCACATTCTAACAATTCCTGTGGAGTAAGCTTCTGTCCTTGAGTATAGCTCTTTAAAGAACCAGTCTTAGCTTTGAGCTCTAAAGCAGCTTTAATATCAATACCATTAGGGTCATAGATTGCCGTTTTAGAATCAGCTATACCGATTACTTTACTTCCTTCTTCGGCAAAAATTCTAGCAGCATGACCACCTACATTACCAAAACCATGGACTATTACTTTAGCCTTTTTTAAATCAATACCTTCTTTTTGACAAGCTGCTCTAGTGACAAAAAATCCACCTCTAGCCGTTGCCGCATTTCTTCCGGCAGAACCACCAATAGACAGCGGTTTTCCGGTTATCACACCAAATTCATTAACTTGCTTGATTACAGAATATTCGTCAACCATCCATGCCATAACTTTTGAATTTGTATACATATCCGGAGCTGGAACATCTTTATCAGTAGAAATAATCGGCGCAATTGCCCGAATAAATCCTCTGCTCACTCTTTCCAATTCGCTCTCAGACAGTTCCTTAGTATTAACAGTAACTCCACCTTTGCCGCCACCATATGGCAACCCAATAACACAACATTTAATACTCATTAAAGTGGCCAAAGCTTTAACCTCATCCATATCCACGTTAGGATGAAAACGAATACCACCTTTAGCCGGTCCCAGTACATCTGTATGCTGTACCCGATAACCTTTAAATTGTCTGACTCTCCCGTCATCCATTCTCACGGAAAAAGTTACTTCTAAAGATTTTCTAGGTTCTAATAGAGCCATCGCTGTATCCTCATTCAGATTTAAAAATTTAATAGCTCTATTTAAATGATATTCTGCTGCTTCTCTAAATCCCATGATAATACCTCCTCTTGATAAATTCTCAAATTTATATCTATTATCATTATCTTAACATACAAAACAATATACACTATGTTTTAGAATTACACCAGATCTTTAACAAATGTATACAATATTTTTTACTTTTAATATTAATATCCAGGGTATCTGTGCCACCAGTCAAGTGTCCCTTTATATCCTAACAAAAGGTCATCAGCTATCTGTAAAATAACCTCCTTTAATTCCACCTTTTCTATCCACTCAGCAGGTATCGCCTTGAACCCTAAGTATGCGCCCAGAATATTTCCGGTAAGGGCAGCGATAGTTTTGCTGCTGTCTTTATAAAAATTAACAACAGTGCTGATTGCTTTTTTAAAATCAGTCGAATATTTTAAAGCAAAATATACAGCTATAGCAAGAGCTTCCTCCGCTACTTTTCCCTCGCCCAAAAACGTAATAACTTCTTCAGGTTTTTGGTCACTTTGGGCTAATTTGATTGCTTGCCGAATACTACGATTACATTCTTCATAATCCTGATAATCTGCAAGTATGTCTAAGGCCTCAAATACAGCTTCTTTCAGCTCTAAACCGGCAATGAGTGCGGTGATCATATGGGCAAAAATGCCTGCTGCCAAATATCCACTTGGATGACCATGTGTTAAAGCAGCACACTCACAACCCAATTCAAAAGCCGCTTCCCTCGAAGCAAAAAGACCTACAGGGGCTACTCTTTTAACCCCACCACAACCTTTACTGTCATTGATAGATTCATGCAATTTCCCGTATTTTCCACTAAGTAATGCTGATAAACATGTTTTACCCGCTGAACGACTTACATGTAATTCCTGTATTTTAATTAAAAACCCATTATAAATCTCAGACATACTGGCATCTTGGGGATATCCCTGCGTATGTAGCCAGCGTAAATAAGCATAATAAACAAGCGAAGGAGGATAACAAGTTCCTTTTTCCCTTCTTCTTGTTTCCGCTCGCAATAAACCTTCAGCAGTAAATAGAGTTAGTTGCGTATCATCTGTGATTTTTGCTTTTCCATTTTCTACACTGCCTAAATCAGCAACTCCTTGTTGAGAATATAACCACCCTAAGGCATCACCTATTGCTCCACCCAGCAAACAGCCTGCAAAATGCTCCTTATTCTTTTTACTTTTTACTTTTTCCATATAATTCACCTCGCGCTCCCTAAATAATTTTAGTGCACTATGTGATTATAAGGTCGAATTTTTATTGTTATTGCAGCTGTTGCCGATAATTCTGCATCATTTTCTTAAATATTTCACCTGAAGTAGGTGGTGTATAAGTTATGGCATTGGCACCGGCCTCAATTGTAGCCTTAATCGTTTCTTCATTAGGACCTCCTGTAGCAATAATGGGAATATCCGGATACTTCTTGCGAATTTGACTAACAATAAAAGGTGTTTTTGCTGCACCCGATACATTAAAGATGGTTGCCCCAGATTTTAAACGTCCTTCAAAATCCTCATTTTCAGAAACAACAGTAACAATAATCGGAATATCTATTTTTTCATATAATTCCTTGATTATCTCATTTTTTATCGGAGCATTCACCACTACACCCATAGCACCTTGATGCTCAGCATGTGTAGCAATACTAATTACGCGATTACCTGTAGTTGTTCCACCACCAACACCACAAAAAACAGGCACGCTGGAAACACTGATAATTGCTTGCGTAATTATGGGTTGAGGAGTAAAGGGATATACAGCAATAACTGCATCAGCATTACAATTTTTAATTAAAGCAACATCAGTACTGAATAACAAGGATTTTATCAGTTTACCAAAAATCTTTATTCCACAAACAGAAGAAATAATATCAGGCACTCTAACCATATGCTTTCTTAATCTTCCATCAATTTCAGGAACTAAATTATTATTCAATAAATCACCTCATTAACTACTATTGCCATAAGACTAAATACAATTTTTTTACTGTGAAATCTATTTTATCAAATCGTTTATTTGGAAGCAACTACAAAAAAATATATTTAAATCACAAAACCGCCATTAGGGCTAAGCACTTGCCCGGTAATAAAATCGGCTTCAGGAGAGGCCAGATAAAATGCCAGAGCAGCAATTTCCTCCGGTTTCCCAAATCTCTGTAACGGAATCTCCTCCAAAAGTTGACTTTTTTCCGTCTCATCAAGCCCCTTATTCATGTCCGTATCTATTATGCCGGGAGCAATGCAATTTACTTGAATCCCCGATGGACCTAATTCTTTGGCTAAGGCTTTAGTAAAGCCAATCATCCCGGCTTTAGCTGTAGAATAATGCACCTCACAGGAAGCTCCGACCATTCCCCAAATAGAAGCGATATTGATGATTTTTCCTTTTTTTCTCTGAATCATCTGCGGCAATACTTCTTGACAACAATTAAACATCCCTTTTAAATGAGTAGCGAGCATAAGCTCCCAATCCTCATCACTAATTTCGGTAAATAATTTGAATTGCGAGATCCCCGCATTGTTAATCAAGACATCAACAGAACCAAATATTTTTTCACTCTCCACTATCATGGCTGCTACTTGAGTCCTTTGCGTTACATCTGCTTGATAAACTGCTACGGTGCATCCCTGCTGCTTAAGTTCTTGTTCTAAAGTAAGCGCTTCTCGCTCTGATTTGAAATAATTAATCATCACATTATAATTATTCCGCGCAAATACTGTGGCTATCGCCCGCCCAATACCTCGGGAAGCTCCTGTTACCAAAACCGTTTTTTTCATTTACTATTCGCCTCTATTGCCCTAATTTATTTAATCTTAATTCTATCTTTTCGGCTAATTTTGTTAACTCATCATCATTAATCAATTCTGCCGAATATGCTTCTCTTAAACTTATTGCTCATATAAAACTACACCTTCTTTTTTGAGCCTTTCCAAAAAATCAGGCTCGTCAGTATCTGGAGTAATAAAAGCTACATCAATCTTAAGTAACGTTTCTAAGTCATCTATTTCACTGGCTAAATGACCTTTTTCTTCAAACTCTTTATTTGTAAATATGGCCAAGTCAATATCACTTGTAGGTTTATTATCCCCCCGGGCACGGGAACCAAAAAGAACTATTTTCTCTACGGCATATTTCTTCCCCAATTCTTTGATAGCCATGATTAACTTATCATCTAGTGCAATAGCCATTTCTGTTCCCCCTCTAGTATTATTATCCTTATTATTCCTATATTACCACAACTTATCTGGTTATCTCCAGATACTTATCCACATCCGCACCAACTGGAACTAGAAATAATTTGCCGACCATTTGATAGTAAATTAGTTTACTAGTCTGTTCAGGTGAAAGTGTTTCCACAACAACAATTGCCGGAATATTTTCTGAATTTTCTCCAGCAACAATATCAGCATTATTTTTATCTTTAACTGCATGAACATAAAGACGTCCCAGAAGCGGGTCTTCTACTTTTGAAATCACATAAGCATCAGCATTTACTGTACTCGCTTGAATAAAACAATAGGCATCAACAAGTGTCCCCGGTTTGACAAGCTGGGAACTTACTTGTTCAACAGAAATTCCTAAATATGATTTGCCTTCTTTTAAAGCTACCGCGGCTCCAAAAATACTTTCCACAGAATTATTAGTTAAGGACTTTTTCACCGGATAACCCTTGATAAAGCCAACTTCACCGACAAACATCGGGCCTTCTTTTAAAAATTCATCAATATCAAAGATCGCATCTTGCGGAACTTCTGATTTTACAACTTCACGATATGTCAAATTAGAGGGGGTTAATTCGGAAAACGGCTTAATATGCTCCGCTGCTACCACAATTTTCAATAAGCTTACTTTACTTTCAATATATCTCCGATTAAATTCTGAAGTTGCCAATGCTACAACTAAAGCAAGGATGATAATTATCACCAAACGGAGATACTTATTCCAATTTCTCTTAAAGCGAGCCGCCAAAGTTCCTATCGCTCCTTTCTTTCTTTACAAGATTAAATATATGAGCTTAAATAATCTTGCGTTTTACTGATGCTATAAGGAAGTGCCGGCAAATTCAACATTTTTAAGCATAGTAACTGTATTTTTGTCGTAAATTTACCTTGGACAAGTGTACCCTCACTATTAATCTCTAAAATAAATTCCGAGTTTGTATAAAAGATGTTATTTAATTGTTCATCCAATTTAAGATTTTCCCTCAAACAGGTTCTAGCCGCTTCTTGGGCTAGATTATATTCTATTGAAATTTTCCCATGCTGTGAATCCTGAACATCAATACCTGCTATGATAGCTGCATCAAGAGCTTGGTCGAGGGCATCACGAAAATTACTCACAGAAGAAAAATAAAGATATGTATCAAACATCAGAATTAATAATAAAAGACTCAACAAAATAAAGTAAACTACTTTAGGCATTTGCATTTACATCACCAATTTTTTATTATCTGATCTTACTGTGAGCAAGTCCATGTGAACGTACAACAATCTGCACAGTAATAGGGTGATTTAACGGTCTTAAACCCCTAACTTCATAATAGGTTGAAGCCACTAATTCTAGAGGATCCCCGCGCTGTACCGTTTTAGGAGTACCCTGCAAATTAATTTTACTGGCATCAAGTCCAAGCTTTGCCGCAATATTTTCAAAATAATTTCTCGTACGATCATCAAATCCATTTTCAAATTTTACTAAGGTTAGCGTTTCATCTACTGCTTGTTTTAAATTGTTTTTTGTATAGAAATATCCATACAAATCCACATACAATACAGCAAAAATCATAAACACTAATAAGGAATAAATAATTACTGTGGTTTCAGAGAAGCCATGCTGATTTTTCTTGCCACGCTTAATAATTTTGAAGAAAAATAATTTAAACTTCCTCATAACCTATCCTATAGAGTATTTGCTCTATTAAAAATCTTCTCTTCGATAAAAGTGGGAAGCCACCCTGTTAATAATCCATGTGCAGCTACAATTAAGGTAATTACTACAGCTGCCCAACCCAAAATACCAACTGTGGTTACATCTCCCCTTTGATTAGAAAGCAGAGATTTAGTATTGTACTTAAACCAAAGATATCCTCTCAGCATTTTTTCCTTTCCTGTTTGCCATACTCTTAACATTAAAATTCCTCCTTTTGATATCTTTTCTTCCTTATTTTTAAATTGCCTTACTAGCTTCAGTAAAAATAACAAAAAACGTGTAACCCATAGCAAGAGCAGCATTTAAAGCCATTAATAATTGTAATTTACGCAAATTCTGTGGTTTACTGCGTGTTAACTCATTAAGACTGATAATCCTAAGTTTTCTTATATCCTGTTTTAAAATCTCAAAATTACTCCGTGATTTTTCATAACCATTCTCAATAGCTATTTTCACAGCTGCGGAAAAATTAATCATTTCCGGTATTCCTGTAGCTCGAGCAAACTTATCTATCGCTTCTGTCTGTTTCATCATTTGCATATCCAAAAGCAAACGTTCGAGCATCACTGATAAACGTGGACTAGCAGACTTATAAACCTGCTGTAAAGCATGAATAATCGGTTTTCCTGCTTCAAGACTTATTTGAATCTTATCAATTAATAAAGGAATGTCTTTAATTAATTCATTTTGCCATTTTTTATAAGAATGATAAATATCGCGATTTTGAATAAACATGACTGCTACAAAAGAAACCGGAACTAAAAAGAGATACGCTTTAGATCCTGTAAGTACAGGTACTGCCAACATCGAAGCTGAAAAAATCGCTGCTTTAACAATTTGATCGGCGATTACCTGTTCAAAGCTCTTTTTATTCCCTATCATCGCTAAAATACGTTTAATATTACTACCGGAATCATTAGTATTGAGAAAAGTTTCAAACCTAGGAATTAATAAAGATACCTTTTTAACCAACCACCCTTCCTTTCGTCTTTTTAATTCATAATCAGTTAATAATAAGTTCTCTGCCCTTTGGGCTAAATATAAATTACCTTGTTTTTTAGGTATCAGAATATTTAAAAAGGTGAAAACGACTATAAAAACAATAACCTTTAGGATAAATAACCACAGCCCCATAGTTAACCACCTACCTCTTTATTAGGAAATCAAAGATCATCAAGATTAAGAGAGATATATTCATCACCTTTCACAATAACAAAGATTGTGGTCAGAAAATATAAGAACATAATGACTTGTCCGATCAACGTATCCAAAAAAAGGTTGACATTATTGGGGTTTAAAAAGGATAACGCCACAGGAATTAGCCAGCTAACAATTATAACTACCAGTAAATCTTTTTTATCCTTTTTAGCCATAAGCTCCAGATTTTTTACTGCCCTTACATCCTCTACCATAGTATCAATAATCATGTTTAACGTGGCGATTGACTGTTGGTTAATTCCTTCGGTATGTGCCAAAAAAAGAGTCTCCGTAAAATCAGTAAATTTTTTAATCTTAATTTCCTTAGATAATTCATAAAGTGCCTGCTCCACCGTTAAATTAATTTTGATGGAATTAAGAAACTTTTCAAAAGGCTCCCTAATATGAGAGGACAGATCAGGGAGAGAAGCCTCCACTGCTTTAGGTATACTACCATAATCAATTAACCTGGCTACGATAAATTTTAAAGAATCAGGAAGTTCAGAAAATAAAGCAAGTCTTTTTCTCTTCCGAATTTGCATCACGATAAATTTGGGTAAATAAAAACCCGCAATCACTCCTGCGATAATATAAAAGATATTATTAATAATCACCGCAATAAAAATACCAATCCCTATCGCCCCGACTACCAAAGCTACAAATTCCTTCTGTTCAAGCTGTAAGCCGGCATTTTCGGCTTCTTTTTTAATCTGGTCATAACCGAAAATTTTTACAAAATCAAGCCCTTTCTTTTTTTCATATTTTTTCGGTTGATTAAAAATAAGTAACCCTGCCAATAATGTGACCAGTCCCGCTAAAATACCGGGAAGTATTTGATAAATCAACTGCGCACCTCCTTGGTCCACCGTCTAATCTTCTCCTCCGGGAGATACTGCATCCGTAATTTTTCAGCTAGAGAATCAGAGATATGCCCCACCCGATAATGTTTTTCCTTTTTTAAATCATATTTGAAAATCGGTTGAAAAATCGGTTCTTCTGCACCCTTATAACCTAAAATCTCTACGATCTCAGTGATGACCCTTTTCCCATTCTTCAGTTTCTTCTGAAAAATAATCAGATCAAGAGAAGAAGCAACCTGAGCAGCAACTGTTTGATTATTACCGGCTAACTGCACAAATCTGACTGCACCATCACGAGCACTATTGGCATGAATGGTCATGGCCACAAAATGTCCGGTATTCATCGCTTGTAAAGCTTGGTAAGCAGCTTCTTCGGTCCTGGCCTCACCAATTAAAATCCAGACAGGTCGGAGGCGCAACGCCACAACAGTGTTTTTAGCGATATCATATTCTCTTTCTTTTTTCCCATCAAATTTTTTCTGCTCTAAAGAAAATATATTCTTATACTCCCGATAGGCTTCTTTCATAGGTAACATCATTTCCGGAGAATCTTCAATTGTACAAATCCGAGTTGAGGGGTCAAGATAAAGAGGTAGCCGAATTAATGTGGTCGTTTTACCACTGTTGGTCCCTCCGGTAATTAAAATATTGGCACCTCCCGGTACTACAGTTGCTAAAAAATCTCGAATTTCCTCGGAGATATTACCATAAGCAATCACTTCTTCATCGCTAAATACATCAGGGGCAAACTTGCGGATAGAAAGAAGCGGACCAAAGGTAGAAATACCACCTCGATTCTTCCCTAATACAGCACAGACTCTAAAACCCCGAAAAAAACTATCAATATGCGGTTCAGCCGCTGTTAATGTTTTGCCTTCCATTAAAAGAAGTCTATCGATAATCTGATAAAGATGTTCTTCCGACTGAAAAGCGATATCAGGTCGAAAAACGTCAACCCCGTTTTGCTCTACATAAGTACTGTTAATGCCATTTATATCAATGTTCGTTATCGTAGGATCATCTAAAGCTCTTTGAATTACCCCTAGTTCCGTAATTTCCTCCTGAACCTTAGCAATCACCTGTTCTAAGGATAAATTAAACTCTGCTTTTTTATTCTCTTTGATAAAATCAGAGATGATATATCTGATTTCCTTCCGATGTTCCGGATTTACTAAAGAAGAGATGTAAAGTTCACCATAATTGTCTCGCAAATATGCCTTCACAATTGTGGTCAAATTATATATTTTGTCGGAGTCTGAAACATTAATATAATCTTCCTTTACTTGCAGCTGTGGTTCATAGTCGGTGTACTCCAAGGGATTAAAGATTCCGACAGCCATTTAATAATCCTCCTCTTCTGCAAAAATACTTTCTAACGCATAAAGATATTTTAATTCGGTTATCCCCGCAATAGTTTTATTATCAAGCATTGGAGCATAAACAGCGAACTTTTCCTTAAGCTGATAATAGTTGCTGATTAATTTATGACAACAATTTAGTCCCCATCCTAACTCAATAGGAAAATTAACATTCAATAAAACCAAATCACTCTCCTTAATCCCGAAAAAAGTTAATGGATGATGAATCTGTCCCTGTAAAATATAAATGATTAATTTATATCCTTTTAAATATAAATTATTTTTCAAATAACCGGGGAAATCTGTTAGCGTTTTTAAATTATTTAACTTTAAATGAATTGCCAAATCAGGCGCGGTGTATGGATTTATCGGCAATACCCATTTTAAATCCGAAATTTTTAAAAAATATTGAAGCGGATAGATCTCCTTATTTTCCAAACGTTCAATATCTAAGAGCAGCTTATCAGTATTCTTTTCCTTATCATATAAATTTACATGAATAGACAACCGGGGTATTCCTAAACAGGGGAATTCAATAATCGCTACTTTTTCTTGATAAGTCTCTGTTACATAATTTGCTAATTCTAAAGCCGTCGGACAACCATCCGATCCCCCCGGAGTCCAAACGGATATAGTCATTTGCTCTACTAAACTTTTACGATGAGAGGACTTTTTTTCCACAATTTTATGCAGATTAAAAACCAAATATATTTCCTCCCTTCTCTTTATCTGTCCCTAGGCACCGGGGTAGTGTAAATATCGTCATACATACTGCCATGAATAAGTACCGTCTTAGTTAAACAAGTGTAAAG
>LFSF01000001.1:0-2933 GCA_001512665.1 Clostridiales bacterium DTU073
GGGAGAGTATGTCGTTGCCAGTAATTATTTTTTTAATAAGCAGCTTCGTTTTAGGATGAAGCTGTTTTTTGTGTGGCACAGGGACGTTTCTGGTGTGGCACGGGGACGTTTCTTCTGCCACATTTTTAAAGCGAAGTTAATTTTTATAGTGAAAACGTGGCAGAAGAAACGTCCCCGTGCCACACGCCCATCAGTTGAGAAATAATAGCAAAGGAAGTTTAGAACCCTGACAAGTAGACCAGAATATGTATAGAGAAAGAAATGTTTTAGGGAGTAGCTTTAATGCAAGAAAAGGTTGATAAAAAGTTTAAGCTTGGATTAATCTCAGACACAACAAAAATCGGGGTCATAGATGATGACCGGAAGGTTTTACCTATCTGTTTTTTGTGTAATCTTGTTCCTCAAGAGGGAATGCGCAGTGGTTTTTTTCTTAAAGGGGTTTTTATTTGTACCCAATGTGAACAAGAAATAATTAGTAGCAATGTGGAAGAACCGGAAAAATATAATATTGCCATTGCTAAATTGCGAGAAATTCTCTTTAAAAAAGGTCCTGGCAAGTTATTGCCAGAACCTAATCAATAAATAAAACAATGAAGTTTTAATCGAGTTTTATTAAAGGAGTTGTTTTAGCAGAATAGCTTCTTTTGCGGTTTTGTTGACGTTCTTTTTCGTGGGCAGCAGCGATTTCTTGTCGGATTTGCATTAATTTTATTGTGTTAATCCCTAAGGCTTGAGACAATTCATAGTCGTTTTTCCCGTTTTTCCAAGCTCTGATGATTCTGTTGATGTCACATTTATATTTTTTACTTAAAGCAACAGTATCTATGGGGCCTTTTTTCTTTCGCTGCAATTTTTTCACTCCTGTATGCGTATGTAATTTATGTTCTTATTTTTCCCGAGAAGTGATTTTTTTTGCAATAATCAAATGTAAGTTTTTTCTAAGATTTTACCGGCTCCTTCACAGATAGGACAAACGTCTTCGACATGGCCTTCGTTATTGCAACAAAGACAAACATCAGAAGCTAATTCTTCATGTTCAAAGGATTCCGTACTACGGCAGTAAGGACAGTCTACAATAATTTTACCGGTTCCGTGACACCCCTGACATGTATCTGTCAAAGCAATCTCCCCCTTTCTACTAACCAGCTATTACTTGTGATGTATTGGGGCAATTTTCTTGATAAAGTTTTTCTCCTACATAAGCGGCAAGATCAATGACTCTGCAGGCATAGCCTCGTTCATTATCATACCAAGCCATTATTTTAATCATACGATCAGCTACAACCATAGTAGAAAGTGCGTCAACAATTGCAGAATGACGATCGCCTAAAAAGTCGATAGAAACCAGTGGTTCTCTGGAATAATCTAAGATTCCTTTTAATTGTCCTCTGGCGGCATTTTCTAAAATCCGGTTAACTTCTTCTACGGTTGTTTCGTTTTGTAGTTCTAAGACCAGATCTACTAAAGATACGTTGGGAACCGGGATACGAACGGAAACCCCGTTAAGCTTACCGGCCAGTTCCGGTATAACAATACCGATTGATTTAGCTGCACCTGTGGTGGTAGGAATAATAGATTGGACACAGCTTCTGGCTCTACGTAAATCTTTATGACTATTATCAAGACTGCGTTGGTCGGTTGTGAAGGCATGAACTGTAGTCATAAAACCGGATTGAATATTAAAGGTATCATTTATAACTTTAAGAATTGGGGCAATACAGTTGGTTGTACAGGAAGCATTAGAGATAATGTGGTGCTTTTCCGGATTGTATTTATTTTCGTTTACGCCCATAACAATAGTAATGTCTTCTTCTTTTGCCGGAGCAGAGATGATTACCTTTTTGGCTCCATTGTCTAAATGTACTTGACAAGCACTACCTGTCTTAAACTTCCCGGTAGACTCAATGACAATGTCTACTCCATAATCTCCCCAAGGCAGGTTAGCCGGGTTGCGGTCAGATAAGATGTGAATTGGATGTCCGTCTATGATAATTTTATCGTTAGTTGTTTCGATTTGGTTGTTTAATTTGCCATGAATAGAATCGTATTTTAGGAGATGAGCTAATGCTTGAGGACTTGAGGTGCCGTTAATGGCGACAACTTCTACTTCGGGGGTTTCTAAAGCTGCCCTCATGCACATACGGCCAATTCGACCAAACCCATTAATTCCTAATTTGGTTACCATTTGATACCCTCCTTAAAAAATAACCAGAATTTGTTAATAATGATGTCATTAATACAAAAATGTCCCGAAATAGGGTAACATTATTTGTATACGTTATAAAGTATGATAGCATATTATGTTTTGAAAGTAAATTAAAAATAAAATATTATTACTCATAAATTATGTTTTTTTGGTTAACTGGTTGAAGTCGCTAAAGATGTGATAAAATTAAAGAGGAAGAAGATGTTGTACAGCTTAAAATTTTTTAGAGCAAGGATGAAGAAAATTGCTGAAAATGCCGTTAATAGAGGAGATTTCAGAATACTTAAAACATAGTTTTTTAGGGTTTCATACTCCTGGTCATCAACAGGGCCAAGGGAGTGAAAGCTGTTTTCAACAATTACTGCAACAAGGGCTTTTGCAACTGGACCTTACAGAAGTACCGGGGCTTGATAATCTGCATCATCCTTGTGGTTGTTTGTATGAATCGCAAAGATTAGCAGCAGATTTGTTCGGAGCCAGGGAAACTTTTTATTTGGTTAATGGGTCTACGGTAGGTCTTCAGGCGGCTCTTTTAGCAATAAATCGACCACAAGGGAAGGTAATCATCCCGCGGCATGCGCATATTTCTGTATTGAATGGTTTAATCTTAAGCGGAGGCGTACCGTTAATTTCTCCTGTACAAATGGAGAAGAAGTGGGGAATCCCTTTGGGACTCTCTGCGGAAAAACTTTCCTCTTTGCTTGAAGAAGAGGCACCTGATGAAGTG
>LFSF01000001.1:3001-13940 GCA_001512665.1 Clostridiales bacterium DTU073
CAGGGAAGCAAGAAAGGGTGGCACAGGTTGCCGGAAAGACAGATATAGATTTAGTGTTTACTGTGAACCCTACATATCAAGGAGTAGGGTATTCAGCCGGAGTAATTAATAAGCTGATAAAGGAAAAAGGGCTTTGTCATCTTGTCGATGAGGCACACGGTGGGCATTTGTTTTTTCAGAGTGAATTGCCCCTATCTTTGCAAAAAGAAGGAGCGGATATAGTTATCCAAAGTACACATAAAACTTTGTCTGCTTTAACCCAAGCCAGTATGTTGCATGTAAATACGGAAAAATTCAGGGCACCGGTAAGGGAGGCTTTAAATATTCTCCAGACCACAAGTCCTTCTTATTTATTAATGGCTTCTTTGGATAGTGTTCAGGCGCAATTGAGGACAGAGGGAGCTGCTCTGGTGGGCAAATCTTTGGAAACAGCTTTTTTATTAAGGAAAACAATCGAAGAAATACCGGGTTTCCGAGTGTTTCCGGACGAGCCGTTGCCTGTGGGTTGGTATCATGATCCCACAAAAGTGCTGGTTTCCGCGGCAGAACTTGGTTTAACAGGCTGGGAATTAGCCGAGCTGTTAAGGGAAAAGTATGGTATTGTTGTGGAAATGTTCGATTATTATGCGGTGTTGTTTTTGGTTACTTGGGGACATTCTTCTGCAGATATAAGCAGAGTAGGGATAGCTTTACGGCAAATTGGGCGAGAGAACAGGAAAAAAGCCCTGGATTCTTTGCCCCTTCCGGTTTCTTTTTATGAGGAGTCTGTTCGTTTACTCTTGACACCAAGAGAGGTATATTATAATAAGAAGGAAGTAGTGAAAATTGATGAGGCGGTAGGACGTATTTGTGGGAGAGCTTTAACGATCTATCCGCCGGGGATTCCTTGTTTATGGCCGGGTCAGGTCATTGAGCCGGAGCATCTCGAATATGTCCGCTGGGCACTACGTGAAAAGTTAAGGGTGCAAGGAGTCAGCGCTGAGGAAAAAATTACTGTTCTTAAGGTGTAAAAACAATGAGAATAGAAAATGAAAAAACCAGTAAAAACATACGGTCAAAAGTAGATAGGTTTGACCATGTAGGCAAAGTCAGGCCTGCATCCCAGCAGCAACAAAATTTTCAGGATGTGCTGCAAGAGCAGAGTTCGGCTTTTTTACGGGAAAAGCTCGAGCAGTTGTTGCAAAATTTAGAGGAAAAGGGTAAACAGTTGGTTAAAACCTTTTCCGTTTATGATTTATTAGCTTATAAACGGTTGTTGCAGGGTTTTTTGGGGGAAGTTGAACGTCAGGTCTATGGTTTAAAGGAAGAGACAAGTTGGTCAAGAAGCGGACGCCCGAAGCTTTTTCAACGCATTGAATTATTAAATCAGGAGTTGGAAGAATTAACGGAGATTGTTTTGGATAAGCAAAAGGATGCGGTTAAGCTGTTGAAAAAATTGGATAGTATACGAGGGTTACTGATTGATTTATACTCATAAGGGATTTATATTTATTTTTTAGGGATTTATCTTCGCAAGGGTGGTACAGAGATGGGGTTTAAAGATATATATGGTCAAAACAGGGCAATTGCTCTTCTTAAAGCAGGATTTAAAGCCGGAAGAAACAGCCATGCTTATTTGTTTTATGGGCCGGAAGGTGTAGGCAAGTTTAAGACAGCGGTAGCTTTTGCCCAATTATTAAATTGTAGTTCTCCTACAGAGGAGGCAGAGCCTTGTGGCACTTGTATTGCTTGTAGAAAAATAATTTCGGGTAGTCATCCGGATCTTATTGTAGTCAGGCCTGATGGTAATTCTTTGAAAATAGAGCAGATGCGGATTTTACAGGAAAAGGTGTATTATAAATGTTATGAGGGCAAATTTAAGGTTATAATTATTGATGATGCACATCTTTTGACTATTGAAGCCGCTAATAGTTTATTAAAGGTTTTGGAAGAACCACCAGCAGAGACTGTGTTTATTCTCTTGGCCAATGATCTGAATAAATTGCCGATCACCATTCATTCGCGCTGTCAACCGCTTCCTTTTTCTTATCTGGATGAGATGGTTTTGCGAAAAATCTTGCAGCAGCAAGGCAAAGAGACGCCTCCTACTCTTGATTTAGCTCAAGGGTCTGCCAGTAAGGCTTTGGAAATGGTAGATAATCCGGTCTATCAGCAATTTTGGGAGCAGGCCAAGGAAAAATTTAAAGCAATAAAGCAGGGAGGCTATCGCGAAATTTTTTCCTGGGCTGAAAAATTAGATAAGGCTAAGGACAGAAAATTATGCGAGCTTACTTTGGAATGGCTGTTGGTTATGTATCGGAACAAAATAGTGGAGCAAGATTTTTCCGGTGCTGACTTAGCAGGATGTTTTACCGCTTTAGAAGAAATAAACAAAGCAGTTTATGCTATAAAAAACAATGGAAATTATCGTTTGACAATGGAGGTATTATTGATCAAGTTGAGAAATATAGAGCAAAGAGAAAGGGGGGTTATCCCCAATGGTTGAAGTTGTTGGCATAAGATTTAAATCTGCTGGTAAGATATATTATTTTGATCCCGGAGAGCTAGAGTTACCAGTGCATACTAAGGTGATTGTGGAAACAGCACGCGGATTGGAATTGGGAGAGGTAGTTTTAGGTTTGAGGAAGGTCTCGGATGAAGAGGTTGTCCTTCCTTTAAAAAAGGTTTTACGTAAAGCTACACCCGAGGATTTGGAAAAGGCAGAGTCCAATTGGGCAAAAGAAGAAAAAGCCAAAGAGATTTGCCAGGAGAAAATTCTGGAACATCAACTCCCTATGAAATTGGTTAATGTGGAGTACACTTTTGATGCCAGTAAAATTATCTTTTATTTTACGGCAGAAGGGCGAGTTGATTTTAGAGAATTAGTTAAAGATTTAGCGGCAATCTTTAGAACGAGGATTGAATTAAGGCAGATAGGGGTACGTGATGAAGCTAAAATGCTAGGCGGTCTCGGTTCCTGCGGACGGGAATTATGTTGTACCACCTTTTTAGGGGATTTTGAACCGGTGTCCATTAAAATGGCGAAGGAACAGAATTTATCCCTTAATCCCACAAAAATATCGGGTATTTGCGGACGCTTGATGTGTTGTTTAAATTATGAAAGCGTTTGTTACCAATGCAAGAAAAAGGGACAGGAGGAGCCGCTGCCTTACAATCCGGAAGACCTTAATTATGACGAGGATGATCTTCTCGTTAATTTAGAAGATGAAAATTAGGAAAAAGAGGTAGTTATAAGATGAAGCTGACAGAAAGTTTGATAAAACTGGAAGAACAATATCAAGCCTTGCTAGAGGAGATTACATCTTTAAAAATGTTGGCTTTTGCTTTGGAAGAGGAGAATGAAAGGCTTAGACGTCAGCTGTGCAGCTATACAGATGAGGATAAGGCCCAAGTAGAAAGCAATGTGAAGAAGATTCAGGGGCAAGGCTATGATAATTTAGTAAAACTATATCAAGAAGGATTTCATATTTGTCATCTGCATTTTGGGCAGACGCGTCAAGAAGGGGATTGCCTCTTCTGTGTAGGCTTCTTGCGCAAACTATAAGGGCGTTGAAGCTGTAGTGCCCAAGAGTTTTGGGCTGCGAAGAGAACAGACTAACACTCGGTGCAGAAGAAAGCAGACCGCCTTCGATTATACCTCCTGTATGTGCGAGGGCTGGGGCTCACATCCTTTTCGCCCTTCTGCTTTCTTCACTGCGTCTTCGTGAAGTCTGTTTAGCTTTACACGCAATAAACTCTCAGGCACAACAGCTTCAGCTAGAAGGGGTGCACAACGGAGGAATAGGCACAACAGGATTCAGCTAGAAGGGTTGATACGATAGGATTCACCTGAGAGGCAGGAGCAAGAAAATTAAGCCGGTAGGATGGAGACAACGAAATTGAGAGAGAAGATTGTGATCAAAGCTGATGAAACTGTAGATGATTTGCTGATTAATAATTTGCGGCTCATCCAGAAGCAAAAAGGCTTCCGTTTTACTTTGGATTCTGTCCTGGTAGCCCATTTTGCCACGGTCAAAACAGGAGATCGCATTGTAGATTTGGGTACAGGGACAGGGGTTATTCCTTTGATTTTAAGCACACGAGCGTCAAAGGTTAAGATTACGGGGATTGAGTTACAAGAAGACCTTGCGGAAATGGCTGTACGCTCGGTGCAATTAAATAATTTAGCGGAAGTAATTCAAATCATCCAGGGTGATTTTCGTGGGGTTCATCTAGAACTCGGTGGTGGAATATTCAATTTAGTTACCGCTAACCCGCCTTATTGGTCACCACAGGAAGGTGAGGTCAGTCCGGCGAAAAGCCGAGCTGTTTCTCGTCATGAAATAACCGGTTCGCTCCAAGATGTGGTGGAATGTGCCGGCAAGCTTTTAAATTATCAAGGACGTTTTGCTCTGATTTATCCGGTTGATAAGCTATTGACTTTGTTTGAACTTTTACGCCAGGCTCATTTAGAACCGCGTAAAATTCGTTTTATTCATTCTTTTCGTGAGCGACCCGCTCGTTTGTTTTTGTTGGAAGCCAGAAAAAATGCTCCGGCAGAACTTAAGGTGCTGCCACCGTTAATCATTTATGAAAAGCCCGGACAATACAGCGCGGAAATTCTATCTTGGTATGGGAAAGAGGTTGTTAATCTTGGGGGAAAGTAAGCAGACAGGTACTTTATATTTGGTAGGCACTCCCATTGGTAATTTAAAGGATCTTACCATACGAGCTTTGGAAACTTTGCAGAGTGTAGACTTGATTGCTGCTGAGGATACCCGCCATACCCAAAAACTATTAAATCATTATGCCATTCAAAAACCGGTCACTAGCTATTATGAACATAATAAAAATTCTAAAGGACCTTGGTTATTGGAAAAATTAAGTGACGGAGTAAATATTGCCTTGGTTTCCGATGCGGGTATGCCTGGCATTTCAGACCCGGGAGAAGATTTGGTTAAAGCTTGTTTGCAAAAAAAAATACCTGTGACAGTGATTCCGGGACCGTCAGCTATTTTAACGGCTTTGGTGGCCTCGGGTTTGGATTGTAAAGGATTTGTTTTTGCCGGGTTTTTTCCTCGGCAGAAAAAAGAGCAGAAGATTATTTTTTCTCAATTAAAGGAGGAAAAAAGAACGATTATTTTTTATGAAAGTCCTTATCGTTTGCAAAAAACCTTAGTCCAAATCAAGGAGGCGTGGGGGGAACGGAATTGTTGTGTTGCCAGGGAATTAACCAAAGTTTATGAGGAGTATATCAGAGGTACTTTAAGTGAGGTAATTGCCTATTGGGAGCAACATACACCGAAAGGGGAAATGACCCTTTTGATTGAAGGTGCCAGGAACGAAAAAGACGCTGCTGTTACTGCTGTTACGGCTGAACAAATAGTTCAACGTTATCATGAGTTCTTAAGTAAGGGGTTAACCAAGAAGGAAGCGTTGCAAGAGACCGCAGATTTGTTGGGCATCTCTAAGCGAGAGGTCTATCGGTTAGTGATGATTAAATAAAAACAAAACGGGATTTCATGAGCTAATGAATCCCGTTTTAAAAGTATTAAAGCTTTTTACAAACATTTACCGCTATCTTTTGTACCTCTATCTTTTGACTTAAAGGATTAGAGATTGGTAATGTTTTATGTAAGGAGCCAATTATTAAGCGTTAGCAGCCATTGCCTGGGCACATTCTTTGCAAACAAGTTTCCCACGGAAATATTGGACATTGTCTGCACTGCCACAGAATACGCAAGCCGGCTCGTACTTTTTAAGGATGATTTTCTCTTGGTCAACGTAGATTTCTAAGGCATCTTTCTCTTCAATGCCGAGAGTTCTTCTGAGTTCAATAGGAATAACTACACGGCCTAGTTCATCCACTTTTCTTACAATACCGGTTGATCTCATCTAAACAACTCCTTTCTTCGTCAAAATTCGACAAACTACCCACAAGTAAATCATAACAATTATACCAATTAAAGTCAATACACAATCTGCAATTTATTGCTAATTTTAAAACCATTTTAAAGCTACTTTCTTAAAAGGGAGAACTTGACAAAAATCCGGCTGCTATTTATACTTTTCATAAATTCGGTTCTGATTCGGATGATGGGTTTATTTATCGTGGGTCTATTTATTTTGAAGGAGGCATAGTAGCAATGAAGAAGACTTTTTACATTACCACACCTATTTATTATCCCAGTGCCAAATTACATATCGGTCATGCGTTAACGACGGTAATGGCCGATACAATGTCTCGTTATAAAAAAATGCAAGGTTATGAAACTTACTTTTTAACCGGCTCGGACGAACATGGTTTAAAGATTGAACGGACTGCTAAGGCGGAAGGGAAAGAGCCGAAGGAATATGTAGACCAGATTGTTGCTGGGTTTAAGCAGCTGTGGGAAAAGCTGCTTATTTCTAATGATGATTTTATTAGGACGACGGATCCACGACATCAGCAGGTTGTCCAGAATATTTTCCGGAAAATATATGACCAAGGGGATATCTATCTCTCTACTTATGAAGGGTGGTATTGTACACCTTGTGAAACCTTTTTTACGGAAAGGCAGGTCGGCGCAGAGAAGATTTGCCCTGATTGTGGAAGACCGGTGGAATTAGTCAAGGAAGAAAGCTACTTTTTTAAGATGTCTAAATATGCAGACCGTCTTCTCCGGCATATTGAGGAACATCCTGATTTTATTCAGCCGGTGTCGCGCCGGAACGAAATGATTAATTTTATTAAAAGCGGTCTGGAAGATCTTTGTGTCTCCAGGACTACCTTTTCCTGGGGTATTCCTGTACCTCTTAATCCCAAGCATGTCATTTATGTGTGGTTTGATGCTTTGACTAATTATATCAGTGCTTTAGGTTATGGGACAGAGCATGATGAATTGTATCAGAAGTTTTGGCCCGCCGATATACACTTGGTAGGTAAGGATATTGTGCGTTTCCATACGGTAATCTGGCCGACTATTCTGATGGCTGCTGGGCTGCCTTTGCCGAAACAGGTTTTTGGGCATGGCTGGCTTCTTTTGGATTCGGGGAAAATGTCCAAATCAAAAGGGAATGTTGTTGATCCGATCCTCTTGATTGATAAATATGGGGTTGATGCGATCCGATATTTTCTCTTAAGAGAGATTCCTTTGGGGATGGATGGTTACTATTCTGAGGATAATTTAATACAGCGGATTAATACGGATTTAGCTAATGATTTTGGCAATCTTGTTTCTCGGACGGTAGCCATGATTGAAAAGTACTGTGCCGGTAAAGTCCCGGCACCGGAAGAGGCCCAAGGGCAATTTGATCAGGAACTCTTATCTTTAGCGGCGAAGATTCCTCAGGAAGCCGCCGGTTATTATGATCAAATGGATTTCGCTAATGCCTTAACCAGCATTTGGGAATTAGTGAACAGAGCCAATAAATATATTGATGAAACTATGCCGTGGATTTTGGCCAAGGATGAAAAGCAAAAAGGACGGTTAAATACCGTTTTATATAATTTATTGGAAGTTATTCGTATTGTTACGGTGATGATTGCCCCTGCTATGCCTTCTTTGCCGGAAAAAGTTTGGGCACAAATTGGGCTTAAGGATGTCTCGGCATTATCGTGGACCGAAACAGAGTGGGGTAAGACGAGACCCGGGCAGGTTGTGTGTAAAGGCAAGTCTTTATTCCCGAGAATTGAGGTTAAAGAAAATGAGGCAGTCACCGCCGGTGAAGGAATGTCTAAAACTCAAACAGCGGTGCAGAAGGCTAAAGAACAGAATACCCAAGAACAGACGGGTACGATTAAGCAGTCTGGAGAGAAACCGATGGAGAGTACACAGATATCTATCGAAGACTTTGCGAAAATTGATTTACGCGTAGCTGAGGTTATCGCTTGTGAAAAGGTGGAGAAAGCGGATAAATTATTAAAACTGGAAATTAAAATTGGTGAAGAGAAGCGCACTATTGTTTCCGGGATTGCGCAGCATTATACACCGGAAGAGCTGGTAGGGAAAAAGATCATTGTCGTAGCTAATTTACAGCCGGCTAAATTGAGAGGGATTGTCTCGGAAGGCATGCTTTTGGCGGCTTCCAACGGAGATACCTTAGAGGTAGTAACCCTGGAAAAGGATTTGCCGACCGGAAGCAAGGTAAAATAAAAAGTAAGGCGATAGTGAAAGCAAGATTGTATCGTGGCACAACAGGGAGGCTTTGGCATGTATTTTGATACACATACCCATTTAGATGATAGACGATTTCTCTCGGATCAAGAGGAGGTAATTAAGCGGGCCCAAGAGGCCGGCGTAGAGTTAATAGTTAATGTAGGCGAAAATGTTAAGTCGGCTCGGCGCACGGTAGAGTTAACACAAAAATATGATTTTATTTATGGTGCGGTGGGCTTGCATCCCCATGAAGCGAAAGACTTTTCTGTAGATGTTTTAGAGCAACTACGGGATTTGACCAGGGAACCGAAGATTGTTGCGGTGGGGGAAATAGGGCTGGATTATTATTATGATCATTCACCGCGCAACATACAGCAGCAGGCCTTTCGGCAACTGATTAGGCTGGCGAAGGAAGTACGGTTGCCTATAATTATTCATGACCGGGATGCACATGAAAACACTTTGCGTATTATTAAAGAGGAAAAAGCCGATGAGGTAGGCGGTGTTTTTCATTGTTATTCCGGCAGTGTGCCTTTAGCTAGGGAAATTATCAAAATGGGGTTTTATCTGGCATTGGGAGGAGCTTTAACTTTCCAAAATGCGCGAAAAACTGTGGAGGTAGCACGTGCAATCCCTTTGGAATATCTGTTAATAGAAACGGATTGTCCTTATTTAACTCCCGTTCCTTATCGCGGAAAAAGAAATGAGCCGGCTTATGTTGTGAAAGTTGCCGAAGCCATTGCCGAGATTAAGGGACTATCTGTGGAAGAAGTGGCACAGACCACAACGAATAACGGGAAAAAATTATTCGGAATATCGGAATAGGGTAGGTTAATCTTAGGAGAATACTAAGGGTTAAAGAAGGGCAGGGGGAGTATTTGTCTGAGCAGTCGGAGAGGAAAACCAGTGAGCTTTTAAGGGAGCAGAACTTTCGTTTTAAGAAAAAATGGGGACAAAACTTTATCTTTGACTCTAATTTATTACAACGTATCGTGAGAGAAGCGGGAATCAAACCGGGTGACCGGGTAGTGGAAATCGGACCCGGGGCAGGAACGTTGACGCGCCAGTTATTAAGCCAAGGTGCTCGTGTTTTGGCGATAGAAATTGATGCGGATTTGTTCCCTATTTTAGAGCAGTTATTGCCGGATCAGAACTTTGTATTGGTGCAGGGAGATGCATTAAAAGTAAAGCTGGACGAATTAACTCAGGCACATGGTTTATCTTGGCCATACAAGGTTGTGGCCAATTTGCCTTATTATATTATTACGCCTTTGGTCATGAAACTACTGGAAGAAGAAAAGCAGGTTGAGGATATTGTAGTAATGATGCCTAAAGAGGTAGGAGAAAGGTTTACGGCTGCACCGGGAACTAAAGAATATGGGGCGATAACACTGGCTGTGCAGTATTATACTGAGACCCAAATTCTTTTCCCGGTCTCGCGACAGATGTTTCGGCCTGTTCCCGAAGTAGATTCTCTTGTCCTCAGATTAAAACCGCGTCAAAAGCCAGCTGTAGAGGTGCGTGATCAGGAGCTGTTGTTTAAGATCATTAAAGCTGCTTTTGGACAAAGGCGTAAGACCTTAATCAATTCTTTGTTTACGGTACAGCCGGGTTTTGAGAAAGAAAAGATCCGATTAATTTTAGGAAAAGCAGGTATTGATTGCCAAGTAAGAGGAGAGGTATTAAGTTTAGAACAGTTCGCCCGTTTAGCAGACTTATGGGTTGAAGCCTTAGAGTCGTAAGGGGGAAATTTTATACAGGTTTAAGAAGAAAGGTAACAGGGCATAATTTAGCTGTTACCTTTTTTGGTTATATCTTACACTGGAAAACGGGAACAAAGCTGATTATAATAAGCCATATCTTGCAGACAACCTACTACGAATAGAAAGATATCAAGTTGTTATTTGTTAAAGGAGGAAAGTATGAATAAAAAGCGTTTTTGGATTCTCATGATTTTTACCTTTGTTTTGCTGGTTTTGACATCGGCCCCCTTGTTAGCGGATGTTTCGCATAAAGTGAAAAAAGGGGACACTTTGTACAAGTTAAGCAGACATTATGGAGTGGCGATTGCAGGTATCAAGAGTGCTAATGGCTTAAAGTCAGACACTATTTATATTGGACAAACTCTACGCATACCAACCACGGCAAAGAATGTTTCCCGGAGCGGGAGGAATTATAGCCAGGATGATTTGTACTGGCTCTCGCGGGCAGTTTATAGTGAAGCCAGGGGTGAGCCTTATTTAGGGCAGGTAGCTGTAGCGGCTGTGGTGCTTAACCGAGTGGAAAACAGCCAGTTCCCTAACACGATTAAAGGGGTAATTTTTCAAAAGTCCGCTTTTACTGCGGTTTCTGACGGACAAATATATCTAACTCCCAATGCTACGGCAATCAAAGCTGCAAGAGAAGCTTTAGCCGGAGCGGACCCTTCGGGGGGAGCATTGTATTATTGGAATCCGGCTAAATCCACCAGTAAATGGATTTGGACCAGAACAATTATTAACCGCATAGGTAATCATGTCTTTGGAATATAAGTAAATAAGCAAAAGTATGTGGCAAGGGGATGTGGCAAGGGGACGTTTCATCTGCCACTTTGCAAGAAGGAGAGAGGGACACACCGTTAGATGGCAAGTTAGTCTATAGCGGTGTGTTCTTGTTATGTGGCAGATGAAACGTCCCCTTGCCACATCCCCTTGCCATAACGTTCCCCTGCCACGAAAACCACCTAGCTGCCATATTGAATAATGCTGTGGAAATGGTGTAGAATTTGAAGATAGGAAGGGGTGGTGGATTATGGCATTTCGCCAAGAAAAAGACACATTGGG
>LFSF01000011.1 GCA_001512665.1 Clostridiales bacterium DTU073
TGCTTAAAACTAATACAGGGGTTTTGTAAAAAAATGTAAGGCAATTAAACTTGCAATCTGCATAATATTTATCTAAGCTGAATATGTGTTGACTAGATAGGGGACAATGATATATAATATTATGATTTTGACATAGAAGCTTATTTTTGCTAAAATAGTACTGTGAGCTCTCTTAGGATGGGAGGTGTAGGGCTATGTTTAAAATAGGGGATAAAATTGTCTATCCCATGCATGGAGCGGGTATCATCGAAGGAATTGAAGAAAAGGAAATCCTAGGGGATAAGCGTCAGTATTATGTTTTACGTATGCCTATTGGTGATATGAAGGTAATGGTTCCCATTGCCAATGTGGAGACAATTGGTATTAGAAAAGTAATCGGCGGAGACGAGGTTGGAGAAGTCTTTAATATTCTGCGGCAAGAGGATTCCCCTATGTCTACAAACTGGAACAGAAGATATAGAAGCAATATGGAAAAAATCAAAAGCGGTAATATTTATGACTTAGCCGAAGTCGTCAGGAATCTTACTTCCCGGGATAAGGAAAAAGGTTTATCTACCGGGGAAAAGAAGATGCTTGATAGTGCACGTCAAATTTTACTCAGTGAACTGGTTTTAGCTAAGGATGGAGAGGAAGAAAGAATTATAGATTTATTCCAACAATGTTTAGCTTAAATGCGTCATTTTTTGGCGCTTTTTTGCTTTTAAGAGAGGTGGTATGCCTGCTTGCTTAAAAAAGAGAATACTTGTTATAATTATGATAATTGATGATAGACCAAGGCTTTGTTTTTAACAAGATTATTAAAGCAGAGTTAGTAATATTGTAGTAAGGTTGTTGCTATAGTTACTGAAGGGTAGGTGAAAACGAAAGGTGTTTAGAAAGGCAGCACGGATTATTTTAACCTTATTTTTTTTCGTTGGAGGTATTTCACTTGGTTATGCCCTGGTTAATAGCGATTGGTTGATAATTTCTAACTTTATTCTAAGAATAGCTATTATCATACTTCCTGGTATAGTATTAGGACTTTTGACTTATAGTATAGCACCATGGGTTATTGCTAAGGCTGTGCGGATGACGGAGTGGCTGGAAAGAAAATTGCAGAAGATGCCTTTGAGTGATCTCATCGGAGCAGCTATAGGTTTGATTATTGGACTTATTATTGCTAGTTTATTAGGTTCTGCACTGGCCAGGATTCCTTTTGTCGGAAGTTATATGCCTCTACTTTGCAGTATTTTCTTGGGCTATCTGGGACTCAGCATTGGTTACAAAAAGAAAGAGGAGTTATTGAATATCTTTAATCTTTTTCCTAAGTTTGGCGGGAAGGATAAAGAAAAAGCCGTTTCTCCCAAATTTGAACCGGGGCGATTATATAAGGTATTGGATACAAGTGTGATTATTGACGGTCGTATTGCGGATATTTGTAAAAGCGGTTTTGTTGATGGAATTTTAATCATTCCTGGATTTGTATTGGAGGAGTTGAGGCATATTGCCGATTCTTCGGATCAATTGAAAAGAAATAGGGGCAGACGTGGTTTAGATATTCTTAATATGATGCGTAACGAACTAATCGCGCGGGTGCAGATTTATGAAAAGGATTTTCCTGAGATACAGGAAGTGGACAGTAAATTGGTGAAACTGGCCAAAACTCTGGGAGCGGATATTTTTACTAATGATTATAATTTGAACAAAGTTGCCGAACTCCAAGGTATTCGGGTTCTTAATATTAATGAGTTGGCGAATGCTTTAAAACCGGTTTTTCTTCCCGGTGAGGAAATGGTGGTTCAGATTATCAAAGACGGTAAAGAGTCTAAACAGGGGATAGGATATCTGGATGACGGCACGATGATTGTTGTGGAGTCCGGGAAAAAATATATCAATCAAACAATTTATGTAGTAGTGACCAGTGTTTTGCAAACTGCTGCGGGGCGCATGATTTTTGCGAAACCAAAATATAACGACAGAAGAACTGTTTATGAGGTGGATGCAATTGGCTAAGGTTTCAGCCTTAATAGTTTCAGCCGGACAAGGGAAAAGAATGGGAGGGCGCATCAGCAAACAGTATTTAGAGGTAGCAGGTCGCCCTCTTTTGGCGTATACCCTAGAAAAATTCCAGGCCCATCCTTTAATAGAAGATATAGTGGTGGTGACCAGGGAAGAAGAAAGGGCATACTGTCGGCAGGAGATTATTGAGAAGTATCGTTTTACGAAAGTAAGCAAAATTGTTTCCGGGGGAAAAGAGCGGCAAGATTCTGTCTATCGTGGACTTTTAGCTTTGCCCGAAGATACAGAATGGGTAGCGGTTCATGATGGGGTTAGACCACTTGTTTCCCTTGAGGTTATTACCCGCGTAGTGGAGGCAGCCTTGGCCAAAGGTGCGGCGATTGTGGGGGTGCCCGCTAAGGACACTATTAAGGTTGTTACCTCTGAGCAAATGGTGTTAGAGACTCCGCCACGCCAAACTTTATGGCATATTCAGACTCCACAGGTATTTAAAAAAGAGTTGCTTGTCCGGGCCTATGAGGAAGCTCTTGCTTCTTCCTGGGCGGGGACAGACGATGCTTCTTTAGTGGAAAGGTTAGGTGTGCCTATTTTTGTGGTACAGGGTGAATATGATAATTTGAAGATAACTACACCGGAGGATTTGGTTTATTTTAAAGAGATGTTAGAGTTAAAGGGTGATTGAATGATGATGAGAGTCGGCTTTGGTTATGATGTACATGCTTTTGTCGCTGGGCGCAAATTAATATTGGGCGGTGTAGAGATCTCTTTTGAACAGGGTTTGTTAGGTCATTCTGATGCCGATGTGCTTACACATGCAGTGATGGATGCGCTTTTGGGTGCTGCGGCTTTGGGTGATATTGGTGAGTTATTTCCGGATAGTGATCGTTGTTATAAGGATGCTTCCAGTTTAGATTTATTAAAACAGGTAGTTGCAACACTAAAGCAGCAGTGTTATACTTGCCTTAATTTGGATTGTACTCTTGTAGCCCAAGCTCCGAAACTGGCCCCTTATCGGGAGAAAATCAGAAATAAGTTTGCTGATATTTTGGAAATATCGCCCGAACAGGTGAGTATTAAGGCTACAACGACAGAAGGGCTTGGCTTTACCGGCAGGAAGGAAGGTATTGCCGCATATGCTTGTTGTTTAATTCAAAAAAATGATGTTAGCTAATAATAGATGTTAGCAAATAGAGATTATCTTTGGATGGGGAGGATATTTACAAAATGGAAGAAATACGTTTAAGATTTGCCCCCAGCCCTACGGGACCTTTACATATTGGGGGTGCACGGTCCGCACTTTTTAATTTTTTGCTGGCCAGAAAGTTAGGTGGAAAGCTTATTCTGAGAATAGAGGATACGGACCTGGAAAGATCCAGTCGAGAATCAGAGAACAATATTTTGGATTCTTTGCAATGGCTAGGGATTAACTGGGATGAAGGTCCTGATGTGGGTGGGGCATATGGTCCATACCGGCAGATGGAGAGATTGGATCTTTATCGTCAATATACGCAGCAGCTCTTGGACAAAGGAATGGCTTATTATTGTTATTGCACGGAAGAGGAATTGGAACAACAACGACAGGAGGCTTTAGCTCAAGGCGGTAACCCGATGTATAACGGTAAATGCCGTGACCTTACTCCTGAAGAAAAACAGAAGTGTGAGGCAGAAGGACGTAAACCTGTAGTGCGTTTTCGTGTTCCGGAGAATAAGGAAATTGTTATTAATGATTTAGTAAGAGGGCAGGTTGTTTTTAAGAGCGAGGAAATCGGTGACTTTGTTATTGTTAAATCAGACGGTATTCCTACCTATAATTATGCGGTAGTTATTGATGATACTTTAATGAAGATTAGTCATGTGGTCAGAGCTGAAGAACATTTGTCTAATACCCCACGGCAGATTTTACTTTATGAAGCACTTGGTTTTAAAGTGCCTCAATTTGCCCATATTTCCCTTATTTTAGGTAAAGACCGGAGTAAAATGAGTAAGCGTCATGGGGCAACTTCCGTAGTGCAGTATAAGGAAGAAGGCTATTTGCCGGAAGCTGTCGTTAATTTTTTAGCTCTTTTAGGCTGGTCTCCGGAAGGGGAAAAGGAAATATTAAGCTTAGAGGAGATCATTCAACAATTTTCCCTGGACAGAGTGGCTAAGAATCCGGCAGTTTTTGACCTGGAAAAACTGCTGTGGATCAATGGGATGTATATCCGGGAAAGTTCAGTAGAGCGTTTAGTAGAATTAGCGGTTCCCTATTTAATTAAAGAGGGATATCTTTCCGAAAATCCTTCGCCGGAAGAAAGGGAATGGGCTAAACTGGTAATGTCAGCTTTTCAGGAGCGGCTCTCGAAGATTAAGGATGTTACAGAGCAGATTAAGACCTTAGTAGGGGAAGAGGTGCACTTTGAGAATGAAGAAGCGGCCGCAGTATTGGAGCAGGAAACTTGTCCTTTAGTGCTGAGGACATTTAAAGATAAATTGGCGGCCTTAGATGAGGTTACCCCGGAGACAGTAAAGACGATGCTCAAGTCCATCATGAAAGAGTTAAAATTAAAAGGGCAATTTGTGTACATGCCCATTCGTGTAGCTTTATCCGGACAACAACACGGCCCTGATCTATTTTTAATTATTGGGATTTTAGGGAAAGATTTAGCTTTACGGCGTATTGAACGAGCACTAAAAAAGGTTAGTTGTTGACAAAAGTGGTTAGTTATGCATATACTAGTTTATAAATTAATTTTTTGAATACAATATAATACAATATAAGCAGTTAATATCTGGCAAAGGCTGAGATAGGGAGAAGTAGTTTGCCGTTATCTCTTAGAGAGGACGGGTCACCGGCTGTAAGCCTGTCTGAGAAACGGGAATGAAAGTGCACCCTGGAGCTGTAAACCCGAAATACATGGGGATTTATTATTACTTGTATGTAGGGTTTTACCGTAAATTGCCGCGTTAAGGCAGATAGAGTTGGGATAAGTATAGTTAGAGAATCTGTCCGGTTGTGTACTTATTCTCAAACAGAGTGGAACCGCGAGCATCTCGCCTCTGTATTAGAGGCGGGATTTTTTATTTATGAGGCGGTAATAAATATGTTTTTATTATGTAGACAGATAGTTGTTAAGAGTTCAACAGTAGTGGTTTTGTCTACATTGAGGAGGGAATAAAGATGGGATGGCTAAAGAAAAATATTCAAGTAGTTTTTGAACGTGATCCGGCGGTCAAGAGTAGTTTGGAAGTTATTCTTTGTTATCCCGGTTTTCATGCCATTATTTTGCATAGATTGGCTCATAAGCTATACAATAAAAAGTGGTTTCTTTTAGCGCGGATCATTTCTCAGATCAGTCGCTTTTTGACTCAGATTGAAATCCATCCGGGTGCAAAGATTGGAGAGGGATTTTTTATCGATCACGGAGCCGGTGTAGTGATTGGGGAGACTACTGAAATCGGAGATAATGTGACCATTTATCAAGGCGTGACCTTAGGTGGTACCGGCAAGGAAAAAGGGAAGCGCCATCCGACCATTGGTAATAATGTGGTGATCAGTGCGGGAGCTAAGGTTTTGGGTTCCTTTAAAGTGGGGGATAATGTGAAGATAGGTGCCGGTTCTGTTGTTTTAAAAGAAGTTCCCCCCAATTCTACGGTGGTAGGTGTTCCCGGACGGGTTGTGAAAAAAGAGGCTGAGGTTAAAGTTGATCTTGAGCATAACAAATTGCCTGACCCCGTTGCCGATATTTTATTAGATCTTCGTAAACGTTTAGAAGAGATGGAGACAAAACTAGCAGAAAAGGAGTCGAAACAGAGTGAGTAAAGATTGCTTAAAGGTCTATAATACCTTAACGGGACAAAAGGAAGTATTTACCCCCTTAAATCCGCCGGTTGTAAAAATGTATACCTGTGGACCCACTACGTATAATTATATTCATTTGGGGAATGCCAGACCGCTGGTGGTTTTTGATACGGTTCGCCGTTATTTGGAGTATCTTGGTTATGAAGTTACTTTTGTGCAAAATTTTACCGATGTGGATGATAAGATTATTAAAAGAGCTCAAGAGGAGCAGATCTCGGCTCTGGAGTTGTCAGAAAAATACATTCGGGAATATTTTGTGGATGCAGATGCTCTTAATGTGCGGAGGGCCACGGTTCATCCGCGGGTAAGTCAGAACATGCAGGACATTATCGATTTTGTTGCTGGTTTGGTAAAGAAAGGGTATGCTTATGAAGTTGAAGGGGATGTCTATTTTGCCGTAAGCAAATTTAAAGAATACGGGAAACTTTCGAAAAGATCTTTGGAGGATATGCAAGCGGGGGCTCGGATTGATGTAGATGAACGAAAAAAGCACCCGGGTGATTTTGCCTTGTGGAAAAAAGCCAAACCCGGAGAACCTAGCTGGGAAAGTCCGTGGGGAGCGGGACGCCCGGGCTGGCATATTGAATGTTCAACTATGTCCACCAAGTTTTTAGGGAAAAGTTTTGATATACATGCAGGGGGATTAGATTTAATCTTTCCCCATCATGAAAATGAGATTGCTCAGTCAGAAGCTTTACATGATGCCCCCATGGCTAAGTATTGGCTGCATAATGGGTTTATCACCATTAATCAGGAAAAAATGTCTAAGTCATTAGGCAATTTCTTTCTCTTGCGGGAGATTACAGAGAAGTATGCGCCACAGATTGTTCGTTTTTATCTGTTATCTACACATTACCGTGGTCCTTTGGATTTTGATGATGAAAAGCTGGAAGTGGCTGGTAAAGGATTAGAAAGACTAGTAACTGCCTATCGTCTCTTACAGGAAACGAGAGCACAAGCCGGAGAGGGAGAGCCTGTACAGACAGAAGTTTGGACTAAATTCAGCGAAGAATTTCCTAGCTTTGAACAGCGTTTTAGAGAAGCCATGAATGATGATTTTAATACAGCGTTAGCCCTTGCGGTTCTTTTTGATTTAGCCAGAGCTTTAAACAGTTTGCATCATGCTTTGACCGGAAAGTCAATAAGTGTTGAACAAAAGGCTTTCTTAAAGGAAGTGGCAGATAAGTTTGTACAGTTAGCCGGAATTTTAGGTTTAGAATTGGGGAAAAAGGATACTAAAGAGGATAGCGGTCTGGTTACCGGTTTATTGGAAATATTAATCAAGGTACGTCAGGAAGCACGAGCTCATAAGAATTATCAAATGGCTGATTTAATTCGGGATGAATTGAAAAAGCAGGGAATAGTATTAGAAGATACACCCCAAGGTGTAAGATGGAAATATATATAAATATATATAATGAACTATAGATAATAGAGGAGGCTTAATTGTGTGGGGGGAGCTACGCAAAAACCCAAAGGAGTTACCGCCTCTGGTTTTAGCTTATGTAGGAGATGCTGTTTATGAGCTATATGTGCGTTTGCATTTAGTGAATAAAGGCATGCTAAAAGTAGACAAGCTTCATCATCATGCCACTTCTTTAGTTAAGGCTGTTACTCAGGCTGATTTCTTGCATCAACTTGAGTCTGTGTTGACAGAAGAAGAGAAAAACGTAGTAAGAAGAGGGCGCAATGCTAAGGGTGCCCATGTGCCTAAAAACGTCGGAGTGGTAGAATACCGCTTAAGTACCGGGTTTGAAGCATTGATTGGCTATTTATTTTTATCTGCACAGGAGCAAAGATTACAAGAAATTATCAGTTATCTTTTGCAGAGAAATGAGGATGAACAAGGTGAATAAAAATGAGGAATATATTGCCGGAAAAAATTCTGTCTTAGAGGCCTTGCAAGCGCGAAGACCCTTGAGCAAAATTATGTTTGCAGAGGGTCTTAAAAGAAATACTGTTAAGCAAATTATGGATTTAGCCCGTGAAAGACAAATCCCTTTTCAATTTGTGGCTAAAGAAAAGCTTAATTCTCTGGTAGAAGGCCATATACATCAAGGAGTTGTGGCTCAGACAGGGGTTAAGGAATATGTGGACTGGGAAGATATTGTGGAGGGAGCAATAAAAAAAGGGGAAGACCCCTTTATTGTGCTTTTGGATGGCTTGGAAGATCCACGGAATTTAGGTGCGATTTTAAGAACTGCTGATGCGGTAGGTGTGCATGGTGTGATTATTCCTAAGCATCGTTCGGTATCCTTGACTACCACTGTGGCCAGGTCTTCGGCCGGGGCGGTTGAGTATGTTCCCGTGGCTCGAGTCCCTAATCTTCCTCAGGTAATGGAACGTTTAAAGGAGAAAGGTTGCTGGATTGTAGGTACTGATGTACAGGCTGAACAAAAATACTTTGAGGCAGATTTGCGAGGGCCATTGGCGGTAGTACTGGGTAGTGAGGGAAGAGGCATGGGGAAATTAGTACGAGAGAAATGTGATTTTTTAGTAAACATTCCTATGCTGGGACATGTTAATTCTTTAAATGTATCTGTGGCTGGAGCCCTGCTTTTTTATGAAGTTGTGCGACAACGCGGTCTGATTTAGCTCTCTTCTTCTTCACAGATAGTGTTCACAGAGGCAAGAATATCTTGACGTCTGTAGGAAAATTAGGGTATAATATTTGCAAAATGGCAGACAAGCTATGGCTAATAGCTGTAACTTTGGTAGGGGTGATAAACGGATGAGTTCGGGTGCACAGCCAAAAGGATTAGATTCTTTTGAATTTTTAGAAGACGAGTATATAGTGGAATTAGTACACAATGGAGATAGTTCTGCCTTAGAGTATTTGATTTATAAATACAAGAATTTCGTAAGGGTTAAGGCTCGTTCTTATTTTTTGATTGGTGCGGATAGAGAAGACATCATTCAAGAAGGTATGATTGGACTATATAAAGCCATACGGGATTTTCGCCCTGATAAACTGTCCTCTTTTCGGGCTTTTGCTGAATTATGTGTGACCCGGCAAATAATTACGGCGATAAAGACGGCTACTCGCCAGAAGCATATTCCGTTAAATTCCTATGTTTCTTTAAATAAACCTATATATGATGAAGAGTCGGATCGTACTTTGCTTGATGTTCTGTCCGGAACTAAAATAACAGATCCGGAAGAACTAATTATTAGCAGAGAAGAATTTTGTGATATCGAAGAAAAGATGGGTGAGATTTTAAGTTCTTTAGAGTGGGAAGTCTTAATGTCTTACCTCGAAGGGAAGAGTTATCAGGAAATTGCTGTAGATTTGGAGCGGCATGTTAAATCGATTGATAATGCTTTACAGAGAGTGAAAAGAAAACTGGAGCGTTATTTGGAAAAACGCGACCAACAGCAAAAATTATAAAAAAAGATATATAAAAAGACTAATAACCCTTGACCTTAATCTTGGTTTTATTATATAATATTATTTGTCAACGGACCGGCTCCTTTATTGATTGGGCCGGTTATCTAATGTTTTAAATGTCGCGGGATGGAGCAGTTGGTAGCTCGTCGGGCTCATAACCCGGAGGTCGAAGGTTCAAATCCTTCTCCCGCAACCAAACTAGTTTGCTGACGTAGCTCAGTCGGTAGAGCGTATCCTTGGTAAGGATAAGGTCACCGGTTCAATCCCGGTCGTCAGCTCCATGTTAATTAAAAAATTTGACAGATTTTTGTGGCGGCGTAGCTCAGCTGGCTAGAGCATGCGGTTCATACCCGCAGTGTCCGGGGTTCAAGTCCCTGCGCCGCCACCATTTTTATTTTTCAATATTTGACAGATCTCTTTTAATATTGTAAAATGTTTTGAGCAGAAGCGGTACAATCAGATCGGGTTACATAATCTTAATATCTGCCGCTATTTATTAAAGGAGGAAGGGATTATTAATGGCCAAGGCAAAATTTGAAAGAACAAAAACCCATGTTAATATTGG
>LFSF01000048.1 GCA_001512665.1 Clostridiales bacterium DTU073
GCTGTCCGGATTGCCCCGCCGTTGCCGAGCACCTGGCTGTCGATTATGTGTCCCACACCCACGACCGTAATCTCCAGGAACATGCTTCGAAGTAAAATCAATTTTATTAAAATAGGCCAGGTCCTTGATATATTGTCTGTAACCATTGAATCCTTGACTTTTTATGATTTCATAAGGGATAACAGTTGCGAAAATCAGTCTTTGCACCATATTAGCCATTGGGTCAAAAATAAACGCCGGCAGAACCCTTTTTAAAGATTTCATAAATTTGCCGGCGGCAGTTGCAGGAATGTGTTTATAAAAGCGGTCATGAGTAATCATGCTTGCTTTTGCCATCGCATGAGTTTGCAGCTGCAACTCCACATTAAACCCCTTGTAGATGAAATTGGTATGATATCCTTTATAACCTGATTCTTTGGGATGTTTAATATAATCGTCGGCTGAAATTGTCTGAAAGGTTTTATTGACAAAAGAAACAACACTGTATAGGTCCTTGACCGTTGGAACAATAACTTTTATGCCAACAAGGTCAGTGAATTGGTCCAGGCGGGTATAGCCTTTCCTCTCTATTTTTTCAAGAGCCCGGTCAAGATCTTTTACGCGCGTCAAAACAACGAGGTCGGGGATTGAATATATGAACTTATTTTCAATCGTGTGCTTCAACTCATTCAAAGGATTATTCCCGGCCAAGTCAGATAAAAGGGATTTAAGAGATTCTTTCAATTTATGAAGCTCATCCATAACATAGCACCCGGAGTTCATTCATTAGCTTGCGCTCTATATCCGGATATGCTTTCGCATACGACATGTAATATTCTTTTGTTTCCTGGCACTTGCGCATTATTTTTTCAGGATTGCCGGTGCGCTTTATAGTCCTCAGATTGTGCAGCCGATCGGCAAGTTTAATGATCATCAGCCAAGATATATCTGAGTTGCTGATATTATCGAGGTAAGCCTTTGTGTCCTGACCGTCTTTCTTAGTAAGCGTCAGGACCGCATCAGCAATAACCGGTCCGAAAGCATTTTTAAGATCCTCGTAAGTAACGGAAGTATCTTCTATTACATCGTGCAAAGCGGCCACCGACAATGCAGTATCGGCCCGTACATGAAACTCGTCCTTGAGGATCTTTAATACTCCCTCAATGTGTTCGATGTAAGGGGTACCTTCATCACGGATCTGGCCGGCGTGGGCGTCCCTTGCAAAATCCATTGCTCTCGGAAAATCCTCCTGGTCATGCCAACTGAACAGATCCTTGAAAAATTCCTCGTCCTTTATCATATTATCACCTACCTTTGATTACATTTCTATATCATGTAATTTATTACCCAACCCCTGGCCGTAGATGCCGTGAGTGTAGTAATTTTTAGCCAGGCTAATACCTTTAACTATACTGTCAAGCGTATCAAAATCGGGTGCAGCCAAGCCCTTATCTTTCATTAACCCTGATTCTTTGTGCATTGCCTTAAATTCTTCCGGAGAGATAACTTTCCCATACTTCATAATCATATCAGATATATCACAGGCAACATCAGGCGATATATACTTCATGTATTTTTCATCCTTGTAAAGTCTCACTATTTCTTCTTTTTTCAAATGCTTCCCTGCAGCGAGCACCTTGCTGACAACATTCCTGTCAAGTTTGCCGTCAGCAACCTCCTTAAAGAGAATATCTTTTATCTCTTTGTACATCAGGGGATTTTTGTATGGCCGGGCAGAAGCCAGGGCGTCATAAATGTCACATGCCGTAATAATGCGTATGTCTAAGGGCAACTCCTTTGACGTAAGTTTGTAGGGATAACCGCTGCCGTCAAGCTTTTCGTGATGCTTAAGAGCAGCATCAATATAAGCTTGAGGCTGGTCCAGATTTTTCAGCAGATTAGCACCATCAACAGGGTGGGCCTTTATTATTGCAAATTCTTTATCCGTCAGTTTGCCCTGCTTTAACAGTATTTCTGCGGGAGTGAATATCTTTCCGATATCGTGATACTTAGCCGCATTTTTAAGCGCCTCAGTATCAGCAGGATTCATGCCATAAATCTTTGCGACTAATACAGCCAATTCCTGAACGTTTACGCTATGAAGTTTGGTATAATCATCAAGTTTTGTGAACGCAGATTCAAGCTCTTTGCTCATTGTAATTCTCTCTCTTATATTTAGCGTAGTAGTAATCAATCAATTCTCTCGTGCCCGGAGCATTATTTTCGTACAGGCTTTGTATTTTCGTCCTGACAGCACACTCGATAAAGTCTTTGTGCCGTTCTATGTCGAGGCCCATCGCAAGCATGTTTTCCATTACAGTATCTCTCACGCCAATAGCAATGATGGGATCTACATCATATGGGATATTTATTTCCGGATAGTTTTTCACGGCCTTATCAAGAGATATTACAGCGTCCCTTACTTCTTTAAGCTGCGGGTCAATTGCAGTGTCCTGATTCGCTCGTGCATCCTGCTGATTTAAGAAATTCATTATAATGAACCGTGATGCAGCGGATCTTGACATGCCTTTCGCCTCGGCGTATTTATCAAGCTTTAATATATCTTCCTTATCCAGCCAGGTCTCAAATTTTATTTTCATGACAACTACCTCCCGATTAAATTATAACAAAAATACCGCATGCGGTCAACATGCGGTAATGCAAGGAAGAACCTTTCAAGCAGCTTATATGAACCCTTTTATTTTCAGAAATTCCTTGACTGCGTTTTCCGGCAACCTCCATCCACCTTTGTATATAGCCCGGCCGTTGACATATCCCAAGATACTCTCACTCCAAATATAGATTATTAGTCCCTCTAGAAGAAGCCCAAGATAGATTATTTCCTATGACAAATTTAAAATCTAATGACGGTTTTTTAATAATTCAGGACTTTTATGCCAGCATATTTTAATTGCAAAATTAGGCTATTATTTTTGCTGGTTTCGACGTCGACTCAACTCAGCTGGTAATATAAACAAATATTTCATAAGTTCCTCAACAAAATTCATAAGTTGCTGGACATCTTCCATAGTTACTGCATTAGCAGGATCATAATGAGCACCTTGATTTCCAATTAAACGTACCTCTTTTACCCATTCAGCAAGCGATGGTTGTAAAATATTTTTATCACTAAGAGCTAGTAATCTTTGAGCTAATGTTCCTTCATTTTCACCAAAATATACTGTAATAGCTTCAATTGTTCTTCTGAGCATTACTGCTGTGGCTCGGGGTGCTCTAGCATAAAATGTAGTGATTGCTTCTGAAAAAATTTCTTTTATTTCATCAGGTATATCTTTTGAAAGATTACTTTGCGGTAAAGGCCACCAACTTATCCCTCTAAAAGATATATTACCACTTCTCTTACACCCCAATCTGCTAGGTTGATTATCAATCCATTCCTCTTCAATCACAACTACTCCTTGATTACAGTGGCGACATAACAAGCATGTTACTTTATCAGAAAAACTACGATATTTTTTACCGTCAGGCATATATACCGTTCCTCCAGTAAATGTAACCGGTAACTCTCCAATTTTTTCAAAGCTAGATTGTTTACCACACCGGGGACATAAACCATTGGGCCTATAAGAATCTGGTAATCCTTCATGTGTCAAAGGTAAATCCTCGTTTCTCGGTCCCTTAACTATGTTAGATCTTTTAAATATATTAAACACAAAACCTACCTCCAAAACTATTTGCTTTTAATTAGATATATTATTAGGTATTTGATTCCCCTTTTCCACTCATAAACCTCGATTTAATGCATGTTTTATTTACTAAATATATCGTTCAAGATTCCCAGCATAATTGAATTAAGATTTAATAGTCCACGTATACTTGAATCAACGTTTTCGACATAAGGCACTAACTTTTTCAGTATTAATAATAACTTTTCCTTGTTTTCAGGGTTTATAATATCGTAAACAAAAGCTAGAAAGCAAAAAACACCTTCCATAATATACAAATCTCCTATTAGTGGGAGTTTTGTTGTAAATGAAGTTCCTATAAGAGAGATTTTAAATTTTTGATTTTTTGGAACTTCCGATAGAGATATCATTTGAATAGTGCTTTCACTCATGTAATAAAGCCTTCTATATATTTGATCTGCAACAAATGCATTTGAACTTGAAAATACCCAAGCTATTTTAATAATAAATGCTACTGCTGCATGTATATACTGTTGCTCATACTCTATATTTGAATCAACATGCAATTTTTCATTTTCAGTTACCCAAAAAACAACGTCGTATTCTTTGTTCTTTTTTCTTTTTTTTAATAAAATATACAAACCGAATATTACTAGAACTACCCCGGTAACAAGATACCAATTCATATAAATCTTCCTCACTTATTTCTTCTTCCTCTTAGACTATACAAATATTATATAATAATTGTAAACCTAAAACAATTTATGTTATTACTAACATCAAGCATATATA
>LFSF01000042.1 GCA_001512665.1 Clostridiales bacterium DTU073
TATTTACTAATGAGTATATTTTTAACCCTAATCTTTACTCTTTTTGCCGGCTATCAAGGCTGTAAAGGGATCCTTCAGCTGGAACCGGCTGAAGCAATGCGTCCCCCGGCTCCACCAATCGGGAAAAATATCTTTCTTGAAAAAATCTCTTTTTTTTGGCAAACTCTTACCGTACAAGGCAAAATGTCTTTACGTAGTATGTTCCGGCATCCGGGGCGCACTTTGTTTATGTTTTTGGGAATTATGTTTACTTTTGCCCTGGTCAGTTCTCCCTGGATACTTTGGGATATCGTAGAAAAAATGATGTTTGACCAATATGAAAAAATAGAAAGCTATGACGCCAAAGTCAACCTTACCGTACCACTAAACCAACAGCAATTAGAACAAGAGTTTAACCGCTTACCAGGTGTAAAAAAAGCTGAAAGTCGGGCTGAAATCCCCGTAACTTTGAAAAATAATTGGTATAAAAAAAATTTAGTCTTGATGGGAGTGCCGTCAAATAGTGCCTTGTATCATATACGAAATAAACAAGGGCAAAAAATTGAGCCAGCTGAAAATGGAATACTCATCTCCGAGCGACTGGCTTCACTCTTGAATGCTGAGCCGGGGACACCATTAAAGTTGGAAAGTGCTATGGCTAAAGAGCCAACTAAAGACAAAACCGTTGTGGTACAAGGGATCATACCTCAATATATCGGACTTAATGCCTATATGGAATTAAACTCACTCCAAAAGCTTTTAGAACAAGGAAAGATAAGCACCACCATAATGCTGCGTTTAGATGAACAAGGGCTTTCAGCACTCAAAGAAAAATACAGAAACTCTACCCTGATTGCCGGGATTGAAGATAAAAAAGCACTCCTTCGACAAACTAAAGAATTGATGGCCTCCTTTTCGGGAACCATTTATATCTTCTTAATCCTAGGAGTAATTATCGGTTTTGCGATTATCTATAATATCTCAATTACAACTGTTTCTGAACGCAATCGCGAACTGGCTTCGATGATGGTCCTCGGCATGACCCCTCGAGAAGTACTTTCGGTAATTACTTTTGAGCAATGGTTTATCAGTATTTTCGCCATGCTGGCAGGCATCCCGCTAACGAAAATATTCTTAATAAGTATGAATCAATTAATTAATAGTGACTTTTATTCCATGCCTACTAATCTTAACAGTACAGGTATACTGGCAGGGTTTTTTGTCACCATAGCCTGTATTCGTATTGCACAGCTAGCATCAGCTCGCAGAATTAAACGCCTTTCCATTGTTGGAGCTTTAAAAGCCAACGAGTAAACTTAAAATATTTTATTAATCTTAAAATGAAAGTGAGGATTTAGCATGAAGAGAAAATGGAAAATAATTCTTGGCAGCCTATTCCTTGTAACTATAATTCTTTTCTTTGCCCTCAGCAGCAATCAAGAATTAACAACAAAACTCTTAGAAGTTCAACCTGGTTCTATCGCCAAAACCTTTACTGAAGAAGGATTAGTCAAATCCGCTGAGGAGTTTCCTCTTTATACAACCTATGGAGGCACAATCGAAAAGCTGCAAATTCAAGAAGGAGAAAAGGTACAACAAGGCGACTTGCTCCTTACTTTTTCTAACGCTGAACTCCACTTTCAACTACAACAACTTCAGGGTGAACTAAAAAGTATCCAATCACAACAAGAACTAGAACTTGCCAAATTAGAACTGGACAAACTCAAACAATTAGCGAAAATAGGCGCCATTAGTCAAAAAGAATATGAAGACGCTCTTAATACCGCTAAATCCAATTATTACCCCGGTCAAATCCAAGCACTACAAGCCCAAATAGATGCCATCCAGCATAAACTGAGCCAAAGCTCCGTTTTTGCACCTACTACTGGGGTAGTCTCCCAGTTCTCCTTGAAAGAGGGCATGATCATTCCTCCCGGTTCACAACTCTTGACCATTTATCAAAGTGACGAATATTTGGTAGAGGTCTATATCCTGACTGAGGATGCCGCCAGAATTCAACCCGGAATGGAAGTTGAGTTAATCCAGGATAATAAAGACAAAAAGATAAGCTTCAAAGGTGTTGTAGAAAAAATAGCCCCTACAGCAGAAGAAAAAATGTCTGCCTTAGGACTAATGGAACAACGGATTAAATTAGAGATTAAACCGGAACTTCCTAAAAACTTAATTGTAAAACCCGGCTATGCACTGGATGTGATATTTACAATCGATAAGCAAGAAAATAAACTGATCGTCCCTAAAACAGTTCTTTTCCCTTATCAAGACGGGGAAGCTCTCTGGGTAGTACGCAACAACACAGCACACATTCAACCTGTAGAAACCGGTTTTGAAAACGAACAGGATATTGTCATTGAAAAAGGCTTAAAAGCCGGCGATCAGGTAATATTAGACCCACAACTGGAAGGATTAAAAGAAGGAGCAAAGATCAAGAACTTATAAGGTTTAAATTAAATATAAAGATACCCCGGATTTTTTAAAGAAAAGCGACAAGGAGGAATTACTCTCTTGTCGCTTTTTTTTGCATATTTTTTTCTTATTCTGCTTTTACCACAGCACCGGTACTTGCCGAAGTCACCAAAGCGGAATAACGAGCGAGATAAGACTTTCCGGTAACCTTAGGCTCAGGTTTCTGCCATTTTGCAAAGCGCTGTGCGATTTCTTCCTCACTTAGTTTTACATTAAGCTGTCGATTGGGCATATCAATCTGAATAATATCCCCTTCCTCTACAATGGCAATCGGTCCTTTTTCCGCAGCTTCCGGGGAAATATGCCCAATAGCAGCACCCCTAGTTCCTCCGGAAAAACGTCCATCAGTAATTAAAGCTACATCTTTGTCCAGACCCATACCGCCCAAAGCAGCCGTTGGACTGAGCATTTCTCTCATCCCGGGACCGCCCTTAGGTCCTTCATAACGAATGACAATAACATCACCTTTATTGATTTTTCCGCCCATTATAGCCTCAAAGGCCTCTTCCTCTGATTCAAACACACGAGCCGGTCCTTCATGCTTGAGCATTTCCGGTACAACAGCCGATTGTTTCACCACTGCGCCATCAGGAGCAAGATTACCACGCAATACGGCTATACCGCCTTCCTGCATATACGGATTATCCAAGGGACGAATAACCTGAGCATCTAAAACCTTAGCACTCTCAATATTTTCAGCCAAGGTCTTACCCGTAACAGTTATCCCTCCACCATCAATCAAATCCGCATCATATAGTTGCTTTAATACCGCCGAAATACCGCCGACCTCATGCAGAGTTATTAAAAAATCCTTACCGGCAGGACTTAACTTGACGATATTGGGAACCTTGCCGCTAATCTCATCAAATGTTTCCAAAGATAATTCCAGATCAGCCTGATAAGCTATCGCCAAAAGATGCAAAACCGTATTCGTAGAACCACCAATGGCCATATCTAAGGCAATAGCATTCTTAAACGCCTGTAAAGTCAGAATATCGCGCGGACGAATATTTCTTCTGACCATTTCCATAACCTGCTGTCCTGCCTTTTTAGCCAAGGCCAGGCGTTGCCCATAAGGTGCGGGAATCGTTCCGTTACCGGGCAAACCAATACCTAAAGCTTCTACCAGACAATTCATCGTGTTAGCGGTAAAAAGTCCGGCACAACTCCCACAAGACGGGCAGGCTTTCTCTTCCATTTCCGTTAGATCTGCTTCGCTGATTTTCCCTTGCGCACAAGCACCTACTGCTTCAAATGCTCCACTGATCAGATCTATATTTTCACCGTGATAACTTCCGGGAAGCATCGGTCCACCACCAACATAAACCGTGGGGACATTCAAACGTGCCGCCGCCATCAACATCCCAGGAACAATCTTATCACAATTCCCAATTAAAACCATGGCATCAAATTTATGCCCCATCATCATAGCTTCAATAGAATCCGCAATCAATTCTCTGCTCGCCAAAGGATATTTCATGCCACTATGATTCATAGCAATCCCGTCACAAATCCCAATTACAGGGAATTCTACCGGAGTGCCTCCAGCAGCTGCTATGCCCATTTTTACCGACTGAGCCAACTTATCCAAATGAAAATGACCGGGAATAATCTCATTATGCGCGCTAACTACCGCTACCAATGGCTTCTCTAAATCTTCTCGCGTATAACCCATTGCATAAAAAAGTGAACGGTGTGGAGCACGGGCCACACCTTTGGTAACCTCATGACTATTCATAAATCTTACCCCCTACTTTAATTCATATGACCAGCCTAATTTATCTTCTACCCTGCCATATTGAATGTCAATTAGTTTATCATAAAATATCTTAGTAATATTCCCCACCTGATTATTATTAATATAATAATTGGTATCTTGATAATGAAGCATTCCTACCGGAGAAATTACCGCTGCCGTACCGGAACCAAACATTTCTGTGAGTTTTCCCGTCTTGATTCCCTCAAGAACTTCATCTATAGAAATACGTCTTTCTTCCACCTCTAATTCCATTTCCTTAGCCAATCTAATTACAGAATCTCTGGTAATCCCGGGAAGAATAGAACCGGTGAGCATAGGAGTAACAATTTTCTCCCCGAAAACAAAAAAGACATTCATCGCCCCAACTTCTTCTACATATTTATGCTCTCGGGCGTCGAGCCATAGCACCTGGGAAAAACCTTTCTGCTCTGCTCTGAATCCACCCAACAAACTAGCCGCATAATTCCCGCCTGTTTTAATATCACCGACACCACCAACAGCTGCCCGTACTAATTTGTCCTCCACATAAATACTAACCGGATTAAAACCGGCTTTAAAATAGGCGCCAACCGGTGATAAAATAATATAAAATAAATATTCTTTAGATGCATCTACTCCCAAAAAAGCTTCCGTCGCTATCAGCGTCGGGCGTATATACAATGAAGTACCGGGTGTATCAGGTATCCAATCCTGATCAAGTAAAATCAATTCTTGCAAAGCATTAAGAAAAATCTCTTCCGGTAGTTCCGGCATACACAGTTTTGCGGCAGAACGATTCAATCTTCTGGCATTCTGCTCCGGTCTAAAAAGAAGAATTCTTCCGTCCGCTGCTTTATAAGCTTTTAAACCTTCAAAAACTTCCTGTGCATAATGTAAAACCGCAGTGGCCGGATCCATCATAAACGGACCATATTTTTGGATCTTACCATCATGCCAACCTTGACCCTCACTATACTTAATGCTAAACATATGTTCTGTAAACATTCTGCCAAAAACAAGTTTTTCGGCGTCCCCATATGGTGCTCTCATTGATTATTCCTCCAATTTTCAGCGCTCTTCAAGCCTTTTAGCCGTGGATAACTAATTTTTGCCCTCTGTATTATAATAATAATGCAAATCCTACTGTGTATTCTAATAGATATACAACAGAATGTACAGTCTTTCTTTAAAAAATATTATATTTAATTTATAAGAAACTAAAAAAGAGAACTAAAAAGAAAAACGGACTGAGATACCAAAAAACAAAGTAGCAGCCCCATCAGAGTAGGTACTAAAAAAGAAATTACAGTCCATTTGCAACTCTGTGTTTCCTTATAAATAGTAAACAAAGTCGTGCCACAAGGGAAGTGGTTTAAAACAAGAAGCATCATGCACACAGCCGTTAACCAAGTCCAACCATTTTGGATAAACAAATCTCTCAAGGCTTCCAGGCTATCGAATTCCTGTATTGAACCGGTAGCCAGATAACTCATAATCAAGATGGGAATCACAATTTCATTTGCTGGTAAACCCAAGATAAAAGCTAGCAAAATATGACCATCTAAGCCAAACAAACGAGCAAAAGGATCGAAAAAACCGGCACAATAATTTAAAATACTAACCTCATTTACGGTAAAATTAGCTAAAAGCCAAATCAAGGCACCGGCCGGAGCTGCTACCATTACTGCCCTTGCCAGCACAAATAAGGTGCGATCGAAAATTGAACTGATAATCACCCTTCCCACCTGTGGTTTCCGATAAGGAGGCAGCTCCAAAGTAAAGGAAGAAGGCAAACCACGCAAAATTGTTTTTGATAATATTCGGGAAACAAACAGCGTAATAACTACACTTAGGACAATCACCATTAAGATAATTACCGCCGCCCCTAAAGACTGCCAGGGTGCAGCTATACTTGACACTAAAAAAATCATTGCTAACGCGATCAATGTTGGAAAACGCCCATTACAAGGTACAAAATTATTAGTGATGATCGCGATCAACCGTTCCCTAGGCGATTCGATAATGCGGCAAGCAATAATCCCAGCCGCATTACAACCAAACCCCATACACATAGTTAAAGCCTGTTTTCCATGAGCACAAGCTTTTTTAAAAAAATTATCCAGATTAAAGGCAATCCGTGGTAAATACCCTAAATCCTCTAATAAGGTAAAGAGTGGGAAAAAAATAGCCATCGGCGGAAGCATCACAGAAACCACCCAAGTCATAGTCCTATACACACCTGTAACAATTATTCCATTCACCCAATCAGGCAATCCACTTGCTAAAAATAAGGCTGTTAAATATCCTTCTAACCAAAAAAACCCCCTTGCTAATAATTCTGACGGATAATTAGCACCTTTAATGGTAATCCAAAAAACCACTCCTAATAACGCTAACATAACCGGAATTCCAAATTTCTTGGACATTAAGATACTGTCCAATTTGCGATCAAATTGGTGATAATCCTCACTTTCTACTTCCAAAACTTCTTGCCCGATCTGCTCTGCTGTATTAAACAAACCGGTAACAATACTGTCTTTAACCTCTTCCTCGGTCATTTTTTGCTGATTAAAAAAATTCTGTACTTCTAAACGTGCTTTTTTTAAAGCAGAGTTTTCTAATAAATTACCTGCAAAATTTGTGTTGAGTGCTAACTCAATTTTTTTATTATTTTCTAACAAACGCAAAGAGACCCAGCGAGAACTAATCTGTTTCTTAAACAGCTTCTCCACAACCGGCTGCAAAATATCCAAAGCTTTTTCAATTGGTTCTGCATATGTAATTTGTACAGGATTACAGCATAGGCTCTGCTCACTAATTTTATTTATGACCTCCTTCAATTCAGTCAACCCTTGCCCATCCCTAGCCGTTGTCCCTACTACCGGTACTCCTAGTATGCGGGAGAGCTTGTTTAAATCTACCTTTATCCTTTTCCGTTTCGCTTCATCCAATAAATTAACACAAACTACTACCTTTTTGGTAATTTCTAATATTTGCAAAACTAGATTCAAATTTCTTTCTAAACATGTAGCATCAACAACGACAACAGTAACCACAGGATTACCAAAACATAGAAAATCCCTCGCTACTTCTTCTTCCGGCGAATTAGCGAGAAGAGAATATGTTCCGGGCAAATCTACCAAAAGAAAGCTTTTCTCATTATGTTTAAAATATCCTCGCGCATTCATCACCGTTTTCCCCGGCCAATTTCCCGTGTGCTGTTTCAAACCGGTAAGGCGATTAAAAATAGTACTTTTACCTGTATTGGGATTACCGGCTAAAGCGATTACAAAATCGTAATTATCTCCTCCCATGGAAGGGCCCCCTCATCTCCTTTATGCTTAGAATATTTCTACCATAATATTTGCTGCTTCTTCCGAACGCAAGGCAATAACTGCCCCTCTGATTTGATAGGCAGTTGGATCTCCAGAAGGGCTCTGACACAAAGCTTTGACAACAGTATCACTGATTAAACCTAAATCAAGCATCCTTCTACGAGTATCATCCTTCGCCCGTAACTCTTTTACCCGACCGGTACAACCTATCGGCAGCCTATGAAGAGGAATACATTTCTCCTGCATTTGCATCCTTCCTTTCCACTTTTAGCAGAATGAAACTCTCTTTCTCTAGGCTAATATATGAACAAAATATTTTCTTTGTGCTCTTATCTTTTTTTAAAATTAAATTGAAGCTCAAACTTCTTTTAATGACGAACACATACATTATTATTCCGGCTGCACTGGAATGGTAATCCCGCAGCACTCTTTCCATTTCAGGCAGACAAAATATCGCACAGATTTTAACCAAGTCTCATATTATACCATAGATGAGTATCTCAATTAGTATGAGTGCCTCATAACTTAAATTAAGCATGTAAAGAAAAGGAGGATCTATTTATGGTTGATGTATCTAGCAGCTGTGGCTTCAATAATTTTTGTTGCCCTCGTAGCAATTTTTCCACCTTATTTTTAGTAATTCTGCTCCTTTTACTGTTTCCCGGATTTTTTAATAACAACTTCTTTTAAAGCCAATTTTCCAAGGACCTCTTTAGAGGTCCTTGCTTCTTTCATCACATTGTCACCACTAAGGGACAAGATTCATATAATAATGCAGGTTCGTTAATTATTAAGCAAAATAAAGGAGGAAAAATAAATGAATGATTTTATGAAAACTGAGGGGAACAATTGTCCTAATAACTGCCCCAATCCTTGCCCATGTCCCTGCCCCCCTAGTCCTTGTCCTGGTCCCTGTCCGGGTTTTGCACCTGTTTTCAGTCCTTTCTCCGGCTCAGGCAATTGTCCCGGAATGTGTCCTGGCAGTTGTCCCGGAATGTGTCCCGGTTTTGGAACAAGTGAAATAGCTCAATTCGGTTGTCCTTGTCCCGGAACTGGTTTTATAGGCGCTCCGTTTTTTGGTGCACGTAGAAACTTTTCTACATTATTCTTAGTAATATTAATCCTGTTACTGTTCCCCGGTTTCTTTAATAACAACTGTGGCTGCTTTTAGCTTATAAAAAAAGAAGGAGACGGCAAAATGTAGCTGTCTCCTTCTTCTTTATCAATAACTTAATTCTATTATCTTAAACACATTTTTCTAAAATTGCCCTGACATCTTTTTCCTCAACCATGCGCGGATTATTCTTTATAGAGCGGGTATCAAAAGTAGCGGTAACAATCTGTTCTTCCTGTCCTTCCTTATACCCTGCCTCGGTTAGTGTCTGTGGCAATGGTAACTGTTTAATCATTTTACGCAAGTAAGCAGAAAATTCTCCTTTATATCCTAACTCATCAACTATTTCCTGATATTTTTCCATACAAACCTGACTATTATAATCAATCACAACCGGTAATAAAATTGCACAGGCTAAACCATGAGGAATTTGAAATAAAGCACCTAAGGGATGAGAAATAGAATGAGCTACACCGACTCCTGTCTGAGCAAACGCCATTCCTGCTATCATACTGCCCCAGGCCATCATTTTTCTGCCTTCAATATTATTTTTATTTTTCACAGTTTCAACTAAATTAACAGTAATTATTTTTATTGCTTTCAAAGCTAAAACTTTAGTCACTTCATTGGCCTTCAGTGAAGTATATGACTCTACGACATGAGTTAACGCATCCATCCCTGTAATAGCCGTAAGTTCCGGAGACATACTGTAAGTCAAAGTAGGATCAACAATACTGAAGCGAGCCTGAAAACAAGGATGGGCTATACTTTTTTTGTTACCGGTTACCGGATTGTATAAAACTGAATTTAGGGTAATTTCACTACCTGTACCTGAGGTAGGCGGTATCGCAATAAAGGGTATACCCTTATACTCAAAGGGAGCTTTATTAAGATAGTCGACTGTCGGCAAATCCTGTCCTATCAATCCTGCTGCCGCCTTAGCCGTATCAAGTGCACTACCTCCGCCCAAAGCAATAAGAAAATCCACCTTTTCCTTTTCTGCTAAAGCTCTTACTTCATCTACAATCGCACAATCAGGTTCCCCTTTTACCTTTGAAAAACAAAGAGACTCAATTCCTTTTTCCTTTAAACTCTCTACTGCCCTTTGTAATGCCCCTGATTGACGTGTTGATTTTTGACCGGTAACAAGTAAACATTTATTCCCATATTCTACGACATTTTCTCCAAGCTGATCAATTGTATTTTCTCCGAATATTATCTTTCCGGGAAACTGTAAAATAGACTGCATCCATTATCCCCACTCTTCTATTTAACTTATTATTTTGTTTAGTTTAAATAGCTTTAGATTTTGTTTAGTTAATTATTTCTCTATTAATTGTTAACAAGAAGCCTTTAACAGTTCCTGATCTTGACAATACTTCTCTCTTAATTTCGGCTTCTCAATCTTACCGGTCGGATTACGTGGAACCTTATCAAAGAAAACTAATCGAGGTCTTTTATACCTGGGCAAGTCCTGACAAAACTCCATCACCATTTCTTCTGTTAAAACCCAACCCTGCTTTAATTCTATAATTGCGGCAGGTATTTCCCCTAAACGCGCATCAGGCATCCCGATAATTGCAGCATCTCTGATCCCCTCATGGGAACGCAGGAAATCTTCAATCTCTACAGGGTAAATATTCTCGCCACCCATAATCACCACATCTTTTTTGCGATCGACCAGATAAACAAAACCATCGCGATCCATCTTCGCCATATCTCCGGTATAGAGCCAACCATCTCTCAAGACTTTTCTGGTTGCTTCCGGATTCTTATAATAGCCTTTCATAACTCCCGGTCCTTTTACTGCTAATTCCCCTACCTTACCGGCAGGGAGAGAGTTTCCGTTTTCATCAACAATCTTAATCTGCCAATTAAAACCCGGTACCCCTATGGCCCCTACCTTATGAATATTCTCCAAGCCAAGATGAACACAACCGGGACCGGTAGATTCACTTAAACCATAATTAGTATCATACTTCTGATTAGGAAAATATTTCTTCCATCTGATAATCAAACTTGGCGGCACCGGTTGAGCCCCAATATGCATTAAGCGCCATTGTTTGAGTTCATAGTCTTTTAACTTTACATCTCCACGTTCAATCGCATCAAGGATATCTTGCGCCCACGGTACAAGTAACCAAACAATACTTACTTTTTCTTCCGAAACAACCTGTAAAATCCACTCAGGCTTTACACCCTTAAGTAAAACTGCCTTTGCACCAACTGGCAGACCTCCAAACCAGTGCATTTTGGCACCCGTATGATATAAAGGAGGAATACAAAGAAAATTATCCTCATGTGTCTGTAGATGATGATTATTCTCCGTTTGACAAGCTGAAGCCAGATTGGCCTGAGTCAAAAGAATCGGTTTTGGCATGCCCGTTGTTCCCGAAGTAAAATAAAGTGCCGCATCATCTTCCGCACAAAGGGTTATTTGTGGCGGTTCGGAAGAAAATTCGTTGATTATTTTCGTAAAGCTTTCGTCCCCCGCCGGACAATCTGCTCCTACAAAAATAAAGCCCTCTACAAAACTCAATTCTTCCTTAATTTGTGCGATTCTCTCCTTAAATTCCGGGCCATATATTAAAATTTTTGCTTCTGCAACTTCTAAACATTTTTTAATCTCTTCTGCGGTGAAACGAAAATTCAAAGGAACAACCAAAGCTCCCGTTTTCAAGACACCAAAATAAGCAGGCAGCCATTCCAGACAATTCATTAGCAATATTGCTACTTTATCGCCTTTCATTACTCCCTGCTTTATTAAATTATTCGCTAAACTATTAGCTTGTTGTTCAAATTCCAACCAAGTTATTTCTCTACGCCTGTCTATAGCAGGCTCACGTTCAATTAAACTAACCTCATGGGGATACACCCGTGCATTACGGGCTAACATTTCCGTGAGCAACATTGACTTAATTACCTCCTAACCTACTGTCCTACTCTTTTTTATATAACTCAATTTTATATACCTACCATTCTTCCGTCCTTCACCCCCCATTAAGTTAATTATTGATATTTTATCATATCTACTAAAAATAGTAAATAAAAAAATATACGTACTGTTTATGCGTTTCTTTACGGAGTGAAACTCAACAGACTTTACGATAACGTAGGAGAATGCAGAGACGATTACACGATGTTAGCGGCTATCCTTTATTATTAAAACACATCTCCCTGTTTAAACAAATCACCGCATCAGTATATAATTCTCGGTCAATTACAAATTGGATATTCACCTGACGCAAAGATTGAGAAATACAATGAATATTGATCCCGTTTTCTGCAAGTACAGTTGCCGCCTTGGCCAATACCCCAGGTTTGGCAATATTTGAACCAATCAAAAAGACCACAGCGACCTTCTCTACTCTTACCGTTTCAAATTCCGCTTTTAAATCTTGAATCAATTCATCAGTCAAGGCACTTTCCCAAATAACCATAGAAATACTGTTAGCATTAGTAGCTTTCATAATATAACTTACATAATGCTTCTTAATAATCTTCATAATCTCATAATCAAAGCCCACCTGCCCAACCATGGAGGCATCATGTATTTCTATGACTACAACCTGATCCGAACCGGTAATGATCTCAATCTTCGAATCTTTTCCCACATAATCTTTAGAAATCAAGGTTCCGGGATGATGAGGGTCAAAAGTGTTTTTGATCCTTAAATTGATTCCCGCTTTCTCCAGAGGCTTTGAGGCTTTAGGATGAATTGCCTCCATCCCCACATCAGCCAATTGATCCGCAACATCATAGTTTGTATTACCCACAATAATAGTTTGGTCAAGCCCGACTATTTTCGGGTCTGCTGATGATAAATGAAATTCTTTATGAATAATAGCTTCATCAGCTTTTAATAAAACTGCTATTTTTGAAAAAGTGATTTCTGAATAACCCCGGTCGAATTCGCGCATAATCCCCTCTATCCCTCGCGTATAACCGGTGGCAACCACAATATTATTCTCATAATCAACAGTACTAAAACAACTGCTGATTCTTTGATCAATCGTGCAATTAGAAGGATCATGAAAACCTGTTAAATCTACAAATTCGGCATTTATCCCATTATTCCTTAAAATATTTACCATATTATAAGCAGAATGAGCTTCCCCTAATGAAGCTAACAGCTCTCTTGCCGCTAAAAAGATATTATTTTTATCTACATATCCAGAGGAGATAACCTTATCCATACTTTTTAAATAAGCAATGGTCAACTCAAATCTCTCATCAAGAAAAGCATTGGCTTCTGTTAAATTCAACCCAATTTCTACAAACTGTTCATTGATTTTTTTCAGTTTTTGCAATAAATCCTTTATTCCACTCTCATAGTCTTGCTGCTCTACAAATTGGGCATAAATTCCCGGTGCTTTAGTTTTTTTATCCTCTAAAAGCATATTGGTTACGCCACCATAAGCAGAAACGACAAATACCCTCCCATAACGAAATTCCGGGTCTGAGGGAAGATGAACAATATTCTTCAAGACATGATGGAATTGAGACATGGAGGTGCCGCCAATTTTCTCCACAGTTAACATTTCTCTCACTCCTCTAAACATAAAACATTAATATTATAAAATTAAAACTTAACCTTTATTCCGGTAATATTTTAGCCTTAGCATAAGTACGGAACACCTTTTCTATCTCCATTAGCACCTTTTCACCTAATTTTACCGCACCATTCTCAACCTGCACAACATAACCACCTAGACGAACAATACCGTCATCTGGGGAATGAACATGTCTTTCTTCGATGGTGCCTTTAATAATCTGACCTTCCTCCACAGGAATTTGCGCACCGCATAAATCAAAAGTGTTATATACGGGTCTGATTACATATTCCGACAAATGATAATGCTCTTTACCTTTAATAACAATCGATTTCCCATATTCCTTTTCCAAATTAAGCTGCTGATTGCCACCTACTCCAATAACTAAAGCAGCCACCAGAGGATGCGCCTCAACAATAATATGTTCGGCTGAAGTACGAGCCATCACTTCATGTAGTTCTTCTCTCAGCTTAAGATAAACAGTTTGCTCTGATAATACTCTACCCTTACCTTCACAATAAGGACAACTCTTTTCTAAAGTACTGGAGAGAGACTGCCTAACTTTTTTTCTGGTCATTTCCACAAAACCTAAAGAAGTAATCCCCAAAATATGTGTCTTAACTTTATCTTTTTTCAATTCTTCCTCTAAAACGGATAAGACCTTTTGACGATGTTCTTCCGTATCCATATCAATAAAATCAATAATGATGATACCACCAATATTTCTTAATCTCAACTGACGGGCAATTTCCCGAGCTGCTTCACAGTTAGTTCGTGAAACAGTATCTTCTAAATCGGTAGCTCCTATGAATTTCCCCGTATTAACATCAACTGCCGTCAAGGCTTCTGTCTCATCAATAATCACATATCCGCCATTTTTTAGCCAGACCTTTCTTTTCAAAGCCTGGGCAATTTCCTGATCTACCGCATATTTTTCAAAAAGCTTACTTGTATTACTTAAGAAAACTCTTCCTTTTAAACTTTCATCAATTACTTCCAAATAATCAATCACTTTTTCCATTACAGAACGAGAATTAACACTGAGTTTTTGAATATCATCAGTAAAAATATCCCGTAAAATTCTTTGGACAAGCTCTAGGTCTTTATGCAACAGCATGGGACCAGAGGTGTTATTTCCCCGTAATTTTATGCGCTCCCACATTTTAAGTAAACTTTGCAGATCTTGCTCAAACGCTTCTTTGGAAGCTCCCTCAGCAACGGTACGGACAATAAGACCCATGTTTCCAGGTTTTATTTCTTCTGCTATTTGTTTTAACCTCTCCCGTTCTGCTTCATCTTCAATCCGTCTTGATATGCCAATATAATCAACCATGGGCATTAATACCAAATATCTACCCGGCAAAGTAAGTCTTGTCGTTATACGTGCTCCTTTAGTACCGATTGGTTCTTTGACAATCTGGACAATAATCTCTTGTCCTTCTTTCAATAAATCACGAATATTAGGCTGAGTTGTTTCACTGCTGTATTCCAGGATCTCTCCACCCAAGCCATAAATATTGGTTAAAACATCCTCCACATATAAAAAGGCATTCTTCTCCAACCCAATATCTACAAACGCTGCCTGCATTCCAGGCAATACATTTTTAACTACACCTTTATAAATATTACCTACCAGCCGCTGATCCAAGCCGCGTTCAACATAAATTTCTACCAATTGTCCCTCTTCAAGTACAGCCACTTTTGTTTCATCTTCAGCCACCTGGACCAAGATTTCTCGATACATGAAAGTCACTCCTCACAAACCCCTATGATCTTTCCAGAGGTGACCAAATTTTATCTCCTTCACGAATAAACAACCCTAAACGATGTACCCTTATATTTTTTCCCCAAGGAAAAGAACTTACTCTTTGCAGTATTTCCAGTACTTCTTCCGGCTTAACATTTCCGGAACTACCTGTTTGTACATCCATTTCTAAAATCAACTTCTTCTCTATTCGACCCTGTAGGCGATAGACACCCGGTCGAATATCCACCTCGCGTACCCCTTTTTTCCCTTGTCGAACTACTACCCACTCCGCAAGTGAAAGTGCGTCATTAATCATTTTTTCCACATCCTGCTGCCGGATAGCTTGCAAAAGCGGGTTCTCCACATGATAACGAGCCATATTTATTATTGCCATTAAACTTTCTTTTCTTTTGGTCACAGGTACTACCGCCAAAACCTTGAGCCCCTGAGGAAGAAAATTTTGTAATCGTTTCCAGACTTCATCTGCAGCTAAATCCTCTTCCAACTCGAGATCAAGATATTCACCCTCACTAGTAACTCCAACCGCTAAAGCTGAAGCGTAAGAAATACGCGGATGAGGATTAAACCCCTCGGAAAAAGCTAACGGCAATTGAGCGCGCCGAAACGCTCTTTCCATCGCAGTCATTAAATCTAAATGAGATAAAAACCTGGCCTCTTCCTCTTTACTATATTGCAAACATAACAACATCCCATTATTCACCTTTCTTTAAAGACATAGACACATCTAGATCCTGACAAATCCCACAGACAGTACAGGGAGCAAACCTGCAATCTCCCGTAGTAGCTAAGGCATAAGCCTTTTCTCTTTCCTGCCACAAATAATCTTTCTTTACACCAGTTTGCAGATGATCCCAAGGTAAAGCGTCATGATATGTCAAGGCCTTATTCGCGATTTCTTCCGGCACCACACCTGTTCTTTCAAATGCTTCCCGCCATAAATCATAACGAAAATGCTCTGACCAGCCGTCAAAACGACAACCCAAATGCCAGGCCTCATATAAAACTGCTCCCAGACGCCGGTCCCCTTTGGCAAAAACAGCTTCGAGAAAACTTAATTCAGACTCATGATAATTATAATTAATGCGTTTACCTTTGATTCTATTCCCTAAGTATTTTTGTTTTTCCTGCAATACTTCTAAGGAATCCTGAGGCTCCCATTGGAAAGGAGTCTGCGGCTTAGGAACAAAGGAAGAAACACTAACCGTGATTTTAGGTCTCTGCTTACTTCCGATTTCGCGAAGGATTTCTTGAGCACGATGTAAAACCTTAGTGGCAAGATCGGCTATCCCGTCTAAATCTGCCAAAGTTTCCGTGGGCAATCCTAACATAAAATATAGTTTAAGCTGTGTCCAACCTTCACGAAAAACAGCTTCGGTGACTTCCATTAAATTTTCTTCAGTGACATTCTTATTAATAACATCCCGTAATCTTTGGGTTCCCGCTTCCGGAGCAAAGGTAAGCCCTGTTTTTCTTACTCGTTGTACCTCCTTGGCCAAATTAACGGAAAAAGAATCGACACGTAAAGAAGGTAAAGACACGCCAATCTTCTTTTGCTGAAAACGATTTAACGCTTCACGTAATAAAGATTCCACACAGCTATAATCACTGGTACTCAAAGACGTTAAGGAAATTTCATTATGGCCTGTATTTTCACTAAGCCTTTCCGCTTGTTGTAATAATAATTCCTTACTGCGCTCGCGCACCGGTCGATAAAGGAAACCCGCCTGGCAAAAACGGCATCCCCTCGAGCAACCTCTTAAAACCTCCAGCATCATACGATCATGCACTACTTCCAAATAAGGAACGATCGGACGCAGAGGAAAATACGCTTGATCTAAATCTTTGACCACCCTTTTCACCACATATGGTGCAACCCCAGGCTCCTTTACTTTAACCCCTAGAAATTTCCCTTGCTGATCATAGAAGGTCTCATAAAATTTAGGTACATAAACTCCTCTGATTTGTGCTAATTCTTTTAATAACACCTCTTTATCCTGTTTCCCTTGCCTAATTGCTCGATGTTTAGCTATTACTGCATATATTTCCAGAATAACCTCCTCTCCCTCACCTAAAACAAACAAATCAATAAAATCAGCTAAAGGCTCAGGATTGTAAGCACAAGGTCCACCGGCAATAATCAGCGGAAACTCATTGCCCCGTTCTTCTGCCCGTAGTGGTATCTTACCGAGATCCAACATATTGAGGATATTCGTATAGCTCATTTCATATTGCAAGGTAAAGCCAATGCAATCAAAATCAGCTATAGGTCTTAAAGACTCTAAACTGTAAAGAGACAGACCCCGAGTCCGTAATTCCTTTTCCATATCCGGCCAGGGGGCAAAAACCCGCTCCATGAGATAATCTGTTTCCTCATTAACTAAACCGTAAAGAATCTGTAAACCCAAATGAGACATGCCCACCTCATAAACATCGGGAAAAGCAAAAAGAGAACGCAGTTTTACCGCCTTCCAATCCTTTTTAACCACGTTATACTCATTTCCCAAATAACGCAAAGGTTTCTTAACATTAGGCAGAATTTCTTCTTCTAATACTTGTTTAAACTGCCGCAAAGCCGTGATAGCCTCCTCTAAAAAACACTGGTAACTGTAAAGTCAATAAATTGCTACATCCTATAATATATATTTCTTTCCCCAACTACGCAAGAAAAATTACACACGTTTTGCCGCAGGCATAAAAAGTTTAGTGGGATCAACAGACTGGCCTTTTACAGAAACACTAAAAAACAACTGAGGATAAGGAGCATTACCTGTTTGGCCAACCTTGCCAATAACCTGACCTTCTTGCACGTCCTCATTTAGATTAACCAGTATCTCCTTACAATACGCATATCTCGTAATAATTCCTCCCTCACTGCTAATCACAATTACCCGCCCCAATTCAACTTCATTTCCTATCCGAGATACAGTACCCCCTACGGCCGCTTTAATAGGTGTTCCCTCTTTAGCAATGATCGTAATTCCATCATGGAAAACACGTGACCTATCTGCCCGTTCTGTCCAGCCATAAGATTTCCCCAGTTGTCCCGAAACAGGTACCGTAAAAGGTGCGGATATATCCAAAGTCGTAACCACCTCAAAAGCCGCTCTTTCTAAAGTATCACCCCAGATACCAACACTACTGAAAAATTGCATAACCGGTTGCAAATCGTAATCCTGAGTAAACCACTCCCTGATTTTTCCTTGAGCAGAAACCATTACCGGGTTTTCAAAACAGAACACACCCCAAATCAGCAAAAAAATTAACACAGAGACAAGGCTTTGCAGCAATATTTTCTTAAGAAAAATTCGAGTTCCACGTTTTTCCGGCAAAAGCCATAGATTATTCTTAAAGCTCCGAGAAAAATAACGTTCCCTCGGCTCCCATAGTTTGCCCATAGGTCTTCCCCCTTTTTCCCTCTTTTCATTAAAATATATTGTCCCCTTTGCAGGAATATGACAGAATAAATCTAATGATAATTTAAACTAGGAGGTGTTCACCTTGCGGGAGTTTTTATCAACTTTAAAAGAAAAAGTACTTCTGGCTGATGGTGCTATGGGCACGATGCTCACCAAAGAAGGTCTCCCGGCCGGAGAAAATCCCGAGCTATGGATGCTTAACCATCCGGAGAAGCTAAAAAAAATCCACAATCACTACCTTAAAGCAGGGTCTAAAATCTTACTAACTAATACCTTCGGCGCTAACCGCTTAAAACTTCAAGAATATCAAGCCTCTTCCCGCGTAAAAGAAATTAATCTGACCGCTGCCCGTATAGTTAAAGAAATTGCCGGCGAAAAAACTTTTATTGCCGGAACTGTAGGTCCTACCGGTCATTTTCCTGCTCCCCTCGGTGAATACACTTGGGCTCAACTGGTAGATGTTTTTCGTGAACAAATAGAAGCATTACAGGAAGGTGGCGTAGACTTTATCCTGCTCGAAACCTTTTCCGATTTAGGAGAAGCCCGCGCCGCACTCTATGCAGCCAAAAACTATACTACCCTTCCCGTCGCCTGTTCCTTAACCTATACCCAAGGTCGCACCTTGACCGGTACGCCTCCGGAAACTGCTGCAGTAGTTCTGGAAGCAATGGGTGCCGACATTATCGGAGCAAACTGTTCTACCGGAGCACGGGAGTTGCTCCCCATTATCGAAGCATACAGCAAAGCCACTAATCTTCCTCTCTTGGTAGAACCTAATGCCGGACTGCCTGAATTAGTGGAAGGGAAAACAGTCTACAGAGAAACTCCGAAAATGATGGCTGAAGCGGTAAAACCCTTTCTGCAATTAGGTGTTCGTATTATCGGTGCTTGCTGTGGCAGCACTCCCGCACATATCCGGGCCATGAACGATGAATTACAAGCATGGGACTCTGCTAAAGACAATACCCTTACAGCTCGCTCTAAAAAATTGTTTTCCACACGCTTAGCCAGCCGTACAAAAGTTGTCTCTATAGGAACGAACGAGCTACCTCGTCTAATCGGTGAAAGAATTAATCCTACGGCCCGCAAAGCTATTGCCGAAGCCTTTCGCAATAACAAATGGGATGTTATCGTCAAAGAAGGTTATGAACAATGGCAAAAAGGTGCCGAGCTATTAGATCTGAATGTAGGACTTCCGGAGTCCAATGAAGGTGACCTTCTCAGGGAAGGAATCAGACAATTGCAGATGTCTTTAGACGTTCCTTTAGTCTTGGATTGTACCAAGCCCGAAGCACTGGAAAAAGGTCTTCAGGAATACCAAGGCAAAGCCCTCATTAATTCCATAAACGGAGAAGAAAAAAGTCTTGCTGCCATTCTACCTTTAGCAAAAAAATATGGCGCAGCTGTTCTGGGACTAACCTTAGATGAAAACGGCATTCCGACTAAAGCTGAAGAACGTTTGAAAATTGCCGAAAAAATTGTCTCTAGAGCTTTAGAAATCGGTCTCGCCAAAGAAGATATCCTTATAGACTGTTTAGTCCTTACAGCAGCTACTGATCCCACCCTTGCCTTGGAAACAATCAAAGCTATTCAGCTAGTAAAACAGCATTTAGGAGTTAGTTGTGTGTTGGGATTAAGTAATGTATCGCACGGATTACCACAGCGGTCCTGGCTGAATAATACCTTTCTTGCCCTGGCTCTTGGAGCCGGATTAGATGCGGCTATAGCTAATCCTCTTGATCCAAGAATAAGCGAAACCCTTGCCGCCGGAGCTCTCCTGACCGGACGCGATGCAGGAGCCAAGCATTATTTGCAAGTAACAGGAAAAGCTGACATTTTCGCTACTTCTACTCCTGACCATACCCAGAACAACTCAACTGATCAAACAGCAACCCTCTACACCTATATCCTACAAGGACAAAAAGAACCACTTATCTGCTTACTCCAAGAACTTGTCTCCACAAAAAAGATGAACCCCTTAAGCATCATTAATGAAGAAATCATTCCTTCTCTGGAGAAAATAGGGGAACTCTTTGATCAAGGAAAAATCTTTCTGCCTCAATTATTATTGAGCAGTGAAGCCGTGAAAGCCGCTTTTTCTTATCTGCGCCGACAGCTTCCTGTCAGTTCGTTAAAAAACAAAGGAACGATTATCCTGGGTACGGTTAAAGGCGATATTCACGATATTGGTAAAAATATCGTCAAAGCCCTTTTAGAAAACCATGGCTACAAAATTATTGATTTAGGTAAAAACGTACCGGCAGAGGCTTTTATTAATAACGCCGTAAAAGAAAAGGCGCAAATAATTGGCTTAAGTGCTCTCATGACTACAACAATGGTGGAAATGGAAACAGTGATTAAAGAAGTACAAAAGAAAAAGCTTGCTGTAAAAATTCTTGTGGGTGGTGCCGTAGTAACTGAGGACTATGCTCGTAAAATAGGAGCAGACGGTTATGGAAAAGATGCAGTAGAAGCGATTAAAGTGATAGAAAAACTCTTAGATCAGGGAGAATAAGATGAATTTATTTAAAATCCCTTTAAACCTCACATACCATGAGAGTTTACCCTTTCTGGGCATGAATAAAGAACCATCCCCACAAGAAAAAGAACTGATCGAACATTACCTCATAAAAATTAAGCAGTTAACCCAACCAATAGGTACCTGGAAAACCTTTGCCGTAAAAGCAAGAGAATCAGCAAGAATCCACTTAGCAGAAACACCTCTGCAAATAGTAGGGAGCAGCACTTCTGAGCATTTCCAAAGCTGTGAACAAATCACTCTCTTAGCCGCCACATTAGGAGCAGAAATTGATCAACTACTTTCCCGTCTAAGTTCGGAAAACCCGGCACATGCACTTATTGCTGATGCCGTAGCCTCTTCTGCTATCGAATTTTTTACTGAACAATTTGATCTTTATCTCTCAACACAAATCAGACACAAAGGTTTTTTCCCTACTGCACGTTTCAGCCCCGGTTATGGTAACTGGCCGCTCAACTGGCAAAAAGAATTCTTATCCAGCGTAAAAGGGGAAAAAATCGGACTTACCACAACAGACTATTTTATCCTCAAACCAACCAAATCCATTACCGCAGCCATAGGTTGGAGTAAACTTCCTACTAAAAAAACGAGGAAACCTTGTCGCGAACAGCAAACTTGTCGCTCTTGCCGGCTGGCTACTTCCTGCCCGGACCGTTTTGTCTCAAATTAATCCGGTCTTGTCAAACATAGGAAAAAATTGTTACAATAACTAAGATAATAAACGAAAAGAGGGTGCTTTTCATGCCTAAAATCTCGCGTGAAGAAATTTTAAAACTTGTTTCCCAACATAACGTAAAATTTATTCGGCTACAATTTACTGACATCTTAGGTATTCCCAAGAATGTCTCCATTACCGTCAAACAACTGGAAAAAGCTTTAAATAACGAAATAATGTTTGACGGCTCTTCGATCGAAGGGTTTGTACGCATTGAAGAATCTGACATGTATCTTCATCCCGATCCTAATACCTTTGTTATTTACCCATGGAATAATAGCGAGGAAGGTAAAGTAGCCAGACTAATCTGTGATATTTATACTGCTGACGGTATCCCCTTTAGCGGTGATCCTCGTTATGTTTTACGACGCGCCCTCAAAGCAGCCGAAGAGATGGGCTATACTTTTCATGTGGGGCCTGAAGCTGAGTTTTTCCTTTTTCACACTGCTCCAGATGGCTCATCGACAACACTTACCCATGATAAAGCAGGATATTTTGACCTCTCTCCGGTTGATTTAGGGGAAAATGCCCGCCGTGAAATGGTTCTGACTTTAGAAAATTTCGGTTTTGAAATAGAAGCTTCTCACCATGAGCTTGCTCCCGGGCAACATGAAATCGACTTTAAATACTCTGATGCCTTAGACATTGCTGATAAAATCATTACTTTTAAAATGATTGTCCGTACCGTAGCCCAGCGTCATGGTTTACATGCTACTTTTATGGCTAAACCAATTTACGGAGAGGCCGGAAACGGCATGCATATGAACCAATCGCTATTTCATGGTGATCACAATGTTTTCTGGGATAAAAACAGTCCTAACGAATTAAGTAAAGAAGCTTTATATTATATTGGCGGAATTCTTAAACACGCCAAAGCCATTACCGCCATAACCAATCCTACCGTCAATTCTTACAAACGACTTATTGCCGGATATGAAGCCCCGGTATATATAGCTTGGTCTGCGCAAAATCGCAGCCCTTTAATTCGTATTCCGGCCAAACGGGGTTCTGCCACCAGAATTGAACTTAGAAGTCCTGATCCTACCTGCAACCCTTACTTAGCTTTAGCTGTTGTTTTAATGGCTGGACTGGACGGGATTAAAAATAAAATTGAACCTCCGAAACCATGCAATCGTAATATTTTTGAACTGACCGAACAAGAAAGAAGAGAACAAGGCATCGATACTCTGCCTAGTTCTCTTCAGGAAGCTCTGGAAGCATTAGCAGCCGACGATCTTGTTAAAGACACTTTAGGACCTCATATCTTAGATCGCTACCTAGACGCCAAAAATCATGAGTGGAAAGAATATATGTCTAAAGTTCACCAGTGGGAGCTAGATCAATACCTTACTGTTTATTAATTAATAGGATGTTAAATTCCTGACAAGATTTTTTCTAGCAGCTCTTCTCTTTTCTGATTAACATCCTCAAAATTCATGGCCGGAAAATATAATTTCTCTAACTGATCGTGATACACTTTCGCCATCTTTAATTTATTCCAAGCTTCATTCCTCAAAAACAGGAGACGTTTTTTAGCGTCTTTCCTTTCTTGTTGATAAAATAATAGTTCTTTAGTTTTAAGAAACTGATCAAAATCTAAATCTCGGCAAGCTTGTAAAGAGTAAAGATTAACAGGTTCATAAGCCAAAGGTTCATCCACACGAAGAAAACCTATTGCCGGTTGAGGTAAATATAATAGCTCAATTCTTTGAGGGGCAAAAGGGCAATGATACACTTCAAGATCAATACCCCGGTTTACTGCCTCATAATAAAGAGCTTTTAAAAACCCCGTTTTACCGGTACCGACTTCACCACGTAAAAGATATAACTTCCGCGCATCTTGCAGAATACTATCTAAATGATGCACATAACCCCTGGAGGTATTGGCACTGGCAAAAAGACGTCTTACCGCGCACGCTTTCGTAAACTGCGGAGTGATACTGTTTAAAGCAGACTCCTTAACAAAAAAAAGCAACTTCCTAACCCCTGCCACATCAAGAGCTTCTTGATGATAGCTTTCCAGCTGTTCTTGAACTACCTTTGCTTCCCGCAAATGTTCATATGCTAACCGAAACATCTGCCCTTTCTGTTTATTTATCTCAATAATTTTTTCTTTGTTTCTGCGTAAAAGCGGTTCATCCCAAAAATCTCCTAAATTAACCATGTTCTCTACAACACCAGGGTATTTAGGATCCACTACATGCGGAGCAGTACCATCCAAAATAGCCATCTTTAAATCCGGAATAACTAACCCATCCAAGGATTCATTATCTGACGAACAATAATGATATTCCGCAGCAAAACCCCTCTTAACAATTTCTGCGCCTACCTTTTTCATCAAAGTGGATTTTCCGGATCCGGGACCTCCTTTGAGGATGAAAACCTTTTCCGCAGGGAAAAATATCATTTGATGATAAAAAGAATAGAAGCCTTCACTAGTATTATTTCCCGGAAACATTTTTCTGATTTTTCCCATAGTCATCAAGCTTTCCGCTCCTTTATATTTAATTGTTTTTAACTAACACCTTTATCATGTACCTCTTCATATTTATGTATAAATAACTACTTTAGAATTGAAAATTATTTCTTTTATAAAGATTATTACTGTGTTATAATTTATTTTATATAATACTTAGTTGGGAGGAGTTTTTAATGTCCACACAAGCACAAAAGCACTTAGAAATTCTAAATAGACCCGATGTTAATTTTAATCTTTCCCTTCCCAGATTAATGGAAATTGCTATTAAAAAGGAAGAAGGTCGCCTTACCCCAAAAGGCTCACTCCTGGTTACTACCGGTAAATATACGGGACGGTCACCTAATGATAAATTTTTTGTTCAAGATGAAACTAGTAAAGATGTTCTTGACTGGGGAGAAGTAAATAAACCTTTCTCCACAAAGAATTTTCAAAGATTATATGATGATATGATGGATTATCTAAAAGATAAAGAACTCTTCATTTTTGATGGTTTTGGTGGTGCTGATCCTAATCACCGTTATAATTTACGCTTTGTCAATGAGCATGCATGGCAAAATATCTTTGTCCGCCATCTCTTTATTCGGCCTACACAGGAAGAACTCCAAAACTTTACACCCGATTACCACATTATTGCTGCACCTGGGTTTAAGGTCGATCCGGCAAAACATGGCACAAATTCCGAAGTAGCTGTAGTGATAAACTTAACCGAAAAACTGATTTTAATTGCCGGTACTTCTTATGCCGGTGAAATGAAAAAGTCAGTTTTTACGCTCATGAATTATCTGCTTCCACAACAAAATATCCTCTCCATGCATTGTTCAGCTAATGTGGATGCTAAAGGGCATACCGCCCTCTTCTTCGGACTTTCGGGAACCGGAAAAACTACTCTTTCTACCGACCCGGAAAGGAGTTTGGTCGGTGACGATCAACATGGTTGGTCAGATGAAGGTATCTTTAACATCGAAGGTGGCTGTTACGCAAAATGTATCAATCTGAGTCCTATTGATGAACCACAAATATACAATGCTTTGCAATTTGGCGCAGTTCTCGAAAACGTGGTTATGGACGAGAACACACGCGAATTGGATTTCAGTGATGCTTCCATTACGGAAAACACCAGAGCGGCTTATCCTATGGATTACATACCTAACTCTTTAACACCCAGTTTTACCGGGCATCCGGCGGTTATCTTTTTCTTGACCGCTGATGCATTTGGTGTTCTTCCTCCTGTTGCTATACTTAATGAAAGTCAAGCGATGTATCATTTCCTTTCAGGATATACCAGTAAATTAGCCGGAACAGAAAGAGGTATTAAAGAACCACAGACCACATTTTCTGCTTGCTTTGGCGCCCCCTTCCTCCCGCTCTCGCCCGTAAAATATGCTAACCTTTTAGGCGAAAAAATGAGAAAGCACAATACGCGGGTGTATTTAATTAATACAGGTTGGACAGGAGGACCTTATGGTGTAGGTCATAGATTTAAAATACCCCACACACGGGCAATAATTAAAGCCGCTTTAGAAGGAAAACTGGAAACCTTACCTACACGTATTGATCCCATTTTCGGTTTCAAGATTCCACTTAGCTGTCCGGAGGTACCGGAAGAAATCTTTTATCCGGAAAAGACCTGGGATAACGCTGAAGATTATCAAGCACAAGCAAAAAATCTGGCTTTGGCTTTCCAAAAAAACTTTGCCAAATTTAAAGACATTCCGGAGAAAATTTTACAAGCCTCTCCAAAAATAAACGAATAGATTAAACTTAAATTTAATTCATTTTTAATTGTATTTCTTGACTTTATTACTTAACCGTGGTAAGATATTTGTTGCTTGAGCTTGAGACTCGCTCAAGGAGCATATTGCGGAAGTGCTGGAATTGGCAGACAGGCACGTTTGAGGGGCGTGTGTCGCAAGGCGTGTGGGTTCAAGTCCCACCTTCCGCACCAAAATTTTATGTCTAATTAAGCCTTATGGATTTTGTATTAATAACACAAGGTTTTTTCATAATAAAAAATTTTTTGTCATAACTATTGACAATTTATAAACAAAAGATTATACTTCATTCCATATTAATTTTATTCTCATCGATTAACACAACCGAATAAATACTATCTTTAAAGCAATGAAAAGAAGAGTAAGCAAAGAGATACGCTACAGAGAGCCCGAATTGCTGAGAACGGGTACGGAAGGCTTTGCTGAAGATGGTCTTGGAGCAGCGCCCCGACTGCATATTTTTATGAAATATGCACAGGCGGCGACGGGAGCGCCCGTAACAGCGCAGGAGTATTGATTGTATTGTACTCTCAAAGGTCCATATCGTAAGATATGGGCAAAACAAGGTGGTACCACGAAGCAAATTGCTCTCGTCCTTGATGAATTCATCAAGGACGTTTTTTTTGCCCAAGAAAGGAGAACAAACATGAGCAAAAGCCCGATTATTCAAATCCAAAATCTTAACAAAACTTTTAAATCCGGTGAAAACACCGTAATGGCGCTAGATAATATTAACATTTCCATTGAACGCGGTGAAATATTCGGGATCATCGGTCTGTCAGGTGCCGGGAAAAGTACACTGGTACGCTGTATTAACCTGTTAGAAAAACCAACCTCAGGACGCATCATCGTGGATGAACAAGATATGACTAAACTTTCGGAACGTGAACTTAGAAAAGCACGACAATCTATGGGCATGATTTTTCAAGGCTTTAATCTCTTAATGCAACGTACCGCTTTAGAAAATGTTTGTTTCCCCTTAGAACTTGCCGGTGTACCAAAAAGCAAAGCTAAAATCCGGGCCAAAGAACTACTGGAGGTAGTAGGACTTACAGATAAAGAAAACGCCTATCCCGTTCAACTCTCCGGTGGACAGAAACAGCGTGTGGCCATTGCCAGAGCACTGGCCACAAATCCCAAAGTTTTACTGTGCGACGAAGCTACCAGTGCCCTTGACCCCACAACTACGCAATCCATCCTGGCCCTCTTAAAAGAACTAAACCAAAAACTTGGCGTCACTATTGTGATCATCACCCATGAAATGAAAGTTATCGAACAGATTTGTCATCGCGTAGCCATTATCGCGGAAAGCCGCCTTGTAGAACTAGGGACAATTGACGAGGTTTTCCGTAACCCCAAAACTACAGCAGCAAAAAAGCTGCTTTACCCACAAGGTGAGCATGTTGAAAAATTTACCGGGAAAGGGAAGTTTTTACGTCTTGTCTTTGACGGTAGCTCCACTGACCGCCCCATTATCGCCAATATGGTTCTCAAATGCGGGGCACCGGTTAATATCGCCTTTGCCGATACGAAAAATATCGATGACAAGATTTTTGGACATATGATTATACAGTTACCGGATAACCCTGCTACCGTCCAACGAATGCTCAATTATCTGGATGAGGAGCAAATCACTTATGGAGAGGAGGAATAACCATGCTAAGCAGTGATATGATTCAACTAATGTGGATCGGCTTGCTGGAAACATTATATATGACTGTCGTTTCTACTTTTGTTGCTTATATCATCGGTTTACCCGTCGGTCTGCTACTTTATGTAACTGATAAAGACGGAATTAAACCCCATACCGCTATCAACCAAATTGTCGGCGGTATCGTCAATATCCTACGTTCTGTTCCCTTTATTATCCTTTTAGTAGCAGTCATTCCCATTACCCGAGCCATCGTAGGCACTTCCATTGGTTCAACGGCAACTATCGTGCCTTTGGTTATCGCCTCAGCACCTTTTGTGGCCAGAGTAGTAGAAAGTTCAATCAAAGAGGTAGATCGGGGAGTGATTGAAGCATCTCTCTCTATGGGTGCCTCCACTCTGCAAGTTGTCTATAAAGTATTAGTACCTGAAGCCTTACCTTCCCTCATCTTCGGTGCAGCTATTGCCACCACCACCATTCTCGGTTATTCGGCTATGTCCGGATTCGTAGGTGGAGGCGGTCTCGGTACCATCGCTATCAACTATGGATATTACCGTTCACAATCAGATGTCATGCTAGTCATGGTTGCCCTTCTGGTGTTGATTGTACAAATCTTCCAGGAAATCGGAACCTGGATTTCAAAAAAATGTGATAAACGCATCAAATAAACCATAAACCGATAACCCGCAATGCTAATCTGGCAAAGCGGATCATATAAATTATTAACTTATGATTATAGGAGGAATCAAAATGAAAAAAACAAGTCTTATTCTAATCGCACTTATTCTTGTCTTAACTTTAATTACCGGCTGCGGAAATAACACCAATACAGCCGATGAGCAAGGAACACCTACTACTACTCTTGTTGTTGGAGCTAGCGTAACACCTCACGCCGAAATCCTTAATGTAGCCAAAGAAATCCTTGCTGAAGAAGGAATCGAGTTAAAGGTTGTAGAATTCGCCGATTATGTCCAACCTAACATCAATGTAGAAAGCGGTGACTTAGACGCTAACTATTTCCAGCATAAACCATACCTCGATCAGTTTAACAAGGATAACAATACCCACCTGGTCTCAGTAGCGGCCATCCATTACGAACCTTTTGGTATCTATGCCGGGAAAACAGCTTCTATCGACCAGCTTGCAGATGGAGCCATTATTTCAGTACCTAACGACGGTACCAATGAAGCCCGTGCTCTGTATCTGCTGGAAGCACAAGGACTTATTAAGCTAAAAGAAGGCGTAGGATTTTCTGCAACTGTACTTGACATTGCCGAAAATCCCAAAAACTTAGTGATCAAGGAACTGGAGGCTGCCCAGCTCACTCTCTCCTTACCCGATGTTGACCTTGCCGTCATTAACGGAAACTATGCCATTCAAGCTGGGTTAAACGCAACCTCTGACGCTCTAGCCATCGAAGATAAAGATTCTGAAGCTGCTCAAACATATGCCAACATCATCTGCGTCAAGGAAGGTAATGAGAATGACCCTGCTATCCAAGCATTATGCAATGCTTTAAAGAGCGATAAGGTCAAAGAGTTTATCGAAAACACCTATGAAGGCGCCGTTGTCCCCATGTTTTAATACAAAAAAAGCGTAGTAGTTTTACTGATTTTACTAGCTTAGCTACTACGCTTTTTACTTCACTTAATTATGCTTACAAGTCATTAATCGCAAATATTATTTAGCATATTTTTAGGGAATTATAGATAATATTTTAAAAATAATGCTCTGAAAGGATTTTCTTAATTGCATTATTTATTACTATACGCTAAAATATAGTTTATAATTATTCTTTGCTGTCTAAGCTGTTATTTGCTTGTTATTAGCATAGAAATTTTTCAGAAGTTACCTTTTTTAGCTACTTTTATAAATATATTATATATAGGAGTGTGAAAATTATGGTTAGAAAAATGAAAACCATGGATGGTAATACGGCTGCAGCTCATGTCTCGTATGCCTTTACTGAAGTAGCAGCTATCTATCCCATCACCCCTTCATCACCAATGGCAGAACTTGTTGATGAATGGAGCGCCCATGGTTTGAAAAACATCTTTGGGCAAACAGTAAAAGTAGTAACCATGCAATCAGAAGGAGGCGCGGCAGGTGCTGTTCATGGTTCTTTATCCGCCGGTGCTCTTACTACTACTTATACAGCATCACAAGGTTTACTACTTATGATACCTAATATGTATAAAATTGCCGGGGAACTGCAACCCGGAGTTTTTCACGTAACAGCACGTGCCTTAGCATCACATGCTCTCTCCATTTTTGGAGATCATTCTGATGTGATGGCATGCCGCCAAACAGGATTTGCTATGCTGGCAGAAGGCAGTGTCCAAGAGGTTATGGATCTCGGTGGAGTTGCCCATTTAGCAGCAATCAAATCCAGAGTTCCTTTCCTTAATTTCTTCGACGGCTTTAGAACTTCTCATGAAGTCCAAAAAATCGAAGTAATTGATTATGAAGAGTTTGCTCAATTAGTGGATATGGAAGCTGTAGAAGCTTTCCGTAAACGTTCTCTCAATCCTGAACATCCTTACGTAAAAGGTACCAACCAAAACCCGGATATCTTCTTCCAGGCCAGAGAAGCATGTAATCCTTTCTATGAAAAGGTACCGGATATTGTAGAATCCTACATGGCTGAAATCAGCAAGATTACCGGAAGAGAATATCATCCCTTCAATTATTACGGAGCACCCGATGCTGAACGAATAATTGTAGCAATGGGCTCTGTTTGTGAAACAATCGAAGAAACTATTGATTATCTTTTAGCCAAAGGAGAAAAGGTTGGAGTAATTAAAGTTCATTTATACAGACCTTTCTCCGCTAAATACTTCTTTAAGGTTTTCCCGGAAACTGTAAAGAAAATTGCAGTTCTCGACAGAACAAAAGAACCTGGCGCTCTGGGTGATCCCCTCTATTTAGATGTACGTAACCTTTTCTACGAAAAGAAAGACGCTCCGATAATTGTGGGTGGTCGCTATGGTCTTGGTTCGAAAGATACAACTCCTGCTCAAATTCTAGCAGTCTTTGATAATTTAAAAGCCGAAACACCGAAAAACCAATTTACAATTGGTATTGTCGATGATGTAACCCATACCTCACTTCCGGTTAAAGGCGTAGTTTCTACTGCTCCGGCAGGAACCACACGGTGTAAGTTCTGGGGCTTTGGTTCTGACGGTACAGTAGGAGCCAACAAAGATGCTATTAAGATTATTGGTGATAATACTGACTTATATGCACAAGCATATTTTTCCTATGACTCCAAAAAATCAGGCGGTGTAACCATTTCACACCTGCGCTTTGGTAAAAAACCGATTAAATCAACCTATTTGATTGATGAAGCTGATTTTATTGCCTGTCACAAATCCGCCTATGTTAACCAGTATGATTTGCTGGAAGGCTTAAAGAAAGGCGGCACCTTCCTTTTGAACTGTAATTGGAAGCCTGAAGAACTTGGAGAAAAACTACCTGCGAATATGAAGAGATACATTGCAGAAAATGGCATTAACTTCTATATTATTGATGCCGTTGACATTGCCGCTAAAATTGGTCTTGGCAACCGCATTAATATGGTAATGCAGGCAGCCTTCTTCAAACTGGCTAATGTTATTCCTCTGGATAAAGCTGTCGTCTTATTAAAAGAAGCTATCCAAAAGACCTATGGTCGTAAAGGGGAAAAAATAGTAGCCATGAACCATCAAGCTGTCGACGAAGGATTAAATGCTTTAGTTAAAGTAGATGTACCTAAAGATTGGGCTACTTGTGTAGATGAAGCTGCTGCTACTTGCGAAGATGACGTACCGGAATTTATTAAAAAAGTAGCTCGCCCCATGAATGCACAACAAGGTGATAAGTTACCTGTAAGTGCTTTTAAAGGTAGAGAAGACGGCTCCTTCCCGCTTGGTAATACAGCATATGAAAAACGCGGAATTGCCGTCGAAGTACCGGATTGGCTACCCGATAACTGCATCCAGTGTAATCAGTGTTCCTATGTCTGTCCTCATGCAGCCATCAGACCTATCCTGCTTAATGATGAAGAAATGAGTAAAGCTCCGGAAGGTTTTGTCACGAAAAAAGCCATTGGGAAACAATTGGCCGGTTTATCTTACCGTATGCAAGTAAGTCCTCTTGATTGCACAGGTTGTGGAAACTGTGTAGAAACGTGCCCCGCTAAACAAAAAGCACTCGTAATGAAGCCACTGGAAGAAATGACAGAAAAAGAAGCTAACAACTGGAACTATGCTGTAAAAGTTCCTACTAAAGAAGGGCTTTGGAATCTCTATAGTGTTAAAGGCAGTCAGTTCGCACAACCTCTTCTGGAATTCTCGGGAGCTTGTGCCGGTTGCAGTGAAACACCTTATGCTAAACTACTGACTCAACTCTTTGGTGACAGATTAGTAATTACCAATGCTACAGGTTGTTCTTCCATTTGGGGTGCTCCTGCATCAAGTATTCCCTATTGTACTAATGCTAAGGGGCAAGGACCTGCCTGGGCAAACTCCCTCTTTGAAGATAATGCGGAACATGGTCTTGGTTTAGCTATAGGTTCTAAACAAATTCGTAATGGAATTGCCGAACTAATGAAAGAAGCTTTAAGTCAGGATCTCCCGGTAGAATTAAAAGCCGCTTTCGAAAAATGGCTTGCCGGCAAGGATGATGGCAACGAATCCAAAGAAGCATCTGCTATTCTTCGTCCTCTCCTGGATAAGTATGCCGATATTCCTGTTGTTAAAAAAATCTCCGCTAAAAAAGATTTCCTTGTGAAACCTTCTACTTGGATTCTCGGTGGAGACGGTTGGGCCTATGATATTGGTTATGGCGGACTGGACCATGTTTTAGCCTCCGGCGAAGATATCAATGTTCTGGTCTTTGATACAGAAGTTTATTCCAATACCGGTGGGCAGGCTTCTAAATCTACTCCTACAGGTGCTGTCGCCAAATTTGCTGCAGCCGGTAAGAGAATTAAGAAGAAAGACTTGGGCATGATCGCGGCCACTTATGGCTATGTTTATGTGGCACAAGTTGCGATGGGTGCTGATCAGAATCAACTGGTCAAAGCCTTTGCCGAAGCTGAAGCATATAAAGGTCCTTCCTTGATTATTGCTTATGTTCCTTGTATTAACCATGGAATTAAAGCCGGCATGAAATATTCACAATTAGAGCAAAAGAAAGCCGTAGAAGCCGGTTACTGGCATCTCTATCGCTATAATCCTATGTTGAAAAAAGAAAACAAGAATCCTTTCATTCTTGATTCTAAAGAACCTAAGGGCAGTTTCCAAGATTTCATTCTTGGGGAAGTACGTTACTCTTCTCTCTTAAAGTCCTTCCCGGATGAAGCTAAAAAACTGTTTGAGCAGGCAGAAAAGGATGCTAAGGAGAGGTATGAATTCTACAAAAATTTATCCTCACAGGAATAAATTAAAAAGGCTCTTACAACAAAGGCTTTGCTGTTTAACCAACAGCAAAGCCTTTTTCTTTACAATCTACTTTCTTCTTAACCTCTATCCACTATAATTTTTCTCACAAAACTTTCTACTCTGTCTTTACATTTATTTCATAAATCCTTGTAAAATTGTTTCTTCTGCTTCTTTAGCCGATAGACCTAAAGTCATTAATTTAATAATCTGTTCTCCGGCTATTCTTCCTATCGCTGCTTCATGTACTAATTGAGCATCGGCATGATGTGCAGTGATTTCAGGAATAGCCCTTACGGTAGCTTGATCCATGATAATCGCATCACACTGTACATGTCCTCGGCATTTATTAAAACCCGCAACCCGTGGATAAAAGATCTGTTTTGATTTTTCCTGGGCCACTGAACGTGAAATAATCTGTACTGTCGAATCTTCACCTTCCAAATCAACGCTCATATCAGATTCGGCAGTTTGCTGACCGTGAGTTAACAGTCTTTCCGTAATTAAAAGATGTGCCCCTTTACCAAGCACTGCTTTAGTCTCCCTTTTTGTAGAATCTACACCACGAATCTGTACCATTTCTAATTCTGCAGTTGCCCCTTCTGCCAACTCAATGTTGGTCTGAGGATTAAGGATTCTTTCGCCAGTCCCCTCTCCCTCGCCATAATGTTTTTCTACATAGCGAATATGAGCACCTTTGCCGATAATAAAATTATGCACACCGTCATGCTGTGATTTAGTTGAACCCGGATTATGAATCCCACAACCGGCAACAATCAACACATCAGCATAATCACCAATATAAAAAGTATTATAGACCAAATCATTTAATCCTTCAGCGGTAATAATCACCGGAATGTGTACACTTTCGCCGCGAGTCCCCGGCTTCACAATTATATCAATCCCCGGTTTGTCTTCTTTCGGCTTAATCTCGATATTTGCCGTAGAATGTCTTTTAACTCCCTCACCATTTTTTCTGATATTATAAGCACCTTGAGGGATTTCATGCAAATCAGCTATCTTAAACAATAAATCCAGATCAGTTCTTTCCATTTTATACTCATGCCCTTTCTACACAATCTTTACGACAATCACATCTATTAATAATTCCGTCTAAAAGGTCTTCCTTATCGCCTTTTTCCTTAACTTGCCCTTCGGCTAACACAATAACTTCATCAGCTAAAGCCAGTATCCTTTCTTGGTGGGAAATTATTACCGTACAAGTACCATCCTTCTTTTTTAAATTTGTAAATATCTCCGTTAATCTACTAAAGCTCCATAAATCTATACCTGCTTCAGGCTCATCGAAAATGGCAAGACGGCAGTTTCTACTTAAAAGTGAAGCTATTTCTATCCGTTTCAATTCACCGCCGGAAAGACTGGCATTTACCTCCCTTTGTTCATAATCCTTGGGACACAATCCCACATCATATAAAAAATTGCATCCCGCTCCATTGCCGTCAGAACTCTGCCCATTTTTACGAGTGGACAGCCTGAGTAATTCCTCAACGGTAATCCCTTTAAAACGAGGTGGTTGCTGAAAAGCATACCCAATACCTAAACTCGCCCGCTCTGTTATGCTTAGTTCTGTAATATCTTGCCCTTCAAAAAATATTTTTCCTGAAGTGGGCTGATAAATACCCATAATAATCTTCGCTAATGAAGATTTTCCGCCACCGTTCGGACCCGTAATTACATAAAAACGGTTTCTCTCTAAGGTCAAATTAATATCTTGCAAAACAGGATTGGCATCCTTGTCGCCTTCTGGTATATAAGTTATATTTTTTAATTGAAGCAAGATTTATCCCTCTCTTTCTATACTATCAAGTTTAGAATAAATAGTTCTATAAAAATAGCTAATCATAGATAATATTATTATAACATTACGCTTTATCTTAAAAACAAAGAAAATAAAATTCCCGCCACAATTCCTATATTAGCATACTTGCCATATGAACGATGACTTTTAGGAATCAGCTCCGCACTTGTAATATAAATCATCGCTCCTGCCGCAAAAGCTAAAGAAGCAGAAATAAAAAAGGCAGATATGGTTATTATAGCTTTCCCAATAATAGTACCTAAAAGCGTAGCTAAACCGGTAATAGTAGTAATATATACTATCCTCGATTTTTTCATATTAGGGCTCAAGCTCAAAGGCATTGCCACACTAAGTCCCTCAGCAATATTGTGAATACCGATAGACACAGCCATATAAAAACCCATTACTACGGAAACCTCATTACTAACGCCGATCGCGATTCCTTCCGGAAGATTATGCACGGCAATTCCAATAGCAATAAAATAACCCATTTTTTTGTATTCATCATATTCCATTTCATTTTTGTGGATATGCGGTAATCCATAATCAAGCAGACCTAAAAAACCAGCTCCGCTTACAAACCCCAAGGCACAAAAATAAATATTCCCTAACTCCAAACTTTCGGGAATTAAACTAAAGGTTGAAATCCCTAACATTATTCCTGCAGCAAATCCTAAAGATAAAGAAAGTAATTTATCGGAAGGATTTTTTATGGCAATAGAAATAAGTGCTCCTACTCCCGTCAGTAAACCAGCTATTAAACTTGAAAGATAAATAGATATGGAAACCACCCTTCCTAGTACATATTATGTTTCAATAATTTCTTTAGATTCTACCCCATACATTATAAGATTAGCCTTAAACCAGTGTCAATAGCCGTATTTTTTTCGCTAAATACTTGCAGATTGCAAGTTTAATTGCCTTACATTTTTTTACAAAACCCCTGTATTAGTTTTAAGCA